>JBDROF010000066.1:0-33898 GCA_043810345.1 Bacteroidota bacterium | reverse complement strand
AGGATGGCCATGACAATCCAGAAAGAAGATGAAGCATCAGAAGTACGCGTTTTCCTGATGGCCGACGCGGCTACAGCTGCCTTACCCAATCAGAATACTCCCCAGGGGTACTATAATATTGAACGGATGATTCGCTCTGTGATCTTAAAGGGTGGAAAGGTGAAAATCTGCGGCTCCTGTGCCGAAGCCCGTGGCATCAAGGAACTTAAACTCATTGACGGCACTGAACTCAGTACCATGAAAGAGCTGGTTAAGTGGACACTGGATAGTGATACAACCCTGACGTTCTGACTAAAGTCATACACGTTTCAGGAGAATCTTATATCAAACTAAAAGCTGTATGATTTCAATTTGATATAAGCCTGGTTCATGTTCAACTCACCTTTCAAGTACATTTCATTGATGGCAAGCCAACCGGATAAGTCATAGAAAAACCGGGAAGCTTCAATTTTTCCCTCTTTTAATAAGGTTGCCAGATACATGTTAAAATCAGTAGCGGCAATTCCCGACCGGATTTCCTCAAGAGAAACCTGCGACATCCTCCATTGCTCATAAAGGCTGGATACTTCATAGTATAACCCATTCCGGTACTCCTCCCATTGCAGATTGATCAATCGCGCCTCACTTTTTGTTCGTTTCACTGTATTGACATTCTCCCACAAAGGAATGGTCATCCCGAGATGAAGCCCCTGCAAATCCAGAGTTTGTGTTTTCTCAGTGTAATATCCTGCTTCAAACTTAGGCAGCCATTTGCTCTTTGCCAGTTGCACCTCCTTTTCACGGATAAATTGTTGTCCCCTGATAAAATTCAGATCCGGGTTTCCTGAAAGGATTCTATTTACAAGAGAATCAAGGATGGGGAAGGGTTCTATATGCGCGTAAGTTGTATCATTAACAGCAACAGGAATACCCCCGTTCATACTGGTTAGCTGCATCGATAATGATTGCTTGCGCATCTCATTCTCCCTGATCTTGATAAGCAGGACGGATTCGAGCCATTTCTTCTGTGAATATTCCAGTGCATCAATGGCCCCAAGATCAAACCTGGTTTTAAGGCCGGAAACAAACTGGCTGGTGGCGCTTTGCAGACGTTGCAATAATCTCGCGTACTTATTTATAAAAACAAGTTCTGTATAGAGTTCAGCCGCATCACTGAGGATTTGCTGTCTATGGCTTAATAACATGAATTGATTAGCATCTCCGTGCAGGTTTGCAATTTTATTCTGCAGGATATATACAGAAGGAAAATCGAATGCCTGGGTTACACCGAAATCGGTTTTATTACCAAGTTCAGATGGGTTCCCTGTCATATAGTTATATTCGATGGTTGGGTTTGGTAAAAATATACCTGTTCGTTGCCGGATATTAGCCAACTCAACCTGCCCCTTCGACGTCTTTATCGACTTATTGTTGAGGGTGATACTTTCCAGCAACTGATCCAGTGGGGTTTGTGAAAACACAGACCCTGAAAAGACCATTAATCCGATCATTATAAATCCTCTACTCATGGCTTTCTCTCCTGTTAATTAACGTGTAAACAATAGGGATAATAAAAAGGTTCAGCAATGTTGAAGAAAAGAGTCCTCCCAGGATTACTTTGGCCATAGGACTTTGAATTTCGTTCCCTTGAGCATTGTAGGCCATTGCCATCGGGATGAGTGCAAGTCCTGCAGTAAGGGCTGTCATCATAATTGGGCTGAGTCGCTGAACAGAACCCTGTAAAACCCGGTCTTTTAACGCCAATCCCTTCTCCTTGAGCCCTTCGTAATTGGAAACCAGTAAAATTCCGTTCCTGGTGGCAATGCCAAATAGGGTAATAAATCCGATCAGGGAGGGAATGTTTAAAATTCCACCGTTAAAGTAAACAGCCACTATACCCCCAATCAGCGCCAGGGGCAGGTTGAGCAAGATAGTGAGGGACAGTTTGGTATTTTTAAACTCCTGGTTCAGGAGCAAAAAGATTATGATGACCGAAAGAATAGAGGTAAACAGGATTATTTTCGAGGCAACTGCCGCACTTTCAAATTTTCCGGAATATTCAATTGTATAACCTGAAGGCAATTGGACATTCTTACCTACTGATTTTTTTATATCTGAAACCGACGATTGCAGGTCACGTTCGGCGATATTTACCGACACAACCGTTTTACGCGTCAGGTTCTCCCGACTGATGGTATTAGGAGTTGTGGTTGATCGTATCTCACTGATCTGAGCAAGCGGAATTTTCTTTCCATATTGGTTATCGACCATGATATCCCCCAGCTTTTCAAACTGGTCGCGAACATTTGCCGGATATCTCAATACAAGATCGAATTTACCGGTACCTTCATAAATCTCACCGATCTTTTTACCTGCTATTGCAATATCCACAGCATCGTGAAAATCTTTCATGGTGACTCCAAGACGGCTCATCACTTCTCTTCTCGGAATAATCTTAACCTGGGGAACAGCCGTCATCTGCTCGGGAGAAACATCAACTACTCCAGGGATTGGCCTTATAGCAGTAGCTACATTATTCCCGAGATCCAGCAAGGTCGCATTATCCGGCCCGAAAATTTTAATCGCTATATTGGCCCTGGTTCCCGACAACATATGATCGATGCGATGACCAAGAGGTTGACCCACGATTACATTCACTCCCCTGATCGACTTAAGTCTGGTTCTGACATCTTTCATAAATTCATCCCTGCTTCGCTTGTCAAGAGTAAATGGAACATCGATTTCAGCGCCATTCACTGACTGGGCATGCTCATCGAGTTCACTCCTACCTGTTTTTCGTGAAGTGCTTTTTACCTCCGGAATGGATAATAAAAGGGATTCTACCTGGTTCCCGATCTTATTCGATTCTTCAAGAGAGATCCCTGGCAAGGTTACAACTGTGAGCGTGAGCGAGCCTTCATTGAATTCAGGAAGAAAACTTCTCCCAAAAGTTGAATAAAGCAATATGGATCCTATTAACAATACCCCAGTGATCCATAGAACTTTTTTAGAATTTTCCATCACCCACTGAAGCGATCGTTGATAATATGTATTCAGAAAGGCCACAGTCCGGCTTTCGGCTTTCTGCCGATTGAGCATTTTAGGGCTCACCAGAAAATAGCTACATAAAACCGGGGTCAGTGTGATAGCTACCAATAGAGAAGAGGCCAGGGCAACAATAAATGAAATGCCTAATGGTTTCAGCATCCTACCCTCCATCCCTCCCAGGAAAAACAAAGGGATAAAGGAGACGATGATGATTGCCGTAGCATTTACGATCGAACTGCGTATTTCACCCGATGCCAGAAATATAACATCCATAGAGGATTTTTGGTTTTCGGGCATCAGTGAGTTATTCTGTTTTAACCGTCTGAAAACATTATCCACGAAGATAATGGCATCATCCACCAGGGCGCCAATGGCGATGGCCATACCACCCAGGCTCATGGTATTGATAGTGTAACCCATTAATCTGATGATAATCACAGTGATCAGAAGTGAGATCGGAATTGCGAGCACCGAGATAAAGGTAGTTCGGAAATTCAATAAAAAGATAGCCAGAATGATCACAACGAACAAGGCTCCTTCAATCAGGGAACTCTGGACATTTTTAACTGATGATTCAATGAAATCAGATTGTCTGAAAATCTGAGTGTTAACGATTATATCGTGGGGAAGATCGTTGCGTATCTGTTCCATAGTGACATCGATACGATGGGTAAGGTCTACAGTGTTAATGTCAGGCTGCTTTGTTATCGATAACAAAACTGCCGGTTTTGCGTTCAGCGATCCATCTCCAAGTTTAGGAGCCGGCACGATTTTGATGGTCGCTACATCTTTAATCCGGATAATGGTATCTCCGTAGGATTTTACGACGCTTGCTCCCAGGTCTTCGACATTTCCAGACCTTCCTAGACCAGTTACAACGTATTCATTACCATATTGGTTGATAATCCCGCCGGGAGCATTGGCATTGATGTCATCACAGGCACCGTACAATTCGTTCAGTGATACACCGTAGAGATACATCAAGTAAGGATCAGCCTCTACCTGGTACTGTTTAAGTTCACCGCCAATGACCGTAACCTGTGCAATACCACCTAATCCCAGCAATGCCGGGCGCAATTTCCAGTCGGCCAGGCTCCTGAGCGCCATTGGACTGGTGGAATCAGAAGTGAGGCTGATAAACATAATTTCACCCATGATGGATGATTGTGGAGCAAGGGTTGGTTCGCCAACCCCTTCGGGTAGGACAGATTTTATGGTCAATAGTTTCTCTCCAACCACCTGCCGGGCCCTGAAAAGATCAGTACCCCAGTCAAATTCGACAAAAACAATCGAAAATCCGGTAGATGAGGATGACCTGATACGCCTAACACTCATTGAGCCGTTCATGGCTGATTCAATCGGGAATGTGACTAGTTTTTCAACCTCTTCGGAAGCCATTCCATGGGCTTCGGTCATGACCACTACAGTAGGGGCGGTAAAGTCGGGAAAAACATCAATGTCCATCGAATTGGACACAAAGATACCTGCCACAATCAGCGCCGCAAAAACCAGTATGATCAGCAGACGATTCTGCAATGAAAATTGAACTATTTTATTCAGCATGTTTAGATCTCCTTTTAGTTAAAATCAATGAACATGACCATGAGATGGAATAGCTCCCGACATCGAAGCAAGTTTAACCAGCATGGCGCCCTTCACAACAACCCATTCATCCGATGCCAACCCTTCTGAAATGCATACCCTTAAACCGTCGGATGTGGAGATTTTAACACGTCTTTTCTCGAAGGACTCGCCTGTTTTCTGAACGAATACATAATAGGTTCCCTGTTCTTCAGCGATAGCGGAAGTTGGAACGGTTATCGCTCGTTCGTTGTTATCATACCACAGGTAAGCTGTAGCAATGGTTCCGGACAGCAGATCAGCGTTTGATTCGATTTCAAATATGACGGGGATCTTTCCATAGACCTGAATATTGGTGTTTCCAGAGATGCGTTTCCCATTGCATGCGCTGATCTGGTAAGTATTATCGGAGGAGGTAATCAGCACCCCGTCTGAGATTTTCGGGATCATTCCGGAATACCTGGAAGATACCATCAATTCCAACAGAACGCGCTGACCTGACAGGATTTCAGCAATGGGCATTCCTGTTTCCACCTTTGCTCCGTTGTTTACCAGGAGCCGGGTCAGATACCCGGAAACCGGCGATGTAACCTCAAATCCGTTTCCTCTGATGTTTTCCTTGAGAATATCATATTTCTTTTCCGCCATCAGGTAGGCAGCTTCGGATGCTTCATACTCGGGGCGGGAGACCAGGTTATTTTTAAGCAGGATGGAATTTCTTTCATACTCCTGTCTGCTTTTTTCAAAATTCTCCCTGGCATTAAGTAAAAGAGTTTCAGGATTCCCTTCCGAAAGTCCCTGCCCGGTAATCATGGCTACAAGCGACCCCTTTTCAATCGGTATTCCGGGATTGATCAATTTACTAAACGTCACTACACCTGGGTTTTTGGCAATCACCATGGTGCTTCCCGAGGCAGTAGGTGTAATCTTACCTGCAGTTCGGATCACTCCGTGAAAAGGCATCTCTTGTACTTTTTCGACGCCGAAATCTGTTTTCCAGGCCTGCTCCTTCAGGAAGACAATGGCCCCGCCAACGGGAGGCTTTGCACCGGCCAGGGCTTTTTCCTGATCAGCGAAGACCTCCACCCCGGAAACAAGAAAAGTGTCAATGGATGAGTTGTTGGTAAAGAGAAACAGCAGGTCAAACTTGCCGGTTTCTTCCGGTGTTAGGGTTGCCCTGTAAATCCCTGGATTTTCTGAGACCCCCACAGGCTTGCTTTCGATCTTCCTACTGCCTGCAAGGATAACAGTAAGTTGCCCGGTTGTGAGTGGCTTATAATAGCTGAGCGCCGTTATATGGGAACCAAATCTCGACGACTGGCCCTTAATCAGGGGATCAAATTCTACAAATAGTTCATATTGGTTGGTGAATACTGTATGAGATTCAGCCAGAAGCTCCAGAGTTTGGTTATCTGTCTTGGGGACTGAACAGGAGGATATGAATATAACAGCCCATAAAAAAATGAATCTTTTCATGTCGAAAAAATTAGATGTAAATAAAAAAAGAATATAGGAAGAAAAAGAATGGCTTTATGCCATGGGAGGCGCCCGCAAACCGCAAGAAAGGGTAATACCTTCTATGATCGAAATGACAGATTGATTGGCTCTAAGGGGCTTTTTTAGTAATTCCGAAGGAGGGAACTCATAAATATCATAGATCAGAGCCGGAGCTAATTCGTATTGACCGAATGGTCTGGTTTGTTCATAAAGAAAATGGATTATTTCCCATGATGATGAGGCCGGATGCGAAATATGAATACCTGTGAAAAGATGAACATGGTCATTATCGGAATGGTGTTCAGGAAGAACAATCAAACTTGCTTCTGTTCCAGGTTCATGATGATGCGGAATCAAATCATGCCCTAAAAGAATAGCGTAGGAGAAAAGGAGCAGGATCGATATTTGTTTTCTGACAAGCAATGCAATGATTTTTTGCAAATATAGGCTTTTTTCAGATGATCCCGCTGTTCTAGCCGTATGACATATTCCAATTTTTTCTGAATTCCGATCTATAACTCTCGCTGTGTAACAGAGTAGGAATCCTTGGCAATCTAGGCAGGTAAGTACTGAGATCAGGTTCAACTTGTTTTTCATCTAAACATCTCATTTATATTATCAAGCACGTTGGTGAAATCGTCATCTCCACTACATCTTCCTCAGTCGTAAAGCATTGGAGATAACCGAAACGGAACTGAAACTCATTGCAGCAGCCGCGATAATCGGGCTGAGTAAAATACCAAAGAAGGGGAACAGGATACCTGCAGCAATTGGTACGCCTAATGCATTATATACAAAAGCAAAAAACAGGTTTTGTTTTATATTGCGCATCACTTTAATACTCAATTCCCTGGCACGGACAATCCCGTTCAGATCGCCTTTTACAAGCGTGATCTCAGCGCTTTGCATCGCAATATCGGTACCGGTTCCCATGGCTATCCCTACATTGGCTTGTTCAAGGGCAGGTGCATCGTTTATGCCATCACCTGCCATCGCAACAACCCGACCATTGTCCTGAAGTTCTTTTACTTTTTTATATTTATCTTCCGGCAGACAATCAGCCTGATATCCGTCCAGTTCTAACTCCCCGGCTACTGTTTTGGCAGTAAACTCATTATCCCCGGTAAGCATATACACCTTCAAACCCATCTTTTGCAGCGCTTGAATCGCTTTTGCTGAAGTTGATTTAATGGTGTCGGCTACACTGATAATCCCTTCCACATTATTTTCAATAATCAGGTACATGACCGTTTGCCCGGTTAATTGCCATTCTTTTACCTGTTTTTGCTTTTCTTCATCAAGATCTGCCCTAAAGTCGTCTTTCAACCTGGAGTTCCCCAAACCAATCCTTTTCCCATGATAAACCGCCTTTACCCCTTTTCCTGTAACTGATTCGAAATTTTCCAGTTTTTCCAATACAACTCCTTTTTCTTTGGCCCCCCTCACTATTGCTTCGGCAACCGGGTGTTCGCTTAAAAAATCAACAGAAGCTGCCAAACGAAGTATTTCATCATCCGGATAGTTACCAAATGAGGTATACGATTTCAAAGCAGGTTTTCCTTCCGTAATTGTCCCGGTTTTATCAATAATAAGGGTATCCACCTTGTTCATCTCTTCAATTGCCCGGGCATCTTTCACCAGAACCCCCGATTGGGCGCCACGTCCGGTACCTACCATGATAGACATAGGTGTTGCCAATCCCAACGCACACGGGCAAGCAATAATCAACACCGACACTGCATTGACAAATGCATATACAAAGGCCGGTTCTGGCCCCCAGATTGCCCATATGGCAAAAGTTATCAAGGCTACTCCTATCACAATCTGGACGAAATATTTTGCCACCACATCGGCCAGCTTTTGGATAGGCGCCCGTGAACGACTGGCTTTGTTAACCATCTCAATAATCTGTGAAAGCAGGGTATCGGAACCTACCTTCTCGGCCTTCATGATGAAAGATGTTTTGCCATTAATTGTACCCCCGGTAACTTTGTCACCTAAGGATTTATCGGCAGGCATTGGTTCTCCCGTAATCATACTTTCATCAACAATGGCTGCCCCTTCCGTGATGATTCCATCCACAGGGATCTTCTCACCGGGCTTCACCCTCATTAAATAACCCACCTGAACTTCTTCGAGAGGTATTTCTTCTTCCTGTCCGTTGCGGATGACTCTGGCCACAGGCGGAACAAGACCCAGTAACGCTTTTATGGCTGAATTGGTTTTGCTGTGTGCTCTGAGCTCAAGTACCTGGCCTAACAAAACAAGGGTGAGAATGACGGCCGCGGCTTCGAAATACAGATGTACGTTTCCCTGAACATCCTTAAAGTGATCAGGGAATAATCCCGGGAATAACATTCCTGCTACACTAAACAGATATGCCGCCCCTACGCCTATGGAAATTAATGTCCACATATTAGGCGCCCACCGGCGTATGGAGCTCCATCCACGCTTAAAAAATTCCCAACTGGAATAAAACACGACAGGTGTTGCCAGGATGAATTGCACCCAGTTCCACACTTTTTGGGATGCAACCGCATCAAGATGCATAAAAGGGAAAAATTCCGACATAGCTATAATAAATACCGGGATGCTCAATGCCAGTGCAATCCAGAATCTTTTTGCCATTTTTTTGTAGGCTTTTTCCTCTTCGCTTGTATCTTCTGATTTTTCCGGCACCAGGTCCATTCCGCATTTGGGGCAACTCCCCGGATGGTCCTGCTTTACTTCCGGATGCATGGGACAGGTATAAGTACCATGAGAATGCTCCTTATGCACATCATGATCGTGGTGTGATGGATTTACTAAAATTTTATGCTGTTCCATAACGAATAATTTTTAATTTAAATCATCTGACCGGGAAGTACATCTTGAAGGGTGCATGCTCTTTGAAGATTCTGTTTTACGAATTTAAACAGCCAGGATACCTTGTTCATCGGTTCTGACTTTGTAAACTTCATCCACAGGCGAAACGATTATTAAACCATCACCCTGGTAACCCGTTCGTCCGTTTTGCCTGATAATCATTATTATTTCCTGAACGTGCACATCCGCTGCAAGTATCTCCAACTTAATAACCCTGTAAGCATCGGCATAGGGATATTTCACGCTTATATGTTCTTTCTCATGGTCAGAATATTTCCCGGTCCCCTGGCATTCTACCATGGTCATACAACAATACCCATTAGTTTTCAGCGCTTTAAACACCTCCTCCATTTTTCTTTGCCTAATATATGCTTTTATCAGTTTCATGACCTGTTGATTTTAAATCATTAAGCTATTTCCATTAGTTGATAAAGGATAGACTGTCCCTGCAGGCCAGGTCCGAAGATCAGGGCTTGCAGAAACAGAACACCCGTAATCAGGACTATTTCAGCGTGTCTGAAAATTCCTGGGATGGTCAATGATTGTGACCTTCATGTCCCTTCATCTCCATCTTCTTTTCGGAGACAGGACGATCATATTTGCAGCAACCTGGCAATTTAGCATAGACTTTGTCATCAGCTTTTACATTATCCGTATCGTGTCCGACCTTGGCAACTGCCTCTTCGATCTTCAGGACAGTGGCCTTAGTGTCATCAAATGTGACAGTCAATACATTTTCAGTCGCATCCCACGTTGCCTTGGAAACGCCTTCTACCGATTTGGCAGCTTTTTCGATCCGGGTCTTACACATGCCACACTCCCCGTACACATTAATTTTCTCTGTTTTTCCATCTTTGGCAAACAGTGAGGTCATGCCGATAAACAGCATGCCTAATGCTAACATCATTGATTTTGTTTTCATTGTTTTTAGATTTAAAGGTTTGTATTAATTGATAATTGATAATTTTTACTCTTTATAATTTTTACTCTTTATAAATTTTACGTCTTACATCTTACGTCTTACGTCTTACATCTTACGTCTCACGTCCTACGTCTCACGTCCTACGTCTCACGTCCTTCGTCTCACGTCCTTCGTCCCTCGTCTTTCGTCATTTCAGCGTTTCCCTCGTCTCCCCGCACTTCAGCATAGCCTCTCCGAAATAGGGGTTCCGGATCTCGTTGGACTCACTGAACCAGTAAGCTCCCTTGTTGCCGAATGCCATCGGGCAATACTGGTAATAGGTTGTGTCGCCTGCCAATCCGAATGCCTTGATGACTTTATAAAACGCAAGATTTAACCCGGCAAAGGCTTCCCGCTGAACCTCGAGATTGCTGCTGTTTTTTATCTTATCCAGGGCTTTCTCAAGCAAAGGAACCTGTTTCATCCATATCTCGTGCGAATCTCCCTGTAGTAATTTCATATCGATCTTACCCAGAGTAACCCCAACCTGTCCGGCAAATTTCTTTACCTCCTGCGGGTCAGAATCCACAAACGCATTTTTCATGCCAAGATAGGCCGTATAGACGGATTTTAGCTGTTTGGCGAACTGCGGATCAATGGAGCCAGATTCCATCTTCATACTTCCATGATCATGACCTGTGGATACCTTCCCTCCAGAGGCGTTCATCATGCTGGGTTTGCCCTCCAATTGGGCAGCTGCATCGACGCTAAAAGTGCCTTCGGTCACAATCTCCTCACCATCTGCCAGACCATCTGTCACCACATAGCTGTTTCCAAGCTGCGGTCCCAATGTGATCTCCCGCATCTTGAACGCAGGCTCCTCTTCATCGGGCAGCCTGACATAAACGACAGATCTTTTTCCGGTCCACAGCACAGCCGATCTGGGGATGACCAGGTTGTTTTTATACTGATCCAGTCGCGCCTGAATCACTCCGGTTACAAACATCTCGGGTTTCAGTTGCCCGTTAACATTTGGGAGCTCCACCCGCACTTTCGCAACCCGTGTCATCGGATCCACAAAGGGATCCACAAACATCACGTTTGCACGATAGCTCTTCCCCGGCATAGCCTGAAGCGTATAGGTGATCTTATCGCCGGTGTGGATAAAGGGCAGATCCTGTTCGTAGGCGTCGAAGAGCACCCAGAGTTTCGACAGGTCGGCTAGTTCGAAAAGGGTGGTTCCGCGACTCACATAATCTCCCTCGTTAACCCGCAGTGCCATAACAATCCCGGAGGTATTGGCCAGCACAGGAACTTCGGTGGTGATCTCCCCCGATTGTTCGATAGCTGCAACCTGATCCGGTGTCAGCTTCCATTGCCTGAGGCGTTCCCGGGCTGCTTCCAGTATAGCCGGCTGGAGATTTTTCATTTTCAACGCCTCCAGCAGATCCTGCTGAGCTTTGATCAGCTCCGGAGAGTATATCTTTGCCAGGATCTGACCTTTCTTCACAGTTTCTCCGGTAAAATTGACATTCAATTCTTCAATCCGGCCGGGGATATGGGCAGGCTGACTTTGTAACAACCGTTCATCAGGCTGTACCGTGCCGAAGAGACGAATTTCACGGGTTGACTGGTTCCTGGAAACCACTGAAGTCTGAACATTTGCCAGCGCAATGGCCTCTGCCGAAAGTCGGATAGCCATGGGATCCTGGGTCACACCGCCCTGCAACAAGGGGATCAGATCCATCGCGCAAATCGGACATTTCCCCGGTTCAGGCATCCGGATCTGGGGATGCATGGAGCAGGTCCAAATCTCCTCCTGAGTGGAAACGGTCTCGTGTTGATGACTATCAAGAGGAGCATTTCCTGACGAATGGAAAAATAACCAACCGGCAAAAAGGCCGATACCGATCAAAATAATGGTCTTTACAACCTTGCTGATCCGGAGTCTGAAAACCCGCCTTCCTTTGATCCAATTCATTAATTCTTGTATCTTTTTCATCTATTCTATATTTACTCTGTTTGAGCGCCACCGGCGCTTGCCATAAGGCGGCCGAGGCCGGCGATGGCAATATTATTCTCAACGATGGCTTCTATTTTTACCAATTCGTAATCCAGTAATTGTTGTTCGATCTTCAACAGTTCATCCAGTCCGGTTCCTGAAACGCTAAACTCCACGATCATCAGGTTCAGCGTTTTCTGAGCCAGGTCAGATTGCCGGGTGTAAAGTTGTATCCTTCGGTTTGCATCGTCGAGCATCTTCAACCTGTCGTGGTACTCCACTGTCAAAGCATTTTGCACTGATGAGATTTGATTCACGGTTGCAAGGCTCAGGAATTCCGCCTCTTTCCTCAAGGCAGAATACTTGCCCCGGTAGATTGGCAGCGTTATCTTTCCCATCGGCATGATCATATCCTTGCCATTCATCATCGAAGGATTATCGGGCCGCTTGTTGATGAGCATATAATCTATACCCAGCCCGAACATCGGGTAGCTCATCCGTTTCGACATCCGGATCCGTTCGTCATAGGCTTGTTTCTCTGCCGAAAGCATGGTGAGCATAGTGTTACGGGCCCAGATGCTGTCGCGGATCGACAGAAAAGTGGCCCCGGGTGTCTCCGGGACAAGGGTGTCGGGCAGAGCTACCGGGATGTCTGATTTTCGGTTCAACAAACTATTCATCGCGGCAGTCAGTACAGTTGACTGCGTTTTATAGTCGGCAATAACGTTCTCCAGATCCCCCATCTCGATCTGAATCCTGTACAAACCTATCAGGTCTGAGGAGGTTCCCATCGTGTTCATCCCTTCGGAGCTTGCCATATTCCCGCCCATCGAGGAGGAGTTCGTTCCTGCCAATCCACCTGCCGGGGTACCTGACATACTCCCCGACATGCCCCCCGCCATGTTCCCGGAACTGCGTCCGGACATGTTTAAACCAGTTCCAGTGGATCCCCCTGGCATCTTCTGCATTGATTGCTGATTTCCCCCTGAGGTGGGGCCTCCGGGAGTCGAAGAGGAGAACCGGACCAGTGCAATCCGTTCAATCGCCTTCAGGAGCTCCAGGTTCTTTTGTGTCAGGTTGATCCTGGACTGGTTTAAATAGAGTTCCAGCCAGGCTTTTCGTACATTGAACCAGACCTGCTGTTTGGCATCGCGGAACGATTCAAATTTTGCTTTGGCCATCAGGGATGCTTCGTCCCTGGCAGAGTGCAGGGTCCCAAACCAAGGGAACATCTGCATTAGCTGGAAGTCGGCCACCTGGTTTCCTCCCAGCAACTCCATAGGCTTGATAAAAACCCCGAAACTGAATTCCGGATCAGGGAGACCCCCCGCCTGTGGCGCTTTCTCCAGCGCAGCCAGGTACTCGTTAAACTTCGCCTTAACAGCGGGATTGTTCTTTGCTGCAAGTTCAAGGTAAGCCTGAAGTGAGTCCGGTAACACAGCCTGCCCTCTCCCTGCCCCTGTCAAGGCAAAGACTAGGATTCCCGAGATGACGAAACGCAGCATCGTCTGCGAAACCTCCCTAAAAACCTTCCTTTTCCACTGACATTCTATTTTATTTACTTTCTTCATTTCGTACTAATTCTTTCTAATTTCCAATTTCTACTTTCCAATTTCTAATCTCGGATTTCAATTTTCAGCAACTTTTTACCCCTGCCCTAAAGGGAGTAGTTGCTGAAAATCAGGTTCCCTTCAGGGATGGGGTAAACCTGATTTTCAGTTTACAATTTCTACTTCCCCTCGTCCTTCGTCCCTTGTCCCTCGTCCTTCTCTCCTGATCGCTCCTTCCCGCCAAATCGATTGCAGCACCGGAACCACAAACATCGTCATCATCTGGATGATCATACCACCGAATGTGGGGATGGCCATCGGGACCATGATATCCGCTCCTTTTCCGGTGGAGGTGAGAACGGGCAGCAGGGCGATGATCGCTACGGCAGCTGTCATCATGGCGGGGCGCACGCGCTTACTCCCTGCCTCCACCACGGCTTCCTGAACTTCGAAAACCGAAGCCGGTTTCTTGCGTTCAAACACCTGGTGGATATAGATTCCCATGATTACTCCATCGTTGGTGGCGATCCCGAAAAGGGCAATAAATCCAACCCAGACTGCTACACTGAGGTTGATGGTATGCATTTGGAAGAGATCCCGCATGTCCATCCCGGCCACAGAAAAGTTCATAAACCAGCTCTCTCCGTAAAGCCACAACATGATGAATCCACCTGCAAAGGCGACGAAGACGCCGGAGAAGTGTATGAGTGAAGCGGTGATAGTGCGGAATTGAAAATAGAGTAACAGAAAGATGAGGATCAGGCTGATGGGAATCAGGATAACCAATTGCTTGGTTGCCCGGATCTGCTGCTCATAATTACCGGCGAATTTATAGGTCACGTTTTTTGGAAGCTGAAGTTCTCCATCCTCTATCTTCTGTTTCAAGATCTTGTCGGCCTCCTCCACTACATTCACTTCAGCTATCCCCGGCTGCTTGTCAAAAATGACATACCCGACAAGGAAAGTGTTTTCGCTCCGGATCATCTGGGCTCCTCTCACGTAATCGATTTGTGCGACCTCATTGAGCGGGATTTGCGCCCCTGTCATGGTTGGCACCAGGATCCGGCCAAGGTCTTCCGGATTGTCACGTAGTTCCCTGGCATACCTGACCCGGATGGGGAACCGTTCCCTGCCCTCCACCGAAGTACTTAACGTCATGCCTCCCACGGCTACCTCCAGGATCTCCTGGACGTCGCTCACGGTCAGCCCATATCTGGCCATGGCCTCCCTGTCGAGGCTGATCTCCAGGTACGGAGCTCCCACGGCCCGGTCATAGAATACCGAAGCGGATTTTACTGAAGGAACATCCTTCAGGGCCTGTTCAAAAGCCAGTCCTGCTTCTTCAATGGATTCAAGATCGGGGCCATAGACTTTGATCCCCATCGGGGCCCGCATACCCGTTGAAAGCATCACCAGCCGTGTCTCAATAGGCTGCAACTTGGGCGCCGAAGTCAGTCCGGGCAAATTGGTGACTTTAACTATCTCTTTCCAAATATCATCCGGGCTTTTCAAATGCGTTCTCCACTGCCTGAAATATTCGCCCCGCCGTTCGGGGATCAGACTGTCGGCCGGTATGATGCGGAACCCGTTCCGCCCGGGGTGATAGGTTGTTCCATCAATCAGCACGAAGTTGTCCTCCTTGTCGACCTTGAACCGCATCCGGTGACCGTTTTCATCCAGGATGAACTCAGGGCGGTAATTGATCGTGTTTTCAAACATCTGCACCGGTGCGGGGTCCAGCGCCGAGTTGACCCGTCCCCATTTTCCGACCGCCATCTCCACCTCCGGGATTGAGATCAGTCCTCTGTCCAGTTTTTCGATGTAATCGAGGTTCTTTTCAATGCTGGTATGCGGCATGCTGGTGGGCATCAGCAGGAAAGATCCTTCATCCAGCGCAGGCATGAACTCTTTTCCGACACCCGGGAAGTTTTTCTCCGCATCTCTCCAAAAGGCTGTCGCCCTTACATCGAGGTGTATTGCCCCGAGCCCATTCGCTGCCCAACCGAATAGTTTGTCAAAACCCTGCCAGATCACAACACCAAAGAGAATTGTGATCACGGGAACCGACAAAAACTTCCACTTATTCTTCAGACACCAGCGAAGCATAGGTTCATAATATTTTACTACGATGGAAAGCGTACCCAGGATGAGGGCAATGATGCCAAATACAAACAGGAAGTTGACCATCGTGCTATTGTGCGCTCCCAGGGGCAACCATTCTGCGGCCAGGTAGTACATGGCGAATAACAAAATGATTGCGATGTTGATCAGGGTATGGAGATGTCGGTACCGTTTTTCCCAACGAGGCTGCAACAGGTTGTTGATCCCGATGGCTGTCAGCGCCAGCGCGGGCCAGTCGCCCCAGATTACAACCAATAATATACCAACAAGGATCAGCAATGAATTCCACCATAAGCGAATCCGCTTTTTATCAAACCGGAGGGAAAAAAGAAAGTATGCCAATGTCGGAAGTACGACAACTCCCAATATAAATGAGGCAGTAAGCGCAAATGTTTTCGTGAACGCCAGTGGCCGGAAAAGCTTCCCTTCGGAGGCCATCATGAAAAAGACCGGCAGGAAACTGACGATGGTGGTCGAGAGCGCGACTGTGACGGCCGGGGAGACCTCCATCGTGGCATTCTGAATCAGTTTCACCAGCTTCTGTCCCCTGGCCCCTTCATTTTCGGGCATCTCAATATGCCGGACGATGTTCTCCACATAGATGATCCCCACATCCACCATCACCCCGATGGCAATGGCGATACCTGACAGGGCAACGATGTTGGCTTCCACACCCAGGTAGCGCATGATGATAAAGGTCATCAGCACGGCCACGGGAAGCAACCCGGAGATGATGATAGAGGCCCGCATGTTCAGCAACAGGACGATGATGACGATGATGCTGATCAGGATTTCGTGTGACAAGGCTGACTCCAGGGTTCCGATGGTCTCCCGTATCAGTCCGGTCCGGTCGTAGAAAGGAATGATGGTGACCTTGGAGATGGTACCATCGGGCAACACCTTTTGGGGCAATCCCTGGTCAATCTCCTTGATCTTGTCTTTGACGTTGTTGATCACCTCCATCGGGTTGGAGCCATAACGGGCAACTACTACAGCTCCCACAGCTTCGGATCCCTCTTTATCGAGTCCTCCCCGACGCGGAGCCGGTCCAAAGGAGACCTGTGCCACATCCTTGATGCGTACCGGAACATTATTCCGGACCAGGATCACGGAGTTATCCAGGTCGCTGAGGCTCTTGATATAGCCCAATCCACGGATCAGGTACTCCACCTGGTTCATTTCGATGGTTTCGGCGCCGATATCGAGGTTGCTCTTCCTGACCGCAGTCATCACATCCATCAAAGAGACTCCATATGCCTTCAGCGCATCCGGGTTGACATCGACCTGGTACTCCTTGATGAATCCTCCCACCGAAGCCACTTCCGAAACCCCTTTGGCTGTAGAGAGGCTGTACTTCACATAGAAATCCTGCAGGGTGCGGAGCTCCTGTGGGCTCCATCCTCCGGTGGGTTTGCCGGTCTTCGGATCCCGTCCCTCCAGCGTGTACCAGTAGATCTGGCCCAATGCCGTGGCATCCGGGCCAAGGGTTGGTTGTACACCGGAAGGCAAAGTTCCCGCGGGTAGCGAATTTAGTTTTTCCAGGATCCGCGAGCGGCTCCAGTAGAAGTTGACGTCATCGTTAAAGATGATGTAAATGAACGACATCCCGAACATGGAGGTGCTCCGGATGGTGTTCACCCCCGGAATCCCCAACAACGCAGAGGAGAGCGGATAGGTGACCTGATCTTCAATATCTTTTGGTGAGCGTCCCATCCATTCCGTGGCTACTATTTGCTGGTTTTCGCCAATGTCGGGGATGGCATCGACCGGCACCGGATCCCGCGGAAGAAAATCAAGCGGCCAGTTAAAGGGGGCGGTAACCAGTCCCCAACCGATAATGGTCAGAAGAAGCAGCATCGAAACCAGACGGTTTTTCAGGAAATATCCTATGATCTTATTGAGCATCGCGTAATGAAATTTTCAGATAACAATCAATGATGTTGTAAATTCTTCCTTCTTCGCCTTTGTGTGCACTTTTTCGCCTTTGTGGTAAAAATTTTTCAACCGCGAAGGCGCGCAAAGGATGGCACGAAGGCGACAAAGGGGTCACACCGAACAATTCAGTGTGATTTAAGCAATATCTTCCGGGAAGGGAATTTTGAGGGAATGAAGGAGAATTAGCAGGGATCCGCCTGCTCGGGGAGGTAAGACATGGGAAGGGATAAGGGGTTCCACACGGAGGGATCCATCGGATAATCCGGCATCATCGTCACTGCGAGAAGGGAAGCGACGAAGCAGCGGCATCTCAAATGAAATCAGAGAAACAGTTACTTCCTGTACCGGCATCGTGGAGATAATCGGTGCCTTGAGGTAGGTTACCTCATCTTTACAGCGGTCGTGTTGTTCAGCGTCACAATTTTTATGGTCGAAGTCACTGCAACACGCTGAAACAGGCGGAGTTTCTGGCTGATGGCAGCAGGCATGCATGTTTTCCGTCACCTGAACAGCCTGGGCCGCCGGCAACGGACATCCGCAGATATGATGATAGATTGCAACACCCGTAGTGCTGAAAAGCATTAAGGTAGCTATCATTATGATACTGAACTGCCTGATCCGGGTTTGCATAAGGTGAAAGTAATTAAAGTATAAGACTGCAAATATATAACAAACTTGCGATATGAACAATTATTTTGAATGATTTTAAATAATTAATTTTCAATAATGCGTATCTTTGTCCTGGGAGATTCCTTAAATCACCTTTAATCATTCATATCATGAAACAGTTGTTTACACTACTGGCTCTCGCCGGTTTACTTTTATTCTTCGTGCCTGTCACCTCGGCTCAGCAGAACCTTATCCTTCCTCCGGGATATCAGCCGGATACACGTATCGATAACATGGGTTACTGGCGCAAAATGGCCGAACTTGGTCTGGTCCCTGTACAGCCCTTTTCCCCGATACCTCCGGCCACATTTACCGGAACTAAAGTGCTGATCGACGGGGTTCTGGTTGACGATTCACCGGATGTCCCCGTGACGACCGAATCGTCGCATCAGAGCGAGAATTCGATTGCAGTAAACCCGAACGATGCTTATCATATCCTCAACTCCAACAACTCCGGAAACTGGCCCAACACCACTTCGTTCTATGGAGCCGATCACCTGGATTCTTATGACGGTGGCCTCACCTGGGGTGGATCCATCTATGGTCCGGGAGGTGGAAATTATGGTGACCCGGCAGCCTGTATCAACATGAGCGGGAGGTACTTCGTCGGATACATCACCACCGGTTACGGACAGGGGGTAGCTTATTCCGATGATAACGGCACTACCTGGACCACTAAGATTGTGGCAAACGGAAGCATGTCCAACATTCTTGACAAGAACCATCTCTGGGTGGATAACAGTCCGACGAGTCCATATACCGGGTATCTTTACGATGGGTGGATGGAGTTCAACCAGATACGGGTGTCCAGATCCATCACCAACGGGACCTCCTGGGAACCGAGAATCAACATCAGCCAAGGAACCAATGCCGGCAGTCATAACCAGGGGATCAACTTCAAGACTGGTACTGACGGAGAAGTGTATGCCGCCTGGGGGGTATATGATAACTGGCCAGGAGATGAAAAAGCGATCGGATTTGCCAGGTCACTGAACGGCGGCATCTCCTGGGAACCCGGTTTCAGGGCTCTCAACAACATCCGTGGTATCCGGACCACCGGCGTAACACAGAACCAGCGGGTCAACTCTTTTCCCTCCATGACCTGCGACATCAGCAACAGCCCTTACCGGGGGACCATCTACATTGTGTGGTCCAACATCGGGGTTCCTGGTATCAATACCGGATCCGGATCCGATGTCTACCTGATCAAATCCAACGACGAGGGAACTACCTGGTCGGAACCGATCCGTATTAACCAGGATGCTGCAGGCTCCGGGAAGCAGCATTACTTCCCCTGGATAACCTGTGACCAGGCTAACGGTCAACTGAGCATTGTATACTACGACAACCGGAATGTAAGCAATAATAAGTGTGAAACCTGGATGTCGTGGTCGCAGGATGGCGGGGAGACCTGGGAGGAGATGAAGGTGAGCGATGTCTCCTGGACCCCCTCCCCCATTCCCGGGATGGCCAACGGCTATTTCGGCGACTACCTGGGCATCACCGCTTACAACGGGAAGGCTTATCCCTGCTGGACCGATAACCGGATTGGCTATGCCATGACGTATGTCTCCCCCATTGAGCTGGTTATTCCGGCTTCACTTGTGGTTTACAAAGATGACTTCATCAATGACACGAACGTTGGCAACGATAACGGCAAAATGGACTTCGGGGAGACCATCCTTCTTGGCCTTGAGATGGTCAATAACGGGAATCTGGAAGCCGACAGTGTCACGGTGACGCTCTCCACCGATTCTCCCTACATCACCTTTGAAGACAGTACGGAATTTTACGGATATTTTAACATAGGGGATTCCATCACCATACTGGATGCCTTTCAGTTTGCGGTGTCGGAATACATCCCCGACGGCTACCTGGTCAATTTCCAGGTTACTGCCGTGAACTCCCTCGACAGCGCCACCATCAGTTATTTTGGCATTGAGGCTCATGCACCTGCTGTCACCATTCTGGGGATGTCGATCGATGATGCTGCGGGCAATAACAACCACCGGTTGGATCCCGGAGAATCAGCCATCATCAATTTCCTGACCAGCAATACGGGAGAATATGATGCGCTGGATGTCGTCAGCACGCTGGAAGCCAGCAACCCGTTTGTCATGGTGATAGATGACATGGTAGATATCGGCACGCTGGCCCCCGGAGAATCCGTCAATGCCTCTTTCCCTGTCACAATCAGCGAGGTATGTCCCATCGGATCCGCGACGGTTTTTCATAATGTGGCGGCCTGGGAGCTTGGCATGGACGAGGTATACAAAACTGCCGAGATCGGATTGATCGTAGAAGACTGGGAGACCGGAAACTTTCAGAAGTTCCCCTGGATATTTTACGGGGATGCCGGTTGGGTCATTGATCCGGATGTAAAGTGGGAAGGAGATTATTCGGCCAGATCCGGAACCATCACTGATGACCAGATCTCCGGTCTTGCCATCAATTACCATGTATTGATCGATGACACCATCTCTTTTTACCGGCAAATCTCTTCCGAAATGTTTTTCGATAAACTTAGCTTTTACATCGACTCGCTGCTGGTGGGCTCATGGTCAGGGAACTACGTATGGGAATACCATGCATATCCGGTGCTGGCAGGACCTCATGTATTCAAATGGGAGTACGTGAAGAATGACAATACAAGCCAGTTTGACGATCATGCATGGATCGATTACATTGTCTTCCCGCCGGAATATAAAACCGCTGCCACTGCCGGACCGGATGGAACGGTTTGTGCCGGCATCTCGTATCAGCTTCAGAGCGCCGCCATCTCTTATGACTCAGTGCACTGGACCACCAGCGGTACAGGGACCTTTGATGATCCGACACGCTACAATCCGGTGTATTTACCCAGCCCGGAGGATATTGCTGCAGGCAGCGTGGTCCTTACCATCACGGCCTACGGTGAGGCCGGTTCGACGGTCACGGATGACATGACACTGACCATTGAAACTCCCCCTCAAGCCCATGCCGGCCCGGATGTTTCCGGATGCTCTGCCGGTTATACGCTGAGTGGTGCCACAGCCTCGAACTACGGCGAACTGACCTGGGCAAGCTCCGGAGACGGAACGTTCCTGGATGTTCATACCCTCAATACGACCTACTTCCCGGGAGAACAGGATATCGTTGCCGGATCGGCTGAACTGCAACTGATAGCTACCAGTACCGGTATCTGTGATCCGGCGGAGGACGGAATGACATTGACCATCTTCCTTACACCCGAAGTCAACCTGGGGCAGGATACGACCATCTGCGCCCACCTGACCTACACCCTGAACTCCACCACTGCCGGCGCAGCCAGTTACCTCTGGTTCCCGGGCGGCGAGACCACCCCGTTCATCACTGTCGATTCCAGCGGTGTGGGACTTGGAAGCCAGACCTGGTCGGTGATTGTCACCAGCACGGAGGGTTGTGAAGGCTCCGGAGAGGTCTCCATCACCTTCAAGGATTGCACCGGCATTAATGAGCTGGCAAAGAAACTGACGCTCTCTGTCTACCCCAATCCGAATGAAGGATCCTTTACAGTCCGGATGCAGTCACGATCAACCGAGCGGGTAACAATCCGGATGATCGGAACAGGAGGCGTAACCGTGTTAGAAGTACAAGACATCGATGTCAATGGCGAGATCATACTCCCGGTAACTATGGAAAATCTGCCTCAGGGAAGCTACATCCTGGAGGTTTCGAACGAGACAGGTAATGTATACGGCAAGGTCGTGGTGCAGAAGTGACTGGTGACTGGTGACTCTGTGACTTGCCAACTGCCAATTGATTTCGCCATTTCGCTACTTCGCTATCTCGCTACTTAGTAGTAGTACCAAATCGACTGATATTCACTGATATCTTCCCCGTCCTGGTGCAGCCGCTTGAGGTAATCGTAGATAGAGACGTCTGTATAGAGGTAGTCGTCAACATTTGCGATCCTCGATTCCCAGGGATAGAAGCGGTAAACACGTTCGCCTGCCGGGGTGATCATCACCGGTTCATGATCCTGCCAGGCACGCAGGTGGGACTTACCCAGCTTTGGCACATTAAATACCGGTTCATCGGTCCTGACAATCCCCGGTTGTAAACGAGCTTCTTCTTTCCGTTCCTGCTGGATCCTGGCAATAGGTACCCGGAAATCGATGGTCTCGGCTTTGCCTTTGGTATTGAAGGTATAGTAGGGATCGATCCCGGAGAGCTTTATCAGCCTTCTCATGTAGCAAAGCTCATACTTCTTGCTGTTGTAATAGGTGTATACGAGCTGGTTATAGATGCTGATTCCGGCCTTACGAATACGGTGGATGACAGACAGAACCTCCGGGGTGATCTCCGGTGGGTATTCGAAATGAGTAATAATGCAGACTTCACGTTTGCCAAGCTGGTTATATCTGGCCAGTTTATCGATGAATTCCTGATCCCAGCGGTAGGGTAATGTCACCAGGGTACGGGTTCCGATCCGGATCCGTTCCACATGGTCAATTTCGGCAACCGATTGAATGATCTGCAGGATGACCTTGTTATTCAATGTCATGGGATCTCCCCCGGTGATGAGAACCTCTGTGATGTATTTATCTTCCCGGATCCAGTCGATGGCAGCCTTTATCTTTTTGCTGGTGATTTTTGCTTCATCAATGTCCTTTATTTCCCAGTTCCGCTGGCAATAGACGCATATCTGCGGACAGGTGTCGAGCGGTTTCAGGATCACCACCTGTGGATATCGCCTGGTAATGGCATCAATGGGGCTTGTCGACCGTTCTCCCATGAAATCCATATCGGTCTTATTCCGCTGGTTATGCCTTACGTTTTCGCAATAGGTTACACTGGGGATCACCTGGGCCCTGATTCCCTCATCGAATTTATTCCTTTCTCTCTCGTTGAAAAGGGAGAGGTAATAGGGTGTGATGTGAAATGGAATCCGGTATTTTTTAGCAAGTGTAAGACCTCTGATCTCGTCTTCCTCCAGATGGATCAGGTGCTGCAGGGTTTTCTGATCTTTGATCACATGCCGGAGCTGCCACCTGTAATTCAACCAGTCGCCTTCACTGGCCCCGAAATAACGTATGATCTTGTTACGAAGCTTTACCCGCTTTTCACTAATATCCTGATCGAGGCCACTCTTCATCTTAGAAAAACTGCTTGTCAAAAGTCTGGAGTAACGGTCGAGGATCTTCGACCTGGCTTTTCCTGCTGTCCGGCCGCTGGTATCCAGTCTATCAATTTTATCAGTGATGACCAGGTCACTATGCACCCCTCGAAAGAGGTAAAGAAACTCAGCAAGGAATCCCTTTCTCACGCTCTCAAGGAGATCGGATTGATTTTGTGCTAATTTGTACAGCACCTGGAATGCTGAGAAGCCGGTGAGGTTCTCGTTTTCTGTCCGAATGATATTTTTCAGTACCCGGATACACTCCTTGGCCAGGTTCTTTTCCACCTGGTGCAGGGTAAACGGTTTTTCAGTATAAATATTAAAATAACTTCGCTCAAGATCGTTCAGGTAATGAAAGAATTGATCACGGGCTCTTTCCGGGTCTTCGCAATTCTTCAGAATGCCTTTAATCACTGGAGCCGCGTTCCACATCTCTTCTATCAGGGCATCCTTTGAGAGATCAATCAGGGTGTTATTGTAATCCACCATAACTATCAAGGTTTTGAAAGATTCTGTTGGGAAAATCAATACGGATCGCGAAGTTACAAATTATCTGCCGTAAACTCAAGTGTCAAAAGATTTTCCGAAGATACCGTGTAACATCTATATTATTTTTAGATTTGTAGCCTTAAACTCATAAAGCCATGGCAAAAATTACAAAAGAAGATGCATTGAGGTATCATACAGAAGGTAGACCCGGAAAAGTGGAAGTCATTCCTACCAAACCTCACCGGACGCAACGGGATTTATCCCTGGCTTACTCTCCCGGGGTTGCATTTCCCTGTCTGGAGATCGAAAAGGATCCAGACGACATTTACAAATATACCTCGAAGGGAAACCTGGTCGCTGTGATCTCTAACGGGACAGCGGTTCTCGGATTGGGGGACATTGGTGCCGATGCCAGCAAACCGGTCATGGAAGGGAAAGGATTGCTCTTTAAAATCTTTGGAGACATCGATGTCTTCGATATTGAGATCGAAACAAAGGAGGTGGATAAGTTTGTCGAAACGGTCAAGCAGATCTCGGTTACGTTCGGTGGTATTAACCTGGAAGATGTGAAAGCGCCCGAGTGTTTTGAGATTGAGGAGAGGTTAAAAAAAGAGCTTCAGATCCCCATCATGCATGACGACCAGCACGGCACTGCCATCATCACGGCTGCAGGCTGGATCAATGCATTGGAAATTGCAGGGAAAAAGAGGGAGAAGGTCAAAATTGTCGTGAACGGTGCCGGTGCATCTGCTATTGCCTGTACAAAGCTTCTCGTATCCATTGGCGCCAAAAGTGAAAATATTGTGATGCTTGACACCAAAGGGGTATTGCGCAAGGACAGAACAGATATGAACAAATACAAACAACTCTTTGCTACCGACCGGGATATCCATACCCTGAAGGAGGCAATCCATGAAGCTGATGTATTTATAGGACTATCTTCCAAAGATGTGGTTTCCAAAGAGATGGTCCGTTCCATGGCCAAGAATCCCATTGTATTTGCCATGGCCAATCCGGATCCGGAAATCACCTATGATGATGCCTTGGATGCCCGCGAGGATGTGATCATGGCAACAGGACGTTCTGATTATCCGAACCAGGTAAACAATGTCCTTGGGTTCCCGTTTATTTTCAGAGGAGCCCTGGATGTCAGAGCCACCTGCATCAATGAAGAGATGAAGATAGCTGCCGTGGATGCCCTGGCAAAACTTGCCAAAGAGGATGTTCCGGAAAGCGTCAGTGAAGCTTATAATGTCAAGAACCTCGTGTACGGCCGGGAGTACTTCATTCCGAAGCCTCTGGACCTCCGCCTGATTACCACCGTAGCGCCGGCTGTTGCCAAAGCAGCAATGGATTCAGGAGTTGCCCGGAAACCCATCACCGACTGGGTAGCCTATAAATCTGAACTGAGCCGCCGGCTTGGTCAGGAGAACCAGCTGTTACAGGTGGTGACCCAGAAAGCGAAGCTCAATCCCAAGCGGATTGTTTTCCCGGAAGGCGCTAATCTGAAAATACTTAAGGCGGTGAATGAGGTCTTTCATGAAGGGATTGCCAAACCCGTTCTGCTGGGAGAAATCGAGCAAATAAAGCAGATTATTTCTGAAAACAACCTGGATCTTAATGGGGTCCCCATCATCGACCCGAGAAGCCGGGAGGAAGAAGAGCGGAGAGGCCGGTTTGCCAAGATGATCTGGCAAAAACGGCAGCGGAAAGGGATTACAAGGGACGAAGCGTTAGAATTGACCTACGACCGGAATTATTTCGGAATCATGATGGTAGAGACCGGGGAGGCCGATGCGATGGTTTCAGGGATCACCAGTGAATATGGCGCCGTGATGAGTCCGGCCCTGAAGTTGATTGGTCCGAAACCGAATCTTAACCGTATTTCAGGGATGTACATCGTGGTCAATAAAAAAGGGCCTTTCTTCTTTGCCGATACCACGGTCAATCTGGATCCCGACTGGAGAACGCTCTCTGATACTGCGTTGTTGACGGCCGAAACGATTCGCCGTTTCAACATTGAGCCGGTCATAGCCATGATCTCCTTTTCCAACTTCGGTTCGATCAAATCTTCGGAACATGCCCTGGGACCTGAACGCGTGCGGCAAGCCACAAGATATCTTCATGACAATTATCCGGATCTGCTCATCGATGGGGAGATGCAAGCCAACTTTGCCCTCAACAGGGAGATGCGAAAAGTCAAATTTCCCTTCTCCAAAATCGCCGATCATGACGTCAATGCGCTGATCTTTTCAAATTTAAGTTCCGGGAATGCAGCCTATAAGATCATGCAGGAGCTGGGCGGCGCTGAAGTGATTGGTCCTATTCTCATGGGAATCAACAAGCCCATTCACGTAGTCCCGCTGGAATGCAGTGTACGGGAGGTCGTTCATATGACCACCATCGCGGTAGTGGACGCACAATATGCGAATAAGCAGGAGTGATTTTTTTTAAATTATTTTCTGTTTATGAAATTAGTTGTACCTTCGCGCCCTTAATCATTTTAATTTATTACTATTATGTCAACAGGTAAAGTAAAATTTTTCAATGAGAGAAAAGGTTTCGGTTTCATCATTGACGACGAAAGTCAAAAAGACCTCTTTGTTCATGTAAGCGGTATCATCGACAAGATTCAGGAAAACGACGATGTTGTGTTTGATATTACAGAAGACCAACGCGGTAAAAAAGCAATCAATGTAAAGAAAGCATAGTTTTATTACAATTGATGCAAAAAAGTAGGGGCAATTCATGAATTGCCCCTACTTTTTATATGGCGACCCATGGGTCGCCTTTTTTTTTGGGCGACCCTCGGGCCGCCTTTACTTTGCCAGCATCACAGGCATAACCAGCATCAGGATGTCTTCCTCTTTGTTTTCGTTGTTGACCGGCAGAAGGATGCCGGCGCGGTTTGAAGCCGACATCTCGATCAGCACCTCATCGGTTTCGGCATTATTCAGCATCTCCAGCATGAACTTGGAGTTGAAGCCGATCTCCATATCATCTCCTTCGTAAGCGCAGGTAAGGCGCTCTTTGGCTTCATTGGAAAAATCAATGTCCTCAGCAGAGAGCACCAGCTCTTTTCCCGAGATCTTGAACCGGATCTGATGGGTCGACTGATTGGCGAAGATTGAAACTCTCCGGATGGAGGTCAATAATGATACACGGTCGATCGTCAGTTTATTGGGATTGCTGGTAGGAATCACCGCCTCGTAGTTGGGGTATTTCCCGTCGATCAGCCGGCATACCAACTCCACGTTACTGAAAGAGAAGAAAGCATTGGCTTTGTTGTACTCCAGCTTAACCGGAACTTCCAGTGCACTTAATATATTCTTCAACAGGTTCAGTGGTTTTTTGGGCAGGATAAAGTTTGCCGAATCGGTCGACCTGGCATCGGTACGCTTATACCTGACCAGCTTATGCGCATCTGTGGCTACAAAGGTGATATCATCCGGTGAAAGTTCACAGAAAACACCGGAGAGTACCAGCCGAAGTTCATCGTTTCCGGTAGCAAAGAGGGTTTTGTTGATTGCTTCAGCCAAAAGATCGGAAGGTAGTTCAATCGATGTAGTCTCTTCTAAGGCAGGTGTTCTTGGATACTCATCACTTTTATGACCCGAAAGTTTGTATTTCCCCTCTCCTGCTGAGATTTCAATCAGTTGATTTGAATCGTTAATAGAAAAAGATAAAGGAATATCCGGAAACGTCTTCAGGGTATCTACTATGATCTTGGCAGGAATAGCCACGTTGCCAGGTTCTTCGGCCCGGTCGGGTTTCATCGTAACGCTCATGGTTGTCTCGAGATCCGAAGAGGTCACTTTCAGTCCATCCTCTTTCAGTTCGAACAGGAAATCGTCCAGGATGGGAAGGGTATTGTTGCTATTGATCACACCGATGATTGCCTGCAGATTCTTCAGCAACAGTGAACTCGAGATGATAAATTTCATAGTCGTACAGTTTTAAAATTCGGTCAAATATACAATAATCCGTTTGGATAAACAACAGGTACAGAGAGTTGGTTATTATAGGTTTTTAACTTTTTTCCGTCGGAAATTGAACTTGTTTTCCTCGCCCCGAAACAGCCGTTTGATGTTTTTCCGGTGGGTCAGCGGAACAAACAGCGCGACCAGGATCGCCAAACCCAGCAGTCCACTATTATGCTCATAGGTGATAAAATATACTACGAAGGGAAATGAGAGTGCACCCAGTATGGAGGAGAGGGAAACATACCTTGTGATCGCGAGTATCAGGATGAAGATCCCCAACACGATCAACAACGCAACCGGGTATAGTGCAATCCCAACACCGGCCAGGGTTCCCACCCCCTTGCCACCCCGGAAACCTGCGTAGACCGGGAATATGTGGCCAACCACAGCGGCAATGGCGCACCCGATCTTCACATAGGTAATCCCATCGGCTACTAACCCGGATAGCGGGATCCATCCAGCCAGCTGGACTGCCAGCCATCCCTTGAACACATCAAATAGCATCACGGGTAACCCCGCTTTGTATCCCAGAATCCGGATGGTGTTGGTTGCTCCTGCATTCCCGCTGCCATGCTCCCTGACATCAATTCCATAAAACGCTTTCCCCACCCATACCGATGTAGGGATCGCTCCGATGAGGTAAGCGAGGAGAACAAGGATTGTTATTGTTATAGCCATTATTACTTGTTAGTGCAATGGTTTTTATTCCTCCCCCATTTCATATCGCCGGATAAAATCACGTTTCTTCCGTTCGGTGGAAAGGGTATAACGGTAACCACGCCATTCCTTGTTGAGTCGCTTTAGTTCATTCCGGTTCAGTTGTGCCACTTTAATTTTATCGTTCAGGTCAAGATCGGTGGAGAGGAACTGCATCACGTTATTCCGGTAGTTGAAAAAGAACCATTCGTTGGGTGAAATCTCCAGGTAAAAGGTGAATTCATCCCCGTTCCTCTTTTTAGTCATCTCTATCTTTCCGGCGAGGTATCGGTTTACCATCCTCTCTTTGATGGAACCGATCCCGATGGGACCATGTGAGACAAACGAGTAGGTGAGGGTGTCGTAACTCATATTCACATCGGCGATGATCAGTGTTTTTGCCAACTCTTCAGGGAATCTCCTGAACCTCCCGATGGTTTCGAGCTCTGACCTTAGCTTCTCCTGCTCCTTTTCGTTGATCAGCTCAGTAAAAACGAAATGGAAGGGGGAGTTGAACAGCTGGATGCCTGGAAGGTTCGAGGCTAACATCTTGGTTTGAATCCTGCTCATAACCTCCATTTCAAATGGAAAATCAAGGGTCATCGCCAGTCGGAAGGCAGTAGAATCAGGCAGGATAAAATAATCTATCGTGCCGTAAGTCTCCATCCGCATGGGTCCGGAATTCAGCGTCAGGTTGATCTTTCCTTCCGACCGCATCCTGCAGTTGAACGTATTGAGGGACACATGAGGACCCTGTTGACTAGAAAGGTTCTGACCTCCAGATGGGGCTACCCGAAAAGTAGAAGTCGGAATACGGTACTCCATCATCCCTGAGGAGGTGATCATAATTGTATCGCTGAAACTTCTGCGTGGAGTAAAAAAGAGAGGGTAGATCACATGCTCGGTATTGGAATAGGCCATCCCCAGGAGTATGTTTTCCGAGTTCCTGTTTTTGGGAGGATCGGAGACCGGCAATTTGATGTTGCCAGGATCCACCTTGGCGGAAAATTTCACCCAGTTGGTACCAAGATTATAACATTCAACTACAGGCTTGAATGCTCCTGTAAAACTCAAAGTTTTTACCGGTGCATCCAACCTCACATTCCCCGTATAGGCAAACTCCGGACTGAGCATGAAATTGTCTGAATCGGAGATCTCTCCGGTTCCTGCCGTATTCCCTGATGTATCGACAGAAATTGCGTTGAAAAAGATCTCCTGGTGAGCCCCTGTCCGGTCAATATAATCATAAGTTCCTGATGCAGTATAACGCTTTCGTCCCAGGATATTTACGGACGCATCGTAGAAATTATGCTGACGGGAGGTTGTATTGGCAATGATGTTGGCGTTTGTAAGCTGTCGTATCTCCGCATTCTTCAGGATCTCCACCTTTCCGCTGTCAGGATAAATCGCTGCATCAGCCACCTTGATGATCTTCACCTCCTCTGCTTTAATCACGAAGGTACGGATGTTGTACCGTGCCCGAAGGGCAAAGAAACGCAGGGAGTCCTGCCGGGGGTGGATTGAAATAAACTCGGTTCCTGTGTAGCCTATATCGATCAATTGAGAAAGGCTTAGGTTGTCAGGGATCACATACCGTTGATTTTCCTCGTTCGTCAGGACGATCTCTTCCTCATCGATCATCCAGTCGAAGCGGTCCATCGAGCATATGTATTGGTTGATCGGAAACTCCATCTTGGAGATTCCCAGGTTGGACCGGAACTCACCCCGCCGTTCTTCAAAATCAAAATGGGTCCGGTAATTCTTGGTGGATATTGCCAAGGTATTCAGATCGTAGGATTTGATCCGGAAATCGGCAATCAAGGCATCAAAGGTGTGTTGTAAAAAATCGAATCCCTCCGAATCCATCTCAGCATCTGCAATCTTCACTGTCCCTGAGCCACTTAATCCGCGAGGTGTCAGCCCCAGGGTTCCGTCGAACAACGATTCATCCTTATACATTGCCATATCCCTGACAATGGTGGTGACGCGCATTGAATCCTGGTAGGGAAGCCAGAAGCCGGTAACACTGTCACCCATCACCGACGGGTATTCCACGCCAGCGATCTGTTCCCTGAGCTGGAATCCCACGGCGAGGGTATTCATGCTGTCTGGGAAAAAGATGAGGTGATCCGACATGGTAGTGGAGTTCAGGTAGAAAAGTTGCCCATCACCTTGTAATCCCCGGTTACTGAGGTCGACTTTCGAAACGAAGTTCCCTTGTCCGCCATAGGCGGGGAACCCTCCGGTATCGGTATACTTTTCGAACCCGAGTGAGTAGTCGGGCCGCACCTTTAGCGGTTCAGGAATATCCGGGAAAATCCCCGCTGAGATCAGCCGGCCATCAAACTGAAGGCTGTCGGTATCGATGTAATCCAGGCTGCTAAGGGTGAAAGGCCACACATCAAAATAGAACCGTTCTTTCTCGTAAACCCCTTTGTAAATATTGGGCTTATCATAGTTGACGCTGGCCGTGTCGAGGTTGGTGAAAACCGGATATTCCGGATAATTCTTAAGTCCTGCTTTATTCGCCGAATCGTCGATCAGAATAAAACCGCTCAGATCGTTGAGGGCCGTTTCTACTTTCTTCATCGGATGACGACCGGTTTTGGGATCGATCTTCCGGCTGATTACATAAAACTCAAGGGTGTCGATGGCAGGCATGTCAAGCCTGAACTTCCCATAGTCAAAGGAGCAGCTGTCTGCATAAAAATCGAACAGCCCGGCTTCCACCTTTCCCGAAAAGAGGAAGTTGCAGTTCTCTTTGAGTATCAGCTCCTGGTTCCTGGGCACTATGTAAACATGTTGTGTATCCGATAGCAACACGCCGGGAATCCCTTGTAACTTCAGATCAAAGTTATCGAGGTTCAATACCGCATTGCTTTTCCCTTCGACTTCTGATAAGAAAAAGATCTCATCATAGTCGGTCTTTTTATGGTTTGCATCTACGTAATGCATCAGTTTGTCTTTTGCAATGGCTTTTTTATCGTCCGTGTCGTAGATTAGAAATCCCCTGGCACTCAGGTTCAAAAGCTGGGACTCAACCTGTTCAGGAGGCATTCTCCAGTATCCCACCAGTTCCTGAAGTGTAAACTCACGGGAATTTCTCCTTTCGGTGAAGGTTTTGATGACCTGAAGAGGATTCAGCACATCCATCCCCTGAAGTTTATCATACAATTTGAGTGAATAGTAGTTACTGGATTCGAACACCGCTTTGCTGGAGGTTCCCGGGCCTCGCATCGCCTCGAAATTGATCTTCTGTTCATTCAGCTTCCAGAAGATGGCTTCACAGTAAATCTCAATGCTGTGATAGGTGTCGAACCAGGGGCTTATTACCGAAATCCGTTCATCCTTATTCAGGGAGAGCTCTTTGGTTTCATCCAGGTATTTCATCACCAGGCCGGGATGATAGATCGAGTCCTGATCGTAACGGATGGTCACGGAGGCATGTCCGGAGTTAATTCTGTCAGGGCGGATGATGAACACCCTTGAACGTACAGTTACAAACTCCTGGTTATCCCGTTTAAAGATCACCACTGCATCCCGGTCGGCCAATCCGAACCCAACCACTTTTTGTCCTTCCATGGAGAATCCGCCGATATAATCAATGTTTTTGAAGATATCCTGAATCCCGATCAAATTCTCGTAGGAATAGAACCTGGGATAGGAGGCACTCTCCTCGTCCACATCTGCCTGAACCTTGTCCGTGAGCCGACCCTTGAGTGGAGCCGAAAAAAAATCCTTATTGTAAAGCTCAACCGAATCGGCCCCGAACGTAGAGAACTTCATCTGGATCTGATAGTGGTTCAGGTTTGCGAATACCTTTGCCGGATCAAGGCCAGCCCGTTGCCAGTCGATCCTCCCCCCCTGGCCGATCCACCTTGACTCCATTGGAAAATAATACCCCTGTGTGTGATAGATGGTAAGGCTGTCGCGGTTTGAGTAGCAGATGATATCGGTTGGATACACCTCCAGGTGAGGAACTGAATCATGCAGGAACCTGTAGTTGGGAGTTGTCAGCTTCCATGCGGTAGAGGAGGAGTGATAGATCCTATCATCCCTGAAGAGGTGAATGCTAAACTCCAGGAATTTGAGGAGATGCCGGCTGAATTTTCCTTCGGCCAGCGTATCTAAGATGGTTGACCAATCATAAAAGAGCTGATCGGTAAGAGGTTTTTCGCAAAAAAGGTTCAATGCCGTGATGTAGTTGTAAAAATCGGGGAATGCCCGCATCTTTTTCTTCAGCATCTTGTCACATATCGAATAGATGACCTGTTTTTTCGCAGGATCGAAGTGTGCTGACTCCCAATACTGTAAAAAGGGGATCATCTCTCCCTCGACAATTTTCTGGTCGTTCTTGCTGAGGTGAGAGAAGAGTTGTTTCAGTTCTCCGGTAAACCTGGTGGTATCGCCTGAAAAAGTCCTCAGCTGCTGAGCATTCAGGAAGAAGATGGTTCCCGAAAGCCATAAGGTGAGAACAAAACGAAACCTGGTAGATCTCTTCATCGGTTGAATTTGGCTGCTATCCAGTTGTTTTTGGTCCGGGAACCGGATAATCTGAACCCGTTGGTCTCCGCGCAGGTTTCGATCGCCGGCAGATCTTCTGCAAAGAAACCACTTAGCACAAGCCTCCCGCCGAGACCCAGCACCCTGGCATAATCAGGAATCTGCACCAGGAGGACATTGCGGTTGATGTTGGCCAGGATCAGATCAAAACTGAGATCAGGGAAAACCGGCACCTCTCCCAATAGAACGTCAATCCCGGTGCAATTATTTCTTTCAGCGTTCTCCTTTGTGTTATCCACCGCCCAGGGATTGTTATCAATGGCCACCACCCGTCCGGCGCCCTGTTTGGCTGCCAGGATTGCCAGCACACCCGTCCCGCAACCCATGTCGAGTACCGTTTCACCATCTACCGTTTCCTCCAGTAACCATTCAATCATCAATGCCGTGGTCTCGTGATGGGCTGTTCCGAAGGACATTTTGGGTTCGATGATGATCTCAATGCTGGATGCTGGATGCTGGAGACCTGAGCCCTGTGCCCTGTGCCCTTTACCCTTTGCCCTGTGCCTTGTGTCTCTTGCCTCATGGCTCATGGCTTCAAGTGATGGATGAAACGGCGCGCGGACGTAACATTTTCCGGCGATAAGCACCGGCTCGTAGTTGCTTTCCCAGACCTCGTTCCAGTTCTTTTCCGGCATGCTGACGACGCTAAAGAAAGTCTCCTTTAATTCCGGGTACTTCTGTACGATCTCGTTAATAGCCGGTTCTTCAAATCCAGTTTCAGGGATATAGGCCAGGAGGGCATTCTCTTTCTCTCTGAAGCCGTCGAACCCGATCTCTGTCAGTTCGGCGATCAGGATATCGGAGAAGCCATCAGGGATATTGGAAAATGAAATTTCCAGGGAATCATCTCCATGCATATCACGCATCATTCATGTCATT
>JBDROF010000065.1:0-6999 GCA_043810345.1 Bacteroidota bacterium | reverse complement strand
GCGCCTTCCGGCACCATGGCTCCTGTCATGATGCGGGCGCATTGGCCCGGGCCGACAGGGTGAGAGGGGATTTTTCCGGCGGGGATGGTTTCGGCCACCTGAAAGGACGGGGCATACCCCGGCCCTTTGGGAATATCCTCCATCCGGCAGGCGAATCCGTCGACGGCTGATTTATGGAACGGGGGCATGTCGATATCGGACCGGATATCCTGTGCCAGCACCCGGCCCGTAGAAGAGATCAGGGAGCATGGTTCGGCATCAGGCAGGGATGCAGCACCGAGAACAATATCAAGAGCCTCTTTTAACGAAATCATATTCCTCTGTTTCAATCCCGCAATTCGTCCAGAAATGAATCAAATCCCTCCTGGATGACCTGGTCGACCCTGACGTGAAAGTGATCAAACGCGGTGACCAGCCGTTTCCCTTCCGGAGTGAGTTGGGTATTTCCGCCATCCACCCCGCCGCGGTGCTTCTCAAGCAGGGGAAATCCGAAGAAATCCTCGATCTTCTTCAGGTTACCCCAGGTACGGCGATAGGTATAACCGAGTTCGTCGCAGGCTGCCTTCAGGGATCCTTTCTCCTCAATCAGCTTCAGCATCTGCCACTTGCCGTCACCCAGAATGCCCTTGCCCGAAGTATCTTCCATCCACATTTTGTAGTGTAACCGGATGGAATCCATTTTCGACCTGAATTTGGTGTTCATGTGTAAAAATTTTAAACAAAAGTACGAACATTAACGATAGGTTAAATTATGCATATCCGAAAACCATTTACGAATACAATTTATGGCAATGATACGCAATGATGGCAATGATGTGCAATGATGGCAATGATGGCAATGATGGCAATTTACTGTAGTGGTGTTACCACTTCGATCAGCTCCGGCAGGTCCATGCCGAGGTTCTTCAGGTGTTCGATCTTCGGAACGCCGTTTTTGGTCCAGCCCCGGCGTTGGTAGACGGCATCCAGGAGCTTCTCGTATTGTTCTTCCCGGTATTTTCTCAACACCGCCATCTTCTCTTCCGTAGATTTTCCTTCGGGATCGAACCGGAGGATCTCTTTCAGTTGCTTGTCGTAGCGTTCTGCCCGTGATTCGTACTCTTCCACGGTGACAGGCCCGGCAGCCCGGTAGGGTTGGGCATCGTGCTTTCGCAAGCCGTATCCTCTGCGGATGTTGAAGATCCGCTGAAAATTATAGACCCGTTCCGATTGCCGGATCAGCTCCTGTTTATCGATATGTTGACCCGTAACCGAGTTGAATACAGTGACATAATTGTCAACATGTTCGGGCACCTTCGCCGGTTCATCCGTTTGGGCGTTGTTTTCCGGTTCCACATCGTTCCAGGGAAGTTTACAGAACCCGGCTAAACCAAACCAGGTCCGGAACATCGGGAAGTAATGCAGCGCTTCCGCTTTGTTCTCAAACGTCGGGATCTGGTTGTTGACCATGTCCATGAAGATCAGCCAGGCCTCATCGTGCTGAGGACCTTTGTTGGTCATGGCATAGCCCCCCTGCTGCGCAAGTGACTCTTTGGAGACGTACTGGGAGTATTCCAGCCCTTTGTTTTCCATCCCGATATCAAACATGAACTGGGGATCCCCCCAGCCTTTCTCAGCAAATATCTGCTTCATCTTCCTCACTCCCTTACCGGCAATCAATCCAAACCCTTCGCCGCGGGAAACCTGATGTAACAGCTCCATGGCAGTACCGGCATCTCCGAAAGTAAGTTTCAATCCGCCGGCACGCTCCTCATTCAGGATGCCATTCTCAAAGCAATCCATGACAAAGCCCAGGATGGTTCCCCAGGTGATGGTACAGATCCCGTAGGTATCGCAGTAAAAATTGGCTTCGATGGTGAAATCGGGATTGAAGATCCCGGCAATGGAACCCAGAGATGAGGTTGTTTCATATTCGGGACCGTCGACGATCACCCGCTGTCCGGCATAAGGGCCGGTGCGGATCAGGTAGTTGTCGACCCCTTTGGAGCAGGACATGTTGCACCCCACCCAGCAACCGTCGGGGATATTCTGTGTGAAGTAGGACATCCAAACATCGCCGTGGATCTTGTCGGCATCCGGGTGGCTTCCGAATTTGAAATTATTTACGGGCAGGAGGTCATAATCGTTCATGATGTTGGTGAGATGGGCAGTCCCTTTTTTCTTCATCTCACACTGCTGGTCATCCAGCTCACGCATCTCTTTGTTGAACTTCCGGCCACGCTCTTTGATCGGTTCCAGGTCGGCCACGCTGTTCCGGTTGCCACCGATCCCTTTTATATGCGCCACCAGCGCTTTGATCTTTTTGTTGCGGAACACGGTACCGATCCCGCCCCGGCCGGCCTGCTTCAGGCGGACCTTCTTCCGTTTGATGTCGTAGAAGCTGAAGTTCAGCATCCCGATCAGGGAGTGCTCGGCAGCGGTTCCGGAAGAGACCACCGACACATTGTATTTGTCCTTTTCGTTTTCAGGATCGGCCAGCATTTCGTGGAGCTCTTCCGCGAGCAGGTGGCTGTCGGAAGGGAGGTCTCCGGCTTCGTAGATCTCAATGACTTCGCGGTGTTCATCAAACACGATCAGGATCTCTTCGTTTGATTTTCCCTGCAGTTCCAGCGCATCGAATCCGCAGAATTTGAGGAATGGTCCGAAGAAACCACCTACGTTGGAGTCGATGACAATATCGGTTTGCGGGCTGATCGCACAGCAAATTGCTTTACCGGAGCCGGAATACTGGGTAACACCGCAGCAAGGGCCTCCTGAAATCACGATCTCATTCTCCGGATCATCCCATTTGGTGGTGGGAGTTGTGGCATCCCACAGCAGGCGCAGGTCGAACCCCTTTCCTCCGATGAATTTCTCCTTCATCTCCTGGCTGACCGGCTTCTCAATAACCTTGAGATCATCCACGTTGATGTAAACCGTCCGGTTGTTATACCCTTTCTCAATGGGGGCCCAGGTGTACTTGTACTGTTTGCGCAGTTTGTGTGTTTGTTTGAATTCTTCAAAGCGCATATAAGGGTTGTTTGATTGGTTTCGGAAAGACAAATTTAGAAAAAAAGAGATTCCCGGTTTTTTATATTTTTGTAAACGTGAATGAGGAATGCCAACTGACCAATGACCTTCGACCAGATAAAAACACTGCTTCAAACCAAAACAGTCGGCATTGCCGGATGCGGCGGGCTCGGCTCCAATTGCGCCGTTGCCCTTGCCAGGGTGGGGATTGGAAAGTTGGTACTGGCCGATTTTGATATCCTGAGCGAGAACAACCTGAACCGTCAGTATTTTTTCCGGGATCAGATAGGACAACAGAAGACGGTGGCTCTGAAGGCGACGCTTCGGCGGATCCGTCCGGAGACCCGTGTCGAGTTACATACGGTGAAACTGGATCCTTCGAACATCCCGGTAATTTTCAACCCGTGCGATGTGCTGGTGGAGGCTTTTGACCTGGCCGATCAGAAGGAGATGCTGATTGAAACCGCGTTAAATGCTTTCCCGGAAAAACCCCTGGTAGTAGGTCTGGGGGTGGCCGGTTGGGGCAGGAACGACCTGATCCATTGCCGGAAATCAGGGAACCTCTATATTTGCGGGGATGAGGTGACGGAGATCAACGATGAGTTGCCTCCATTGGCACCACGGGTTGGCATTGTGGCGAATATGCAGGCGAATGTGGTGATGGAGATATTATTAGGTAGTGAGGTAGCGAGGTAGCGAGGTAGTGAAGTAGCGAAATAGCGAGGTAGCGAAATAGGGGAAATTTGAAATTAGGAAATTAGAAAATGCAGCATGAAGATTTCATTGAATAATAGAGCTGAGGAGTTGGAAGGCGACCGGATGACGGTTTCGGAGTTGCTGAAGATCAGGAATTTTACGTTTAAAATGCTGATTATCAGGATCAACGGAAAACTGATCGAAAAGCCGGATTACGATTCTGCAAAGATTGTGGAGGGGGATGATGTACAGGTGTTGCACTTGATATCGGGAGGGTAGGACGAGGGAAAGCAAATTTTGCATTCTGAATTTTGCATTTTGCATTCTGAATTTTGAATTATGATCATTGTTTTTATCCTGTATCTCGTCGCCACCATGGGAATTGCCTGGTGGTATTCCCGTGGAGCGAAGACCAATGAAGAGTTTGTCATTGGAGGGAAGAAATTTGGCGGTACGGCCCTGGCTTTGTCGGAGCGTGCCACAGGCGAGTCGGCCTGGCTGTTGCTGGGGCTTACCGGCCATGCCTACGCTGAGGGGATCGGTTCGGTGTGGGTCGCCCTTGGGTGCATCATCGGGATCCTCTTTATCTGGCAGGTGATGGCGAAGCGGTTGCGCCGGGCTACGGAAACGACGGGGGCCATGACGGTATCGGGCCTGATTGCCAGGAAATTTCCGGGAGCTGAGCGGAACATCAGTATTCTTTCGGCCCTCATCGTGGTCTTTTTCTTCCTCTTCTACATTGCCGCCCAATTCAACGGATCGGGAAAGGTGCTGCAAAAAACATTCGGCATGGATCCGATGTGGGGGGTGATCATCGGTTCGGTGGTGGTGATCAGCTACTGCATGATGGGTGGTTTCATTGCTGTCGTTGTCACGGATGTGTTCCAGTCCATCCTGATGATCTTTACGCTGGTGGTTTTTCCGGTCATCGCTTTGTTCATTGCTGAGTCATACAACATCCACATCATCCGGAGCATCGAAGATGCCGGCCCTCTCTACCTCTCCCTGACGGAGGGAAAAACAGGTCTGGCGGCGGTGTTGTTCATCCTGAGCGGACTGAGCTGGGCGTTCGGGTACACCGGCCAGCCTCAACTGCTTACCAGGATGATGGCCATACGCAATGAACGGGATGTGAAAAAGGCGAAATGGGTAGCCACCACCTGGACACTGCTGGCCTATGCCGGGGCGATCCTCATTGGGTTGTTCGGGATTGCCTTTGTCCAGCATGGGTACCTGGGTCATGAAGAGTCAAAACTGGCCTCTGACGCGGAAAAGATCCTGCCTGTCATGGTCCTGACGCTGGTAAATCCCATTCTGGCCGGTTTTCTGCTATCCGGGGTGATCTCTGCGATGATGTCTACCGCAGCCACAGAACTTACCGTCTCTTCTGCCTCCATGGGGGAGGATATTGTAGGGAAGTTGAAGCGGATCCTGCTTGATAACCGGAAGAAACTATGGCTGAACAAGTTGTTGACCCTCGCTATCGGAGCGGCTGCTTTTATCCTGGCCCTGGCGCTGACGGATACCGTATATAGTCTGGTCTCCTATGCCTGGTCGGGAATCGGTTCAAGTTTCGGCCCTGCGTTGCTGCTGATCCTTTTTTGGAAGCGCGTTTCCCGGGCAGGTGTTTACGCCTCCCTGATCTGCGGCACCACAGGTACCATCATCTGGAAGAATTTCTTTGAAGCCGGTACCGGCGTCTCCGAGCGTCTGGCCAGTTTTGTGTTTGCCTTTACGATGGCGGTTTTGTTTTCGCTGCTGATGCCGGAGAGGAAAGGTAGCGAGGTAGTGAGGTAGTGAGGTAGCGAGGTAGCGAAATTATAGCACTTCCGCAACTACAAACGTGCTTCCTCCGATGAAGATCAAATCTTCGGGCCCAGCTGTTTTCCGGGCGGAAATCAGAGCTTTCTTGACCGATCCATAGGCTTTCCCCTTTAAACCGGCCTGTTCGGCTTGATGGTTGAGTTCACGTGCGTCAAGGCCACGCGGAATGTTGGCTTTGCAGAAATAATAGGTGGCCTCTTTGGGAAGGAGTGCCAGGATGCTTCCAATCTCCTTATCGTTGACCATTCCGAAGACCATGTGGAGGTGTTGGTGAGGGGTTTGGCTTAGTTGTTGTACCACCTCCCGGATTCCGGCTTCATTGTGGCCGGAGTCGCAGATCGTGAGAGGTTGTTGTCTGAGGATCTGCCACCTGCCCTGCAGCCCGGTGTTTGACACCACCCTTTCAATTCCCGCGTAAACAGATTCCCCGGTCATTGCGTACCCCAGCTGTCTCAGGATGGAAATCACGGCCAGGACTGTGCGGAGGTTTTTCAGCTGATATAGACCCTGAAGGGGGTTATGGATATGGGAAAAGGGATCCGCGATTTGGGATTTGGGATTTGGGATTTGGGATTTGGGATTTGGGATTTGGGATTTGGGATTTGGGATTTCAGTTTTTTGTGGCTGAAGTTGATCTGCAAACAGGATCGGTGAACCGGCCTGATTTGCCCGTTCCCTGAACAGGGATTCCAGTTCCGGCTGGGTCTCTCCGATGACTACCGGGATGCCTGGTTTGATGATGCCGGCCTTTTCGATGGCGATCTTTTCCAGGGTGTCGCCCAGGAATTGCATGTGGTCGAAGCTGATGTTGGTAATGACCGAAACCAATGGGGTGATGATGTTGGTGGAATCAAGCCGTCCGCCCATTCCCACCTCCACCACAGCGATATCCACCTGCTCCTCCCGGAAATGGTCAAAGGCCATGCCCACCGTCATCTCGAAGAAACTGGGCTGTATCGATGTAAATTCCTCTTTATACTTTTTTACGAAAGCTGTCACCTTTCGTTTCGGGATCATCTGGCCGTTGACCCGGATCCGCTCCCTGAAATCTTTCAGGTGAGGGGAGGTATAGAGCCCGGTTTTGAGCCCATGCTCCTGCAGGATGGAAGCCAGCATGTGGGATACACTCCCTTTGCCGTTGGTTCCTGCCACGTGAACAGACCGGAAAGCATTCTGTGGATTCCCCATGAGGTTGCAGAGGGCGATGGTGTTGTCGAGGTTGGCTTTGTAGGCGGCTGCCCCGATCCGCTGGTACATGGGGAGATGGCAGTAGAGCCACGACAACGTTTCACTATAATTCATTTGACAACCAGCAAAATCAATCCCACTGTGACACTGACCTGCCCTACCCAGAAGATGAACATCCACTTAATCATATCGGCTTTCACCTGAAAAAGGTCCTTCTTTGTTGCCAGTTCATCCATGTGCTCGTCAAATTTTGTTTCAACCTTCGTTTCAACAAATTCTACC
>JBDROF010000064.1:0-29816 GCA_043810345.1 Bacteroidota bacterium | reverse complement strand
GCTGTGAGTGACTTTGACGGCAATGTGTACTATACGGTGCAAATCGGGAACCAATGCTGGATGCGCGAGAACGTTAATTCCACGCATTATTCCGATGGAACCCCGCTGACGGATGGGACGGGAGTTGGCCCTATCTTTGGGGATTACACTACCCCCTACTGGTTCAACTACGATGACTCGGTTTATAATTCTTTAACATACGGTAAATTGTACACCTGGGCTGCGGTGATGCATGGGGCCGAAAGCAGCAATTCCATTCCCAGCGGGGTACAGGGAATCTGCCCGAACGGATGGCATGTGCCTAGCGATGAAGAATGGATAGTACTGGAGATGTTTCTGGGGATGAGCGAATTCGAAGCATACCAGTGGATGGAGTGGCGGGGAACCTATGAAGGAGGAAAACTGAAAGAATCCGAAACAAATCATTGGATGGAACCTAATTCAGGTGCATCGAACGAAAGTGGATTTACCGGATTGCCAGGAGGACTTCGGAATAGTGATGGCCTTTTTATGGAAAAAAAATATGGTGGAAGGTGGTGGTCAACTACTGAATATCCGGGGACAAACTCTTCTGCAATTCGTTGGATCACATATGATCTTTCAATGATCTGGCGTGATTTTGGATCAAAGAATACCGCGCGATCAGTTCGTTGCCTGAAGGACGACTAGAATCTCCTGGAACTAAAAGATTCAAAACCCTGTCCGGCGGGGTATACTTGTGGGGCCGGCAGGTAATAGGCCGGTGGAGGTGGAATGTTAATTAAGCATTTAAATAGGTCACTATTTGTAAATCAGGAGTATTATGAAAAAATTTTTCTCTTTAATCTGTTTTTTGTTTTTTTCAGTATTTTGTTTTTCACAATGGACTGCTTTAACGAGCGGAACAACTTACTCTTTACGGTCGGTTTGCTTCTCCGATGCCAATACAGGATATGTTGCAGGTGATAGCGGAACCATTTTAAAAACCATTGATGAAGGCACTACCTGGTCTGCTTTGCCGAGTGGAACAACCGACCATTTAATGTCAGTTTATTTTACCAATGCCTTAACAGGTTATGCTGTGGGTATTGACCCCACATTGAGTTATGGTGGAACCATTTTAAAAACGATTGATGGAGGCACAATTTGGACTACCCTGTCGAGCGGAACATTCTATGGACTATATTCTGTTTGTTTTCCTATTGCCAGTACAGGTTACTCAGTGGGGATGTTTGGAACTATTTTAAAAACGATTGATGGAGGCACAACCTGGTCTGTTTTACCGAGTGGAACAAGTAACAATTTAAGTTCTGTTTACTTTACCGATGCCAATACGGGATATGCTGTGGGCGGTTTAGGAACAATTGTAAAGACCTTAAATGGAGGCACAACCTGGTCTGCCTTATCGAGCGGTACTACTAATGAATTATTTTCCGTTTATTTTCTTGATGCCAATACTGGGTATACAGTAGGTATATTTGGCACAATCTTAAAAACCATAAATGGAGGCACGACCTGGAATGCTTTACCAAGCGGAACAAATATTTTTTTATGGTCAGTTTACTTCTCCGATACCAATACAGGGTACGTGGCAGGTGATGGTGGAACCATCTTAAAAACTGCAAATAGTGGTACAACCTGGACTGCCCAATCGAGCGGGACAACTAATTCTTTAAGTTCAATTTACTTTACCGATGCCAATACAGGTTATGCAGTAGGCGATGGTGGAAGCATTTTAAAAACTACAAACGGCGGTACGGGTTTAATTGATTTAACAACCAAACCAAACAACTTAAAAATATACCCTAACCCTTCATCCGACTATATAACCATCAAAGCATCAGAAATCCAAACCAAAAGTCACTTATCCATAATGAACCTGAATGGTCAGCAACTCATTGCCAGTCAAATCACCGAACCCAAAATCCAAATCGATATTAGTGATCTGCCCCACGGGATTTATATAGTCAGGTTGACCAATGAAAAGACGCTACAGGTGGGGAAGGTTATTAAGCAGTGACATTTTCTGTAGGCACAAATCTCTGGATTGAGGTATACAAAGCCAAATCATTCCGTCTGAATTTCTGATTAATGAAGTCCCCGATATGATTGTAACAGGTTTTGTATCGTTTGACGGTTCCGGGGAAAAAACCTCCGGTATTGCGCTAAGTTACTTGGTTACGGAAACGGTCAGGAAATAGAAGGGGATCAGGGTTTTTTGGATTATACAATGATTTTTACCAAAGTCTTTGTACTTTTACTTTTCGATAATCAAAACAAACAATAGTATGGTACAACAAAATCCACACCCATGAAAAAACAAACAATCTCTGTGGCAGTGATTGGAGTAATAGCTGCTTTCTTAATTACTGCCTGTTCGCCCGTTACGCTCACCTCCTGGAAAAATCCCAAGGTTAATGAGCAGATCAGCAAAGTGATTGTTTGGGGGATGTTCGATAAACTGGAGTATGAAAAACCGTTTGAGGACGCCATGGTATCCTATTTCAACACCAAAGGGATTAAGGCGATCTCTGCGCTGGATTTTCTAAATCCCAACGTCAAGTATGAATACGCAGACCTGGAGAGGCTTATCGACAGTGTTGGGGCTGATGGTATTCTGATCTTTGCTTACAAAGGCACAGATAAGGAGAAGAATTACGTACCGCCGTCCACCACCATTTATCCCGACTACTACTGGAACTACTATGGCTATTACAACTGGTACTATCCCTATTTTGGTCCGGGATACAATGTTGTCACCACAGGAGGTTACTGGACCACCACTACGGTGGTCAACCTGAATGCCAACCTCTATGGCAACAAAAAGGACGAGTTACTGTGGACTGCCCAGGTCAGCATCACTGATCCTGACTACATCGACGCCGCCTCCACCGACATTGCCAAAAGTGTGTATCAGGACTGGACGAAGAACAACCTGCTGAAGTTTCAGTAACCCCTAAATCCCCTGAAGGGGATTTCCTCCCCCTTTAGGGGGCTGGGGGGTAAAATCCTGGTCTCTGAGCACCGGTGTGAACCCAGCTTCCCGGATTGCCTGCTGAATACCTTCTGCATCGAATTTGTAGAAGGCGCCGGCGACTGAGACTACGTTCTCTTCGATCATGATGCTGCCGAAATCGTTAGCACCTGCATGGAGAGCCAGTTGAGCTGTTTCTTTTCCCACGGTGAGCCACGATGCCTGGATATTGGGGATGTTTGGGAGCATGATCCGGCTGATGGCGATCATGCGGATATACTCTTCCGGAGTCACGTTGTTGGTGACCCCGGATTTTTTTCTTAGCTCGGTGTTTTCATCCTGGAAAGACCAGGGGACGAAATTCAGGAATCCTTTGTGGCCGGCAGGTTTCTCCGATTGAAGGGTCCGCAAAGCGATGAGATGTTCCAGCCGCTCTTCAATGGTTTCGATGCTACCGAACATCATGGTGGCGGAGGTGGTGAGGTTTAGAATATGGGCTGCACGCATTACCTCCAGCCATTCAATGGCGGTACATTTTGCCGGGGATAACTCCTTTCTTACGCGGTCAACCAGGATCTCGGCGCCTGCGCCCGGCAAACTGCTCAGGCCTGCCTCTACCAGATGTTCCAACACCTCTTTGAAAGAGAGCTTCTCCATCCTTGCCAGATGGACGATCTCCGGAGGTCCGAGGGCATGAAGGCGCAGCAGTGGATAATGTCTTTTCAGGTCACGAAAGAGTTGCTGGTAAAAATCCAGTCCCAGTTTCGGATGCATCCCCCCCTGGAGCAGGAGCTGATTGCCTCCCAGCTTCTGCATCTCATCGATTTTTTGAATGTATTCGTGCAGCGTGGTGACATAGGCGTCATCACTCCGGGAGGTGCGGTAGAAATTACAGAATTTACAACCGGAAAGACAGATATTGGTGATGTTGACATTCCGGTCGATGATCCACGAAACCACCTTATCGGGATGCTGTTTCATCCGCACGGCATGACCAAGAGCGATCAGGCTGGCCAGGGGGAAGTCACTGAATAGTACATATCCCTCCCGGGCATCAAGAAATTCCATGGCCAGCGCCTTCTCAACGATCTGTTTTTGGCTCAACATTCTCCGCTGAATTTTTTCTAACTTTGCAGCCTTAAGAGCTCAAAATTAAGAAAAAAGATGCACCCTAAAATCATTGCCCAAACAGCGCTCAAGGCTGGTGATAACCTGATCCTCCTCACCGATACTCTCAAAGCACTCCCTGACGGAATCTTTTCAGGCCCCGAAATGAAGTTCATCGGTGATCAACGCAAGAAGAAGCTGGAGATGATCCCCTTCAACCGGTTGGATCACTGGGTGCTGGTTCAGTTTGTTCCTGAGGAGAAGGATCCGGATCAGCGGAGAGAGAAATGCCGTCGGGCAGGAGACAAGATCCAGCTCTTCCTCAACGAGCAAAAAATTACCCGGGTAACGCTCTTCGATGTGGGTTCTAAAGAGGATGAAACCGTGGCCCTCATGGAGGGGATAGCGTTGGGCACGTACCAGTTTTTCAAGTATAAAACCGACAGAGAGGGAGTGCATACCCTCAGGGAGATCTCCCTCTTCAGCGAGAAGATCGGGAAAAAGGCGCTGACGACAATCAATGCCCTCCTGCATGGAGTTGATTTTGCGCGCGATCTGGTCAATGAGCCAAACTCTTATCTAACTGCAACAGCTTTTGCCAGCGAAGTTGAATCCATGGCAGTGAAAGCAGGGATGACGGTGGAGCTGCTAAGCAAAAAAAAGCTGGAAGCATTGCAGATGGGCGGTTTGCTTGGCGTCAACAAAGGAAGCCATGAACCCCCGGTCTTCATCATCCTGGAGTACAAACCCAGCCAATCAAAAAACAAGCGACCCATGGTCCTGGTTGGGAAGGGAATTGTATACGATACGGGAGGGATGAATCTGAAAACGGAATCCCACATGGAGAACATGAAGACGGATATGGCTGGCGGTGCAGCTGTGGCCGGAACAATGCTGGCTGTTGCCCGGGCGAAGCTGCCCATTCATGTGGTAGGGCTGATCCCGGCCACCGACAATAGGCCAGGACCCAGAGCGATCGTCTCCGGGGACATTCTCCGGATGCATAACGGAATGACGGTGGAGGTGATCAACACAGATGCAGAAGGACGGCTGATCCTGGCCGATGCCCTCAGCTATGCGAAACGATATGACCCGGAGTTGACCATCGACCTGGCAACGCTTACAGGATCAGCTGTAAGGGCTATCGGGAAACGAGCAATCGCCGGGATGCAGTCGGATGCAAGAAAGGAGTTTGACCGGTTGAGGGGGTGTGGATCTGAAGTGTACGAACGGATCGTTGAACTCCCTCTCTGGGAGGATTACGGAGAAGATCTCAAATCAGAGACGGCCGATATCAAAAACCAGGGCGGCTCTGAAGCGGGAGCCATCACCGCCGGGAAATTTCTTCAGAAGTTCACCAGCTACCCCTACATTCATCTGGATATTGCCGGCCCGGCATTTCTGGACAAGCGGGACTCCTACCGCGGCCAGGGCGGAACTGGCGTTGGGGTACGGTTATTAGTAGAGTTTATCAAGCAGAAAACAAAATAATTACGAATTACGAATTACGAATTACGATTTAGATTACTTTACGTCTTACATCTTACGTCTCACCTCTTACGTCTCACGAAAAATAACATGGAACAAACCACAGATAAAGAATCCCGCATCCGAATCGGCATTTCACATGGCGATATCAACGGAATCAGCTATGAAGTGATCATCAAAACCCTGCAGGATCAACGCTTATTTGAGAACTATACCGTAATCCTTTACGGCTCTTCTAAAGTGGTCTCTTACTACAAGAAACTGATAGACGTCAACGATGTGAATTTCAACATAATTAAAAAAGCAGAACAGGCGCACCCAAGGAAACCGAACATTATCAACGTGGTGGAAGAGGAGGTTCGTATCGACGTGGGCAGCATCACCCCGGTCGCCGGCGAGCTTGCCTTTCAAGCGCTGGAGATGGCCATGAACGACCTGCTGAATGGGCTGATCGATGTGTTGGTAACAGCGCCGATCAGCAAAAAGAACATCCAGTCCGACGCCTTCAATTTCCCCGGACATACCGAGTACCTGGCTCACCGTTGCCAGGTAGACGATTCGCTTATGCTGATGGTGAGCCGCAGCTTCCGGATCGGAGTGGTAACCGGGCACATTCCTCTTTCCAGGATTTCTGAGACCCTTACCCCAGATCTTATCTTCCGAAAAATCAACATCCTGAACGAATCCCTGAAAAGGGATTTCGGCATCATCAGGCCTAAGATCGCCCTGCTTGCCCTGAACCCGCACGCCGGTGATGAAGGCCTGATCGGAGATGAAGACCAACGGATCATCAAACCGGTCATCGAAAAGGCTTTTGCCAACGATATCCTGGCCTTCGGGTCCTATCCTGCCGACGGTTTTTTCGGCTCGTCTAACTTCCGGGCGTTTGATGGAATATTGGCAATGTACCACGACCAGGGGATGATTCCGTTCAAGTTGTTATCCTTCGAGGAAGGGGTGAATATCACCGCCGGTCTGCCGGTAGTCAGAACCTCCCCTGCCCATGGAACAGCCTTTGATATTGCCGGTAAGAACGAGGCCAATCCGCAGGCGTTCCGGAATGCACTCTTCTTAGGGTGTGATATCTTTACCTTACGGATGCAATTCAAAGAACTTTTAAGTAATAAACTGGGAAGCCCTGAACAGGCAAATGAGAACAACCAAAAATGAGCCACTTCCGGTATACACCAGCATCCATTGCCGGGATCATTGACGGAGAAATTTACGGCTCCGGCGACCCTGATCAGGAGATCCGGGAGCTGCTGATCGACAGCCGCCGACTGGTTCATCCGGCTGGTTCCCTGTTTGTTGCCCTGGTGAGTGAACGGAACGACGGGCACCGCTATGTTCCTGAATTGGCAGAGAGGGGAGTGCGGTGCTTTTTAGTTGGCAGTGGGCAGTTGGCAGTTACCAATGAGGTATTCGTCGTAGTTCCCGACACCCTGGTGGCGCTTCAAAAATTGGCGGCCTTCCACCGTCAGCAGTTCGACTATCCCGTGATCGGGATCACGGGAAGTAACGGCAAAACCATTGTCAAAGAGTGGCTCTACCAGCTGCTGTCACCGGAGATGAACGTGATCCGGAGTCCGAAGAGTTACAATTCCCAGATCGGAGTGCCTCTCTCGGTCTGGAATATGAATAATAAGCACGACCTGGCGATCATCGAAGCAGGGATCTCTGAACCCGGAGAGATGGAGAGGCTGGAGCGGGTGATCAAACCTACCATCGGGGTATTTACCACCATCGGTCCGGCTCATGACGCGCATTTCAAAGGAGATGCACAGAAAGTGGACGAGAAGTTGAAGCTGTTCCGCCAGGCAGAGCTTCTCATTTACCGGTCGGATTACAGGATCATCACCGAGCGGTTGGAGGCTTCGGATGATTATAAGAAGCTAAAGAGATTCACCTGGGGAACCCTGGAAGGAGATGACCTCAGGATTACCGGAATCCATAAACGGGGAGAACATTCAACCATCAAAGGTATCTACCGGGGCGAGGAGCGCGGGATCACCATCCCCTTTACCGACGACGCCTCTATCGAAAACGCGATCCATTGTTGGGCATTCATTCAATTACGAATTACGAATTACGAATTACGTATCGCGGATCGCTTTACCAGCCTGGTCCCTGTAGCTATGCGCCTGGAGCTCAAAGATGCTATCAACAACTGTTCCTTGATCAATGATAGTTACAATGCCGACATCAACTCCCTTGGGATAGCCCTGGATTTTCTGGCTCAGCAGAAGCAGCATCCAAAAAGAACTGTCATCCTTTCCGACATTCTTCAAACCGGAAGGGATCCGGAGGAGTTTTATGAAGAGGTAGCCAGGAACGTTGCATCCCGGAAGATCGACCGGATCATCGGGATCGGAGAGGAGATGTCCCGGTGCTCTGACAAGTTTTCCATGCAAAAAGCGTTCTACCCGAATACTGGCGAGTTCCTGGAACACTTTCCATTATCTTCGTTCCACAATGAGACCATCTTGCTCAAAGGGGCACGGGTATTCGGATTTGAGCGCATCAGTCAGGCCTTGCAGCAAAAAGCACATGAAACCGTTCTCGAGATCAACCTGGATGCCCTGGTTCACAACCTCAACTTTTTCAGAGCAAAACTGAACCCTGAGGTACAGACCATGGCGATGGTCAAAGCATTTTCGTACGGAAGCGGCAGTTTTGAGATCGCCAACCTGCTTCAGTTCCATCAGGTTGACTACCTGGCTGTGGCCTATGCCGATGAAGGAGTCGAACTCCGGAAAGCGGGGATTACCATGCCCATCATGGTCATGAGTCCGGAAGAACAGAGCCTGGATGCCCTCCTCGCCTGGAACCTGGAACCGGAAATCTATAGCATGCGGATCCTCCGGATGCTGGAAGAGACGGTGAAACGAAACGATGGGTCTTCGATACAGAAGGTCCGGTTCCATCTTAAACTCGATACCGGGATGCACAGGTTAGGTTTCTGTGAATCCGATCTGGAAGAGCTTATTGGCTGGTTGAAACAGAATCCGCCATACAGGGTCCGGTCGATCTTTTCACATCTGGCTGCCAGTGAGGAGGCAGGACAGGATGCTTTCACCAGGGAACAGTTTTCCCGTTTCCTGGAGATGAGCGGTAGGATTACCAGCGGGCTGGATTACCCGGTGCTGCTGCATATCCTGAACTCAGCCGGGATCAGCCGGTTTCCTGAGATGCAACTGAACATGGTCAGACTCGGGATCGGATTGTACGGGATCGGATTCAATGAGGAAGAACAACGGCTGTTGCGAAATGTCAGCAGGTTGCGTACCGTGATCACCCAGATCAAGCGGATCAGAAAAGGAGAAACGGTTGGATACAATCGCAAAGGAGTGGCAGAAAGAGATACGGTGATTGCGGTGGTGCCGGTGGGTTATGCCGACGGGTTGAACCGGCGGCTTGGCAACGGGTGTGGACAGATGCTGGTAGGAGGGCAACTGGTCCCGTTGATCGGGAATGTCTGTATGGACCTCTGCATGTTGGATATTACAGGGATCGTGGATACAGGTACCGGGATCGAAGAGGGACAGGAGGTGGTTGTCTTCGGTGACGGACTCCCGCTTTCCAACCTGGCAGATACCCTGCAAACGATCCCTTACGAGATCATGACCGGCATCTCCCGGCGGGTGAAACGGATCTATTATCATGAGTAAAAAACCATATGAACCAGAAATTATCCATTCTGATCCCAGCCTATAACGAGGAGACGACCATTGCTTCGATCCTGGATAAAGTGCTGGCTGTGGAGCTACCCTCAGGACTAGAAAAGGAGATCATCGTGGTGAACGATGCTTCGACTGATGGCACGGGGCGGGTCGTTAAGGAGTACATTGAGAAGTGGACAGTTGGCAGTTGGCAGTTGGCATCCAGCATCCAGCTTTATTCCCAGCCCAGGAACTTTGGCAAAGGCGCCGCGTTACACAAAGGCATTGAACTCGCAACCGGCGATTTCATTGTGGTTCAGGATGCCGACCTCGAGTATGATCCCCAGGAGTATAACATCCTGTTGAAGCCGGTACTAGGGGGAGTGGCAGACGTCGTTTACGGATCACGCTTCATGGGAGGAAGCCCTCATCGTATCCTCTTCTTCTGGCACTCGATCGGGAACAAGATCCTGACCTTCATCTCCAACCTGTTCACCAACCTCAACCTCACCGACATGGAGACCTGCTACAAGCTTTTCCGTGCCGAATTCCTGAAACAGGTCTATTTCAAGGAAAAGCGATTTGGGTTTGAACCGGAGGTCACCTCCAAGATCGCCCGGTTTCCCGGGATCAGGATCTACGAAGTGGGGATCTCCTATTACGGCCGAACCTACGAGGAGGGCAAGAAGATCAAGATGAGGGATGCACTCCAGGCGGTTGTTTGTCTGGTAAAATACAATATTTTTGACCGGAAATTTAAAAAGTAAGCTCAGTTTCCGGATGACATTTCGAAGCAAGGCTGCTTTACCGCGGTATAAAACAAAACAGGCATGAAGAAAATAAGGAGTCCGGTATCGCTCATTTTTTTCTTTTTACTTGCCGGTTGCATTATCTATGGCAGGTTTCTACTTCCCCGGTGGCTGACCTTCGATCACCTTTCCATCATTTCCTGGGATGTGTTTGGCTATTACCTTTACCTTCCCGCGCAGTTTATCTATCATGACATCGGAATCACCGATTTCAGCTGGCTGCAGAAAATCCTCGACCAGTATGCCCCCACCATCGGCTTTTACCAGGCATACCTGGGACCGGAAGGGGAGTATATCATGAAGTACCCGATGGGCATGGCCATCCTGTTTGCCCCCTTCTTCTTTCTGGCTCATCTGCTGTCAAACCCCCTTGGGTTTCCACCCGATGGGTTCTCTCTTCCATACCAGGTCTCCGTCGCCCTGGGATGCATGCTCTATGCCACCATCGGGATCTGGTTTTTGCGGAAGATCCTGCTGCGTTATTTTTCGGATGCCGTGACCACCATCGTCATGATCCTGCTGGTGCTGGGAACCAACTATTTCCAGCTCGTAACCTACGACAGCGCCATGGTTCACAACTCCCTGTTTACCATTTACACGCTCATCATCTGGTGTACTATCCAGTGGCACGACAACCCAAAATGGAGACATGCCATTGCTATCGGACTTTTTATTGGTCTGGCTGCCCTGATCCGGCCGACCGAAGTCATCAGCGCCCTGATCCCTATCCTCTGGGGAGTATGGGATAAGGAGAGTACCCTGAAAAAGTGGTTGCTCATCACCAGTCACCGGTCACACGTCATTGGCATGGTCCTGATGGTCTTCCTGGTGGGATCTGTCCAGCTGATATACTGGAAGATGCATGCGGGTACGTTTGTCTACTATAGCTATGAAGAGGGAGAGACGCTGAAGTTCCTGGCCCCCTACATCATGTTCGTACTCTTTTCCTGGAAAAAAGGTTGGCTGATCTATGCGCCTATGATGTTTTTCCCATTGGCCGGATTTATATTTCTCTACAAACAGAAGCGGGAGATCTTCTGGGCCACCTTCCTTTTCTTTGCCGTGAACCTCTTCCTCATCTCCTCCTGGACTACCTGGTGGTATGGAGGCAGTTTGGGCCAGCGTTCGCTGATGCAATCGTATGCTATCATGGCTTTGCCGTTTGGAGCGTTCATTACCTGGCTCCTGAAGCGGCGATGGTGGCTGAAGGTATCATTCACCGTGATCGCACTCTTCTTTATCTGGCTCAACCTCTTCCAAACCTGGCAATACATGACGTGGATCATGGACCCGTCGCGCATGACCAGAGAGTACTACCTGGCCATCTTCGGAAGGAAAAGCGTTCCGGAAGGAGCGCATAAATACCTTGAGGTGGTGGAGAGCTTTGACCGCGAGTTCCTGGACGACGGAAAAGAGTACGAGAAACGAACCCTGGCCTTTTACAACTTTGAGTACGAGGGCGCCGATCAGGATATCCATCTCACCATGGATACAGCGAAATCGGGAACCCATGCCATGCAGATGGACTCCACCATGGAATTTTCTCCGGGGATCAAAATGGCCTGCTATGAGGCAGCTCCTGTGGAGGGATCCTGGGTACGGACACGGGTCTCGGTATTCCCGATTTCCGACATGCACGAGACACCGGCCAGCGTGGTGATCACGATGGCGAACCGGAATGGTAATTACAAGTATAAGTCGATTGCCCTGGAAGAGGAATCCCTGGTGCCGGGAGAATGGAACGAAGTGATCATGGATTATGTCCTTCCCTATATCCCGGATCCCGATGATGTGATCTCGGTTTATATCTGGAACCGGGGAAGAGGGACGTTCTATATAGATGATTTACAGATTGAACTACTGGAGCCACTGAAGCCGTAACATGATTTGAACCCGCTATCACACCAAAAATCATTAAACTTGCACGATAAAGATGAAGAATAAAAAGAGATTGTTCGTCATTCTCGGGTCGGCCGTTATTCTGCTGGCGATCCTTGCGGGAGTGTTGATCAGATATGTGCCGTGGCATAAGCTGATGAAGGTGCCAACCTCCAGTGAAGTGGCTTTCGTGCAGCAGGATCCGATGCGGAAAATAGCCCCAAACTCGTTGAGTTTTGACTTTGAAGTAGACTCCACACAGGATGTACCTCACGGAATTTACAAAGGAATCGCCCACTCGGGGAATTATTCTGCCAAGGCATTTGGTAAAAACAGTTTCTCCGTCAGCGTAGTCAAAACGGCCGGGGAGATCGGGCTTGAGAACCTGAACGCGGTAGCCATGAGCGCCTGGGTATATGCCTTCCCTACCGGCAACGAGGTAAACGGGTCGCTGGTATTTGCCGCAAACAACTCCGTAGGAGTCAACATCTGCTGGAAAGGAGTGCACTTCTCCGGACCCATGATCCCCATGGAGCAATGGACCAAGATCAGCGCTTATTACGACCTGTCGGATATCAGGCTTCGCCCGGATGACCAGATCCAGCTTTACTTCTGGAACAACAGCAGCAGCGACCTGCTGGTGGATGATTTTTATTTTGTGTTTGGTGCTCCCCGAAACCGTATAGGTGATTCGGCCAGGGCAGACATGACGAAAGAAAAGGGGTATGCACCGCAATTGAATGATCCGCCGTTTCAACCCCTGTTTCTTCAGAAGCAGGAACTCCGGAACGGCGATGGCGTGTGCCTGATCCAGTTCGATCAGGTGAACGCCGGTGAGATTACCCCGGCGGATCAGGTGATCGCAGGAAACTTCATCACCGCTCCGGGAGCTCTTCAGTCGATGTTGGTGATCAAACCCGACGGAAAGCCGGAACTGTTTCACTATTGTCAGAAAATCAACAGGTTTCAGGAAATCACCCTGGATTGCCCGACTGATCTCTACCCCGTCCTGCAGGGGTTCACCTGGATGAAAGGGCCCTTTCTCTCCGCCTCCGGCGATCAGCTCTTCGTTACCGGGCCGAATGGCATGGCCCTCATTGAATTTGAAGTTACTGGGGGGCTTTGCAACCGGAAAGATGAGGCCGCCCGGGTGAACGTTCTCTGGAGATCGGATGAACCCCGGATCGCCGGAGTGACCCTTCAGGATGACCGGCAGCTCACCAACGGCGACCTGAACGGAGACCGGGTTGAGGAGCTCCTCCTCTTTGATACAGAGGGTTCGTGGAAGATCCTGAAATTCTCTCCTGCCGGCCCCTACGGCGGAGAGTGGAAGGTTACAGCTACCGGTGAAGAGTACAAGGTAAGAGAGTGGAACAGAGGGCTGGTGGAGTTCAAAGCCAACGCCGCCCCTTACCTTTCCGCCTATAATCAAGAGGTCATATTAACGGTCTTCAGGGATCGGAAGAGTGGAAAGAACGCTTACACGCTGTTGCGCTATTTACCAGCCGATCGCAAATTTGTGAAGGTGTTCCCCGACAGGCAGGGGAGCCTTGGGCTCACCATTGGGATCGATACCCTTAAACTTGCGGATCAGCTGATGCCCGGCCATTTTCGGCCTGGAAAACCGCTCTCCTTCTTCCGGTACAATCGCGACTGGCGGTACGACCTGAAAGAAATCCGGTTCAATGATTCCACCTTTCAGATCATGGCCTCCATCGACTTTGCAGGATACGAAGGGGACAGGAACCCGAAATATTACGAGATCCTGAAACTCCACACCGGGAACTGGATCGATCCGGCTGTCACATCGGTTCTGGTGATCGTCCGGAACTGTAAGGATGTGAACTATGCAGGGGGGGACTGCAACGAATACGAAGAGATCCCGGATTTGCCCAATGCACTCCAGCTCTATTCTGTTATACCAAACAAACCATGATGATGCATCTGTTTAGCACGAATCGAATTGCCTGGTTCGGAATCCTCCTCACGGTGGCAGTTTCTGCCTGTACCCCGAAAGAGGAGAGTCCTGAGGTAACCACAGAAGAGTTTGCCATCAGGGATTTTAACCCGATGATCAACTGGACGGTTGATTCATCCGGGAAGAAGACCGGTGATGTCGCCGGGGGAAAGCTGCTGTACCTCGATTACATGGCTCCGCGCGAAACGGGATTTCTGATCCCTTCGCCCCGGCAAACAGAAGATGGGATGTTTCATATGGAGTTCTTTCTGAAAAATACCGGCCAGGTGTCGCAACAGTTTGCTTATAAGATCTTTTACCAGAACGAATCCTACAAATTTCCGGAACGGGATTCAGACGACTCCACTCGGATCCACCCCTTCGCCTGGGAGAATTTTTACGGAAGCTGGGAAGATGTACGGAAAACTTTCGCCCTCACATCGGAGATCCCTGCCGACGGTGAGTTTCACAGGGTGACCGACCGGTTCAGGATCGTGGGGAATCCCCGGGACGAGCAACGATATTACAGCAACGGTCAAAATGACCGGTGGAAACGAAATCCACGGGTGGGGGAGTACAGTTTCCTGCTGGTTGTCACCACACCCGCTTTGATCGATAGCAACGGGATTCCTCCCTGTATGCAGGATATCAGCCTGATGGATGACAGCGCATTTCTGAATCCCTATTTCTATTTTCTTTATGGCGATGGGGCCAAACTGCCTCAGACACTGGTTAACATCTCCCCCTTTCGCCTGAAGGTGGTAGCGAAACCGGATCCCGGAGCCGGAATCTTCATCAATTCCTGGTACTATCCTGATGATAAATATGGAAAATTCTTTACGGCCAACTGTGGCAACAATGCGGAGATCAATAAGAAGGCGGCTTTCGCGCAGTTTGTTCACTACATCGATCCTACCACCAAATACAGTAACATCCCCGTCATCGCCGACGTATTGAACGATGGCTATTCGCTGAGGGATTACAACTGGAACCAACGCTTCTACCGGAATGAGGAGCTGGTGGCCATCACTGCAAGTACCAGCAAACGACCCTGCGAGACCGTGATCTCCGATCCTTTGGAACACAAGATCATCATTAAAAATCCGGGTACTGAATTCGGGAAATGGGAGAAGCAGAATGTGGGAGTGATCACCCGGCACGGCTTCACCTATGGAAAATGGACGGTCAAGACGAAGCTCAGCAAGCTCCTGAACAAACGCGGGTTATGGAACGGCCTGACCAATGCCGTCTGGCTGATCACCCAGGATGGGGCTCCCTGGAACTTCCGCCGCGATTGTAACAACATGGGCTATTTTGCCAACTATTACGGGGGAGATGAGGATGACCGGGTGAAAAATGTAAGCTATTCGGAAATCGATTTTGAGATCCTCAAAACCGTAAAATATTGCCCCAACTATATTTTACCCCCTGCCTATAACCAGGGACTGATTGATCAGCATAACATAGACAACTGGGATGTGCCACTTCCGGAAGAGGTGAAGGAGATGAACGGCAAGATCCTGGTGGCTTGTACCAACTGGGATATGGCCTGTCAGGATCCCGTAAACTATGCCGGCGGATGCAACCCGATTAGTTACAACGATCAGGTGTTCTGGCAGCACAAGTGGGGAGAGACCTACCGGGCGATCACCTCCAAGATACCGGAAGCGGATGATGAGCTCTTTGGGGGGGCTTACTACTATTTTCAGATCGACTGGCAGCCCGAACGGATCATCTGGCGGATCGGCCCTGAGAAAGATCAGCTGCGGGTGGTAGGGTATGTGGATCAGACCGTCACCTCGATCCCGAACAACCAGATGTTGCTGATCATCTCCCAGGAGTTTCACAACACCCGCTGGTGGGTAGGGTCGATGTTCGACCAGGCAAACATTCCTTTTCCGAAGAACGACATCATCGGGGAGATTTATGAGGTGATCATTGAATAAGATGAAAGAGAAACTCCTTGAAATAGCTTTCCGTTACCTGATCCTGAATGTTGCCTTTCTCCCGGTAATCCTTGTTCTCAGGGGATTTGAGTTGTACTATCTGGCACATGCTGTTGCCATTCAGGAGAAACCGTTTGCGATGCTGGCGACCGGGCTGATTTATGATTTCAGGGCATTCCTGGTCTTTGCTTTGCTGATGTTCTTCCCGTTTCTCCTCCTTTCGCTTATTAACAGGAGAACCGGGAGCCTTGTTTACCTTGTTATTCTGGGGTTGTTAGCTCTGTTGCAGTTTACGCTGATCCGCTATTTTGCCATCAATCTTGTACCGCTTGATGATGTATTGTTCCGATATTCGTTTAGCGATGTCCGGATGATTATCCACAACTCCGACAAGCTGGATTTCTGGACTTTCCTCCCTATGATCCTGTTACTCTTCCTGTTGGGAATCCTTCAGTGGCTTGCGGGCAGGATTACAATGATACCCCGTGTCTTTACATTGCTTTTATCCTGTTACCTCGTAGCACTTTTTCTCTCACTCTTAAGTCCACCCGCGTTGAAGGCATATGGCTCGGACATTGTCTATTATTTTAAAGTGAACAAAAGCTTCTACTTTATCCAGGAGAGCCTTTCCTATTTTTTCCGCGAAAAGCCGGCCGGGACAACCGATGATATAGCCGGGGAGATCAAGCGGTACCAAGGGCTCCATAAGGAATTCGACTTTACCAGCACCTATTACCCGCTAATCCATAAAGAAGAGACAGATGATGTGCTGGGCCCTTTGTTCAATCTGAAAAAGCAACCTCCCAATCTGGTATTCATCATCATGGAGTCTCTCTCCTCTGCATTAGTTGGGGATCAGTCGTGGTTCGGGAATTTTACCCCGTTTCTGGACTCCCTGAAAGATCAGAGTCTCTACTGGGATAATTTTCTTTCGGTCTCCGAGCGTACCTTTCATGTATTTGCTTCCCTCTTTGCTTCCCTGCCCTATGGAAAAGGTGAGTTTCAGAAGGATCTGAGTCAGATTCCATTTCATTATTCCCTGATCCGGTACCTCCGGGAGAATGGATACTATACTGGTTTTTACTATGGAGGATATGCTGCCTTTACCAACTATGACCAGTTTCTGAAAAAGCAGGGGATTCATTTTATCATGGAGGATTTTGGACCCGCTTACCAGGATAAGAAAAAACTATACCCCGATTTCTACTGGGGATACCATGATGAATTTACCTTCGCCCGTTCTCTCGATGTAATTGATTCTTTGAATAAGGAACCACGCCTTGATATCTACCTGACCCTATCCACCCATCACCCTTTTCATCCACCGGATGCGGAACGGTTCCTTCGGAAGTATGAAGAGATTACTACGCGTCAGGGTCACCCTGCTGAGAAAAAAGGCCGGACAGATCCCAACCGGAAGATCTTCTCCTCGGTTCTCTATACCGATGATGCCCTTCGGAACTTCTTAAAGAGTATCAAAAGAGGGACGATTTTAATAACACAATCTTCTTTATTACCGGAGATCATTTTTTTATGGAGCTCAGTTACTCCGACATTTCTGCCATTGAACGCTACCATGTACCTATGATCATATACTCCCCGATGCTAAAAAACCCCAGGCATTTCAGGTCTGTTTCATCTCACCTGGATATCACTCCTTCCCTGATAGCCATGCTACAGACAAGATATCATTTTCCTGGTCATCCGTTTGTTCACTGGCTTGGTAAAGGCCTCGATACGGTAACGGAGTTCCGGAATACACATACGATACAGTTTGTCACCAGTTCAAAAAAACTGGTGGATTACCTGGAAGGTGATTCTTACCTGTCAATTGACCGCCTGTATAAAATTGAACCAGGATTACGGACGGGTTCGGTCAACAATCCTGTAAAACTCGGACAGCTCCAGGAAAATCTTCGTACCACGACGGCCGTCTACCAATATGCAGCCCGGAACAACAAAATGATCCTGCCGGAGTTGTTCATGCAGGTGAAATTTGACACGACCCTGATCTATGCAAACGATTCGACCGGTTACTCTTTTGGAGATACCCCCAATCTTTTCATTAACCTGATCAGGCCTTTCCAATTCGATACCGGTTACCGGTTGCTGGAATATGTACTGGATTTCAACTATGTTTTTCCTGATTATTCAGATACATCGAAAGTTCCAAGGTTGGTCATTTCAGTAGAGAATTCCACCAGCGAAAACGTTCTTTATCATCAAATTCCTTTTCCGGGTTATCCCAGTCATTCTATCAAACCTGGTGAGTGGACTTCATACCATTCCAAAGAGGTGTTGGATGTCAGCTCTATTGAGGATTTATCAGGCCTCTTCCTGAAAGTCTATTTTTTCAATAACCGGCTTAGTCATATCAGGTGTGATAGCTTACAATTCAGGCTTAACGGGATCGATTAACCATGAAAGACAACGTACCTGCAGTAATCTATGCAAAATAAGATTATCATCCTCGGAGGTGGCCTCATTGGAGGCCCCATGACCCTGGACCTGGCAAAAGATAGCGGGTTACAGGTAACGGTTGCCGACAACAACAAGGAGGTTTTACAGAAGCTGGCGGAAGGAAATGCCATCAAGCCCCTCCTGATGGATCTCAGCTTTCCGGAAGAGGTTACCCGGCTGGTGAGCTCGTATGACCTGGTGATCAGCGCCGTTCCCGGCTTCATGGGGTTCCAAACCCTGAAGGCGGTCATCGAGGCCGGCAAACACGTGGTGGACATCGCTTTTTTCATCGAGGATCCGTTTGAACTGGATCTCCTTGCGAAGGGAAAAAGCGTAACGGCCATCATGGATTGCGGGGTGGCTCCCGGGATGTGTAATGTGCTGATCGGGTACGCCGATCACCAGCTCGACGAAACCGAGAAGGTGGCTTATTATGTGGGCGGATTACCGCAGGTGAGGGAGTGGCCTTATGAGTACAAGGCGGGTTTTTCACCCATCGATGTGATCGAAGAGTACACCCGCCCGGCGCGGCTGGTGGAAAATGGAAGGGTGGTCATGAAACCGGCACTCTCCGATCCTGAGTTGATGAACTTCGCCGGGATCGGGACCCTGGAAGCGTTCAATACTGATGGGCTCCGCTCCCTGATCCATACGATCAAAGCACCTGACATGAAAGAGAAGACCCTTCGCTATCCGGGTCATATTGAAAAAATGAGGGTGTTGAGCGATACCGGGTTCTTCAGCCAGGAGATCCTGGATATTAACGGCAAGCTGATCCGTCCAATCGACGTGACCGCACGCCTTCTGTTCCCGAAATGGAAACTAAAAGAGGGAGAGGTCGACATCTACCGTGAATCGATCAAACGGTTCGACGACTAGAATTCGTCAAACTTATCTTTTCCGGGCTTCTTGACGGTCTGGCGCAGCGAATCACAGTTGAAGGAGACGTCAATTTCAACATCGGGACGGGGAAAATTCCGTTTGTAAATCCCGGTATTAACAGAGTCGGCATAGACCTTATTCATGAAGATTGCCCAAATGGGGAGCGCCATGTTTGCTCCCTGTCCGAGGTTGAGGGTACGGAAATGGGCTGCCCGGTCTTCGCACCCTACCCAGATGCCGGTTACCAGCCCGGGGGTGATTCCCATGAACCAGCCGTCACTCTGGTTCTGCGTAGTTCCGGTCTTCCCGGCGATCTCGTTGGTGAAGCCGTATTTAAACCGTAGTCGCATACTCGTACCGCTTTCCACCACCCCCTTCAGCATCTCGATCATCAGGTAGGCGGTCTTTTCACTGATGGCCTCCTGCTGTTTGGGAACGAACTGCTCCAGCACATTGCCGAACTTATCTTCGATCCGGGTGATGAAGATCGGTTCGATCCATTGCCCTTTGTTGGCAAAGGTGCTCATGGCTCCTACCATCTCGTAGAGGGAGAGATCAGCTGAACCCAGCGCGATGGAATAGACCGGTGGGATGTAACTGGTAATCCCCATCTTCCGGGCGATGGTGATCACATCCTGCGGCGAGTATTTTTTCATCAGCTGGCCGCTGATCCAGTTATTGGAGTTGGCAAGCGCCCATTTCAGGGGCACCTCTTCCCCTAACAGGTCATTGCTGGTGTTCTCGGGAGCCCATATAGTGCCATTCGGAAGCTTGATGACGGGCTGGACATTGGGATAGCGGGTACATGGCGTCTCCCCCTCCTGGATCGCCAGGGTGTAGAGGAACGGCTTGAAGGTGGATCCTACCTGCCGTTTGCTCAGGATCACATGGTCGTACTGGAAGTATTTGTTGTCGATCCCCCCTACGTAAGCCCGGATATACCCGGTATGTGGATCCATTGACATGAGCCCGGCCTGCAGGAAGAATTTGTAGTACCGGATCGAATCCAGCGGGGTCAGCACCGTATCGATGGGGCCGTTCCATGAGAAGACCTTCATCGGGACGGCTTCCCGGAAGTTACGGTAGATCTCCTGCTCTGTATACCCCTCTTTTTTCAGCCGGTAGTAGCGATCGGTGCGCCGCATGGCTGAGATCAACAGCTTATTGATCTCCTGCCTTTCGTTTTTCTCAAAGACAAACGGAGCGTTGGGATATCCTTTCCAATGACTGAAAAAGGAGGGTTGCAGCTCTTTTCCGAGATACTCACGAACAGCTTCCTCCGCGTATTCCTGGAGGATCGTATGGATGGTGGTATAGATCTTCAGTCCATCGCGGTAAAGGTTGTAAGGTGTCCCGTCCTCCTTGGAGTGGCTGTTGCACCATTCGGTGAGGTACATGCGGAGGTATTCGCGGAAGTAGGTGCCCAACCCGCTGGTATGATCCTGGATCCGGTAGTTTGACATGTCAATGGGCGACTCTCTCAGTGAATCATACTCCAGGCGGCTTATGTACCCGTATTTTTCCATCTGTTTCAGCACGATATTTCTCCGGGTCCAGGCGTTATCGGGATTGCGAACCGGGCTGAAATAGCTTGGGGCCTTCAGGATGCCGACCAGCATGGCGGCCTCTTCGGGGTTGAGCTGATCCGGTGTTTTATTGAAGTAGGTTTTGGCGGCCGACTTGATCCCGAACGACATGCTGCCGAAGTCTACCGTATTCAGGTACATTGCCAGGATCTCCTGCTTGGAGTAGTTACGTTCCAGCTTGACCGCTGTCACCCACTCCTTCAGCTTCATTATCCCCAGCTCCAGCTTGGTATACCTCGGGTTTCGGGGAAAGAGGTTCTTGGCAAGCTGCTGGGTGATGGTACTGCCCCCGCCTCTGTCGGTGCCTGTCAGTATGCCATAAAACATCCTGGCTGTGGCCTTGACATCGATCCCGGAGTGACTTTCAAAACGGGCATCCTCGGTGGCAATCAGGGCATTCACGATATTGGGAGAGAGGTCCTGGTAATGGACGTTCGACCGGTTCTCTACGTAATACTTGCCCAACAGTTTGCCGTCGGAAGAGAAGATCTCGGTAGCCTGGTTACTCTCCGGATTCTCCAGTTCCTGGAAGCTGGGTATCTTGCCAAGCAGGCCGTATCCAATGGATATAAACAGCAGGATCAACAGCCCGAGGCACAGGAAATAGGTGACCCAGAAACCCAGGACAAAGCGCCTGGCCTTCCTGGTGTATCTGGTTCCTTTTCTTTTCGATCTCATTCGTAGTTGAATGATCTGTTAATGGATCTTATCGATCCGTATCCCGACATCCCGGATCCCATTCAGTTCCTCGACCCGCATCGCCTGTTCCAGTTCAAACTGGTAAGTGCCGGAGATGTGGAAGGACATCCCCTGCTGAAACAGGAACCGGTTGAACCGCACGCTTCCTGACCCGGCTCCCAGCCATTTTCCATCGTATCCGGCCAGCATGCACTCGATCGTGTCGTGCGTCACCTGCCCGTTCGGGAAGATGGTCTTCAGGAAGAGGTAGAGGTTGCTGTATGGATAGCTGATGTCGTTGCGAACATCCAGGTAGAAATCGTATCTCGATACCGTATCTGCAATAACGGCGGAAAAGGTCAGGATGTTATCCGAGTGCCATTGTCCATCATCGATTTTCACACTCTCTTCAAAGAACCGCTGATCCGTACAGGAGTTGAAAAATACCAGGAAGAGTCCCGTAAGTAAAAAAGATTCGATTTGGTTGAAGAGACTCATGAATGATCCAGGTAACTCATATCATCCTGGAGGTTTCCGTTTTCGAAATGGGTTTTCTGTTCCGTTGTATTGGAGAAATCTTCCAGCTTAGGGGGAAGGTTCCCCACTTTATTCAGTTCGATGATACGAATCACGTTTTCCACCGGAATGGCCATCTGGTGATTCGGTTCGTTGGTGTAGGAGAACCACATCAGTTTGTTGAAAATGTCGGTCTTTTGATGGATGGCTTCTCCTTTCCTGGTCAGCAGAATGGTTTCCGTGTCGGGAAAATCCTTCAGGGCATCCAGGTAGGTCTCGTATTCGTAATTCAGACAGCACTTCAATTTGCAACACTGTCCGGACAGTTTCTGGGGATTGAGGGATAGCTGCTGGACGCGGGCGGCCTGGGTGGAGACCGAGTGGAACTGGCTGATCCAGGTGGCACAACAGAGTTCTCTTCCGCACGATCCGATTCCACCTAACCGGCTCGCCTCCTGCCGGGCACCGATCTGACGCATCTCAATCCGAATCTTGAACTCCTCGGCAAGTACCTTGATCAGCTCCCGGAAATCCACCCGGTCGTCAGCAGTATAGTAAAAGATGGCTTTGGTGTTATCTCCCTGATACTCCACATCGTTGATCTTCATGGAGAGTCCTAGACCGTCTGCGATCTCCCTGGATTTGAACATCGAGGAGACTTCACGTTCTACTGAGGTGATCCATTTCTCCACATCGGTGATCCGTGCTCTCCTGTATACTTTCCGGATTTCATCGGACACCGGGTTTACTCCTTTGATCCGGAGCTGAAGTCTTACGATGTCGCCGGCCATGCTAACGATGCCGATATCGTGCCCGGGAGAGGCCTCTACGGCAACAATATCCCCAATGAGCAGGTTCATATCCGGCATAGAACGAAAGAAATCCTTCCGGCTGTTCTTGAACCTGACCTCCACCACATCAAATGGAACGTGTCCGGAAGGCAAAGGGATTTTCCCAAACCAGTCGAAGGTGTCAAATTTACTGCAACCGTTCTGGAAGATCCGGTCATTCTTTTGTCCAACCTGTGGAGGTTTACAACAGCCCCGGCTCAGAAACGGATTCGTTTCAGGTTTTGTTGATCTTGCTTCGTTCTCTTCCATGTGAGTTAGAATGCAGGCAAAGGTACAAAAAAAACACTGATATAAGTCGATGTTATTCTTTGAACAATGAAGCGATTTTCAGGGAGAGGTCCAGGAAGAGGGTAGGCGCGTGGGCATTGCGTTCGATATGGAAGATGGAGGTGTTGAGCAGGAGGTAAAAAGCCGGAAGCCGTTCCCCAAAGAGGGTAGGTGAAAACCGGGTGACGAAGTCCAGCTCCTCCTCCCCGGCGGTCACCTTCCGGGTGATTCCATGCTGCAAGGAGGAGCTCTGACTGGCAACCTGCAAACCGTATTGCAGGAGGCTTTTTTGATTCTCCCGTCCAATTTTGGCTATTTCATTGGTAAATCCAATGATCTCGGGGACGTTCCCTGTAAAACAGAGGCGCATCCATTTCCGGAAGGTCTCAAAGTAAGACTGATCCTCCTCCGATTCGGGGACCCGCGGAATCCTGACAGGCAGGCAGCGGGAGAGGATCGTCGGGATCACATGATCGGGGTTTTCGGAGATCAGGAGAAAGAGGGTCTTATCCGGAGGTTCTTCCAGGATCTTCAGCAGTTTGGGTGCCGCCGCATAGGTGAGCTTTTCGATCATCCAGAGGATCACCACTTTGTATTCCGACTCATAACTCATATACGAGAGGATCCGGTTGATCTCATTGGCATCTTCGGTATAGATCGTTCCCTGTTTATTTTCGATCCTGATGAAGTTAAACCATTCGGGAAGGGAGATCTGGTAGTTGTGGTCCAGCAAGAACTCCCGCCACTCACTGATATAGAGCCTGCTGGAGGGTTTCGACAGCACCTGCCGGGAGGTAGCGACCGGAAAAAAGAAGTGGAGGTCGGGGTGGGCCAGCTTCTGATACTGGATGCAGGATGGGCAGGTGCCGCAGCTATCCACCCCTAAATCCCCTGAAGGGGACTTACTTCCCTGCGGGCTGACCCCTCCCTGCCCCTCCCCTTCAAGGGGAGGGATTAAGCCCCCTTCAGGGGGTTTGGGGGTATTAGGAGCAGTGCAGTTAATCAGCTGCGCGTAGGCGATGGCGAGGGCCAGCTTCCCTGAGCCTTCCTGGCCGTAAAAGAGCTGGGCATGGCTGACGCGCTGATCGCGGATAGTCTGGATCAGCTTGGTCTTTATGGCGGGATCGGCGGGGATATCGCTGAATCTCATGAGACCTTCGCGCAGATGAACTCCCGGTTCATGCGGGCGATGTTGGAGCGGGAGATCTGCTTCGGGCATTCGGCTTCGCAAGCATACGTGTTGGTGCAGTTTCCAAAGCCTAGCTCGTCCATCATGGCCACCATCTTCTTCACCCTCTCTTTCGCCTCTACAATCCCCTGTGGTAACAGGGCCAGCTGTGAAACTTTGGCTGAGACAAACAGCATGGCGGAAGCGTTTTTGCAGGCTGCCACGCAGGCGCCACAACCGATGCAGGCAGCTGCATCCATCGAAAGATCAGCCGCCACCTTCCCGATAAGGATATTGTTGGCATCGGGGGCGCCACCTGTATGGGCAGAGGTGTAGCCTCCCTCCTGGATGATCTTATCGAAGGCAGTGCGGTCTACGATCAGGTCTTTGATCACGGGAAAAGGCTTGGCCCGCCACGGTTCGATCACGATGGTAGCGTTGTCACGGAACTTCCGCATGTGGAGCTGACAGGTGGTGATGGCATCATCGGGCCCATGGGGATGACCGTTGATATAGAGACTGCACATCCCGCAGATCCCTTCCCGGCAATCGTGGTCAAAGGCAATCGGCTCTTCATCCTGGTTGATCAGCTGCTCATTGAGGATATCGAGCATCTCCAGGAAGGAGCAGTTAGGGGAGATGTTGTCAAGTTTGTAGGTAACGAATTTGCCCCTCGCATGGGCGTTGGGTTGTCTCCAGATTTTGAGTACTAGCTTCATAATGGGATATTATTTATATACACGTTGTTTCACTTCAATCTCCTCATACTCCAGGGGTTCCTTATGCATGACGTACTCTCCGGGGCCTTTGTATTCCCAGGCGGCCACGTACATGTAGTCTTTGTCGTTGCGCAGGCATTCGCCCTCTTCGGTTTGGTACTCCTCCCGGAAATGGCCACCGCAGCTTTCGTTCCGCTCCAGGGCATCCATGGCCATCAGCTCGCCAAGCTCCAGGAAATCGACTACCCGGTTTGCTTTCTCCAGTTCGATGTTCATCTCTTCCACCTTGCCAGGGATTTTCACCTCTTTCCAGAATTCAGCCCTCAGCTTGCGGATCATTTCGATCGCCTCTTTCAGCCCTTCAGCGTTCCGGCCCATCCCAACGTGGTCCCACATGATCTTTCCCAGCGCTTTATGAAAATGGTCCACCGACTTCGTTCCCTTGACCGCCATCAAGTTCCGGAGCCGTTCTCTGACAGCCTGTTCGGTTTGTACAAATTCCTCCTTGTCGGTAGGGATGTGAGGCACCTTGATCTGATCGGCCAGGTAGTTCTGCATGGTGTAAGGGAGCACAAAATACCCATCGGCCAGCCCCTGCATCAGGGCGGAGGCGCCCAGGCGGTTGGCTCCGTGATCGGAGAAGTTGGCCTCCCCGGCCACAAAGAGTCCTTCCACAGTGCTCATCAGTTCGTAATCGACCCAGATGCCGCCCATAGTATAGTGGACGGCCGGGTAGATCATCATCGGGGTCTCGTACGGATTCTCATCCACGATCTTTTCGTACATCTGGAAGAGGTTCCCGTACCGTTCTTCGATGACGTGTTTTCCGAGCCGATTGATGGCGTCGGCAAAGTCGAGGTAAACGGCCAGGCCGGTATCGCCTACGCCATAGCCGGCATCGCACCGCTCTTTGGCTGCCCGGGAGGCCACATCTCGTGGCACCAGGTTCCCAAAGGCCGGATACCTTCTCTCCAGGAAGTAGTCCCGATCCTCCTCTTTGATGCCGTTGGGTCGCAGCTCTCCCTTCTGTATCTTATCGGCATCCTCCTTGTTCTTCGGTACCCAGATCCGGCCATCGTTCCGGAGGCTTTCGCTCATCAGGGTCAGTTTCGACTGGTAATCGCCGTGAACGGGGATGCAGGTGGGGTGGATCTGCGTGAAGCAGGGATTGGCAAACCAGGCCCCTTTCTTGAAGACCTGCCAGGTTGCGCTGGAGTTCGATCCCATGGCGTTGGTCGAGAGGTAGAAGACATTGCCATAGCCTCCAGATGAGACTACCACCGCGTGTCCAAAATGCCTCTCCAGCTCGCCGGTGATGAGGTTGCGGGCGATGATCCCCCGGGCCCGACCGTCGATGATGACCACATCCATCATCTCATGACGGTTGAACATCTCCACCTGGCCCAGCTTGATCTGGCGACTCAGGGCGCCGTAAGCTCCCAGCAGGAGTTGCTGTCCCGTTTGCCCACGGGCATAAAAGGTACGGGAAACGAGTGCACCGCCAAACGAACGGTTGTCGAGCATCCCACTGTACTCCCTGGCAAACGGAACCCCCTGTGCCACACACTGATCGATGATGCTGTCACTCACCTCAGCCAGCCTGTACACATTGGCTTCCCGGGAGCGGTAGTCCCCTCCTTTGATGGTATCGTAATATAAGCGATAGATGTTGTCGCCGTCGTTGGGGTAATTCTTAGCCGCATTGATCCCCCCCTGGGCTGCAATGCTGTGGGCACGTCGCGGACTATCCTGGTAACAGAATATCTTTACTTTGAATCCCAGCTCTCCGAGAGATGCAGCAGCCGAAGCACCGGCCAGTCCGGTTCCCACCACAATCACCTCCAGCTTTCGCTTGTTGGCCGGATTTACCAGGTCCTGATGCGCTTTGTACCGGGTCCACTTTTCTGCCACCGGACCCTGTGGAATCTTTGAATTTAATTCTGTCATGATACCAAACTGAAGATTAAAAAATAGAGGGGTATGATCGCGTATCCGAGCGGGATCACAATTGAATAAACTGTTCCACATCCCTGGATGAAGGGAGTGTATGTTTTATGTTCCAGCCCAAGCGTCTGAAAAGCGGCACCAAAGGCATGGTGGAGATGAAATGCCAGCACCACCAACAGGACGATATACAGGATGGAGTAGAAGGGTTGTGTAAAGAGCCACCTGGCGGTTTCAAAAAAATCGGGTTCACCCCCCTGAAGCAACGGAACAGGACTATCCACCCATCCCAGCTTGATGAAATAAAAGTTCATGAAATGGATGATCAGGAAGATCAGGACAATGCCACCGGTATAGATTATATATTTACTCAGAAACGGAGTGGTTGATTTGTTGCCGATCCGGTACCGGACAGGCCGGGATAGCCAGTTTTTGATCTGCAGGATGATTCCCAGGATGATATGGAAGATGAACCCTGCAAAGAGGAATACCTCGAAGACCTTGACCACGTAGTTGGTCCCCATGAAATGGGCCGCTGCATGAAACCACTGGCCTCCATCGTTGCGCAGGAGACAGAGGTTGATGCCCAGATGGACCACCAGGAATACCATCAGAAAAAGACCCAGGAGTGCCATCCAGATCTTTTTAGTGATAGAAGAAAAACGAAGAAACGCTGAACTCATGATGTAGGATTAATAGAGATGATGAACAAATTTAGTGGATAATTTTTGTACCTTCGACACCTCAAAACGGATTTCATCTATATTTTAAATCAATCTAAATTATGTTTCCATCAAGTATTTATAAAGACAGAAGAAACCGGCTGAGGAATGAGGTTCATGGTGGGTTGATCTTTTTTCCCGGCAACCAGGAGGTATCGTTCAACTACCCGGCCAATACATACGCTTTTCGTCAGGACAGTAATTTTCTCTATTTCTTCGGGCTGGATCAGCCAGATCTGGCCGGTATCATGGATCTGGATAGCGGGAAGGATGTTCTTTTGGGGAATGACGTGGAGATTGACGACATCATCTGGATGGGGCATCAACCCTCCATCCATGAGCGGGGCAACCAGGTTGGTGTGGAGGAGACCTGTGCGATGAGCGAATTGGAAGAGGTCCTGCGCCTCGCCCACTCTTCCGGCCGGCCGGTCCACTACCTTCCACCTTACCGCGGAGAGACCATCATTCAGTTATCGGAACTTCTGGCCCAGCCGCTATCCGGCATCCGGAATCAGGCATCTGAGGAGCTGATCAGGGGCGTGGTGAAGCTGCGGATGAAGAAAGACCAGATCGAGGTTCAGGAAATGGAGAATATGGTAGATGTGGCATGGCTGATGCATACTACCGCCATGAAGATGGCCCGTCACGGTACGATCGAAAAGGAGATCGCCGGCACCATCGAAGGGATTGCCCTCTCCCAGGGCTGCGGGGTCTCCTTTCCGGTGATCCTAACCATCAACGGACAAACACTCCACAACCATTACCACGGAAATATGCTGGTTCCCGGGCGTATGCTGGTGATCGACGCCGGTGCGGAATCGGAGTACCACTATGCCAGTGACATCACCCGTACCGTTCCAGTGGGAGGAGAGTTTTCACAACGACAGAAAGAGATCTACGACATCGTGCTTGCCGCTAACATGGCTGCCATCAAAGCCGTCAAACCAGGCGTGTTTTTCCGTGACATCCATCTTCTGGCGGCCCGGGAGATCACCAGGGGATTGATCGCCCTGGGTATCATGAAAGGGGATGTGGATGAGTCTGTCAGCAACGGCGCACACACGATGTTCTTCCCGCATGGACTGGGCCATCCAATTGGCCTGGACGTACATGATCTGGAAGGGCTGGGAGAGAACGTTGTGGGTTATGACCAGGAGATCCAGCGGAGTAAGGAGTTCGGACTGGGCTTTTTGCGGTTTGGAAGAAAGCTCCAGGAGCATTTCGTGATGACCATCGAACCGGGGATCTACTTCATCCCCGAGCTGATCGATATCTGGAAAGCTGAAGGGAAGCATACTGATTTCATCAACTACGACCTCGTAGAGAGCTACAAAGATTTCGGCGGGATCCGGATTGAAGATGATGTGCTGGTCACCGCCAAAGGTTCCCGTGTTCTGGGCAGGCCTATCCCCAAGACGGTGGAAGAGATCGAAGCGATCATGGCGGGATCCTAGATCCGGAATAACAAAGAAGTTCCAATAGTCAAGCACCAAATAACAAATAAGCTCCAATAAGCAATTAATCAAATTCAAAACATTTTGGAAGTTGGTATTTGGATCTTGAAAATTATTTGAAATTTGTTTTTTGGTTATTGTGATTTCATGACTTCCATGACTTTCATGACTTTCATAACCCCCAACCGATAATCAACAACCAACAGGTAATGAAATCAATCCGGATCCGTGGAAAGAAAATTTCCTTCACCGACAAGGGAGAGGGGCCATGCCTGGTTCTCCTCCACGGGTTCACTGAATCATCCGGTATCTGGAAACAGTTTATTAGGCATCTGTCGAGCCGCATATATTAAAGGGGATCTGCCTCTTCCATTCCCATCCCTTCACCGATACGCCGGAAGGACGAATCCTCCGGGACCGGGCGATCGAAGTGATCCGGGCCGATAAGTTCCACTACAGCCTGCAGTTCATCCCTTCCCTTTTCCCGGCCGGTTCCGAAGAAAAATACCGGAAAAAGATCGACCGCCTGGTCAAAGAGGCCGGCGCCCTCTCCAAAGAGGCGATCCTGGCAGCGATGACCGGGATGAGGGAGCGGCAGGCAACCGTGGAGGTTTTGAAGAACCTGAAGATCCCTGTGCTCTATATCCTCGGCATGAAAGACGCCAAGATCCCGATGGAGCGCGCCGGCGAAATGGTCCTCCTTCCGAAACACTCCGAATCGCTGATCCTGCAAGAGGTGGGCCATATGGGGTTTTATGAAGCGCCAAAGATC
>JBDROF010000063.1:0-49465 GCA_043810345.1 Bacteroidota bacterium | reverse complement strand
CACTACAACTATGATGGGATCACCGGGGGTGCAACCATCGGACTGGTCAGTGATTTTTACCTGGCAAAAAATTATGCCTTTTCAACTGGTTTTAATTTCGTTTTTATGAATGGGAAACTAACGTATGGCGATGCATTGTTTCTAAGTACAGATACAATCTATGGCCAGATGAACCGGAAATACAAATTTGTCTATATTGATTTCCCTTATATGATCAAGATGCAGACCAATCCCTTCGGACGTTTCTCTTTTTTCGGACAGATCGGATTTTCAACCGGATTCCGTATAAACGCAAAAGCCAGGGATCAATTTGACACTGGAATTGTCGGATCATCCCTGAATGAAAACAACAACATCACTTCAGAAACCTCGCTGATCCGACAGTCTGTTATTTTTGGCGTAGGACTGGAATATCATCTTGATGTGAATACCAGGTTCTTTCTCGGCGTCAATTACAGTAACAGTCTGAATAATGTTTTAACCGGACACAATTCAGCATCAGATCTTAACGAGAAGTCCCAGCTCAACTTCATCGAACTCAACCTGGGCGTATTATTTTAAACAAGGGTATGAAGGTAGCACTGGTACAGCAGAACTATATTGTTGGCAATTTTGAATACAACACCGGCCTGATCCGGGATGCTATAGCCAGGGGCCGTGAGGCTGGCGCCAACCTGGTAGTCTTTCCTGAATTGTCTGTTTGCGGTTATCCTCCACGCGATTTTCTGGAATTTGTTGATTTTCATTATTCCTGCCGTGAAGCTATCGAACTGATTGCCGTTGATTGTAAAGGTATTGCCGCTATAGTCGGAGCTCCTTCAAAGAATCCAGGAGAGAAAGGAAAACCTCTTTACAACACCGCCTTTTTTCTTGCCAACGGCCAGGTGATGGGGATGGCCCACAAGACCCTCCTCCCCACCTATGATGTATTTGATGAATACCGGTATTTTGAACCAAACCGGACACCCTATCAGGTCATCGACTACCTGGGAACCCGTTTTGCCCTGACCATCTGCGAAGATCTGTGGAATGTGGAGGATTATCCCTTGTACGTCAGAAATCCAATGGAAGAGCTGATCCAGTTGCAACCCCATGTGATCATCAATGTAGCGGCTTCCCCGTTTCACTATAACCAACCTGCGATCCGCCGGGACATCCTCTCCCGGAATGCGAAGCAATACCATCTTCCGGTAGTTTATGTGAACCAGGTAGGTGGTCAGACCGAATTGCTCTTTGACGGCGGATCGATGGTGATCAGGTCTGACGGTTCCCTGGCTGGCGAGTTGAAACGGTTTGAGGAGGATCTTCAGGTTTTTGATCTGGAGACCCAATTGATGCCGGATACCGTACCCGGCATCCGGCATCCGGCATCCGAAACCGAGTTGATCCACGAAGCCCTTAAAATGGGCATCCGGGACTATTTTTCCAAAATGGGATTTTCCAAAGCGATCCTGGGTCTGAGCGGAGGGATTGATTCTGCGGTTACATTAGTCCTGGCTGCTGAAGCTCTGGGGAGTGAACAGATCAGGGCGCTCCTCCTTCCCTCCAGGTACTCCTCGGAACACAGCCTCACGGATGCGTGCCAACTGGCAGAAAACCTACAGGTTTCTTACGACATCATCCCTATCGATGAATCATTCACCGCCGTGGAGAATTCCATGGATCCCTTATTCAAAGGAATTTCATTCAATCTCACTGAAGAAAATATCCAGGCACGTCTCCGGGCTGTCATCCTGATGGCCATGGCCAATAAGTTTGGCTATATCCTTCTGAATACCAGTAATAAAAGTGAAGCGGCCGTGGGATATGGAACCCTCTATGGAGATATGTGCGGGGGGATCTCAGTACTTGGAGATATTTACAAAACCCAGGTCTTTGAACTGGCCCGGTACATAAACCGTTCCAGCGAGGTAATCCCTCTGAACACGCTGACAAAGCCCCCTTCAGCCGAGCTCCGCCCGGATCAAAAGGATGCCGATTCACTGCCCGACTATGAGTTGCTGGATCAGATCCTCTTTCATTACATTGAAGAGCGAAAGGGGCCGAGGGAATTAACCTCCATGGGGTTTGACCCGGAGGTGGTGAAGAGGGTTCTGGGGCTGGTGAATGGCAGTGAATGGAAACGGCATCAGACCCCTCCTATTCTACGCGTCTCCCCCAAAGCCTTCGGCATGGGTCGAAGGATGCCGATCGTGGGGAAATACCTGTAGGGGCGACCCTACATGATCACCGATTCTACCGATTTGACCTCGGGGACAGCCCGGATCATTGCCGTTTCGATCCCGTTTTTCAGGGTCATCTGGCTGTGCGGGCAACTACCGCACATCCCGGTTAACCGTACACTTACGATATTATCCTCAGAGAGATCCACAAATTCCACATCACCACCATCAGCCTGCAAATATGGTCGGATCTGATCCAGGACATTCTTTACTTTCAGTTCAAGTTCTTGGTTTTCTGACATCGTGGTAACTTTCTTTTAGGATGCAAAAATAATAAAAAACGCTTTTCGCTGTTCGCTATTCGCTTCTATGTTGAAAACCAAATTTCTCCACAGGCTGGATGATCATCTTCTCTCCCTTGTTATTTCCCGATGGGCGGAAATCCACCAGTCCGAACATCATCGGAATGGACGGACCGTAGATATCGGCATCGATCAATCCAACCCGGGCGCCCGCCCTGGCCAGGGCTACTGCCAGATTGACAGCCACCGTTGATTTCCCTACGCCTCCCTTCCCGGATCCGACCGCAATGATATTCCTGACCTCCTTCAGCATCACGTCGGTCTCTTTGCGCCGGCTGGTCACGCGTGAAGTGAGTTCAACGTCACAAGGTCCTTTCCGAGATCCGGGTCCATGACGTGCTTCAGGGCGGAGAGGATAGTGTCTTTGGTGATGTTCATTGGTGTTGAGATTTGGTCATGAGAGTCAAATAATTCGTCATTGGCTTCGCCGAGCTCCGCTTCGCTCCGGTTCGTAATTCGTCATTCGTAATTCAGTAAGGGGGTTCCAGAAGTACTTCTCGAAGTTAACTATCTGATCACCTTCGACCTCGATCCCTTCGCTTTTCAATAACTGTTCCATGATACCGGGTGCGCCAAAATGTCGTTTCCCGGTTAGCATTCCGTTACGGTTTACAACCCGGTGAGCCGGTAGATTGATCACCTCTGAGTGGGAAGCGTTCATGGCCCAGCCCACCATGCGTGCCGATCCCCTCGAGCCAAGGTATTCGGCAATGGCTCCATAGGAGGTTACACGGCCGAAAGGAATCAGCCTGACCACATCATATACTGATTTAAAAAAAAAGTGATTCACAACTGCTAAAGATCTTTCTTCAGCTCCAGAAGGAACTCTTTGAGGCGTGCCAGGGTGTCGGTGATCTCTACATTCCTGGTCACGTCATCGCGGTTCTGACGGATTTTCTCCTTGGCCCCCTGCAGGGTATATCCCCTCTCCTTGACGAGGTGATAGATAATCCGCAGCTGCTCCAGGTCTTCTTTGGTATAGATCCTGTTTCCCTTCTTGTTCTTCCTGGGCCTGAGGATATTGAACTCTTTCTCCCAATATCGGATAAGCGAAGCATTCACCTCAAACAGTTCAGCAACTTCTCCGATGGAGTAGTAAACCTTTTCGATGCGTTTCCGGGTATTCAGCATGGGATTAACAGATTGATTAATCCATTGACTGTGATGGGCGCGCAGAGAGTTCCAGCATCAACTCGAACTGTTCCGGCGTAATATCGCTGTAGAAAAAATAGATCGGGTTTACGGCGCGTTGATTTTTACGGATTTCGTAATGCAGGTGTGGAGCGGTTGATTTTCCGGTGTTCCCAATGAGTCCGATCACCTGTCCTCGTTTTACTTTTTCACCCTGTCGTACCAGGATCTTTGACAGATGTGCATAAAGGGTGGTATAGGTATAGCCATGGTCAATGATCACCTGGTTCCCATACCCACTGAAATTCCGGTTGGCTTTGATCACCACCCCATTTCCGGAGGCATAAATCTCCGTCCCGACAGGCGCCGTAAAATCAACGCCTTCATGAAACTTCTTTACCTTGTAAAAAGGATCCATCCGCGTGCCGAAATAGGATCCGATCCGGGTCAGGTCCTTGTTGCTGACCGGCTGGATGGCAGGGATGCTGGCCAGCATATTCTCTTTATTCTTGGCCATGGCAAAAACCTCATCCAGCGATTTGGACTGCACATACAACTGCCCCATGATCATGTCTATCTTTTCATGCGTTTCGCTGATAATCTCGGAGTTGGTATATCCTTTCAGTCGTTCATAGCGGTCGATCCCACCAATGCCAGCTTCCCGGATAGGTGAGGGGATTGGTTCGGCTTCAAAGATCACGCGATAGATATTGTCGTCCCGTTCCTGAAGGTCCTTCAGTACCATGGTAAATTTGCCAAGCTGTTCGTTCAGGATCTCGTACTGTAACTGTAACTGGGAAATCTCCCGTTTCTGGGCTTTCTCTTTGGGCGAATCCACAAAATTGTAAACCAGGACGAGGATGACGGCAGCAAAAACAACCCCTGTACTGATGTGCGACAAGAAGACCAGCAGGCGTTTTTTGAGGGTGGGCTGAACCCTGTCAAATGTCAACGAGTGCTTATTGAAACGGTATTTAACCTTGCTCATTGGCAGACCTGTAAAGAATCAATCAAAACAGAGGGGCTAACAGGTGCAAAAATAAGTAAATAATTAACTTTGTAACTGGTTTCCCTGTCGAATTTTTGTAAAGCCATGCTAAATCCCTGTTAATCTTATATTTAAATGGATTCCTCCAACGTACGACAAACATTTCTTGATTTTTTCAGGTCCAAGCAACATCACATTGTTCCCAGTGCATCCATGGTGATTAAGGATGACCCGACCCTGATGTTCACCAATGCAGGCATGAACCAGTTCAAAGATATTTTTCTCGGGAACAAGGAAGCCACCAGCAGGCGGATCGCCGATACCCAGAAATGTCTGCGGGTTTCAGGCAAGCACAACGACCTGGAAGAGGTCGGGCACGACACCTATCATCATACCATGTTTGAGATGCTCGGCAACTGGTCGTTTGGGGACTATTTTAAAAAAGAAGCTATTGAATGGGCCTGGGAACTCCTGACAGGTATCTATCAGATTGACAAAGAGAGACTATACGTGACTGTTTTTGAGGGAGATAAGACAGATAGTCTGAAAGCGGATGCTGATTCTCTTACCTATTGGAAAGCCCTGGTTCCCGAAGAGAGAATCCTTTTCGGGACCAAAAAAGACAACTTCTGGGAGATGGGGGATACCGGGCCCTGTGGTCCCTGTTCCGAGATCCACATCGACCTGAGACCGGAAAAGGAACGGAGAGCGCTTTCGGGCAGAGAACTTGTGAACTCCGGTAATCCCCTGGTCATTGAGATCTGGAACCTGGTGTTCATTGAATTTAACAGGCAAACCGATGGCAAGTTGATTCCTCTGCCGGCCAAGCATGTGGATACCGGAATGGGATTCGAACGACTCTGTATGGTATTGCAGAAAAAAGTGTCCAACTACGACACCGATGTATTTCTGCCACTGATCAAGGCCCTCTCCCATATGTCCGAAATAAACTATGGGTCGGATCCCAAAGCAGATGTTGCCATGCGGGTGGTAGCAGATCACCTGCGTGCGATTGCATTTGCCATTGCCGACGGTCAGCTACCCTCCAACGTTAAAGCGGGGTATGTGATTCGCAGGATCCTTCGCCGGGCAGTACGGTTCGGATATGTCTTCCTGCACTTCCGGGAACCTTTTATCTGTGAAATGGTCCGGGTTCTGTCTGAACAGATGGGGAAATTTTTCCCGGAGCTGATCTCCCAGCAACAACTTATCGAAAATGTCATCCGGGAAGAGGAGACTTCGTTTCTGAGAACCCTGGAGCAGGGGATACAGAAGTTTCAACAATATACCGATGTCAGAAGCCAGATGCCAGATGCCGGTAAAAAAGATCATTTAGCAGGCATCCGGGATCCGGAACCTGAGGTCATCGAAGGCGCTTTTGCATTTGAACTATACGACACTTACGGATTTCCCATTGACCTGACCGAACTTATGGCCCGGGAGATTGGATGGACGGTTGATATGGAGGGATTCCGTGAAGGGATGGCGAAGCAGAAGGACAGATCCCGCCAGGCTGCTATCCTCGACACTTCCGATTGGATGGTGTTGAAGGAGGATACCGGGGTTACGAAGTTTGTGGGATACGATGAGCTGCAAACAGAGACACTGATCACCCGGTACCGGAAGGTATCGGGGAAAGGTGGAGACCGGTACCAGGTGGTCCTTCAGTCCACTCCCTTTTTTGCGGAGTCGGGCGGACAGGTAGGTGATCAGGGGTGGCTGAAAAAAGGGAAAGAGAAGATCGAGATTATAGATACCGTCAGAGAGCATGAGCAGATCATCCATATCACCTCCCGCTTTTTTTCTGATCCCGATGGAACGGTGATCGCAGAGGTGGATGGGAGTAAGCGGCTGTTGACGGCTAACAACCATACCGCTACCCACCTCCTGCATGCAGCGTTGAGAAAGGTACTGGGAACTCAAGTGGAACAAAAAGGATCCCTGGTGGATGAGACCAGGCTCCGGTTCGACTTTACCCATTTCTCCAAAGTGACCCCGGAACAAATTGTACAGGTAGAAAAGCTGGTCAATGCCAGAATTCGTGAAAACATTCTGCAACTGGAAGAGCGGGCCGTTCCCATGGCCAGAGCCAGGGAGATGGGAGCTATCGCTCTTTTTGGCGAGAAATATGGCGACGACGTACGGGTAATCCGTTTCGGGGAAGATTTCTCCACCGAACTCTGTGGGGGAACTCACGTTCCCTCCACGGGACAGATCGGACTCTTCCGCATTATCTCCGAGGGAGCCATCGCAGCCGGCATCCGCAGGGTAGAAGCCATCACAGGAACCCTTGCTGAAGAGTATATGTATGGGAGGGAACAGCTCCTGGACCAGGTGAGTGAAGCGTTGAAGAATCCCAGGGATCCGATGTACGGAATCCGGCATCTTCAGGATGAGAACCAGCAACTGAAAAAAGCGGCCGGTGAGTACGGTAAACTGAAACAAGCTCAGATCAAGGAAGAGTTGAAAAACAGCGTTGAAACCATCGGGGATTTCAAATTCCTGGGGGTTAAAGTCAACCTGGATATGGACACTATGAAAGGTGTTGCCTTCGAGCTCAGGGATGAGATCCCTGGTCTTTTCCTGGTTCTGGCTTCTGAATCGGATGGTAAAGTAAATCTGGTGGTGGCTATCTCCGATGCACTGGTAAAGGAAAAGAACCTGCATGCCGGACAGCTGATCCGGGAACTGGCTAAAGAGATCCAGGGAGGCGGGGGGGGGCAGCCACACATTGCTACCGCAGGAGGTAAGGATCCGGCAGCTATTCCTGCGCTGCTGGAGAAAGCTAAAAAAATGGCGTATTAACGATCCGTTTGATAGAACAATTTCTCACCGATCCTTACAGGTAACTGAGATCTCCCGTTTGATGGCTTCGATGGCCAATGTTACGGGGAATCTCTCCTGGCCGATGGAAAGCTGTAGAATAACTGCAGCCAGATCACGGCCAGTTCCGTCTTCTTTCAGGTTTGAAGCCGCACGGTTGATCTGCGTGATGGTCTCCTCCTTGGCGTTCCGGATCTTCTCCCAGGTAGTTGTTGAGACATAAAGTTGCTGCGAGAGGTTGTAGTCAAACTCCTCCCGGACAGTCCGGATCAGAGTCCCCTGCAACTGGGAGGCTGTCATATCCGGGGTATGGACCCGCAGGATCAGGTTGTTGGGCGTGATTCGTTCGAGGAACATGATCAGCCGTTCACAGGCCTGAAGTTTCAAGGTGGTGAAGGCCTCCCTTCCGTTCCCTGCATCGCTTTGACCAACTAAAGTCTCACGCGTCAGTTTCGGGCTGATTCTGAAATAAAACCAGATGGCAGTAAGGGTAAGCCCCAACAGGAGAAGTGCCTGAAGGAAGATCTTTACAAGGTCTAAAAAAAACGAATTCATGTCTCTTTAAGTTAGTCAAATTTACACTATTTATACTCGTTAATTAGTTCACAAATGTTTATTTTTCTGATAACAATCTCAGAATTTATCTAACTTTGCCCTTTTTCAAAAAAACCGTTGCCTGTTTATTCGTGAATATCCATCACCTTTTAAAGATAAAAGATTATGAGTTTCAGTATTATCGGAAGATCTATTGCGGAATCTGTTACGCTAAAACTTAACGAAACAGCTGCCATTCTCAGAGCCAAGGGGGAACCGGTCATTCATTTAGGAATTGGCGAACCCAAAAGCAAAGCCCCTTTAGATGCGATCACGGCTGCTGCCGCCTTACTGAATACGGGAGATATCCGGTATACTCCTGCAGATGGAATACCTGCACTCAAACAGGCAATTATCCGCTATACTGTGGATATGTATGGCCGTTTGGTTGCCCCTGAAAATGTCATCGCCTCCGGTGGGGCTAAACAGGCCATCATGGTTGCTCTTCAGGCCATACTTGATCCCCAGGATGAGGTGATATTTCCTGCTCCCTACTGGGTGAGTTACCCGGAAATGGTGAAACTATGCGGGGCCGTCCCGGTGCCGGTACATCCCGAAGATGGCTCTTTCTATCCACGGCTCCAGGATATCGAACAGGTGTGTGGCACTTACACAAAAGCCATTATCATCAACAGTCCGAACAACCCGACCGGAGTTGTCTATTCCGAGCAGTTTATTGCTGACATTGTGGGATTTTGTGAGAAACGTGGGATTTACCTGATCATGGACGACATTTACCATCGTCTGGTATTCGGCGGGCATAAAGCTGCCAATTGCTACAAGTACCTCAAAGGCAGTATCGATGAATCTAAACTGATTCTCATCAACGGAGTATCCAAACAATATGCGATGACGGGATTCCGGATCGGTTGGGCGGTGGCAAATAAAAAGCTGATCGAGGTGATGACCAATATTCAGAGCCATCAGACTTCCGGCCCTTCGGTGGTATTGCAGGTAGCTGCTGTGGGCGCCATTAATGGTATACAATCGGGCGTAGAAAGCCTTCGTACTACCCTTGAAAACAACACCAAAGTGATGATGGAACAGTTACATGCCTTTACCGGGCTAAGGGTCACAAAACCGGATGGTGCCTTTTACTGTTTTGTCGACTTCAGCAACTACAATAAAAACTCCACTCAGCTTGCCCTCTTTCTCCTGGAAAAAGTACGGGTGATCACTGTTCCGGGGGTGGAGTTCGGGCTGGAGGGATACCTGAGACTTTCCACCTGTGGATCGATCAAAGATATCACTCAGGGCATTGAGCGTATCAAATGGGCCATTGATCCCAACTCCCCGAATGAACTCTATATCGGCGAACGGAAACTGACCCGGGACTGGCTATAATTGTTATCTCTGGAACTAAAAAACAAGACCTATGTCAAAATATCTGAAATTTGAAACTCCTGCGCAAAAGCAGGCTGCCGACCTGAAAAGCGTATACGGATTGCAGAATCATGGTCTGGTTCATCTCGATAGGGTATACTGGAACCTTCCGGAATCTGCGTTGTATGAAGAGTCTGTTTTCCGGAATGAAGGCAAAATCGTTTACGGGGGGCCACTTCTCGTGCATACAGGGAAATGGACCGCCAGAGCGGCAAACGAGAAATACTTCGTAAAGGAACCGACCACCGAAGAAAAAATTGACTGGGGGAAGAACAACCGGCCCATGACTGCTGAGAAATTTGATGGCATATTCAGCCGGTTACAGGCTTTTCTGCAGGGGGAAGAACTTTTTGTTCAGGATGTGAATGTGGGAGCTGACCCGGAATACCAGATGCCTATCCGGATCATTACCGATACAGCCTGGCAAAGCCTGTTTGCACGGAATATGTTCCTGAAATTAAAAACACAGGAACAATACAAAACGCATATCCCCACGTTTACCCTGATTGCCTCCCCTTCTTTTAAGCTGGATCCGAGAGTGGACGGCACCAACAGTGAAACAGCCATTGTGATAGACTTTTCCAAGCGTCTCGCCATTGTGGCTAACAGTCAGTACGGCGGGGAAATTAAAAAGTCCATATTCACCATCATGAACTACCTGATGCCCTTGCAGGACATCATGTCGATGCATTGTTCGGCGAATGTTGGCAGAAAGGACGATGTAGCCCTGTTTTTTGGATTGAGCGGCACAGGAAAGACCACGCTTTCAGCTGATCCGAACAGAAAACTGATCGGAGACGATGAACATGGCTGGAGCGATGAAAGTGTATTTAATTATGAAGGGGGCTGTTACGCCAAGGTGATCCGTTTATCCGCGGAAAATGAACCGGAGATCTATGACTGCACCCGCCGGTTCGGAACCATCCTGGAAAACGTGGTTTTTGATTCCACCTCCCGGAAGATAGACCTGGATGATGAGCAGATAACGGAAAATACCAGGGCCTCGTATCCACTGGATTTTATTCCCAATTCCATCCCGGAGAAGATGGTCAAATCCCATCCCAAAAACGTCATCTTCCTCACCTGTGATGCACAGGGGGTCATGCCACCTATTGCCAGACTGGATATGAACCAGGCAATTTACCATTTTATCAGCGGCTACACTTCGAAAATCGCAGGAACAGAGCTGGGACTGGGCATTGAACCCGAAATTACCTTTAGCGCCTGTTTCGGGGCACCCTTCATGGTGCACCATCCTTATCTTTATGCGGATCTGTTAAGAAAGAAAATCGAGAAACACGGGGCAAAGGTGTGGCTGGTGAATACGGGATGGGTTGGAGGCAAATTTGGTGTAGGCAAGCGTATCAGTATCCGCCATACACGGAATATGCTCAATGCGGTTCTGGATGGTGAACTGGATCATGTGAAATTCAGAAAGGATAAACTCTTCAATTTTGACATCCCGGTTACCTGTCCGAATGTACCTGAAGATGTACTGGATCCTGCAACTGCCTGGGGGAACAAGAATGAATACTGGATGAAATACGATGCGCTGGTTTCACGGTATATTGAAAACTTCAAGATGTTCAGCGACGGGTGTCCGGAAGAGATACAGAATGCTGGTCCAAAGCGACTTAAATAACCTTTTTCTCAGGAATCATGGCAAAAATATACACGAAAGGCGGTGACCTGGGAGAGACCTCTCTCCTGAATGGCACACGGGTTTCCAAAAGCCACGACCGGGTTGAGGCGTATGGAACCCTGGATGAGTTGAATGCATTCATCGGTCTGCTCAGGGATCACCTGGACCTGGAGCAAATCCGCGCTGTCCTTCTCCGGATCCAGGAGGACCTTTTCACCGCAGAAGCCCTGATCGCTGCAGATCCTGAAAAACCGGTTGACGGATTGCCGGAACTTCCGGAAGAGGAGATTACCTTTCTGGAACAGGAGATCGATAAAATGACTGCGGAACTGCCTCCGCTGAATTCCTTCATCCTCCCCGGAGGAAACCCCCATGTTTCAAGATGTCATGTGGCAAGAACGGTATGCCGCCGCGCTGAACGGGCTGTGATCCGCTTACACAGAAGTTCATCCGTGTCGCCCGGTATGATCCGATATCTGAACAGGTTGTCGGATTATCTATTCGTTCTGGCCAGAAGATTGGGAAAAGAGTTCCGGGCTGACGAGATCACCTGGCCACGAAAAAAATAAGGTGAAAATTTGGCTTGACTTTTTGAATTTATTTTTTATACTTTTGCACAATTTCAAAAGCAGACCATAATATGTACTGGACGTTAGAACTCGCCTCAAAACTGGAAGATGCTCCCTGGCCTGCTACCAAAGATGAACTCATCGATTGGTCCATTAGAACGGGAGCCCCGCAGGAGGTGATTGAAAACCTGAAAGAGATTGAAGACGAAGGAGAGACCTACGAACGAATAGAAGATATCTGGCCTGATTATCCCACCAAAGACGATTTCTTTTTTCATGAGGATGAATACTGAACTTCCCGTTCATCCTGGAATCCTTTGAATATACTAAAACGGACCTTCCCATATTCCCTCAACTGATCGAACGAGGGATCATGGGTAAAGTCATGCCTGTTAGAATGCTCCAATATAACTATACCAGTGGGTTTCACAATTCCTGATGAGCGGATCAGATCTGGCAGTTTCTCCATTCCATCCATTCCGTATGGGGGGTCTGCAAAGACAAGATCTACACTCTCCCACCTCCTCTTCAGCAGCACCAAAACATTCATCCGTATCGCTTTGACCCCCTCCATCCTGAATTTTTCTGCGGTCTGGTTGATGAAGTCAACGCAGCGGCGTTCAATGTCGACCGCCAGCACTGAGGGAGCTCCTCTTGAAGCAAATTCGAAAGCCATGTTGCCGGTACCGGAAAAAAGATCCAGAACAGTGGTCTCAGAAAAGTCGATCAGGTTGGTCAACACATTAAAGAGACCCTCTTTGGCATAATCGGTGGTTGGTCTGACGGGCAGGCTGGAGGGAGGATGGATTCTTCTGCCTTTGAATTGACCACTTATAATCCGCACTGGTTCAGGTTTAATAACGGATAGTATGAGTGATGCAAAATTTCATTGAATACGAAACTGTATTCATATCCCGGATTTCTCTTTGCAAACTCAATACGGCGAAGGTATTTGAAGATCAGGTTAAACAAGGGTGTGTTCCTGGTGATCTTCCCCATCAACACCACCTCCGCCTGTTCCTGGCTGAATCCAAGCTGTTCCAGGGCAAAGAGGGTAAAGTAGGCCAAATCTTCCGGAAGCCGGAATTCAAATGTGTTGGCATAGTAAAGTTTGAACTGATCCATGATCATCAGGTCGAAAAGATAATCCCTGACATGAAGAAATACCTTCGGGCGAACCAGAAGCCCCCGGTAATTCTGATAGATACTTCTAATCAACACACTGGAAAGGTGAGGAAAGTGATCCACACCGAACGTCCTGTTCAGGATCTCTTTTGCTTTCTCAGGGACTGCATATAAATTCATGATGCGAAAGTCGGTGAGCCGGTCATGCAGGACCGTATCCTTTTGATCAAGAGGGATATTAAACGAAAGTACCTTCTGTTGTGCCCGTTCATCGAAAAGATGTTCCGGAAGCAGAGTAGATTTATTTCCCTCCCAGATAACCTTGCAGGATTTAAACCGCTTTCTTAATAACGGTAGAGCTGCCACCACGTTGGCAAAAAAAGTTTCAAAGGGAAGCCGGATCTCCTGATCTCCGGGACCTTTGGTGACAGGCATTCTTAGTTCCCCGACTCCGATGTACTTGTTGGATATGCTATCCAGGATGCAATAGGAGAAACTCTTTTCTCCGATTTGCACCGAGAGGTAGTAATTCTCCAGGTCCGTTTCTTTGAACAGGGCATCCAGGCGGTTCACAGCCGGGAAAATATGGTCAGGGGAGCTCATGATCCAGAGTACAAATATCGGAATAGTGTGGAATATCCGGAAGAAACTTCCACTTTTTGTTCTGATGGTCTATTTCGCAGGCAAGATGTTTCTTTCCATTTGTCACAACCAGGCAACGACCTGAAAAGGTGACATTGTACATGGCAACCTGATCAAACACCTTCTGGGTAAGCTCCACCTTCGGCGATTTACATTCCACCAGCAAAAGTGGAGTGCCCTGTGGGGTGTAGGCCACCACATCGCTTCGCTTCTTCAGCCGGTTATACGTGAGAGCGGCCTCAACCCGGATCAGGGATGCCGGATACCCACGGTAGTGGGTCAGAAAATGAAGGATATGTTGCCGTACCCACTCTTCCCGGGTTAACGCAACGAACTTTTTCCGGAACGGATCCCAGATCTCATCGTAGCGTCCCCTGCCTTTTCTGGTTCGAGGCTCATAACCCGGTAAATTGAGTACCTCCATACACCTTCAACAAACTTACAGAAAAATCTGACAAATCGATTAAATTTGTGGAATCATGTCCTTCGAGCAACTAATCCAGAACCTTAAAAATAAGATCTATCACCCGGTATACTTGCTGCATGGTGAAGAATCATACTACATCGATTTCGTCTCCGATTATATGGAAGAACACGTGCTGACCGAAACAGAAAAAGAGTTCAATCAGACCATCCTGTACGGGAGGGATGTGGAATCATCCACGATCATCCACTACGCCAAAAGGTACCCCATGATGGCCAACTACCAGGTATTGATCATCAAGGAAGCACAGGAGGTCAAGGATCTGGAGTCGCTGACTCCCTACGTTCAGCAACCCTTATCCTCTACCCTTCTTGTCCTCTGTTACAAATACGGAAAGGTGGACCGGCGAAAAAGCCTGGCGAAAGCTGTCGACAAAGATGGTGTTTTGTTTGAGTCGCCACGGATCTATGACAATAAGATTCCCGGGTGGATTGAACATCATGTGAAAAGCCTCCACTATACGATCTCCTTAAAGGCAAGTTTCATGCTGACCGAGTTTCTGGGTAACGATCTGTCAAAGATCACGAATGAGATCCGTAAACTGATCATCAACATTCCTGAAGGCACTGAAATAGATGAAAACCTGGTAGAGAAGTACATCGGGATCAGTAAGGATTTTAATGTCTTTGAACTGCAAAAAGCACTGGGAACGAAAAATGCTTTTAAAGCCAACCAGATCATCAGCTATTTTGGGTCCAATCCCCGGGAGAATCCCCTGGTGAAGGTGATTCCTATCCTTTTTTCCTTCTTTTCCAAAGTGCTTCTTTATCAGCATCTTCAGGATAAATCCCGGAATAATGCGGCGGCGGCGCTGGCTGTGCACCCGTTCTTTCTGCAAGATTACCAGACCACTGCACAAAATTACTCGCCAGCTAAGGTGAAGTCGGTTATCGGAATCCTGCGCGAGTATGACCTGAAGTCAAAGGGGGTTGACAATGTGTCCGCCACCGACGGAGAGTTGATGAAAGAGATGATTTTTCGGATGCTTCACTAACTTTACTCCAGAGGCTCTTCTTTGTAATTGCATTCAGCTGACCGGTAGGTCTCCTCGATCTCTTTGTAATATTTCTCATGGATGAACTTCCTTCGGAGTTTCATCGTGAGTGAAAGTTCTCCCGATTCGATGGTCCACTCATCCGGCAGAAGCCCGAACTTCTTGATCTTTTCAGTTTGTCCCAGCGCCCGGTTGATCCGGCTTACCTCTTCATGAAAACGGACGACAATTTTCGGATCTGAAACAGCCTGCCTGTTTGAATGGTAAGGGATCCTTTTCACCCTGCACCAGCTTTTCAGGTGGTCGAAATTGGGAACAATCAGGGCAGCGGCATACTTGCGGTCCTCTCCCAGCACCACGATGTGATCGATGAAAGGAGATTCGGAAAACAGTCGTTCAATGGGCTGAGGAGCGATATATTTCCCGGTAGAGGTTTTGAAGATCTCCTTTTTTCTGTCGGTGATCCGGAGGTATTTACCATCTACCATCACCCCTATATCTCCGGTATGGAACCATCCATCCGGATCAATCACCTCCCTTGTCCGCTCCGGCCGGTTCACATAACCGAGCATCACGTTAGGCCCTTTGCAAAGAATTTCCCCGTCGCCTGCGAATTTCACCTCCACACCAGGCAAGACCGGTCCGACCGTTCCGAACTGTACCCCTTCGGGATTCAGGGTTTGAACGGCAATCACCGGAGAGGTCTCGGTCAATCCATAACCCTCTAGCACCTTGAGGCGGGCAGCCCAGAATATCCTGGCCAAACGGGGATGGAGTGATGCCCCTCCGGATACGATCAACCGGACATTGCCACCCAGCGCTTTTCTCCACCTGGAAAAGACAAGAAGGTTGGCCATACACAGTTTGACATCATAAACCCAACCACGTTGGTGGTTTAATTCAAATTTGTGACCCAGGCGAAGTGCCCAGAAAAAGACTTTTTTCTGTAATCCGTCCAGGTTCCGTCCCTCGGATACGACCTTGTTGTAGATCTTCTCCATCATTCGTGGAACAGCGGCAAACGCATGAGGTTTGATCTCTTTCAGGTATTCCGGGACCTGGTCCAGTGACTGCGCATAATAAACCGACATCCCCAGGTACTGGTACACGTAATTCAATATCCGTTCATAGACATGACATAGCGGAAGGAAGCTCAACGCTCTATCGCGGCTGGTGAAGTTGGGGATTTTCGCACACGCAAGGAAATTAGAGACGAAATTTCCATGTGACAGCATGACACCTTTCGGCCTTCCCGTAGTTCCGGATGTGTAGATGATGGAGGTGAGGTCGCCGGGTTGTATGCCTGATCTGATCTTTTCCAGTTCCGCAGCTCTGGATGAATTCCGGCCAGCTTCGAGAAGTTCCGTCCATAGCGGAACTCCCCACACCTCCTGGATAGAAAAGACTCCTTTTACCAACGGCAGCTCCTTCACTATGTGTCTGACCCTTGTGCCTATATCCTGGTTGTAAATAACCAGGTATTCAACTTCAGCATCTTTAAAAATGAACCGATAGCTTTCATCACTGATGGTAGGATAGATAGGAACCTGGATGGCTCCTGTCTGCATAATGGCCATGTCGAAGAGGTTCCATTCCGGACAATTGGCCATCACTGTGGCAATCCGGGTACCCGGTGTCACCCCCAGTTCCAGCAATCCCAGACTCAGGTTGTAGCTCAGTTGAACATAATCAGAAGCAGAGATGGGATGCCATACGCCCTCTGATTTTGACAGAAAAACATCTGGTTTCTGACTGTATTCATCCCTGAACAGATCGAGTATATCAAATAGCCGAATAACCGGTTTCATTCATTGTGTCAGTCAAAAAGTTGCGTGATTTTGTCTTCGTACTTCCTGCAGATAAACGGACGTTTCAGCTTGATGGTTGGAGTGATCTCTCCTGTATCCAGGGTCCATTCGGCATCCAGCAAATCCCAGGTCTTGATCTTCTCGGTGTCGCCAAACTGCTTGTTGTATTTATCAATCTCTTTCTGAAACCGTTTTCTGATGACGGGATTTGAAATCAATTCCGTATTGGAACCGAATGGGATCTCTTTACGTTCACAGTACGATTTCATGAAAACAAAATCTGGAACAATCAGGGTTCCGACAAACTTCTGGTTCTCGCCCACCACAATAAGTTGATCGATGAAGAGAGACTCTTTAAATTTATCTTCGATTAGTTGAGGACTCACATATTTCCCGAAAGATGTTTTAAACAGCTCTTTTTTCCGGCCGGTGATCTTTAACTGCCCTTCCGGTTCTATGTGTCCAAGATCGCCTGTATGAAACCACCCGTCACTGTCTATGACCTCTTCGGTCATCTTCTCATCCTTATAGTACCCTTTCATCACGTTGGGCCCTTTGACGCATATTTCCCCGTCATCCGCAATCTTCACCTCCACTCCTCGTAACACGGGTCCCACCGTGCCGAATTTGATCCCGTGTTCGCTGAAATCACTGACAGCTATAACCGGGGACGTTTCCGTCAATCCGTAGCCTTCCAGGATATTGATCCCGGCACAGGTGAATAACCGGCCGAGTCGCGGTTGCATAGCCGCTCCCCCGGATACCATAAGGTTGATCTCTCCGCCAAGAGCGGCACGCCATTTGGCATACACCAGTTTGTCATACCGTTTCCTTTTCCACTCATAGAACCAGCCATTGGCTCCTTTCAATTCGTACCGGAGGGCCAGATGGAATGCGCCCCAGAAGATCCAGCTTTTCGGCCCTTTCAGCTTCTGGCCTGTGGCCACCAATTTATCATACACTTTTTCGAGCAGCCGTGGTACGGTAGACATGAGCTGAGGATGAACTTCCTTCATGTTATCCGTAATGGTCCCCATGTTTTCAGCATAATAGATGGAGATTCCGAGGTACTGGTAGAGATAGTTCAGCATCCGTTCATAGACATGGCAGAGTGGAAGATAGCTGACCGCTTTATGTTCTTCTCCAAAAGGAGGAATATAGGAGGCAGCTTTGAAGTTGGATATGATGTTGTTGTGCGAAAGTATCACTCCTTTTTGAGTCCCTGTAGTACCTGATGTATAGATGATCGTAACAATATCATCCGGTTTGATGGACAATTTCAATGCTTCCAGCTTTTCCGGATCCCGGTTCTGTTTGCCAAGATCAATAAGCTCATTCAGATGTTTGTACTCTTGCAAGTCCTTGTAAGTATATATTCCCTGAATGGAAGGTACTTCAGGAAGTATATGCTTGATCTTTCGGAGAAGCTCGTTCCCTGAAATAAAGACGAACTTCACCCCGGCATGACCCAGAATGTGTTTGTAATCCGTTTCACTGATGGTGGGATAAATGGGAACATGGATAGCCCCAATCTGTGATATGGCCATGTCGACAAAATTCCATTCCACCCGGTTGGGACTGATCTGTGCGATCCGGTCGCCCGGATTGACCCCCAATGCCAGGAAGCCATAACTGATGTCATCGACAATCTCCCTGTATTCTTTGATGCTGATCTTCTTCCACTTACCATCCTCCTTGGATGCGATCACATCATCCTTTGGTTTGAATTTCTTCTCGTAATACGGAAGAATGTCAAAAATTCGTGTTACTTCCATAATAAACGGTTTATGTGGCGGTTAATTCCACGGTTGCGGGTACAATATTAAGAAAAATAGCGAAATAGCGAAATGGAAATAAAAAGCGAAATAGCGAGGTAGCGAGGTAGCGAAATGGTGAAAATAGAAATTAGAAATTGGGATGCCGGATGCCAGATGTCAGATACGCGATACACGATGCGCGATACGTGACTCCGTACATCCTATTCCCTCATTCTTCTTCTCACGTCTCACGATCGTCGTGGCGTTCGCCTGGGCGGTGGGCATGATCACCAGGTCGTTGATGTTCACATGGTCGGGAAGCGTGGTCACATAATAAGTCACCTCTGCAATATCCTCGGCAGAGAGCGGATTGAATCCGTCGTAGACATGTGAAGCACGTACCTGGTCTCCTTTGAAGCGGACAAGCGAGAACTCCGTATCGGCAGCTCCGGGAGCGATCTGGGTCACTTTAATGTTGTGACTGACCAGGTCGATCCGGGTACCCTTAGTGATGGCATCCACGGCAGATTTGGTCCCGCAATAGACATTTCCATTCGGGTAGATCTCTTTTCCGGCAGAGACCCACAGCCAGTCCGGCGTTGTTCACCAGTACATCGATATCCCGCCATTTCCCGCTGAGGGAATCGATGGCCTCTTCCACCTCATCCAGCTTCCTGACGTCAAAGTGAAGCGGCAGTATATCCGCGTTGAAGGTTTGCCGCAGTTCATCTTCCAGCTCTTCGAGCAGTTCCTTGCGGCGACCCGTGATGATGCAATCATAGCCGTGTTCGGCAAATTTAACGGCGATGGCCCTGCCGAAACCGGCTGTGGCGCCGGTGATGAGGATTGTTTTATTCATATGGTGAAATTGTAAAATTCAGGGCTAAACAACTTTGTAAAGATAATCGACATACAGGTTGATTAGATATTGTAAACAGTTCAAGTTGTTAATTTTTGAAATGGGTTCAATTTCTCTGTTGGTAAAAATCTGAAGTAATCTGTTTTGCAACTTTTCATTTAAGGGAGAAAGTGCATTTAAAATTATTGCTTTTTTCTCCTGAATAAAGTTATCTATCTTTTGATTTTTAACGGGGAACGACATCAGTGTTTCCCATGATAGGAGTTTTGATTTCTTTAAATATGATTGAATTAAGACAACCAAATAGGTGGCATCTACCTGCGTTTTACAATCAACTTCAATGATCTGATTATCATTTGTTATAAAATCGATGGAACATTCAAAGCCATAATTCTCAAAATCGCCTGTATCATTAAATAATGACACAAGACGGTCAGCCTTAACACCCCTGATATGCACATCTTTTGTTATTGTTTTTATAAAGTAAGTACAATTTGCCAATAAAGATTTTACTTCAGCTTTCTCAGTTGAGTTAAAACTATATAGCGTAGGATCATTGATCAAAGATGGATAAAATCGCATTGTAATCATTCATTTTCGATTCTCATTTAATTCTGTTTTTGCACCCAATGTCTCGCGTTCACAAAGGCTTCGATCCAGGGGGTTACCTGGTCGTCTTTCCGGGCTTCCGGGTAGTACGCCCATTGCCAGGGAAGCACGGAATCTTCCAGGTGAGGCATGATCGCCAGATGACGTCCGTTTTCAGAACAGATGGCAGCTGCATCGTACATCGACCCATTGGGATTGCCCGGATAATCTGAATAGCTGAACTTCGCAGGAATCTGATAGCGCTTCTCCTCATACGGGAAGTTGAACTTCCCTTCACCATGGGCTACCCAGATACCCAGCCGGGTGCCTGTCAGGGTTCCCAGCATAATGGATTGATTTTCCTGGATGGTCACATTGACGAATGAACATTCGTATTTGTGTGAATCGTTCCACGACATCTTTGGCTGGTTCTTGTGGCCGGGAAAGATCAAGCTCAGCTCAACCAGTAACTGGCAGCCATTGCAAACGCCAAGGCTGAGGGTGTCAGGCCGGGAAAAATACCGGTCGAGTGTCTCCTTGGCTTTCAGATTGTAGAGGAAAGCACCGGCCCATCCTTTTGCTGAACCGAGTACATCGCTGTTGGAAAATCCACCTACGAAGGCAATGAAGTGGATGTCGTCGAGGGTTTCCCGACCAGAGATCAGGTCAGTCATATGCACGTCCTTCACATCGAATCCGGCGAGGTACATCGCCCAGGCCATATCGCGGTCGCGGTTTACCCCTTTTTCGCGGATAATCGCCCCTTTGATCCCGGAGGGTCTCCTCCGTTTGGGATCAATGCCATACTGGCTGAACAACCCGGTGAACTGTGCTGGAAAGACGAACTTCAAGGATTGCTGCTTGTAGTTGGTGAAGCGCTTCAGCGCAAGCTCATCGCCACACTGATGCCGGTCGAGCAGATAGGATGTCTTGAACCAGGTGTCGCGAAGCTCTTCGACAGCCAGCTCTAGATGCTCTTCCCCGATCTGGATCGTCACAGTTGGTTTTGTTACCGGTTTTCCGATGACCTGATGCCGCAGCTTCGCTCCACTCGCTGTGACAAAATTGCCTGATATTCTAATAAACTGGGTCAGGGCAGCTACATCTTTCACCTGGATCAGCGCAGCAGGTTTCTCACTGAATAAGAGGCTTACCGGGTCAGACTCACCTAATCCGGAGAGGTCCAGATCAAGTCCCCATCCGTCTAGTGGGAAGACCATCTCCAGCAGGGTGGTGATCAATCCGCCGGCCGACACATCATGCCCGGCCAGGACAAGGCCTTCAGAAACCAGGTGCTGAATCGCATCAAAGACTGCTTTGAAGTACTCCGGATCGGAAACATCCGGGACCTCATTTCCAATTTTATTCAACACCTGCGCCAGGCTGCTTCCTCCCAGGTGAAAAGATTCGTTGGTAAAAGGAATATAAACCAGGCCTGTCTGTTCATCAGGCACCATATTAGTGCTTACAACTTTTTTTACATCCTCTACTTCGGCGACGGCCGAAATGATCACGGTGCCAGGTGAGTAGACGACCGACCCATCGGGGTACTTCTGGGTCATCGACAGGGAGTCTTTTCCGGTGGGGATATTGATTCCCAAGGTAATAGCAAAATCGCTGACCGCTTTCACGGCGCTATACAAACGGGCATCCTCTCCGGGATTCTTCGCCGGCCACATCCAGTTGGCCGAGAGAGAAACACCCTGTAAGCCATGTGTCAGAGGGGCCCAAACAAGATTTGTCAGCGCTTCGGCAATGGAGAGCCTGGAACCGGCTGCCGCATCAGCCAGAGCTACAACCGGAGCATGGCCCAGGGAGGTGGCGATCCCTTTCTCCCCCTGGTAATCCAGGGCGGTGACACCCAGGTTATTCAAGGGTAACTGGATCGGACCACAGGTTTGCTGCCTGGCGATCTTCCCTGACACGGCCCGGTCGACCTTGTTTGTCAGCCAGTCCTTGCAGGCGACAGCCTCGAGTTGGAGGACAAGGTTTAGAAGATTGTGACTGGTGAGTGGTGAGTGGTGAGTAGTGAGTGGTGACTCGTGACTGGTGACTGTGGACTGTGGACTGCGGACTGCGGACTGTGGACTGTGGACTGCGGACTGTGGACTGTGGACTGCGGACTGTGGACTGTGGACTGCGGACTGCGGACTGAGGACTGCGGACTGCGGACTGAGGACTGGTAAAAACTGTTGCTTTATCGTTGTATCCCGCAGAATCGTTCTGGGTGGTTTACCGAAGAAATCATCGACGTTCAGGTCGATGGGCCTGGTCCCCTCACGGTTGACTTCAAATACCAGCTCATGGTCGCTCCGGGTCTTACCGACTTCGTAGATAGGAGCCCGTTCCCGGTCGGCTACCTGCTTCAGCAGGGGAAGGTCTTTTTCTCGAATGAGCAGGCCCATCCGTTCCTGGGACTCGTTGCTGATGATCTCCTTAGCGGAGAGGGTGGGATCGCCAATGGGGAGAGCGTCGATCCGAACAGTTCCTCCGGTTGCCTCCACCAGTTCCGAGATGGAGTTCAGGTGACCGCCGGCGCCATGATCGTGGATTGCTACCACGGGGTTGAATTCCATTTCGGTCATCGCCCGGATGGCATTGAAAACCCGTTTCTGCATCTCTGGATTGGACCGTTGAACCGCGTTAAGTTCAATGGCATTTCCATATTCTCCGGTTGCCACGGAGGAGACCGCTCCGCCGCCCATGCCGATGCGATAGTTATCCCCGCCCAGCACGACAATCTTTTCTCCTCCTTCGGGAACCTCTTTCATACTATCCTCTTTTCGGGCAAATCCGATCCCGCCGGCCAACATGATCACTTTATCATACCCGTAAGTCTTTGCGTTTTCAGCATGTTCAAATGTGAGCACACTGCCGCAGATCAGCGGTTGCCCGAACTTATTTCCAAAATCACTGGCTCCGTTTGAGGCTTTGATCAGGATATCTTGCGGATTCTTGTATAACCACTTCCTGGCTTCTACTTCTGTTTCCCAGGAACGCCCACCTTCGAGCCGCGGATAGGAGGTCATGTATACTGCCGTCCCTGCAAGGGGTATGCTCCCTTTTCCACCGGCCATCCGGTCCCGGATCTCACCACCGGAACCGGTAGCCGCTCCGTTGAAGGGTTCCACCGTGGTAGGAAAATTATGAGTTTCGGCTTTCAGGGAAATGACCGAATCGGTGTCCAGAATGACAAAATAATCAGCCACGTTCTGTCTTTCTGGGGCAAACTGCTCTATCGCAGGTCCTTCGATAAAAGCGACGTTGTCTTTGTAAGCCGAGACCAGGAAATTGGGATGCTCTTTCGATGTCTTTTTGATCAGGTCAAACAGGGATTCTGTCATCTCCTTCCCGTCAATGATAAAGGTACCGTTGAAGATCTTGTGCCGGCAATGCTCTGAATTGACCTGCGAAAACCCGAACACTTCACTGTCAGTCAGTTTCCTCCCGATCTTCCGGCTGAGGGAATCCAGGTAGGTAATTTCTTCGTCGCTGAGAGCGAGTCCCTCCTGCCGGTTGTACGTGGCAATGTCGGCTATGTGAAGGATCGGTTCCGGTTTCCGGTCGATGGAGAAGAGCTGCTGGTCGAGGTTTTGATAACGCTGCTGGAGCATGGGATCGAAATCCGTGAGACGTGAGTCACTATTATTGGATACGGACAGTGGACTTAGGACTAAGGACTGTGAACTGCCAACTGCCAACTGGCAACTTGTAAACTCTTCGATCCTATTGATCCCCTGAATTCCCATATTCTGTGTGATCTCCACGGCGTTGGTGCTCCAGGGGGTGATCATCTCTTTGCGTGGTCCCACAAACTCCCCTTTCATGACCATCTGGTCGGAAAGCTGTGCTCCGCCGAACAACCAAACCAGTTTCTGCCGGTCTTTGTCAGTAAGCGGGTTGTTCGTCTCAACCGCGTACCAGGATTCTACCCCTTGAAAGAAGATTATCATGACGTCAGAAACCTCTCCGCCTCAATCGCGGCCATACACCCGGTGCCTGCTGCGGTCACTGCCTGGCGATAGTAATGGTCTTGAACGTCACCGCAGGCAAATACACCTTCCACGCTGGTTGTAGCTGTTCCGGGGATGGTTTTGATGTACCCTGTCTCGTCCAGTTCGATCTGTCCTTTGAATATTGCCGTATTTGGTTTATGCCCGATAGCCACAAAGAAACCCCATACATCCAGAATTCTCTCTTCCCCACTCTTCACATTTTTCACCCTGAGGCCGGTGACGCCGTCATCATCACCCAGTACCTCTTCGGGAACAGAATCCCAGAGCATTTCGATGTTGGGTGTATTGAATACTTTATGTTGCATGGCTTTAGAAGCCCGCAGTTCATCCCGGCGATGGATCATGTAAACCTTCTTGCAGAGCTTTGCCAGGTATGTGGCCTCTTCAGCAGCAGTATCACCCCCTCCAACAATAGCTACATCTTTCCCGCGGTAGAAGAATCCGTCGCAGGTGGCACAACCCGATACACCCATTCCCATGAATTTTTGTTCGGAGGGCAATCCCAGCCACTTGGCAGAGGCACCGGTGGCAATGATTACCGTTTCGGCTTCAATGGTTTTTCCGTCATCGGCCTCTGCGTTGAACGGACGGTTAGAGAAATCCACTTTTGTGACCACACCAAACCGGATATCGGTACCAAACCGCTCAGCTTGCCTCTTGAACTGCTCCATCATTTCGGGACCGTCAATTCCGTCGGGATAGCCGGGGAAGTTATCCACTTCCGTCGTAATGGTCAGTTGTCCTCCAGGTTGCATTCCCTGGTACATAATGGGTTTCAGGTCGGCGCGTGCAGCATAGATGGCTGCGGTATAACCGGCAGGACCGGAGCCAATGATCAGGCAGCGTACTTTCTCACTATTCTCACTCATAAATCAGCTATTTTTTTTATTTTTTTCGTGAGGCAAAGTTAAGAAATTAACTCGATGCACGATGCCGGATACCCGATGCTGGATAACAGGATGCTGCATGTAATTTACAGTATCTCCGGTAGCACCACATCATTCAATCTCTTAAAAGGAAGATTTCCTGCTGAGTCAATCAAGGTGTATAAATTTACAACAACATATCCAGGAAATAATGCTAAGTTGTTGCCATAACAGTTTTTATTGTTTTTTTATTTACATTTATCCTCCCTTTAGCACCAAATTATTAAGTGAGAATCAGGGCCCTCATCCGGTTGATAACCTTCCTGCTCCTGTTTGGAACCCTGGGCAGCAAGACCAATGCCCAGGTGATGATCTCCCCTATCGGGAAACCGGCATCGCTGGTGATCTGCCATGAGGATGGTACGTTTTCGCTGCTGATCGCAAACACCACCGGGGAAACCATGTCGGGAGCTACTTTACTGGTTGATCTCCCAACCGGATGCATTTATACCCCAGGGTCGGTTACCGGCGCGACCCAGCTCAACATCACCAACCTGAACCAGCCCACCTTCACCCTGCCTGACATCCTGAACAATACAGCTCACACAGTGACTTACGATGCCGGTCTGATCTGCGGGTATACGAATACTGAAAATTTCAACTACATCGTCACCTATAACAGTTCTACCTATACCGGCTTTGATCCGCCGCTTCAGAACTATTATTTCCCGGTACTTGTGATCTCAAACATCACCAATGCATCTGCCTCTATTCCTCTAGGCCAGAGTATCACCAGGGATATCACTGTAGAGCAGCAGGGATTAAACTCCTCCATGGATACCCTGATCATCTTCGATAGCCATACCTCCGATATCCAGGTGCTGTCGACCAGCATCGGTACGCTTCATCCCTACGTGGGGCCCGGCCCCACCATCGTGGATACCATCATCATCACCGGATCGGATCTGCCCGGAGGGAACAACCTGTTTGATTACGAGGAATGGCTGGTGATCTCCGAGACTGTAAAATTGGTGGGGTGCGATAATGGTCAGTCCACCCTCAAAGCCTCCTGGGGGTGCTACGAACAAATCTGTGATAACTACACAGCCTATGCCTCCGTCTCCCCGGCTGCGGGTTCCACCATCATCAACATGACCCTGACCGGGAACAGAAAGGATTGGGGTTTTATCGACAATTCCGGATGGGTAGAGTTTACCGTGTCCAATACGGGCAGCGGCTATGGCACTGCATTCAACCTGGTGGTTCTGGCAGGTTTCTCCTCAGGTGGATCCACCTACTATCCCAATTCCAACTGGCTGAACAAAGTTGATACATTTTCGCTTACAAGCGCTTCTCTCCCTGCTTATTATAATTATGCTCCAGGGGCCACCAACGGACGATATGCCTATTACACCACCTTTCAATTCTTAACGGATCCGGATGGCCCCGGTGTCGGGCTGGAGGACTCCGATAACGATGGATACTATGACGATCTTCCTGTGGGCCATTCCATCATCATGAAAGCCCACACCTATTATGACTGGCAGGCAGCCGTGAACACCATCCCTACCCACAGCAGTTGCGGATACGGCTGGACCAACAGCGCCTGGCAGGCGTTTCGCTTCGGGTACAACTACATCGACCAATGCCTGGATCCCTATGGCGTTCAATGGGTTCCAAACGGAAACCTGCTGATCTTCCAGACTTACAATACCATCACCACACAGCATACCATCCCTCCGGATATCTACGATGGACAAACTGTATGGATGGAGCAGACCGTCAATACCTCAACGGCAGTATCCAATCAGGGATGCCCGAGTGATTCCGTTATCTACAAAGTCATCATGTTGCCCGGTGTGACAATTGGTACCGGGACAGCCACCTTCAAGGGTGTCAGCATGGGCACTCCCACTATTACAGGAGATACGGCCATCTATTACCTGAACAGGAACCGGGTGTTGTCGGGAGGTCTATTCCGGGTACCGATTACGGTGGTTTGTGGAGAGAACCCGCCTCCGCTGGCATCCATCCATACCGGATTGTTCTTCTGGTGCCACAAAACCTTGTACCCCGACCGCTACTTCTCCTACTGGTGTTCCTATTCACCCATTTTCGGCATTCAGTGTCCGATTGGAGATTGTCCGGATCCGTATATCTCCTCGTTTACCGTGAAGCGGACCACCATGGGTTGGACCAATAACGCCTGCACTACACGGGTCGCTCCAACCGTTCCCGGACTTCGCCTGGACAATGCCATGGCCCGCGATACCATCCGGATCGAAGCTATCGGTTTTTTGAGCGAAGCCGTTGACAGTCTTTACTTCCGGTTGCAGCACAACGGCATGCCAGGATGGGGAAACCAGCTTTTCTTCACGGTCCTGACCGATACCCTGTACTATTTCAACCTGGAGTCGAACAAGTCTTGTACCTGTGTCGACCTTCCCCGCCAGGTGATCAACGGGACGACCAGCTACCTGTCGGTTTACCTGGGAGACCTTACTTCCACCGGAAACTGCCTCGAGGGAATAACTTTTGGTAAAGGCGATACCCTCCGGTATGTCATTATCGCGCAGGTACGGAATGTCGCCCGAGCCAGCTGGGAAACAGTACCTGCCTTCCGGGCGCGGTTCTTCTGGAAAAACGGGGGGACAGAAGCATTCTGCAACGACCGCGGGGTGACCTTCAACATCCTCGGGAGCAACTATCCCTTCGTGACCAGCACCTTTTATCAGCAGATCATCCTGCAGGGGTGTAACTCATTTCAATACGAAGGACTGATCTATCGCACCCTGGACCCATGTGGCGGGGACAATGCTTTTCCAAATGAAATACGGCCCTATTGCGTGCTCGACTCCATGACATTTATCCTTCCGGAAGGTTTTGTTTACGAAACCGGTTCCTCCAGGCATGGTTATCAGAATGACAATGGAGGTATGGTCAATCAAATCATCCCTGATCCCTTGATTGATGTAAGCGCCCTGGGTACGCGTCTCATCTATGTGAGGGATTCCGCATGGGGCTATTCCGATCATTACGACTGCTATCTTAACCGTGACCGGATTACCTTTTATGCCTCTCCCTCCTGTGAGGCGCTGGGAAATTACACCTATCAGATGTACGCCACAGGACGATACCTGTTCTATGTAGATGGCCAGGGTATTACGTACTCGGGGTCAGGGTCCAAATCGATCACCTACACCCCACCCTCGGTAAATCTTACTCCTATCATCCCCACTGCAGAGGGTAGAGAGGACACCGTGACCTGGGAGCTCCGCTTGTGTAACATTCAGTCATTTGATGCCGGAAATAATTGGCTGGGCTTTGAGCATGCGACTGAAGGAATTACTGTAGTCAGGGTGATAGACATCACCAATCCCGGATCACCCGTAAGTTACCCTGCATCCTCCTATTCCCTGGGTAAAACCTGGGTTCAACTGGGCTCACTGGCCAGTAGTGCCTGCCGTAATTACCTGGTAAAAGCCGTTTATACGGTATGCGATTTTGACAGCCTGCTGGTCCGACACGGATTCAATTGTGCCAGCTACCCGGTGAATCCCGATTTGGGCTATCCTCCCTCCGGCTATATCTGCACGGAAAATTCTACTTACCTCTACCTTGACCCGAAAGATGTGGCACTGAACCTGTCCATCACCTCTCCGGCCAATCCGGTGAATCTCTGCGACACCCTGATCTATTCGGCAATCGTGACCAATACCCAGCTCTCTTATGCGTTCGACCTGAAACTTACTGTGGCTATACCCCCCGGAATATCTATCGTGCCCGGATCCTCCCTGTTCAAATACCCCTATTCTACCGGAAGTTTCGTATCCCTGAACGATCCGGTCAATTTTCCCGCGGGCAGCAATAAATGGGTCTATTTCATCTCATCCGATTCCACCGGGATCAGTCACCTTCTGGGGGTCGACAGCCTGCCTAAGAACGGATATGCGGTGCAGTTCAAAATTGTCACCGATTGCGACTTTACTTCAGGACGATCGATGCAACTGATCGCTTCGGCTTCCAACGCCTGCGGAGAGATCAAGAACCGGAGCTCCTATACGCAGCAGATCCTGATCACGGATATTCCGACCAATATCAACCTCTATGTCATCAATACTCAGGCCGGCTCCGGTTTTCAGACCTGCAGCTATCCGTTCCCGGTGCATGTGAAGGTGATCAATCTCGGCCCCAATTCTGTTTCCACGATCGAAAAACTGAAGATTACCATTGACGACGCTTTCGACATGGTGAGCGGATCGCTGACCGGGATCCACAATGGTCCCAGCGGGTTTACCAACACCGTGATTGCCGGTATCCGGTACCTCGACTTTGCCATTGAACCGAACCTGGCCGTGAACGACTCCATTGTGTTCAGTTTTCAACTGGAAGATATTGATCCGGGAAGCCTTGAATGCGACACCATTCCGCTGGAGACCAACACGCTTCTGGTCGCCCAGGTCTATTGCCAGACGGCTCCTGGCGACAGTTGTTTCATCTATTCGATCACCTCCACCCAGATCCAGTTCAAACCGATCTTCAAGGATTACCTTGCCTTTGGGAAATACACGGCAGCCAGCATCCCAAATGGCCCGGCAGGTGAAACCATCACCATCCAGTACGCCATAAAAAACACCGGTACCGATACGGTCAACTCCTCTGCCGTTCAGGTTCTTTTTGTCCATGATGCTAACAACAACGGGATTCCGGACGACACCGGAGCGGATTCTCTTTTCTTACAAACGGTTTCAACCGGCGGGATTCTGGCAGGCGACAGTACGGTGGCCACGGCCACCTTTAACGTCCCCGCTGGCAAAGTCTGTAAAATGATAGCGGCCATCCGGCTTTCCGATAACGGATGCATTTGTGGCGATGCGGTGATGCCGGTCAATTACATCCACCTCCTGAATGCTGGTCCGGATGTGGAAGTATGTATGCAGACCAATGTCCAGCTCGGGATGGCAGGCATTACCGGCTACAATTACTACTGGGTACCAACTCTCTTCCTGAGCTCCCCATCGATCCCGGATCCGATCTTTAATTACAATACCCTGCTGACCCAGGCCGACACCACTAACTACATCCTGAACACCACCCGTCCGGGCAATTGTGTTTCACGTGATACCACGCAGGTAATTGTACTTCCATCGGCTGTGGTATTTGCCGGTGCTGATACGGTGGCCTGCATCGGATATCCCCATCTGCTGGCCGATGCCAGTGCGATCAATTCCACCAATACGTTGTGGTCCACCTCAGGGAGCGGGACATTCAATGATCCAACACTCGTGAATGCCATTTACTCACCGAGTCCAACCGACTATGTAACCGGATCTGTTACACTGAGCCTTTTTGCCGACGGCCTCTGCGGGGACGACACCGACGCCATGATCCTTACCTTCAACCAACCGGCCACCTCCAATGCCGGACCGGATACCGCCGTTTGTGCCAACTGGACCTACGCCGTTGCCGGTGCCTTCGCCTCCAACTACACCAACCTTCTTTGGACCACCACCGGCGACGGAGCATTCAGCAATACAGCCATCCTGAATCCCATCTACACTCCCGGTCCTACGGATATCTCTTCCGGTTCGGTTGCCCTCGTTCTGCACGTAACCGGATTTACCTCCTGCCCGGTGATGAATGATACCCTGATCCTGGTGCTGACCCCTCCGCCGGTCGTGACCAACTCCCCGCCTGCAAAGACCATCTGCTCTGAGGAGTTTACCGGAATTGCCCTCACCTCCAGCCAGACTGGCACTTCGTTTTCCTGGACAGCGGTTTTGACTTCCGATACCGTAAACGGATTCAATGATGGAAGTGGAGATACGATCGACCAGCAACTCTTTAATCCAGGATTGACGCCAGGAATTGTGACCTATACCATCACCCCCAACAACGGCGGGTGTATCGGGCTGTCACTGGCCTACCAGGTGACCGTGAATCCCCTGCCGGAGATCACCAATACCAACACCGACACCAGTTTCTGCTCCGGCGGGACCACTGGTATCAACCTGCTTTCGAACATTTCCGGCACCTCTTTTTCCTGGATAGCCACCGCCACCTCTCCCTTCATCCAAGGATATGTTAATGGATCGGACAGCTCTATCACCCAGCTCCTGACCAATACAGGTGTTGAACCGGATACGGTGATCTATGCTGTAACTCCCACTCTCAACAGTTGTTCGGGTTCAGATTCTCTCTTCTTCGTGACAGTATTCCCACTCCCTGAAGTGTTGGCAAATCCGGTTAGTATCTCTTTCTGTTCTGGTGACACCACGTTAATTGGCCTTTCCTCTCCGGTTGCAGGTTCGGGATTTTCCTGGACTGCTGTCGCATCCTCCCTGAATATCAGCGGATATGGCCCAGGCAGCGGGGACACGATTACACAGATCCTGGTCAATTCCGGTACATCTATCGATACGGTATGGTATTCTGTTACAGCCACCGCCAACGGATGTACCGGTTCTGATCTGATCATTCCGGTGGTGGTTAATCCGATTCCTTCGGTAACCGGTGCGCTGACTCCGCAAACCATCTGTTCGGGCGATACTGTCCTGTTTCTGCTCGAATCGAATGTGGCCGGAACCGCTTTCTCCTGGATCGCCGCCACCTCCGGGAACCTGACCGGCTTCTTCAGTGGGAGCGGGGATACCATCCTGCAGGTAGTCAGTAATACGGGGTATACCATTGACACGGTTTTCTTCCTCATCACCCCATCGGCCAACGGATGCCAGGGGGATGCAACGCTGGCCTATGCCCTGGTCATGCCTGTTCCGGATCTCTCCAATACCCCGTTGTCCACGGGCATCTGCAACGATGGCTGGACCAATACCAACCTCCTGTCCAATGTAATCAATACGACCTTCACCTGGAACTGTACGCAGGTTTCAGGCAGTATCACCGGGTGGTCGGATAACCCACTGCCAACCACGCTCCTCGATCAGCAACTTTCCAATTCCGGGAGCACCACAGATAGCGTGGTTTATCACATGGTCCCGGAGGCCAATGGCTGCACCGGTCCGGTGACTGATTATACCTTCTCCGTCTATCCGCTTCCGGATGTCTCCTTCAATCCGCCATCACCGGTCGTCTGTTCGGGGGAGGTGACCGCTATCCAGTGTGTCTCCCAGGTACCCTCCAGTACCTTCACCTGGGCCACCTCTGTAAATCCAAATGTTTCAGGCAACAATCCAGGAAGCGGAAGCATCATCACCGATACCCTGGTAAATCCCGGAACCCTCATTGAAACCATTTTCTACATCGTCACACCGGAAGCCTTCGGATGTCCGCCTGGGATCCCGGATACGGTGTATGTGCTGGTCAATCCGTTGCCGGAAGTGACCAATGCCATACGGACATTTACTATTTGCAACCTGGATCCCTTCCAGATCTTATTGCAGGCAAATCTCCCTTATCCTACTTCTTTTTCCTGGATAGCTTCCTGCAGTTCCCCAACGGTGTCCGGATACAGCAACGGAACCGGGGGTACGATTCAGCAGCCCTTATCGAACAGCGGCTTCAACGTTGATACGGTCATCTATGTCGTGACACCAGAATCCAACAACTGCGACGGCGACACCGCCCATTTCCAGGTAGTGGTGTTCCCGGTTCCGGATGTGATCATTACTCCTCCGGTCGATACCATCTGTTCGGCCGATACCTGCCTGCTGGACCTCACCTCCCATGTAGCCGGGACCAGCTTTGAATGGACCGTAACACCCGGTTCCATCTACCTGAGTGGTTTCGCCGGGGGATCCGGAAACCAGATTGCGCAGCAGCTTTTCACCTCCGCCTTTAACCCGGGTTCGGTCACCTATACCGTTTTTCCCACCGCTAATGGTTGTCCGGGAACCCAGGCTCAGGTGGTGGTGACCGTGAAACCATCTCCGGTGGTTACTTTACCGGTCTGTTTTGATACGGTCACTACCACCGGCGCACGTCCTATCTTCTTACGGGGAGGAGTTCCTCCGGAAGGTTTCTTCTCAGGGAATTATGTTTCTGGCAGTACATTTGACCCGGTTGCCGCAGGGCCAGGGACCCACCCCATCTGGTATTCCTATACCAATCGTTTCTCCTGCACCCGGAGCGACACCATGCGTATTGCTGTACTTTCCGAACCTCCTTTTATCTGCGGAGATACGATCGTGGATGTGAGGGATGGAACCAGTTATCCGACCGTTCAGATTGGAGCACAATGCTGGCTGGCCGCTAATCTGAATTATGGTACGCAGGTACTCCACCAGGTCATGCATCGCGACAACTGCATCCCGGAGAAATACTGCTACCTCAACCAGGTAGCCAGGTGTACCTCTGAGGGAGGATTGTACCAGTGGGACGAGGTGATGGAATACAGGGAAGATCCCGGTGTGAAGGGACTCTGTCCTCCCGGGTGGCACATTCCCACCGAAGATGAGTGGAACATCCTGTTTGCGAACTACATCAATAACGGATTTGCAGGAAATCCTTTGAAAATCACCGGTTATTCCGGTTTCAATGCCCCACTTGGCGGAGTCCGCTTTAACAATAAAGTCTGGCGGCTGGGTCCGGAAGAGCCTGTTATCAACACCACCTTTATCTGGTCATCCACTGCCCATGGCCCGCGGAAAGCCTGGGCTCATGGGTTGACCGATTTACTGGCCGATCATGAATATACCCCCAGTGTTTCTTTCTATCCCTCTTCGCGGATCAATGCGTTCACGGCAAGGTGCCTGAAGGATTGATTTTCGAATAATTCACTTTTTCATTGAAAAAACCAAACTATAACGTATACCGGTAGACCAACTGATTGCGGATTTCTTCGACTACCTTGAATCCCAGTTTTTCATACAAACCTTTCGGACCGTGATGCAGGCCGGCGGCTGTTTTGGCTGACTGACTGGCACGCCCCTCAATGGCTTTGAATCCTCGTTGCAGGGCATCCTCGATTCAATACTTCAACAGGCGGGTGGCTACTCCCTGAACCCGTAATTCCGGTGCAATGACAATGCACATCAGTGCCAGCACTTCACCGGCAGGTTCTTTGGCTTTGAGTGTGGGGAACAAGGTTTTATCATTGGCATTCAGCCAGCCTATTACGCGATCTCCCTTGTAATACATATACCCGTTTATGATGCCTGCTTTGATCATCGCCACAGCGGCGTCCCGGTTTTTTACCTTCACTGGACCTTTAGCCGGTTTGAACCGCTCTTTCACATTCCCCCGAAGCTGATAGTAGGTGCAATAGCAGCTTTTCCAGATGGGGTTGTCGGTGAAAGCGCGATGGTCGAAGAAGTCGAGCCAATCGGGGATCAGGTCGGGAATTAAAGGACGGATAATGGAATTCATCTTTGCGTGGATTTGGAATCAAATCTAAGATTTTTTTCTTATTTTTGCAGTCCTTTTCGGGGCGTGGCGCAGTTGGCTAGCGTACTTGCATGGGGTGCAAGGGGTCGGAAGTTCGAGTCTTCTCGCCCCGACCAGATTTACGAGCAGCATTAAGCTGCTCGTTCTGTTATGTACACTACATATATCCTATACAGTCATACTACCGGCCGATTTTCCACCGGCAACTGAAAACCAGGTTGGCCAGCGTATGGTGCCATAGGCGCCAGGGTGGGAAGGGAGTTTATATTGAATGCCGACAAGTCTTACCGTTTCTCAATTCTTTTATACTACTTTTATTGGCAAATTAATCCATGAAAAAAGTATTAGGCTATCTTCTAACTCCAATATTCCATCTCTATTATGGCCTGATGTTACTTTTGTTTCATCCGATTCAGGTGGGAGCCCTGTACTTTTTTGGTGATCAGGCACGGAAAAGGAGTGTTGATGTACTGAACCTTTTCCTGGTAAAGGGATTATACATTCTGGGGTGCAAAGTAAAATTTTCGGGATTTGAAAAAATTCCTGACAACAGGCCGCTAATTATCGTTTCCAATCATCAAAGTATGTACGATATACCAGCCGTTGTTTACGGATTTAAGAACTACTATCCTAAATTCATCTCTAAAATTGAACTAGCTAAAAATTTGCCAAGTATCTCACACAACCTAAAGCATGGAAAATCGGCATTGATCGATCGGGAAAACGGGATTCAAGCAGTGAAGGAAATATTGAAACTTGGCCGGCTTATTCAGGAGAACAATTATGCAGCCTGTATTTTTCCTGAGGGTACACGGAGCCAAACAGGTTTGGTGAAAAGATTTAATTCGGCGGGCATTCATACATTACTTCGGGCAGCCCCTTCGGCCGTGATTAACCCATTTGTGATCGATGGCCATAGTCAGTTGAAGTACAAAGGTTTTTTTCCGTTAAAATTCGGACAAAAAATCACTTACACAGTACTAGATCCGGTGGAACCTAAAGACCACCACATTGAAGAAATTGTAACCGGGGTACAACTCTCTATTCAAAAAGCATTGAATACAGGATAGCTTTTTCAGGAGGGATTTTTTTACATTGGATCCATAATTTTTCTATCTTTGATACCATTCTAAACCTTGAGTATTTTTGGAAAGTTCTTAATTGCAATATGTTATGGGATCTTCCCCGGACAAATACCAAACTGACAAATCCTGGACTACGTTCGCCAATGTAGTTGGTTATCTTTTTATTGTGTGTGGATTTGGCATGATCATCTTCAGGCATTTTTTATGTGACCACTTCATAGGTATCGTGGCGACACTCCTAAGCATGAATGCCAATCTCAATATGGGGCCAGAAGGATTCAGTTTATCCATTGCAGGTGCAGGGGTATTGCTGTCTATCCTGGGGTTAGCCATTCTTCTGCGTCGTAAGAGACCCTTTTGCTTTATACGGGACTTTGTGATCGACTTTGTTTTGCATGAAGATGTCCGCCGGTTCTTTTTTCCTCTCAACGCTCTTCTGCCTCAATCGTATTACCTGATTACTTTCTGGGTTTCCCTGTTTTTTACCTACATTCTGCTTTTTTTATTCAGGTTTCATTTCTCACCCCTCATAGAGCCCCTATTCCTGGAAGATGGAATCTTCGAATGGATGACGTTCATTAATTTATTCTTCTCAGTCATCCTGTTAGTTTCTTCGATTCTTTTATTGTTCCGCAGAAATACAATCAGAATCAATAAGTATAATGCCATTGTTGCCTTAGTATTTGTCAGCTTATTCTGCCTCATCTTTGCATTGGAGGAGATCAGTTACGGTCAGCGGTTATTTGGGTGGGAAGCCGTTGGGGTGTTTCAGGATAGCTGGCAACACGAGATCAATTTCCACAATTTCCTCAACAATATAATGGATGATTTGTCCAATTTTGCAGGAACACTCGTGTTCTTTCTGTTCCTTTTCGGGTGGATCCGCCACAGGGAGTCACAATCCATCACCTTCCGGATCCTCTTTCCCCATCCATGCTTCTTTTTCATGGCAGCAACGGTTTTTGCGATTACGGCAACCGGTCAAAGTGATTTGATGGAAGAGATCCTCTCAATTCTCGCGCTTATCTATTCCCTGACGGTTTGGTTGATTCTATTTAAACGAGCTCCAGATCTTATAAAGTGAGGCCTCCTTTATATGATATTTGCGTAAATCATCATTTTCGTGTTGGTTTGAGATGAAAATGAGCCTTCAAGAGCGACAATCCTTAACCCTACGCGGTGTATTTAAAGCACTGGGACCCGGGATCTTATATGCTGGGGCTGCCATAGGAGCTTCGCACCTTGTGTTATCTACACAGGCAGGTGCCAATTACAGTTACAACTTCATCTGGGCAGTCCTCCTGATCAACCTTTTTAAGTATCCCTTTTTTGAATTCAGCTACAGGTATACTGCTGCAACTGGAAAGAGCATGCTGGACGGATACCGGAAACTGGGCCGATGGGCAATCATCACCTTCTTTCTTCTATCAGTTATAACTGCTATTGTTAATTTTGCGGCGGTAACAAAAGTTACTGCCGACCTGGCAACCTATCTATTTCAGGTTCATCTGAGTCCGTTTGCAACGAGTACCGGATTGTTAAGCATCATCCTGTTGATGTTGTTTGTGGGAAGGTATGCTTTTCTGGACTGGTTCATGAAGGTAATGATCGGCATCCTGGTACTCTTTACCATTACAGCCTTCTTTTTTGCCCTCTCCCGGGGTGCACAGGTGGAGCCTGGCTTTGTTCATCCTCCGTTGTGGGACACTGCTGCAATTATTTTCCTGATCGCATTGATGGGATGGATGCCTACGCCGATCGACTGCTCTGTATGGCCTTCCCTATGGGCATTGGAAAGAAATAAACAAACGAAATACAAACCATCTTTTAGGGAGTACCATATTGACTTTCACATTGGCTATATCGGTTCCGCTATCATGGCCCTGTTCTTTCTGGGTTTGGGTGCCCTGGTGATGTATGGTACGGGAGAAACATTTTCTGCCAACGGCGTTATATTTTCTGAACAACTTGTCTCTCTCTATACCACATCCATTGGAAGCTGGAGTCATTCAGTCATTGCCGTCATCGTGTTAATCACCATGTTCAGCACAGCGATTACCGTCATTGATGGGTATCCAAGGTCCCTGGAGGGATCGTTGCATCAGATGTTTCCATCCCTTAAAATGCTTGGGAGCGGTCTTTATCTCTTCTGGATCATCTTTTTATCTGTTACAACCGTACTGATCATTGTTTTCTTTACTAGAAACATGGGGTCATTACTGGAGTTTGCCACCATTCTATCATTTTTAACCGCTCCGGTCTTTGCAATCATAAACTACAAAGTGGTTACCAGTAAATATATTCCTGACGCCTCTCAACCGAGAGGATTGTTAAAATTACTTAGCTGGGCCGGAATTGGCTTTTTAATTGTGTTTTCTCTGATTTTCCTCTATTATATTCTTTTATAATAAAGATTCATAGATATGAGGTCTTCACATCACCAACCGGTAGTTAAGAAGTTAGTAACTGATTATCTTTGCCCGTGGCGATGGCGGTGTTTGCCCTGTCCTTTTCCCTGTTCTAAACGTGGACAACCAAACATATCGCAATAAAAATCAGAAAGTTTCAGCTGTTGAGAGGAGTCGCAGATCTTGCGGATCTGCAGGTACTGTGATGCTGCGAGGCTGATCAGTAAGGTGTGATCATGTCCAAGTTCACCAGTCAGAAGCCGGATCCGGAGGGTGTCCGGTTGCTCTTTCTGAAGCTCATGCATCAATGCCATACGATGTTCCCTGAGGAAACTTACCAGTACAGCAGAGGTGTCGCTAAAACGATCCAGGATCTCCTCCAGGTTTTCATTTTGAGATGAGGTAAAATCCAGAGAAGATATCAGCATCTGACAGGAGGAGGTGCATTCGGGTATCGCTTCAATGCTCTTCTGCGCCTTCCAGGTGTAATAGATGACAGACCCTAAAGCGGAAAGTGCAACTACCAGGATTCCTGCCAGGATCCAGGTTACAACTCGGTACTTGGTGAAAAAGTTCATGACTTGTGCTATTTCATTAATACTATCTGTTCATCCATGGAACCACTGATCTCCCTGAACATGACTGTATTTGCATCTTCCTCGGACGGAAAGAGGGAGACCGTTGGTTCCTGGGAGGAAGCCGGGGCGCTGAGTAACCTTCCCAAGGCAATTCCACCGGCTATCCCAACCAGTACCACCATCACTGCCAGAATGGGTCTGAAACGAAAGGCCACGGTACCTGCCCATCCTGGTTGGTGGATTAGCCCGGCTTCTTGTTCCATTCGTGCGGTCAGGCGGGAATAAAACCAGGGATCTTCAGGGATGACCCTGTCTTTTTGAATGAAATCCAGGGTCTTTTGAACCCTTTCCTGATTCTGATGGTCCATATTAGATGCCGTTTGGATGATAAAAATTAGTCAATCGTTTCTGCAGGTTCAGCTTTGCCCGGTGAATCAAAGACTCGACCGACGAAAGTGACACATTCATCACCTCGGCAATCTCCTTGTAGGGCAAATCCTCATACTTGTGCAATGTGAAAGCAATCTTCTGGTTTACAGGCAATCCGTTGATAGCCTTATGCAATGCCTGTTTCAACTCCTTTTCTTCCATCGCCACATCACCACCTGCATAAGGATTGTGATCAGCGATCAGTTCTTCTTTCACCATCCCACCCCGATCCTGAAAGGAGAAAAGTGTGTAAGCTTCTCTTCTCCGGGATCTCTTCAGGTGGTTCAATGATTTATTGACCGCGATCCGGTAGATCCAGGAAGAGAGTTTTGCTTTTCCCCTGAAAGAAACAGCCGATTTCATGATCTCAATGAACACCTCCTGTGCCAGATCCCGGGCATCTTCCAGGTCATGAACCAATGCATAACAGGTGCGGATCACAAGTTGCTGGTGTTTCTCTACCAGCTCCTTGACAGCGGTCTGATCACGGTTGATGGTTCCCTGAACAAGTTCCCGGTCGGTCATGGAGGCAAGCTAAACCACGAAGGTATAAATAAAGTAGCGAGGTAGTGAGGTGGCGAAATAGCGAAATAGCGAAATTAATTACTTCGTAGTTAAATCGTGTCGATTACTTTTTCTCGGGTTGAGGGGAAGTTGTTTGCCGGGAGTTACGTTGTCCATGGCGATGCTGGTGACCCATTTCCTTGCCGCAGCAATTGCTTTTGTTCATGCCGGGACATTTACCTTTCGGCATGCCTTTTCCACAGCAATTCCCCAGCCCACAGTTTCCTTTTCCTTTGTAGTTGTCGCACACTCCATCGCTATTTTTATCCACAAATTTTGCGCAATTTCCCTGCTTGCCTCTGCGTTGAAAATTGTCGCAGATGCCGTCGTTATTTTTATCTACAAAATTGCCGGTGGGTTTCTGGTCAGTCTGGGTGTTCTGGGCCTTGACAGCCTTATCCTGACTCTGCGTTGTTTGTGCATTTACATTTCCGGTAATGAAGATGATCCCGAGAATCAGGACTGACATTGACACGAGTTTTTTCATAAAGTTGTTTTTTTGTTTGACATGAGTTTCTCATTAGACAAACCGGGGAGGGAAAACTTGCGCCTGCAGTGTTTTTTTCACGAAGGCCCAAAGGGTGATCACAAAGATCCACAAAGTGGGATATTGCCGGATTGCTTTTTTACCTTGGTTGGAAGAACCGATTGACCTATTTTTACCTGGCCAGGTTCTTTCCCCCGATAACCAGCTTTCCCACGCTGACCTTTTTCCCCGAGATGGCCGAAAGTGTATAATAACCTGGTGACAAACCCGATACATCGATGGTTATTTGCTTTCCCATCCCTGCTTTCCGGCATACCTCTTTCCCCCGGAGATCAAAGAGACGGATCTCATCAACCAGTTGATCTGACCTGACAACGATTATGTTGTATGCAGGATTGGGGCTGATTGTCAGCATAAATCTTCCCGGTTCATTCACTGCCACAGCAACCTCTACCACAATGCAATCGGAACTGGATTCACCAATATCATACTGGGCTGTCACGCAATAGATAAATTCTCCTGGAAGATCCAGTGTGTCGTCATAGAATAGATCCTGAATGGGATCACTGTTCAGACGGATACCATCCCTGTACATGTTATATCCCAACAGTGTGAAGGTGGGAGCATCACTCACCGGTGCTTCCCAGGTGAGGTGCACCTTATACCCGATCACATCGGCCTGCAGATTGGTGGGTGCGGGTAAGGGGGGAAGGAGAACCCCCAATCAAATTTACGTATATTTGTCATTGTAGAAAAACCGACAGATTTTAATCCAGTCTGATTTTGGGTACCATAGAGGAAGTCAGGCAAATTCCAAAAGGGAACCGTCGCATTATCTTCGGCTGGGTTATATATGACTGGGCCAACTCCGTCTACCAACTCACCATTGCCTCTGCCATTTTCCCCATCTACTACAACAAGGTTACACGCCAGAATGACTTTTTCACAGTCGATTTTTTTGGCCTGGAGGTGATCAATACCGTCCTCTATTCCTGGGCTATCGCGGGGGCCTACCTGCTGTTTGCCCTCTTCTCACCGTTGTTATCTTCCCTGGCCGATTACACGGGCCGGCGAAAGGCTTTCATGAAATTCTTTACCTGGCTGGGGGCCCTCTCCTGTGGCATGCTCTTCTTCTTTACCGGGGAGAATGTCGAGCTGGGGATAATCTTTTTTGCCCTTGGTACGCTGGGTTACGGGGGAAGCCTGGTGTTTTACAACTCCTTCTTGCCTGTGATCGCGGAACCGAAGGACCAGGACCGTATTTCTGCGCGGGGATATTCGTTCGGATATCTTGGAGGGGTGGTACTGCTTGTTATCAACCTGGTGGTCATACTCTTTCCGAACCTCTTTGGCATCACCAATCCTACCATGCCTGCCCGGATTGCATTTCTGACCGTCTTTCTCTGGTGGATCGTATTCTCCCAGATCACCTTCCTGCGGCTACCCAAATATACATTCCCCCAGCGGCTGCATGGAGAGCGGGTCCTCATCAAAGGGTACCTGGAATTGGTCAAGGTGTTCCGTATCGTTAGAAAGAACCGGCACATGACCATCTACTTGCTCGCCTTCTTTTTCATCACCATGGGTTTGCTCACTGTGATGTTCATGGCGGCCACCTATGGGGAGAAGCAGTTGGGATTGTCTGAAGAGATCCTGATCTCCACCATCCTGCTGATCCAGCTGGTAGGGATGGCCGGCGCCTATTTGTTTGCCTGGCTCTCGTCGAAACTCAGCAATTTCAAAGCGCTTATGATCTCGGTCTTTTGTTGGATCCTGGTATGCATCGGAGCCTGGCTCATCACGGATGCCATTGGGTTCATGATCGTGGCCTTTTTCGTCGGCCTCGTGATGGGCGGTTCACAATCACTTGCCCGCTCCACCTACTCCAAGATGATTCCCGGTGCCAAAGACCACACCTCCTTTTTCAGCTTCTACGACGTGACCGAAAAGCTGGCCATCGTCGCCGGCACTTTCGCTTTTGGTGCCATTGAAGCCATCACCGGCAGCATGCGGAACTCGGTGCTGGGGATTGTGGTGTTTTTTATGGTTGGATTTGGGCTATTGGCGATGCTGATCCGGGGAGAGAAGAAGTTTCTTAATGCACCCCCGGACCTCAACTAAACTAGTCTATTATAACCACCCCGGCCAATTCCCAACTAGCTCTTTACATGTTTTTCCGATTAATGGGAAAAAAATGAAGTACCATGACATCAAACAGTTTTCTCGCAAGCTTCGGAATCTACAAACTCCCTATGAAAAGATACTCTGGGAGAGGTTAAAGAACAGGCAGTTGAAGGGATTCAAATTTTTACGATAACATCCTATTATGTACGACCGGCAAGGGAATGACCTGAACTTCTTTATTCCGGATTTTTATTGCTCAAAAGCACGATTGGCAATCGAACTTGATGGCGTCATTCATGATGACAAAAAGGATCATGACCAGTGGAGGGAAGAGATTTTGAGCAAAATGAATATCAAGGTATTACGGTTCAGAAATGAAGAGCTAAATGATCTTGAACGAGTTGTGGAAGAAATTGAGAAACATCTAGTTGATCCTTTTTAGCCCCTCCCTTCCGGAAGGGAGGGGTTGGGGTGGGTATTAAAGTGGGCTAAGGTAGGGAGGGGTTGGGGTGGGTATAAAAAAGGGCCAGGGTAGGTAAAAATTGGTCAGGGTGAGGTGGTTCGATTCACCAGGTTCACCAGCTGAATCCTGCTCTTCACCTCGGTCTTTATGAAGATGCGGTAAAGGTGGTCCTTAACGGTTTGCAGGGTGATGAACAACCGGTCGGCGATCTCCCGGTTAGAACGTCCCTGGCAAAGTTCCAGGATGATCTCGGCCTCTCTCGGTGATATCTCGTATTGCCTGCAGAAAGCTTCATATCCGGAAAGCCCGGGTACCTCACCATTTAAGAGTGCTACTGTTTCTGATATCAGGGGAGCTATTCTCAGGAAGATTACCGGGATGATCATACCGAGGAAAAAAAGCAGGGTCACAAAAAGATCCACGAAGTAGTATCTCCCCGAGAAGAGGAAAGGAACACTCAACAACACCCCGGAACCCATTAGCAGCCAGCCGAGGAGTGAAACGGAGGATCCCTTTTGATATACCTGCTTTGCAGAGCGGGAGGAGATCAGGATTATTCCAGCCAGGCCGAAATAGAAGAGGTTAAACGAGGTGAAAAAGATCTTGCTGCTATCGGTGATGATGGAATCCGTTGAAAAGACCATCTGGAAGAGCCAGGAGAGGATGATGCAGGAGATATTCATGAGGAAAAAGGCAACAATCCAAATCACAGGGATCGTTTTGAACCGGATATCGAGGGCAAACTTCAGCAGCATAAACCAGGCGGTGACCAAAAATGGGATTCCCAGGAAGGAGATGAACCTGGATATCTTTTGCATCAGGTTCGGATCCTCTGCCAGGGTCAGCACATGGTGCAGAAATTGTTGTCCCCAGATGCCGTAAAGTCCGAAAGCTGATAAAAAAACGAGGAAGAAAAGGAGGCTTGACAGGTAGGGCTGCCGGTATTTATTCCGGAGTTCGATGGTGATCAGGATCCCAAAAACAGCTACTGCCAGGCAAAGGACGAGGTCGATCGTATAAAGAATCTCTTTCATGCCACCGAAGATAAAAATTTATTCAAATGTAGAAACACGACTTAAGTTTCATATCCGACTTTGGTAGTGATTTTTCTAATTCCAACTAAAGTAGGAAGGATTCCTGAAAAGGTCCGTATACTTTTGCTTCTTCATCAATAGTTGTTAATCATGGAAAAAATCACACACAATACGTTAATCCCATCCCTTTCTTCAAGTTTCAGCTACGGATGGGAAATCATGAAAGATTATTTTCTGACTTTCTTTCTCTTACTTCTGGTTCTATGGCTGGTTTCGCTTCCTATAGGACTGGTGAATCTCGCACATGACCATCCTTCAGCCGGGGCTATATCGGTCAGGATCCTTGCTATTGGCTATATCTTCCTGGTTTATACGGTGTTCGATTTCGGCGCCAAGTATCTTTTTCTTCAGGGGGTGCGAAGGGAGCAGGTAGATGTAAAGAATATCCTCAGGGGATTTGACTATTACCTCAATATCATCCTGGCCAACCTGCTGATGATGGCACTGATTGGAATCGCTTTCCTGGCCCTGATCATCCCTGGGATAATTGTGGCTTGCAGGCTGGCTTTTGTCCCCTACCTGGTAATGGATAAAAACCTGGATGCCATTGCTGCGGTGGAAGAGAGCTGGAGGATGACAAAAGGATATGGCTGGACCATCTTTGGCATGGGGGTCGTAAGCATCCTCATTGCCATTGCGGGTCTCCTATGCCTGGTTGTGGGCATCATACCGGCTTTCATATGGATCAGCGCAGCGTTCGCTACCATCTATCAAACGGTGCTGAATCAGAAGGAGTGCTGATACCACGCTGCCGGCACCCGCTGCTTCTCAATCCCCGGACCTTCCACCAGCACCTCCAGCCCCTCTGCTCCGCCATAATCGAAAAACTGAACGTTGATCCGGTGAAGGCCTTTATCCAAAGCGGCCTGACCTGCCTTTTCAGTGATCTCGTGAAGTCCATCGTTGATCGCGATCTGTTGCCCGTCAATCAGGATCCGGCCTCCGTCATCTGACCTGACAAAAAAAGTGTAGATCCCTCCCTCATGAATATCGATATATCCTTCAAATTCCAAGGCGTAGGCATCGGCCGTGTCGCGGGCAGTATAGGCGTCGATGTCGCTGACAGTGATTGTCTTAAGGGGAACCAGGGTGTCAAAGCCGGGAAGTTCCCTGAACCGGCCTTCATAATATCGGCAGAGCAATCCAGGAGATACCTTTCCGGTTTTTACAGGAAAGATCAAGGAGACCTGGTCAAACGCTCCGTAAACAAGATTGCTGGCCTTGTTGCTTCCGTTCAAAGCCACTGCTGTTAGTGCAGTTGTGCCTGTCAGTACGACCGGAGAACCATCATAGTGACTCACATACTGATTGGGATTGTCATCGCCGTCAGTATAAAAGATCTCCTGACCTTCATATTGCTTCATCCTGATGGATATCCTGTCGAGAAACAGCGAGCCAGGAGGCTCCATCAAAGGGGGGAATACATACCGGTCATCATAAAACCAGACATTCATCACGCCGGTTCCCCGGTGACACCAGGCGTAGTAGGGACGAAGAACGAGGGACGAAGGACGTTTTGTGACAGGTTGATTGAATCCATCACCAACCAACCTGAACACATCCCCGGATAGGGTTCCGACACCATTCAACAAACCAGGCTGTATACTGAACGCAAATGGAGCCGCAAAGGGAACTACCAGGTTTTTTACTTCCCCATCATTATCCACTCCTTCTGCACAAAAGACAACAGGACCACGGGTCAATGCAACTTTGTCGCGATCGTCGGCAATTTGATTGCTGGCGATTACTTTTCTGACCGGCATCGGGAGCGAGAGGTGGACCTGGTCGCCCGCTCGCCAGGTTTTGGTGATGGAAACATAGCCCTTGTTCATGTTCAGTTGTCTGAGTTTTCCGTTTACATCCAGTGCCGGGGAGACCTCCGAGGGCTCTGCAAAACCATACAGTCCGCCGGGGAGCACCTCGTTCCGTGTCCAGCCCGGGATCCGGAGGGCGAGGGTCAGGGTAACCGGTTTCACCGGATTAACCGTAACGGTTATTTCCCCGTCCCATGGATACCTTGTGGACTGCACAACCTGGATCTCCTGACCCCGTATCTTAACGGTTCCTTCGCTCCCGATATATAGATTGATAAAAAGGGTGTCTGCCCGTGTTGCATAGATATAGCCGGATACAGAGGGGATGAAACGGGAGATGTTGGAGGGACAGCAGGAGCAACCGAACCACTCGGAACGGGCGTAGTTTCCTTCCGACTCGAGGGGGTTTGGATAAAAAAAGGTTGTCCCATCCATGGATACGCCGGAGATCAACCCATTGTACAACGTTCTTTCAAGCACATCGATGTATTTGCTCTCCCCGTGAAGTAAAAACATCCGGTAGTTCCAGAATACATTGGCGATCGCCGCACAGGTTTCGTTGTAAGCAGTGAGGTTTGGTAACTCGTATTTGTCTCCGTAGGCTTCCCCGGATGAACGTGATCCGATTCCACCAGTGATATAAATTTTCCCGGAGACCACATCGTTCCAGATCCGGTCGATGGCACGGATGTAGGCTGAGTCGCCGGTAAGCGCTGCAATATCTGCCATGGCCGAATACATGTAAGTAGCCCTGACCGCATGACCAACCGCCTCTTCCTGCTCGATCACGGGAAGATGATCCTGCGTATAGGTACTGCCGCTCCTCTCCCCTTTCCCTCGCTGGTCCAGGAAAAACTTAGCCAGGTCAAGGCACCTCTTCTCCCCAGTGACCCTGTATAGTTTTGCCATTCCTATTTCGATCTCCTGATGACCGGAAGCGATTTGCTTCTTATCCGGACCAAATGTATTGCAAAGCAGGTCGGCATTGCGGATCGCCACATCCAACAGGGTGCGTTTCCCCGTGGCTTCATGATATGCTACCGCGGCTTCGTACATGTGGCCAACATTGTACAACTCATGACTTCCATTATATCTTGCATTTACCCAACGCTCTTTGGCCCACGACTTTTCGGGGTTGATGGTTCGCATGGTATAAAGGTACCCATCGGATTCCTGGGCGGAAGCGATGTCGGCGATCAGGCTATCGAGGAATCCCTCCAGTATCGGATCGGGATGGGTGGCCAGGGAGTAGGCGCCCCCTTCGATGATCTTGTAGACATCTGAGTCATCGTAGCCGTAGTTGCTGCAGAAGTTACCACGTTCAATGATGCCGGCATTGACCTCACCGGCGACTTTAAAGTTCTTCAACCGGCCGGTCTCTTCCGATTTTTGAAAGGCGAAGGGGATGGTCACGATCCGGTTGGTATCCAGCCGGGGGGTCCAGAAGGCATCCTGAATCCGGACATCCGAAAACTTAACAGGTGTATATGGATAATCGCCTGTCTGAGGAAAGGCTGAGCCGGAAAAAAGATAGAAAAAGGTGATCAGATACAGGAATTTCATAGGGATCTGTTTTGGTCCCTCAAAGATCATAAAAATTCACAACAGAAACCACAGATTACATCAAAGGCAAATCGTTCTAACGTTGTACTTTGAGTGCCAGCGGTTCATCATCAACGGCAACGCATGTGATTTGTATAATCGTTTGATCGTTAAGTGAGCATAGTTACAACGTGGATGTGATCTCACCGGCCTCCTCGATAAACTCCTTCCCGCTCCCCGGTTTTCTCCAGGATATCCCTCCCCATATCAACATGATCAGGGATAGCATGAACACGATAAGGAGCACATATTGGTTGATCAGCTCCGATTTCAAACCCGCCGGGATGCTCAGAAAGAGCAGAATATTGATCAGCCCCCGCGGGGCAATAAATACCTCCGGGGTGATCCTGCCTCTGGAAGTCACACGAAGGTACCCAAACCGGGTTACGTAAATGATGACCGTGATAATTCCTCCCCAGAGGAAAAGCCAGGGGTTCCCCATCTGGCTGACAACGATGGTGTACCCGAAAATGAGGAAGAAAAAAGTCCGGATCAGGAAAGCCGATTCGCCGGTCAGCAATTGAAGCTGCTTCAGGTTCAGCTCCGCCTGGTCGAAGGAGATATGCTTTCTTAGAAACCGCGGGAAGAGGGTCCAACTGTTGCGCATGAACAACCCGAAGAAGAAGACCAGCATCAGGGAGGAGATGTGGATCATCTTTCCCGCTCCATAGAGGATGATCATCACGGCAATCGGAAGGAAATACTTGATGTTGTGCTTGATCTTTTCCAGAAGTTTTACGAGCAAAAAGGAACAGATTAAGGTGACCAGCAGAACGAGCACTATTTCCAGGCCGAAATCCAGGAAAATCTGTGCTTCGAAGGTGGTATTGGCAAGTGCATGGTTGAACAGGATGATCCCGATGATGTCACTGAAACTTGATTCGTAAATGATAAATTCCCGTTTATCCTTTTTAAACCCTATGGTACTGGGGATAGCCACCGCACTGCTGATGATAGACAGCGGAATAGCATTGATCATACTCTTGTAAACGGGCATGTGAAAGCCATAGAAGAAGAGCAGGGTGAGGGCCGTTACCGTCAGCCCCATGATGATCAGGGAGGAGAACAACGCCTTGAAGATCATCCGCAGCTTATTTCGTTCAATGGAGAGTTCCAGCGCTCCCTCCAGCACGATCAGGATCAGTCCGATCGCGCCGAGCGTGGGAAGGATCTGTTCGATGACCGGAAAGTCGATCCCCTCAGCCTCCGTATACATCCTTACTCCGATGCCGATCAGCACAAGAAGGATGACCGACGGAAATTTTGTTTTGCGTGACAGCAGGTCGAAGAGGTACGAAAAAATGGTGATGACCCCCAGACCAAGCAAAACCCATTCGGTTTTAATTTCCATGAAGGGTGATTTCCGGGCAAAATTAGAAAAAAATGTACTCTGCCTGGTGGATTCTTATCAGACCGTGATAGCCAGTCAGTTTTTCATTATGCAACTCTTTTTTGTACATTCGCACGTCAATTCTGGGATCATATGGCAGGTTTCAAGATGAAAGGGAAAGAGAGCGGTTTCGGTACCGCTCCGGTTTTCTTAACAGCAGTTGCCACCATTTTAGGCGCTATCCTCTTTTTGAGGTTCGGATTTGCAGTAGGTACGCTGGGTTTCTGGGGTGTGATACTGATCATTGTTCTGGGGCACCTGGTCACAATCCCTACAGCCCTGGCGATCTCTGAGCTGGCTACCAACAAACGGGTGGAAGGGGGTGGAGAGTATTTCATCATCTCCCGCTCCTTCGGCCTGAACATCGGGGCCACTATCGGATTTGCCCTCTTCTTATCCCAGGCCATCAGCATTGCGTTTTATGTGATCGCTTTTACCGAAGCGTTTGAACCGCTCTTCAACTGGGTCAGGGCAACATACGGTATCCTCCTACCCCGGCAGGTGATCAGTGTACCTGTGATGATAGGACTTTCGATGCTACTGATCCTCCGTGGAGCCAATATCGGTGTAAAGGCACTCTATTTAGTAGTTGGGATTTTGGGTGTTTCGCTGATCCTCTTCTTTGCCGGTTCTACCGACTATTCCGCTACTGCTGATTTCTCCCTGGGAAGTGCCCAGTTCAGGAATATGGATGATTTTTTCTATGTGTTTGCCATTGTCTTTCCGGCATTTACGGGTATGACTGCCGGTGTTGGGCTTTCGGGAGACCTTAGGAAACCATCCCGGGCAATTCCGATAGGCACTATCGGAGCTACTTTCATAGGGATGATCGTTTACGTTTTTGTCATTTATAAGTTAGCCGGATCTGCCTCTCAGGAAGATCTGATCAACAACCAGCTGATCATGAGCAGGATCGCTATTGGCGGAGCTCTCATCATCCCGCTCGGACTGGCTGCCTCCACCCTCTCCTCAGCCATCGGCTCAGCTATGATCGCACCGCGTACCCTTCAGGCACTGGCCGGGGATCAGTCTTTCCCGATGAAACGGATCAACCGGTTCCTGTCGCTCGGCCGACACAAGGACGGAGAACCTCAGAATGCCTCCATTATTGCCTGTATGATTGCCCTGCTCTTTGTGTTGCTTGGCAATGTGAATGCCGTAGCCGAGGTGATCTCCATGTTCTTCCTGGTCACTTACGGCTCCCTTAACCTTATCTCCTTTCTGAATCATTTCGGCTCTTCCCCGTCCTACCGTCCCTCCTTCAAATCCAAATGGTACCTCTCCCTGATCGG
>JBDROF010000062.1:0-64389 GCA_043810345.1 Bacteroidota bacterium | reverse complement strand
AATGGAACATGGATCTGTACCTGGCAGTCGACAAGGAGATTCCCGGAGGAGAAAACACTACGATCAGCGGGAAATTTTTCAGCAGGGTGTATGAAGGCCCATACAAGAACACCGGAAAGTGGATGAAAGATTTTGAAGCAGTGGTCAAATCTAATGGATTGACCTGTAAAAAAGTGTACATGTGGTATACGACCTGCCCGAAATGTGCCAAAAAATATGGAAAAAACTACGTCGTCATCCTTGCGCAGATTGAATGAACACTGAAACAAAAACAACCAGGAGAGGATCTCTTCATCTGTTTCCCACGTCCCTCGTCTCACCTCCCACGTCTGAACCGCACCCGCTCCTCCTTACTCATCTTCTCCGTGGCATACTGGAAAATCAACCGGGCGGCATCGTTCTTCCACTTCAACAGGAAAGCCTCCACAGGATCGGGATGTACCTTCCAGGCTTCCCGCAGGAACCAGCCCAACCCCTGGTGAACTACACGTTCCGTATCCATCATTAGGGGATCCAGAAAATCAAGATAGGGTTGGATATCGGTACTTTTCTTGGCCAATTTGATCAGGGCAACCGGAACACACCGGCGCTGAAAAGGGTAAGAGGATTTTAGCCAGGTGGAAAAATCTTTCATCGTGATGATCCCTTTCTGAAGCATCGGGGTGAGCAACTCACTGCAAAGCCCATCGGTATGGGCCCAGTTACGGATCCCGATGGGGAACCATTGCTCGATCACCTTGAATGTCTCCTTGGTAAACTGGTTGGAAAATCCCTTCAACAGTTGCAGGGTGAAGCTGGGCTCTTCGTATTTCTCCCCTTTTACCAGTTCAAAACTGGCTTCGATCACCGTTTCCATCGTGAAACTTTTAGAGGCGAGCAGCTCTTTCACCTTAGCCATAAATACGGCGCTGGACAGGCCGTAGGCATCATATCCTTCCTTGAAGTATCGTGCGTATTTCTGAACAATCGCCGGGTCGGCATTGGATTTACAAAAGCTCCGGATATCCCTGATCAGTTCCTGTGCATTCATCAGATCTTCATTAGTTTTTCATTACATACTGACCTACAAGATACAAATTTACCCAGAACTACTTCATCTTTGTGAGAAAAATTGGTGGAATTCATCGCTTTGTCTTGATCAGGAGGATGTGGATGGATACCCCAACACCAATCCCAATCAGCAACATCCTGATCCAGAGAAGAGGGACAAGGGTCAAGGCAGATATCAGAAGAGAGAGCCATAGAAATAGCAGGGCCCCGAGCTTTACCCTCCAGGGGATTCCTTTGTTGTCTTTGTAATCCCGGATGTATTTTCCAAAAAATTTATTGGTCATCAACCAGTTGTAGAACCGGTTGGAGCTTTTATAAAAGCATGTAGCCGCCAACAACAGGAAAGGAGTGGTAGGGACCAGTGGCAGGAGGGCACCAATGATCGCCAGGCTTAAGAAAAAGAATCCAGCTGCGAGCAGGGCAAACCGCCACACTGGATTTTTTACGATACCGTTTGGCTTATTGCCATCATTGCCATCATTGCCATCATTGCCATCATTGCCATCATTGCCATCATTGCCATCATTGCCACCATTGCCATTCATTGCCATTATTGCTACTATTGTCATTATTTACCAACTCATCAGTTCACCACTTGTGTTTGCAAAACTACCTTTTTCCTGCCATTTTCCTTATTTTTGCCTGTTAACAACCACTTCCCATGAATGACGTTTCACTCCCAACCCGGTATCACCTGAAGTCGCTGGTTACAGGAAAGACCTTCGAAGACAAGGACTGGATCCTTGAAGCACCAGGAGAACCAAAGCCTTCCCTGCTGTCCAGTGTATACGAGCAGAAGCAGCTGGAGGGAAAGGATGACCGTTTCGGGATCTACAAATTCGCCGACTGGCTCCCGCTTCACCGGATACTGGAAGGTTCTTCGGCTCCGGTAACTTACCAAAGCGAAAAGCTGGCACGGCAGCTGGGGCTAAAAAACCTCTATATCACCTTCAGTGGCTACTGGCCTGAACGGGGAGCGTTGATGCGGACCTGTTCATTCAAAGAGACAGAGGCCTATTCGGTATGTGCACGGTTAAGGCCTGAACAGCATCAGACCCTGGTAGTCGCATCGGCCGGAAACACCGCCAGGGCTTTTGCACGGGTTTGTTCCGACAACCACATTCCCCTGCTTCTTTCTGTCCCTTCCGATACCCTCAATGCGTTGTGGTTCGACACCCCGCTGAACGATTGTGTGACATTGATATCCCCACATCCCGGTTGTGATTACTATGATGCCATTCACCTTTCCAACCTGGTTTGCCAGATCGATGGGTTCATCCCGGAAGGGGGGGCAAAAAACATAGCCCGCAGAGATGGAATGGCTACCACGGTTTTGTCGGCTGCCAATACCATCGGCCGGATCCCCGACATCTATTTCCAGGCTATAGGTAGTGGCACCGGGGCCATTGCTGCATGGGAAGCGAACCTCCGCCTCATTTCCGACGGACGGTTTGGATCTCACAAGATGAAACTGCATCTCTCCCAGAACTTTCCTTTTCATCCGATGGTTGACGCCTGGAAGGTTCGTTCACGTGATCTTTTCCCGATGGATGACCAGCAGGCACGTGAACAGGTGATGCAGATCGATGCCAAAGTACTCTCGAACCGGAAGCCTCCTTACGGGATAATCGGAGGGCTTTTTGATGCCATGGTGGACACAAATGGCGAGATGGTATTCATGACCAATAAAGAAGCCGCGGAGGCTGCCCGGCTTTTTGAAGATCATGAAGGAATCGATATCCATCCGGCTGCAGCTGTTGCCACGGCCTCACTGATTCAGGCTGTTAGTAATAAATCCGTGGCACCCGATGCAGTGGTGATGCTGAATATAACCGGTGGGGGAGAGGAACGGTTTATAAGGGAAAAGGGAAGACTTACATTCCTGAAACCCTCGTTGGTTATCAGTCCGGATGTGACGCTCCGGGAATTGGAGGAGAAGATTCGTTCCTCAAGATACAACTAAAAAGGCACATTCTATATTCAAATATAATATATAATTTTGCTTCCTGATAGCTGATATACATGGGAACAAAACGGGAGCACCTGCACGTAAACCTAAACCTTAATGTAAGGGGACTCAAAACATCTGCCACACTGGCTATCAACGAAAAGTGCCAGATACTGAAACAACAGGGAAAAGAGGTTTTCAAATTCGGACTTGGGCAATCTCCCTTTCCTGTCCCGGATGTGGTAGTGGAAGCATTGCGACAGAATGCGCATCAAAAAGATTACCTGCCGGTAAAAGGGCTCCGGTCATTGCAGGAGGCGATTGCATCATACAACTTCAGGACGCAGAAGGTCAGGACGGATCCGGCTCATGTGCTGATCGGTCCCGGTTCCAAAGAGCTGATTTTCCTTCTGCAGCTGGTTTACTATGGCGACCTGATCATACCTACCCCGAGCTGGGTCTCCTACTCCCCGCAGGCCCATATCATCGGACGGCATGTCCGGTGGGCCCCCACGCGGGAGAATAACTTCTGGCGTCTCAGTTATGAAGAGCTGGAACATATTTGCCGGGAAGATCCCGACCGACCCCGGATCGTGATCCTGAACTACCCCTCTAACCCAACCGGCTATACTTACCCCATCGAACGGTTGAAGCTTTTGGCACAGGTCGCACGCAAATATAAGGTGATCCTGGTCTCCGATGAGATCTACGGGATGATCCATCACCAGGGACAGCATGTCTCCATCGCCCGGTTTTACCCTGAGGGAACCATTATCAGTAGCGGATTAAGCAAGTGGTGTGGAGCCGGCGGGTGGCGCCTGGGCACCTTCTCGTTTCCCCCTAACCTGGTGTGGCTGCAGGATGCCATGGCGGTGGTTGCCAGCGAGACATTCACCTCCACCTCTGCGCCCATCCAGCATGCCGCGGTGACTGCTTTTCAGCCACATGCAGAGATCGATCAGTACCTGCATCACTCCCGGAGGATTCTCAGGGCAATCGCGCATTATATGACCAACAGGTTCCATGAAATGGGACTGAATATCCCGTTACCTCATGGAGGATTTTACATGTTCCCCAATTTTGAACCCTTCCGGGAGAAGCTGGCGCAGCACGATATACGGAATTCCCTCGAGCTGGCAAACCGCCTGCTGGAAGACACCGGTGTGGCGGTGCTTCCGGGCAACGATTTCGCCCGTAACGGGGAAGAGCTGACCGCCCGGATGGCCTATGTGGATTTCGATGGGCAGCAGGCTCTGCAGGCTGCTTTCAATTCATTTCAGGAGAATACCCTGCACGAATCGTTTGTCAGGGAATATTGTCCAAACATCGTCAGTGGCTTTGAACGTTTGGGAAACTGGCTGACAGATCTTTAACAAGATCGCTGGTGGCATATCATTTTTTTGTATTTTTGCGCTCCCGTAATCCGGCACCTGTACCCGGTTGTACGGGAAGCCGGGATGTAGCGCAGTTGGCTAGCGCACCACGTTCGGGACGTGGGGGTCGGAAGTTCGAGTCTTCTCATCCCGACGAGCCGCAAGATAAGGACGACAGTAGGGGCAGGTTCAGAACCTGCCCCTACCAGCGGTGACGCCTCTTTAGCTCAGTTGGTAGAGCAGCTGATTCGTAATTAGCAGGTCGGCGGTTCGAGTCCGCTGAGAGGCTCAGGATATGGGATAGTAGTAGGGGCAATTCATGAATTGCCCCTACTTGCTTGTCCAAATGCCATATCTGGATAAATTTTGTATATTTATCGATTCAATTCCGGTTTATACCGCTGGTAAATCAAATTGCGAATCGAAGACTTTTAAAATCCGTGGCATAACTGCATCTTAATGAAAATGCGAAGCAATTTTCGTTTAGATGCAGTATAACCTTAAACCATTAAAAACGAGGTTACTATGAAAACATTAATGAATTACAAAGCAATCATTTTGCTAATGATTACTTTTCTTGGTGCATCGTCATTGAATGCCCAGGAATGGACGAAAGAACAAAAAGCAGTATGGCAGGAAGTTGAGAATATGTGGGCCTATTGGCAAGCGGGTGATTTTGATTCTGCCTTTGCCAATGTACACGAGAATTATCTGGGTTGGAACAATGAATCCCCAATGCCTATTTCTAAGAAGAAATGGATCGATCCGATGAAGAAGAGTAAAGAGCTGTACAGCGATTATGCCTTTGACATTGAACCGGCAAGGATTCTTGTACATGGGGATGCTGCTGTTGTACATTATTATTATCAAATGTCCTGGCGCTTTAATGACGGAGAAGAAAAATATAAAGCCAGTTATCACGGTAAGTGGACTGCATTCTTCATCAAAGAAGATGGAAAATGGATGATGCTGGGTGATATGACTTTCGGTGAAACTGATGAGTAATGTTATTTGCCATGAAAACTAACTATCTACGAACTGGAATTCTGATATTGTTTTTATTCATTTTCGCACTTCTTCATTCTTTTAATTCCTATTCACAATCATCTAACCAGTTATTCACGGAGAATAATTATAAGGCACATGTTGAATTTCTGGCGGATGATTTACTCGAAGGGCGTAAACCAGGTACCCGGGGTGGAGATCTTGCTGCGTTGTACATTGCAAAGCAATTTGAAAGTGCCGGATTAAAACCTGTTTCAAAAGAAAATGGTTATTATCAATATGTTCCAATGGTTGGATTCTCTGCCGACTATAATTCGGTTCATTGCACGATATCATCTGATAATAAAGAAGAAACCATTGTTCCATATGAAGAAATCATCCTCTTAAGTCAGGATACTATCACTGATGTCCACATTGAAGGAGAGTTGATTTTTGTTGGCTATGGAATTGAGGCTCCTGAATACAAATGGGACGATTTTAAAGATGTGGACGTTTCCGGAAAAATTCTGGTGGTTTTGTGCAATGATCCGGATAATGAAAAGACCGGATTTGGTTCAGAAAGGTGGACTTACTATAGTCTTTGGACATACAAAGAGGAGATGGCAATTTTAAAAGGAGCTAAAGGAATTATCTATCTTCATAATACGGAAATGGCAGACTTCCCATTTTTTGTTGTTCAGAATTCTGTTGCACCGGAATGGTCATATCTAAAAGATCGAACAAAAAATCCCTTGTCTCTTTATGCCTGGATGTCGGATTCAGCTTTTGAAAAAGTGTTGTCAGAAACCGGTTTTGATGTTAATCAACTTATCATAAAAGCTGATAACCGGGACTTTAAACCATTTTCCCTCGGACTAAAAATAAAAGCAGACTTTAAACAGAATTATCGTTTATACACCAGTCCAAACGTAATTGGAATTTTGCCTGGGTCAGAAAAAAAGGATGAAGCGATATTATACATGGCCCATTACGACCATCTTGGGATAGGTAAAGCTATTGATGGAGATAGTATTTATAACGGGGCTCAGGATAATGCGAGCGGAATAGCTGCATTGATCTCATTAGCCCAGGTATATAGTTCTAATCCTACAAAAAGAAGTATCATCTTTATGGCTACAACAGGTGAAGAAAGTTCGATGCTTGGGAGTGAATATTATGCAACTCATCCGATGATCCCCTTGGAAAATACAATCATTGGTTTCAATATGGATATGATGTCATTTTATGGCAGGCGAAGCGGATTTATCTTGGATCCTATTGAAATTTCAGATGCATCGGAACAAATAAGTAAACTGGGCGAAGAGTTGAACGTGCAACTATTACCGGATTTCAAAGGTTCCGGGGCCTTCAGGTCTGATCATTTCCCGCTTTATTCAAGAGGCGTTATTGTTCCAGGAATCTTTTTAAGTGGAGAGTATTTGACAATGACAGAGGAAGATGTTGCAAAGGCAGAGAATCAAATAGGGGATTTTTATCACCTTCCAAAGGATGAAATTTATCCATCATTTCGTTATGACGGAGTTGTTCAGCAAATGGAAATGGTTTACCATATTGGTCGTTATTATGCAGAGGGTGATGAAAAGCCGAAACTATTACCCGAAAATCCATACAATGCCCCCATGAGATTTTATAAGATAAAACTTGATAAAGGAATTTGAAGAAAATGCCCTTGCCGGGATACAATGCGATATAGAATTGAGTCCGGGTGAAGAAATTCAAAAGAAAGCACTTGAAGAATGGATAAAAAACAGAAATTCAGATAATTCGAATTTGGGATTACAACTGGTTGAGTTATATCCAAATGATCCGGATGCATTAATAAATCTTGGTTTTTTCTACTATATGAATAAAGATTATACAAATGCAATTTCTGCTTTTGAGAAAGCCGGATTAATGGAAAATCTTGACAATGTGTATTGTGGCCCTAAACTAGCCATAGTTCCAATCTGTATGTTGGGTTATTCATACTTAATTACAGAACAATTAGATAAAGCTAAAACCAGTTTCGATACCTACATACAATTATACCCGGATGAACAAAACCCGTACGATTGTAAAGCCGACTACTTTATGACAACAAAAGAATATGATAAAGCGTATGATTGTTATATGACGGCTTACCGGATAGATACTACGTTTCAGGTATTTCTTCAAAGAGCATTGAATGCCAAATACCATTATGATAGTATCCAAACAAATAAATAATTCTTTAATAAACTCCGTTGAACATCGATACCCGTTTTCCCTGAAGTGTTGTATATTGCCTCATAGCATCGGCAGTAAGACAGGCATGAACCGGGAGAATCCCGATCAGGGAACCGGGTTTCAGAGTTTGTAACGTTGCGGGATCAAGCTGCAGAACGCCATGTTCCTGTGAAAGCTGAGAGACCACACATCCCTCCAACGGCTCCGACCAGCCCTCTCCGGTAAGTTGCACCACCAGGCCAAATATCTCTTGCCCGTCACGGTTGATCTTCTCTTTTGAGAGGTGAATGGCACCGGCATATACGACAACTTCGTTACGGGCAGGGTAGAGTTCAACAACAGGGGCAGCCAGGCAAACAGCGATCTGATCGATGGTACAAGTCCCGATTGTCAGTTGCATGACATCATTAAAGAGAAAATTTCCCGGACGGATCTCATCAACTCCCGGGAATGCCTCAATTAGATTGCAGGTTGGGGTGTCGCCAACGCTGATAATTCCTTGTTGGCCTTGTTTAAGGGAGTTTTTGATCTGCCGGATCTCTTGAACACCATGATGATAAACCGTTTCAACCTCCTCAGGATTGTGCGCCTGGTAACTCTCTCCAAAATGCGATAGAAATCCCTGAAAACGAAGTTTCCTGCTTTGGTGGCAGCCCTGGATAATCTTCTCAATGGCCGTGATATCCTCCATGGTACGACCTGAACGATGGTAGCCGGTATCGATCTCTACAAAGATCCCCATTTCATTCTTGATAGTATGATCAATCATAGGGATGAGATCCGGTGCGTTTACCACCAGGTTGAGCTGGATCTTTCCTGCCAACCTGTCGATCTCCTCCAGCTCCCGCAAGTTAACGGGGAAAGCAATCGTGATATCATCCCACCCGGCATCCGCGAAGTATTGCGCCATCCCTACAGAGGATACGGTGATGGCTGTCACACGCTCCTCCCTGAACCACTCCCCGATCGTTGCCGACTGATGCGATTTAACGTGCGGCCGGAAGATCACGCCATTCCACCGGGCCTTTTCGGCCATCATGCGGATATTTGCCCTGCATTTCGCCTCATCAAGCAGCAGGGTCGGGCGTTTGATCTGATCGAGGAAGCTCATAAATGGTGATGAGGTGATGAGGTGATGAAGGTATGGATTCTTTGCCAACTGCTAACTGCCAACTGCCCACTTCCTTAATCGCTAATCCCTTTCAAATGTTCATTAAAATAGTTCACAATCATCGTGTTCAAGTGCACCCGGTCTTTGCCCCTGATGTTATGCGGGTGGTTGGGATAGAGGAAGAAATCGACCTGTTTACCCTCTTCCACACACCTCTTCAGAAAGTTCAACGAGTTTTGTGGAACCACGGTGTTGTCGTGGTATCCCTGGATGATCAGAATATTTCCGGTGATGCTGTCCACATAATTCAATAGCGATGCAGCCTCATACCCTTCCGGATTGGTCTCCGGGGTGTCCATATAACGCTCCCCGTACATCACTTCATAGTATTTCCAGTCGATCACCGGACCTCCGGCCACTACCACAGGAAACTTGCCCGGATTCCGCAGGGCCATCGTAAGCGCCATGAAGCCTCCGTAACTCCACCCGTTGATACCGATCCGGGTGGTGTCAACCCACGGTAGGGATTTCAGGTAGTTCACCCCGGTCATCTGGTCGGCCAGTTCACAGGCTCCAAGCTTTCTAAAAATGTCATGTTCAAAAGCGGTTCCGCGGTTAGCCGTTCCCCTGTTATCCAGGGTTAAAACCACATACCCCTGCTGGGCCAGGTAGTTCAGGAAGAAGCCCCCACCCCCCAGCCAGGAGTCTGTTACCAGCTGGGAATGAGGTCCTCCGTAAACATAAATGAAAACCGGATATTGGCACGTGGAGTCAAAATCGACCGGTTTGATCAGCCGGCAGTAGAGATCGGTGCTGTCTTCATTGAGGAAGGAGAAGATTCGGGTTTCACCCAGTTTGTAGTCCTTCAGCGGATTCGGGGCCTCCTGTACCACCCGAATCAGTTTCCCACTATTGGCCAGCATGTCCGTCCGGGAGGGAACGGTAAGGGAGGAGTAACGATCGAGGATGTATTTTGCATCATCCGACAATTCAACCCGGTGGCTACCTTGAGCCCTGGTGATCTCTGTCAGCTTGCCTGATTTGAGATCCACCGCATAGAGGTAATCTCCCAGCGGGCTGTTCTTCGTACACATGAAGTAGGCCCGGGTGCCTTTGGGATCAAATCCGGTAAACTCAGTCACCACCCACTCGCCATGGGTCAGTTGATTCACCAGCTCCCCGCTGGTACGGTAAAGATAGAGATGGTAGTACCCATCCCGGTCACTCATCCAGACAAACTGTTCCGGATCATCCGGCAGGAAAAAAAGCTCATGCTGTGGCTCTACATAGCTTTCGCTACGCTCTTCAAAGAGGGTTTTTACAAAGCCCCCGTCAGATGCATCATACTGGTTCAGCCAGAGATGATTCTGATCCCGGTTGAGGAGGGCCACATAGATGAATTGTTCATCGGGGCTCCAGGTCAGGTTGGTGAGGTACTGGTCGGCCGGTTTTCCGGTGTTCAGGTAAACGGTGGTTCCGGAAACTGGATTGTAGACTCCGATGGTCACCTCGTGACTGGCCATCCCGGCCATCGGGTATTTCGTTAGACTGATTTCGGCAATGCGGGGGTCGATATCTACCAGGGGATAATCGGTCACCATCGACTCGTCCATCCGGTAAAAAGCCAGGAGGTTGCCCCTGGGGGACCAGAACAATCCTTTGTGGATGCCAAATTCGTTACGGTGTACCGAGGTGCCATATTCAAGCCCCTCTTCCCGTCGTAGGTCACCTGGGTCTCGGTATCAGCGATAGCTACATAGATGTTGTGGTCAAGCGTATAGGCTACATGAAACTGCTCAGGGTCAATCTCCACATTTCCGCCCTTTGAATTGAATGAATTGACGACGCTGAGGGTCTGATCAGGAAGGCGGGCCAACAGGATCCGCCCGTCATGCACAAACCAGCAATCGGTGGGATTGGAGAATGTCACGGAAGGAAACCGTTTGAGCGAATCTATCTTCAGGTCTGGCAACTTCCTGTTGAGTGTGGCCAGATCGAGGATAGTATCCTGTGTACCCGTTTTCACCGGTTCTGATAGCAGGTAATTGTCACTCACATAAGCAAAACGGGGGGAGTTCCCGCACCATTGAAGCTGATCTAATCTCTCTGGGTACAGCGCCCGGTTCAGCCCGGAGGCATCTTCCAAAGTAAAAAGAGTTAGCTGGGCCTGGCTCCATATTGACAAGAGAGCCATGGCCATAATGAGCGTCATTTTTTTCATGAAGTTGTATTAGAGGGAAATCTCATGGATTGCGTCAGAAATTTTTGGAACGAGCGTGATATCCTCCTCGATGGCATTGCCGACCACCACCAGGTCGGCCCCCGACTGACAGGCTTTGGCAGCCTGAAGAGGAGTCCGGATTCCGCCGCCTACCACCAGTGGAATGGCGATGTGCTTGTTCACCTGTTTGATCATGCTCAACGGCACCGGGTTGGTGGCTCCACTCCCTGCATCCATATAGATCACCTTCAAACCCAGGAGCTCCCCGGCTAGCGCAGTACAAACAGCGATCTCGCTTTTCTCCGACGGAATGGGATCGGTATTGCTCATATAGGCGACTGTGGACCGGTTTCCTCCGTCAACCAACAGGTAACCGGTGGGGATGACCTCCAGTTTGCTTGCTTTCAGGTAGGGTGCAGCCACTACATGCTTTCCGATGAGCAACTCGGGATTCCGGCCTGAAATCAGGGAAAGGAAGAGGATGCCGTCGGCTTTTGCATTGATTTGAAAGTGGTTGCCGGGGAAAAGGATGACCGGGATAGTACAACTCTCTTTGATCTGGGTAAGAAAAAGTTCCTGTTGATCCCGGGTGAGCAGACTTCCTCCGAAGAAAAAATAATCAACTCCTGATGTACAGGCTACTTTGATCAGCCTTTTCAACCGGTCAAGGGTATATTTGTCGGGATCGATCAGTACGGCAAACCGCTTGGTGCCTCCTTTAATACTGCTGGTCAGGGATGAATAGAACTTCATAGGTGTGTGGTTAATAGATGGCAGAAGCGATCTGCCTGATATTCTCGGAGATGCCGATCGTGAAGTAGTGAAGAACAGGAACCCCAAAAGAGATCAGCTCTTTCGACTGATTGATGGTCCACTCAATCCCTGCCCTGAAGGCCTCTTTATTGGATTTGCACTGCTGGATCTCCTTCACCAGATCTTCCGGGATATCGATGTTAAATATCTGAGGGAGGGTATTTATATCCTGGATGGTGGCCACTGGTTTCAAACCCGGAACGATCGGCACGGTGATCCCGGCTTCCCGGCATCGTTTCACGAAGCTGAAATAGCTCTGGTTGTCGAAAAACATCTGGGTGATGATGTATTCGGCTCCTGCATCGATCTTCTCCTTCAGGTACTTCAGGTCGTAGGCAAAATTGGGGGACTCGATATGCTTTTCAGGATACCCGGCGATCCCCACACAGAAATCGGTAGCGGTCGTATTCTTGAGATCTTCATCCAGATACTTCCCATTGTTCATATCGGTGATCTGTTTCACCAGCCCTGAAGCATAAGGGTGCCCGTCGGGTTCGGGAATGAAATTCCGGATCCCTTTGGGAGGATCTCCCCGCAATGCCAGCAGGTTATTGATCCCGAGGTAGTGAAAATCGATCAGGGCGTTTTCAGTATCCTCTTTAGAGAAGCCTCCGCAGATCAGGTGAGGGACCACCTCCACCGCAGGGTATTTATACTTGATAGCCGCGGAAATGGCAACCGTTCCAGGGCGTTTCCGGATGGTCTTCTTCTCCAGGAGTCCGCTTGGATGTTTCTTGTAAACGACCTCCTCCTGATGGTACGTCACATTGATGAATGAGGGGTTGAACTCGATAAGGGGGTCGATCACCCTGTAGATGCGTTTGATGTTATTCCCTTTGAGCGGCGGCAGCAATTCAAAAGAAAAGAGAGTTTTATCTGAATTCTGGATCTGGTCAATGACTCTCATGATGTATAGTTCAAAACAGTATTCAATAATTTCTCTGTGCGGTCGGTGGCGCTGTTTTTTCTCCTGGAGTAATCGGAGATCTGGTCTTTGTTGATCTTCCCCAGGTTAAAATAACGGCTTTCAGGATGCGAGAAATAGTATCCGCATACGCTGGCTGCGGGATACATGGCGAAGTTCTCGGTTAGCCTGACATCAATATTTTTATTTACTGCCATCAAGTCAAAGAGAAGCTCTTTCTCCGAGTGGTCCGGACAGGCAGGATAACCGGGTGCCGGACGAATGCCCTGGTACCCTTCCCGGAGGATCGACGCGATATCCAGATCTTCCTCTTTGGCATATCCCCAGAACTCTTTTCTGACCTGGTGATGAAGCCGCTCGGCAAACGCTTCTGCCAGGCGGTCGGCGAGCACCTTGATCAGGATCGCCTGGTAATCATCCAGCTCCTGCTCGTACTGATCCACCCACTCTTTCACCCCCAGGCCGGCAGTAACCACAAATGCGCCTATGTAGTCAACCTGTCCCGACTCTTTTGAAGCGAGGAAGTCGGCCAGGCAGAGATTAGGTTTTCCTTCCTCTTTCATCTCCTGGTTCCGCAGGAAGTGCAGGGTCGCAAGCTGCTCTTTGCGGGAATCATCTTTATAGACCTCTACGTCATCGCCCACCGAGTTACAGGGATAGATCCCGACAATCCCTTTGGCCAGCAACATCTTTTTATGGATAATATCTTTCATCATGACCGAGGCATCTTCAAAGAGTTTGCGTGCCTCCTCACCTTTGACTGGATCCTCCAGGATGGCAGGATATTTCCCGTTCAGTTTCCAGGCATGGAAGAAGAAGGTCCAGTCAATGTAGTCGCGGATATCCTGTAACGGAAAATCATAGAAAACCATGTTTCCTGTCATCTGAGGCTTGGGAATGAAATAATTTTCCCAGTCGATCTTCAGCCGGTTCTTCCGGGCTTCAGAGAGGGTGATGTTGACCCGTTTATGTTTCCGGTCATGTTGGTCACGTAACTCCTGGTAGTGTTGCCGGACAGAGACGGCATAGGACTCCCGGTTTTCGGGCGAAAGGAGGTTTCGCATGACGCCGACTGCTTTAGAGGCATCTTTGACATGGATCACAGGGGATTCGATATGTGGTTCTATCTTCACTGAAGTATGGATCTCCGAGGTGGTCGCTCCTCCGATCAGCAGGGGAACTTTTAATCCTGTGCGTTGCATTTCCCGCGCAACATGCACCATCTCCTCCAGAGAAGGGGTGATCAGGCCCGAGAGGCCTACCACGTCCACCTCCCGGGCAATGGCTTCCTGGAGGATCTTCTCGGCAGGAACCATCACGCCCAGGTCAATGACCTCGAAATTGTTGCATCCCAACACAACGCCTACAATGTTTTTTCCGATGTCGTGCACATCGCCTTTGACCGTGGCCATAAGGATCTTCCCCGCGCTTCGGACTACCATTTTGTCCTGGGCTTTTTCAGCTTCCAAAAGCGGCATCAACCGGGCTACTGCTTTTTTCATCACGCGGGCGCTCTTGACTACCTGGGGCAAAAACATCTTACCGGTACCAAACAGGTCGCCCACCTGATTCAGTCCGTCCATCAGGGGCCCTTCAATGATCTGGAGCGCCTGGTCATAATGTACCAGGGCTTCGTCAATATCCTGGTCGATGAAGTCGGTGATGCCTTTGATCAAGGCATGAGCCAGGCGCTTGTCCAGAGTGAATGTCCTCCACTCCTGCTCCAGGATCTGCCGTTTTCCCCCGTCACGATTCGCATCTGCGTATGCAATCAACCGTTCGGTGGCATCTTTTCTCCGGTTCAGGATCACATCCTCCACCAGTTTCAGTAAATCCCTCGGGATCTCGTCGTAGACCTGGAGGTTCCCGGCGTTGACAATCCCCATATCCAGACCGGCTTTGATGGCATGGTAAAGGAAGGCCGAATGCATGGCTTCCCGGATGAGGTCGTTCCCCCTGAACGAGAAGGAGAGGTTACTGATACCGCCGCTGACACGTGCATAAGGAAGGTTTTCCTTGATCCATTTCACAGTGCGGATGAAATCCACTGCATAGGTGTTATGTTCATCTATCCCGGTGGCAACCGTTAGGATATTGGGATCAAAGATGATATCTTCGGGCAGGAGGCCCACCTCTTTGGTCAGGATATCGTATGCCCTGCGGGCGATCTCAATCCGGCGTTCGAAGTTGGAAGCCTGTCCCTCCTCATCGAAGGCCATCACGATCACCGCGGCGCCCATCTTTTTCAGAAAAAGTGCATGTTCCCGGAATTCATCCGGTCCCTCCTTCAAACTGATGGAGTTGACAACCGGTTTCCCCTGGATGCAAGGCAGCGCTGCGGCGATCACAGGCCATCTGGAAGAGTCGATCATCACCGGAACTTTGGCGATATCCGGATCGGAAGCCAGCATGCGAAGGAATGTGGTCATCGCTTTTTCGGTATCCAGCATCGCTTCATCCATGCTGATGTCGATGATCTGCGCTCCGTTTTCCACCTGTTGCCGGGCCACCGAAAGGGCCTCTTCGTAATTTTCCTCCCTGATCAGGCGGGCGAACTTTTTAGAACCACTCACGTTGGTGCGCTCTCCGATGTTGATGAAGTTACTGCCCTTGTAAATCAGTAATGGCTCCAGGCCGCTCAGGCGTAATTCATGACTTTTTTTAGGGACCTCCCTTGGTTTGTATCCCTTGACGAGATCCGCCAGTTTTTTGATGTGTTCGGGGGTTGTACCACAGCATCCTCCAATGATATTGACAAAGCCTTCCTCCAGGAAATCCCTGACATAGCCTGCCATGGTTTCAGGGGTTTCGTCGTAGTCCCCGAACTCGTTTGGCAACCCGGCGTTGGGGTAAACCATCAAGGGAAAAGGGGCCATGCGTGAGAACTCCTCCAGGTATGGCCTGAGTTCCCGTGCACCGAGTGAGCAGTTCAGTCCCAGGGCGAACAGGTCGAAATGATAGATGGAGTAAAGAAATGCTTCGAGGGTCTGGCCTGAGAGGGTCCTTCCGCTCAGGTCGGACACCGTCAAGGAGGCTACAACCGGCAGACGGATCTTCCGTTCCTCGAAAATATCGTTGATGGCAACCAGTGCCGCTTTGGCGTTCAGTGTATCAAAAATGGTCTCCACCACCAGCAGGTCAGCTTTCCCGTCGATCAAACCCAATGCCTGTTCGCGGTAAGCCTGGTAGAGATCCTCGAAAGTCACCGCCCGGAAGGCAGGATCCTGCACATCGGGGGAGAGCGAGGCGGTTTTGTTGGTGGGCCCCATCGAACCTGCCACCCAGCGTGGCTTATCCGGGACAAAACGGGAATAGCGGTCGGCTACCTCCCGGGCAAGCCGGGCGGCTTCGAAGTTGATTTCATACACCAGATCCTCCATCTGATAGTCGGCTAGCGAAATGCGGTTGGCATTGAAGGTATCGGTTTCGATGATATCGGCACCCACCTCCAGAAACTTCCCATGGATCTCCTGGATGATCCCGGGTTGGGTAAGCGCCAGCAGGTCGTTGTTCCCCTTCAGGTTCCCCTGGAAATCTCGGAACCGTTCACCCCGGTACTCCTGCTCGCCCAGGTTGTATCGCTGGATCATGGTCCCCATAGCCCCGTCGAGGACCAGGATTCGTTTTGCCAGGTATTTTACAGGTTGTACAGCCATCTGCTAGTGATTTTCCGGCACCATTGCCCAGGTCAAAATGACATCCTCCAGCCGGTGATAGGATACCGGAATCCCAGGGGCGTTTCCACGATCTTTTATCCGGGCTATCAGCTCGCCTCCGGTGGCGCAAAGGTAGTCAAAGGATTCGATACATAGATCATGTTGGATATCTAAATCGGGCTTCCCATTTATTTTATAGAGGGTCTCCTTCGCAGCCCAGAAGAGGGTCAGTACCTCCAGGCGATCTGCTCCCGAAGCCAGTGTCAGTTCCCGGGGAGTAAGGAACCGCTCCGCCACCCGGTTGATTTTCTCCCTGACCTGTTCCAGATCAATCCCTACGATGGAAGTAGGGGAGCAGATGGCGGCAGCATAGGGACCGGAATGGGTAAAAGAGAGATGCGCAAGGCCTGAAACGAGAAGAGGTTTCCCGTAGTTCGTGTACCGGATTCCGATCTTCGGGGTTTGCAGCAGGTGGGACAAGGCCATCCGGCAACCCAGCCATTGCAACTTACGGTTCCGGTTATGGATGGATCCATAGATCGTTTCATCCTCCGGATCCAGATCAAGTTGCCGGAGCAGCGTTTCAGCATCTTCGGTGGCATGCCAGACGCCGAAGAGGCTTCCAGGCGCGATCGTTCTTGTAAAAACAACGGGCATACAGAGGATTTGTGGAGGTGTTTTCCAGGCCAAAAATACAAATTTCATTTGGGCGTTTCCTCCCTTTTAAGTAATTTTGTCGTTCATTTTGAAAAAGGAATGTAATGGAAAATATAACCGTGGATAAAGATTTGAAATACAAAGTGGCTGATCTCTCCCTGGCCGACTGGGGACGAAAAGAGATTGAAATTGCTGAAAAAGAGATGCCCGGTCTGATGTCGATCCGGAATAAATATGCTACGATGAAACCACTAAAAGGGGCCAGATTAGCAGGATCGCTGCACATGACGATTCAAACGGCAGTACTGATCGAAACACTGATCGAACTGGGAGCTGAAGTACGCTGGGCCAGTTGTAACATCTTCTCCACGCAGGACCATGCCGCCGCAGCCCTGGCGGTCAAAGGGATTCCTGTGTTTGCCTGGAAAGGGGAGACCCTCGACGAATACTGGTGGTGTACCAATCAGGCGCTCAGTTTCCCCGGTGGATTAGGTCCGAACCTGATCGTGGATGATGGTGGGGACGCCACCCTGATGATCCACAAGGGATATGAGGTGGAGAAGAATCCCCAATGGCTGAAAAAAGAGCTGCCTACCGCTGACGAAAAGTCGATGATGAAACAATTGCGGGAGATCTATGTGGAGGATAACCATCGCTGGCACCGGACGGTCAACGAGTGGAAAGGCGTTTCAGAAGAGACCACCACCGGCGTGCACCGACTCTACCAGATGAAGGAGAACGGCACCTTGCTGGTTCCGGCCATCAACGTTAACGATTCTGTGACCAAATCGAAGTTTGATAACCTCTACGGATGCCGTGAATCTCTGGCCGACGGCATCAAGCGGGCCACCGATGTGATGATCGCCGGAAAGGTGGTGGTAGTCATGGGATATGGAGATGTGGGGAAAGGTTGTGCCAAGTCGATGAAATCCTATGGCGCCCGTGTGGTGGTGACGGAAATTGACCCGATCTGTGCGTTGCAGGCCGCCATGGAGGGCTTTGAGGTAACCACTGTGGAAGACGCCTTGAATGAGGGGAATATATGGGTGACCACAACCGGGAACAAAGATGTTCTCACGGCCGAGCATATGTCAAAGATGAAAGACGAAGCCATTGTATGCAATATCGGCCATTTTGATAATGAGATCCAGGTGGAGCAACTCAACGCCTGGCCCGGGATTACCAAGGTCAACATCAAACCGCAGGTTGACAAGTATATCTTCCCCCATGGAAAATCGATTTACCTGCTGGCAGAAGGGCGACTTGTCAACCTGGGATGTGCCACTGGCCACCCGTCATTTGTGATGAGTAACTCGTTCTCCAACCAAACACTGGCTCAACTCGATCTGTGGGAACACGATTATGAGGTGGATGTATATAGGCTTTCCAAGAAACTGGATGAAGAGGTAGCCCGTTTGCATCTTGATCAACTGGGTGTGAAACTAACCAGGTTGACCCCTGAGCAGTCTGAGTATATTGGTGTGCCCGTTGACGGGCCGTATAAGCCGGAACATTACCGGTACTGATCAGTTGGCAGTTCGCAGTTGGCAGTTGGCAGCAACGTCATAGCCCCGGAGTCAGTTGTATACGTACAAGAGGTTTCCGTCGTAAGTGGTCCGGTATTGTTTCAGCAGGTAGGTGGATGGTCCTTCAAAAGGGGAACCGTCAAGCAGGATATATTTTGAACCACAGACCGGACATACAGCAGTAACTCCCGACTCTTCCACTTCGATTCGCGCTCCCTCCTCCCACGGATCCCACGGACAGGTTCTTTCATATGCCAGGAACTCCTGCAAAGTCAGCCTGTAGATAACAATTCCCCGGTAACCACCTGTCAAAGCCACCCATCCTCCCGGAGCATTCAGCTCCAGGTACTCGGTGGAGTTGGGATTGATAAAGAAATTTACGTAAACCTCCGGAATGACCGGTTGGGGATTCTCCTTCTTGCAAGAGGAATAAGCCAGGAGGGGCAACAGGATCAGCCAGGCGTAACGGATGTTCATCGGTGAATTTTTTCAGGAATTATAACGTTAAAATAACGAACAGGTACGGGATTAATTGTACATTGGTCCCTGGAAAATAGTTTCTATGAAACGAATTCTCTTCCTGGCCCTTCTCTGCCTTACCCTCCTCCTCCCCTTAAGTTACACATCGTGTTTCCCCGAATCGGCTGTTCGTCAGAAAAGGATTGACCGCGAACGTAAACAGAAGGAGAAACAAGCACGTAAAGCTTACGAAATGGACCTGAAACGCCATCATAAAAGCCAATCGAAAGAGACCCGCGCCCGGATGAGAGAATCGCGCAGAAATGCCAGACAGATCACCCCTCTGAAAAAATAGTGAAATAGTGAAATAGTGAAATAGTGAAATAGCGAAATAGCGAAATAGCGAAATAGCGAAATGTGTAATTGCGAGGAACGTAGTTGAGAAGCAAAGTAAAATTTGGCTCCGAATTTCGTCCATAAAAAGAGACCGTTGGACAGCTGATATTTATAGCTGGTATATTAGGGTTCCCGGTTATTTGGATTGGATCTGGATTTCCTTGCTAGCATTAAATAATTTTGTAATTTAGATTAAAATATTATTACCTTTACCACCTTTTTAAGCACAGTGTTCTAACATAAAATCATATGGTATGTTAAGAAATTTACTATTAGCTTTTGGAATTATACTGACATCGAGTGTGTTGGTATTCTCACAATCCGGGTCCGGTACCCTCAAAGGGAAAATCGTTGACAGGCAGACCAAGGAACCAATTTCTTTTGCCAACATTGTGGTTGAGGTAGGTGGTGTACAGGTAGGTGGTTCAACCTCGGATTTCAATGGTAATTTCCAAATCAAACCTGTGTCGGCTGGTAAAGTTGACCTGAAAGCAACCTATGTAGGTTACCGGGACTATATAATGAAAGGGATCATCATTTTTGCGGATAAAATCACCTTTCAGGATATAGAACTGGAGGAAGCAACAACCACTCTTTCCGAGGTAGAGGTAGTAGATTACAAGGTACCTCTGATCTCGAAAGACCAGACGGTGTCTGGGGGTACTGTCACCCAGGAGGAGATCGCTAAAATGGCCAACAAATCGGCCTCGGCTGTGGCCACCACGGTGGGTGGTGTAACCACCGATGCCAGTGGGGGTATCGCCTCGATTCGTGGAGCCCGTTCGAACACCGAGGTCTATTACATCGACGGGATGCGTGTAATTGGAAGCGCGGCTCTCCCACAATCTGCCATCGAGCAGGTGGAGGTGATCCTGGGTGGAACACCGGCCAGCTATGGGGACGCTGCCGGTGGAATCATCAGTGTGACCACCAGGGGACCCTCCCGCGACTTTTCCGCCGGGATTGACATACAGACATCCCAGTTCCTGGACCCTTTCGGATATAACCGGCTTGGATTGAATCTCACTGGCCCACTGTTCTCCAAAAAAGATACAGTCAACAAAACAAAAGTTCCCATCATGGGTTTCTTCATCGCCGGTGACTTTACTTACCGGAAAGATGGGGCGCCAAACGCCACAGGATTGTACAGAGGAAAAGATGATGTGATCAGTTCTCTGGAAACCAATCCACTGCGGCTCAATACTTCTGGAGAAGGAGTGCTTCTCAACGGCGAATTCCTTACCATGAACGACCTGGAGAAGATTAAGACCACTATGAATACCTCCCGGTATGAAGTGCTGATGTCGGGGAAATTGGACTTCCGTATCTCCCCCACCATCAACATGTCATTCGGCGGGACCTTCCAGATGTATGACCGGAACAACTTCAGCTATGGGGGTTCGTTGTTAAACTTTGCCAACAACAGTCACTCTCAGGGTTATACCTGGCGTGTGAACGGACGTTTTACCCAGCGGTTCCGCAATCCTGAAAAAGAAAAATCCTTCGTCGATAACATCTATTATAGCATCGGTGCCGACTATACCCGGACCTATGGAAAAACAGAGGATGCTGATCATAAAGAGGACATCTTCAAATATGGTTACATCGGCAAATTTGAGACGCATTCCATACGTGCGTATACCCCACAACTGGAATACGACTCGGTTTCCGGAAAATATGCTCACTTGCAAAATGGATTCCGTGACACCATAGTACTATACACTCCTTTTGACATCAATCCGGAAGCGGCCGCCTGGACTTCCCAGTATTACAATTTCTTTGCCAATGAGCCCGACGGACACTACAGGAATACGAATGAAATCATTTCAGGGAAAGGATTGATCAACGGGATGGAGCCGGATCCAATTTACGGCATGTGGTCAAGCCCGGGAAACAGAACCAATGGCTTTACCATTTCAACCAATAACCAACTATCCATCAACGCTTCGTTTGCTGCCGACTTTGGGAACCATGAAATCAAGCTTGGATTGCAGTATCAACAAAGAAGTTCTTCCTATTACGGATACAATGCTACCAACCTGTGGCCCCTGATGAATGGCTTGACCAACGCCCAGTTGGCCGAACTGGATATCTACAATCCCCAGCTGGTTTACCGGGATGGCGTATTCATGGACTCCATCTATTATTTCCGTCAGTATGTATCCCTGCTGCAAAGGAACTTCGATGTAAACCTTCGTAAGAAACTGGGGCTTCCGGTCAACGGAGTGGACTTCATCGACATCAACTCGTTTGATTACAATGCAAACTCCATCAACTATTACGATGCCAATCAGCAACTCCATACTGTTTCCCTCACCGATCCGATCTTCTCCATCGACATGTTCAATGCAGACGAGCTACTTGACAACGGGGATGCTAAGGTAGGGTATAGTGGATATGACTACCTGGGGAATAAACTAACTGCAAAACCTGCCTGGGAAGATTTCTTTACGGCCACAGATGAAAATGGAGACCATACACGCCCGATCGGAGCCTATGAGCCCATCTATATTGCCGGGTATATCCAGGATAAATTCGCGTTCAAAGATCTGATCTTCAACGTGGGTTTACGCGTCGACAGGTTTGATGCCAACCAACCGGTACTAAAGGATTCCTACCTTTTCAACGCGGCGAAAACAGTCGGAGAAGTCGGTGAACTGAACGGACAACCTGTCTCTCATCCGGCCAACATCGGAAGCGACTATGTGGTTTATGTCGATAATATTAGCAGTCCTACGGAGATCACAGGTTATCGTTTCGAGAGCGAATGGTATAATGCAGAAGGTACGGTAATCACTGACCCGAAGGTTCTCGACCGTGGAAACGGGATCGCCCCTTACCTGGTAGATCCCTCCGTCAGCACGGTACAGCCTGATGTATTCAAGGATTATGAGCCACAGACCAATTTTATGCCACGGATCTCCTTCTCCTTCCCGATCTCTGACGATGCCCTCTTTTATGCTCACTACGATATCCTGACCCAGCGTCCGATGGGCGGGAATGTCCTTGATCCCGTATCCTACTACTTCATCCGTACTTCTGCAGCCGGAACACTGAGTAACCCGGCGCTCCAACCCTCAAAAACCATTGACTATGAGCTGGGATTCCAGCAGAAGATCAACAATGCATCTTCGCTGAAACTAGCGGTATTCTATCGTGAGATGAGGGATGATATCCAGCAGTACCGATTGACCGGAGCCTATCCAAGAACCTATTACTCCTATACGAATATCGACTTTGGAACGGTAAAGGGACTTACCCTGACTTACGACCTTCGACGGACCAACAATGCACGGTTAAGGTTCAACTATACATTGCAGTTTGCCGAAGGAACCGGTTCTGACCCCAACGCAGCATCTGCCATCATAAGGTCGGAACAGCCCAACCTCAGAACCCTGAATCCGCTGAGTTTTGACCGCCGTCACCAGTTTAACATCAGCCTCGACTACCGCTGGGGTATCGGGAAAGACTATAATGGTCCGGTCATCCACCGCAAAAAGAGCGGGAAAGCCCCGGTTCAATTGCTTTCGAATTTCGGAGCCAACTTTACCATCACCGGCGGATCCGGGACACCCTACACCAAATCGAGCAAAATAATGCCTTACGGAGGCATGGGGCCGATCAAAGGATCGATCAACGGGGCCCGCCTCCCCTGGCAATTCGTTATCGACATGCGTGTGGATAAAGATTTCCTTTTTGCCATGGGCAAGAAGAAAAGAGGGGGTACTATCAATGTCTACCTGGCTATCCTCAACCTGTTGAACACCAAAAACGTAACCGGCGTCTATCCGGCCACTGGAAGCGCACAGGATGATGGTTACCTATCGGCTCCCGAGTATCAGAATCAGATTAACCAGCAGGTCAGTTCGCAATCATACAGGGACCTCTATTCCGTATGGATTGCAAATCCATATAACTTTAGTTCCCCCCGGCAGATCAGGTTAGGTTTAATGTTCAATTTTTAACGAGGGAGGATCAATCATATGGTGAACACAAGTAGTATCAGTATATTCAAAAATATCAGCACTATGAAAAATATACTTCGTTTCTTATTCGTCTCGCTCTGTGGCTTGTTAGTGCTTCAACCTTCTGCGTTCTCTGAGGAGAAGGTGAAAGCCGGCCCGAAGAGTACTTATACGATCAAGGAAACAGCAGCAGGTTGTGAGGCTGGCTCGGCCTACAAATACCTTGACCTCAACAACGTGAGGGCCATCGTTTACTCTTTTGGGAACGGATGGTTTCTGGAGAATGCCGAATATGAGATCCCGAAAGGCTCCCGGAAAATGTCGATGTTCTCCTTCTCGCTCTGGATCGGGGGGATCGATGTCAATAACAACCTGAAACTGGCTGCTTACCGTTACGGACAAGGTCCCTCCACAGCTGCAGCGCATACGAAGAACGACTTTTGGCCTGGCCCTTTAACGATTGACGGATCAGCTGCTATCGAAGCAGATGTCTGCGCCAAATACGACCATCTTTATCCGATGACCCGTCCCGAGGTCCAGGAATTCCTCGCATGGTGGGATAACAAGGATGCCTATCCCGATTACCAGATCCCCCGCTCTATCCTGGAGTGGCCGGCACATGGCGACCGGGCCAGGGGACAGGCTTTTTACCTGGCACCCTTTTTCGATCTGGACGGGGATGGCACATACGACCCGGCCAACGGGGACTATCCCTATTATGACCTGGCAAATAAGCTCTGTCCGAAGAACCTGAAACCCGGCGAAAAGATTGCCAGAGCTCACCTTCGGAACGGTGAAGCGGACGATACCCTGGGGATCCTGGTCGACCAGGTCATCAAAGGAGACAAGACCCTGTGGAGCGTATATAACGACAAAGGGAATTACCACTCAGAAACCCAAGGGGAACCCATTGGGATGGAGGTACGCGCCCAGTACTTCTCCTTCGCCACCAACGATGAGATCAACGACATGACTTTCTATAGCTACGAGGTGATCAACCGGTCGACCTATACCCTTACCGGCACATTCTTTAGCCAGTGGGTTGACCCGGATCTGGGGTACGCCTGGGATGACTATATTGGGTGCGATGTAAAACGGGGACTTGGGTATTGCTATAACGGGCTTCCACTTGACGGAACCGGACAGATTGAAGCCTATGGCACTCACCCACCTGCTGTAGGTGTCGACTTTTTCCAGGGACCTTACATGGATCCGGATCAACGGGATAACCCGAAATTTACCGGCGATTGCTCCATCATCACCAGCGAATTCCCACTCGACCAGATGGCGATTAATGGGGTGAATTTTGGTGATGGAATTGTGGATAACGAGCGTTTTGGAATGCGCCGGTTTGTATACCACAACAACAGCGGCTCCGGGGTACCTTGGTACATGCAGGATCCTGATTATGCACCGGAATATTACCTCTTCCTGCGCGGGATCTGGAAGGATCAAACCCAGATGATTTATGGAGGGAATGCCCATATCAGCGCTGGTGGTTATGGACCACAATGTACCTTTATGTTCCCGGGAGACTCCGATCCCTGCGACTGGGGAACCAACGGACAACCGCCTAACGGGCCGAAATACTGGACCGAAGAAACTGCCGGAAACAATCCAAATGACCGTAGGTTTATGCAATCGGCAGGCCCCTTTACCCTCCAACCTGGGGCCTGTAACTACATCACTGTGGGAATTCCATGGGCAAGGACCATCTCCGGAACACCTTTTGAATCGGTGGAGAAACTACGGATTGTGGATGATCTTTGTCAGAGTTTGTTCGACAACTGTTTCGCTGTGCTGAATGGCCCCAACGCACCGGATCTCACGATCCAGGAGATGGACCGGAAGCTGATCATATACATCACCAACCGCAAAGTAAACGATGCAGGGAACAACTACCAGGAACGATACTTAGAGTACGATCCCAATATTCCCAATCCGGATACCCTGCCGCATCATCTGCGGAATGACTCACTTTACCGGTTTGAAGGATACCAGATATTTCAGGTGAAAGATGCCACGGTCAGCGCTGCCGATATCTATGATCTTAGCAAATCACGCCTTGTTTTCCAGTGCGATATCAAGAATAACGTAACCAAGCTCGTTAACTGGACCTTTGACCAAAACCTGAACGGGAATGTGGGTAAGGTGATGGTCGATGGCTCCAACACAGGTGTTTCACACTCTTTTGAGCTAATGGAAGACAAGTTTGCTACAGGAGATCTTACCCTGATCAACCACAAGCAATACTACTACCTGGCTGTTGCTTACGCCTATAACGAATATAAAGTTTACAACCAGAATGATCCTACTCCCAGTGGTCAAAAAGAACCCTACCTCTCCGGCCGCAGTAATATCAAGAGTTACACGGCTATTCCACACATTCCACTGGATGATGTCATGCACTCGCAATATGGCGATGGTCCTACCATCACCAGGATACAGGGTCAGGGGAACGGAGGAAAAATCCTTTTCCTGGATCCGGCAACCACACAGGAGATCCTCAGCAAACCTCCTGCCAGCGCAACCAATCCTTATGGAAGCCCGGACTATCCGATCGCTTACCAGGCCAAGTATCTGACCGGTTTCGGCCCACTGAACGTGCAAGTAATTGATCCCCTGAACGTAGTAGCCGGCGACTTTATTGTCACGCTCGATACCATGGTGACCGGGCCAAAAAATCCGACCTTCACCAATCCGAACATCAGATTCGGTCATTGGAAGATGGTGGATACCAAGACCGGGATTACCTATACATCGGATACCACTACCATCTATCCATATGAACAGCTATTCCTGAATCTGGGTATTGCGGTTGAGATATCCCAGATCCCCAATCCGGGAGATACACTTCCTGGGGCTATACATACGGATGATAATGGACTGATCTACGCCCCGCCAGCCATCTATGCAAATCCGGCGAATAAGTGGTTAGGTGGTGTCCCCGACTGGGATAATCCTCCCAATATTGACGTCAACTGGATCAGGGCCGGAACCTATAGGGCTGGTGGTAACTCTTCGCTTTACGACTGGGATATGGCTGCCAATGATCCATGGGATCCGAATAAAAATTACCAGCAGATCCAGGTGATGTCAGGCGTCCATCCATTTGTGGGTGAAATTTCCGGAGGCACCTGGGCACCCTATTCACTCTGTGCGTATACCCAGCAACTCGCAATTGGACCTGCCTACAGCTCCAACTCCAAGAAATTCAATAAGCTGGAAAATCTGGCCAGTGTGGATATCATCATCACACCGGACAAGAAACTCTGGACCCGGGCGCCGGTTATTGAAACGTGTCCCGACTCACTGCTCGCCCAGGGTCGTGCACGCCTGTTTGACCTGCGGAAAGGGAAATCGGTGAATGTGGATGGAGATACCGGGGTGATCAGTAATGATTCCATGTACAATTCTAATTACATTTCCGAATATGGCATGGGCTGGTTCCCCGGCTATGCCATTAACCTGGAGACCGGGGAACGGCTGAACATCATGTTTGGAGAGAACTCCTGGCTCGTTGCCGACAATGGCCGCGACATGCTCTGGAATCCCTCTTCCAGGATGCATGATCAGAGTTATAAACCGGTTTTCGGAGGTCAGCATTATGTGTACATCATGGCCCACAGGGACCTGACACTCTTCGCTGCAGGGGATACCATCAAGTTAAACTTTCCTGCTTACGATGCCGGTCAAATGCTGTTCGATGTGCTGGACCAGAAGAAACTGGATAATATCTATAAGACACGTGCCTATGCCTCGGCTATGTGGGTCAATATGCCTCTGGCTGTGGAAGGCAAAGAGTGGCTCAGCGATCCGGTAGCCATACTTATGCGGGTGGCTAAACCTTACCAGCGATACTATTCAGAGGTTATTCCCAATAAATTTGTTGACACGGCTCAAAACAGAGCGTGGCCAATGTATACATTCAATACCGATGCGATCGCCACAGCCAAGAACTACACCGCCAAAATGGAGAATGATCTTGATCTGATCAATGTGGTACCTAATCCTTATTTCGCTTATGATGATTATGAAAGGAACCAGCTTGATAACCGGATCAAGATTGTGAACCTCCCCACAAGGTGTACTGTCACCATCTATGACCTCAGCGGTACCATGATTCGTCAGTTTAACGTTGACAAATCAGGAATTCCGCTGCCAAGAACCTCAACCGCTGGATTAAATACCGATGCGAAAACCTCTATCGACTGGGATCTCAAGAATTTTGCCGGGATTCCGATCGCCGGAGGAGTCTACCTGATCCATGTGAAAGCTGAAGGGCTTGGTGAACGAACCCTCAAATGGTTCGGAATTCTACGACCTGTTGACCTGAACTCACTATAATGTATATGATTATAACATGTTTCAACAATAAAAATACAGCATCATGAAGAACATATATAGCATTTTACTGGCCTTTTTCCTGGTAGTTTTGATCGTGTATCCTGTTGACCAGGTCACAGCCGGGAACAAAGACCGTTCAGGTCAGGCAGGAGCATCGGAGTTGCTTATCAACCCCTGGGCGAAAAGTTCTGGCTGGGGAGGCGTGGGAACCTCATGTACATACGGGCTGGAAGCTCTTTTTACCAACATCGCCGGTACCGCATTTACGACGGGAACCGAGATCATCTTCTCCTACACCAACTGGCTGCAGGGTTCTGGTATTAATATATACTCTTTCGGATTAAGCCAGAAGCTGGGCGAAAACAAAGGAGTACTCACCGCAGCTGTGATGTCGATGAACTTCGGGGAGATTGAAATCACTACAACCAATTCCCCTGAAGGAGGCCTGGGAACCTTTAAACCGGCTTATATGAACATCAACCTTGGATATGCAAAAGCATTCTCCAACAGCATTTACGGTGGTATCAATTTCAAGATCATTTCTGAGTCGATTTCCGATGCCAGTGCACTGGGGATTGCAATTGACGCCGGGGTACAGTATGTAACCGGTGAACGGGACCAGATCAAATTCGGAGTTGCGTTGAAAAACGTAGGAACACCTATGCGGTTTACCGGTGACGGACTCTCTTTTCGTGGCATCATTCCAGGACATGGAAATGATAATGACCTCTTTACCGTGTCGCAACGTTCGGAGAAATTTGAGCTGCCTGCCACCCTCAGGATCGGAGCATCCTACGATTTCCTGATCGGTGAGATGAATCGCATCACCCTGGCCGGGAACTTCAATTCCAACTCGTTTACGAAAGACCAGTTCATCCTGGGTCTCGAATACGCACTCAAGTATTACCTCTCTATCAGGGCTGCTTATACCTATCAGCAAGGGATCTTTGAGTCGAATGTGGCCGACAGGGGTTCTGTATTTACCGGTATTACTGCCGGATTTACCGTATCGGTTCCCTTCAACAAAGAGAAGGAAACAGGAATTGGCATCGATTACTCCTACCGGTCGACCAATCCGTTCGGAGGTGTTCATAACGTAGGTTTAACACTTAATTTTTAACACACTACTGTAGTTTAGGTTTTCTTTACCTATCTTTACATAGCACAAAAGGACCCTTATTCAAGGGTCTTTTGCCTTATTATATTTGCAAGATAAACTGGGAATCATGTCGGAAATCAACTATTTTACTCCGGAAGGATTACAAAATCTGAAAGATGAACTCTACCATATGACAATGGTGGAACGACCAGCGATTTCGAGACAGATCGCCGAAGCAAGGGATAAAGGAGATTTGTCAGAGAATGCTGAATATGCAGCTGCTAAAGAGGCACAATCGATGCTGGAGCTGAGGATCTCAAAACTGCAGGAGACCATCAGTAGTGCCCGGTTGATCGATGAGACAAAATTGGACAACTCAAAAGTGCTGATTTTTTCTATAGTCAAACTGAAAAACCTGAAAGACGGAACGATACTTTGTTATACCCTCGTACCCGAAAACGAAGCCAATGTCAGGGAGTGTAAGATCTCTGTGAACTCACCGATCGCCAAGGGAATCCTCGGCAGGACTATCGGAGAAAAGGTGGATATTCAAGTTCCCGCGGGGATGATCTCTTTCGAGATTTTAGAGATTACAAGGCAAAACGGATAATTATGGCAACCATTTTTACAAAAATCGTTCAGGGTGAGATCCCATGCTTCAAAGTGGCCGAGGATGACCGGTTTCTGGCATTTCTGGATATCAACCCCCTTGCACCGGGACATACACTGGTAATTCCGAAAGAGGAGATCGACTACATTTTTGATATTCCGGATAAACTCCTGGCAGATTATTTCACCTTTTCGAAAACGGTGGCTCTGGCCATTGAGAAGGTGATTTCCTGCAAACGTATCGGTATCGCTGTTGTTGGGCTGGAGGTTCCCCATGCCCATATTCACCTGGTGCCACTTCAGACCATCTACGACATCGATTTTAAAAAGCCCAAATTGAAACTTTCAACAGAAGAGTTACAGGTAATCGCTGAAAACATCTCAGCCTCCTATCAGAAGCTTGTATCCGCAGGATAAAATCCGGTCAAATCAACATCAGTAAGCCCGGATATTCTTCCCTTCAATGTAATTGATAAATGATTTGTTGACAACTTTATTACCCCCGGGTGTGGGGTAATCGCCGGTGAAATACCAGTCGCCAAGGTGTCCGGGACAGGCATCATGAAGATCTTCAATCGTTTGGTAGATGATTTCAACACTGGCCCGACAGTTGGGAGGGGTCAGCAGTTCGGAGATCTTTCCGGAGATCCGGCCGGCAGGAAATGGCTTGTAGATCTTTTTTACGTAATTGATGATCTCTTCCTTTGGTTTCGTCTCCTGCTCCTTGCATTTCTTGTAAACGTCATTGATGATGTGCTCCTGATGTGTCTCATTTAATAGCTCGATGGCTGCCCTGAATGCGATAAAATCTGTCAGCTTGGCCATGTCAATCCCGTAGCAGTCAGGATACCGTATCTGCGGCGCAGAGGAGGCGATGATGATTCTTTTTGGTCCCAGCCGGTCAAGGATACGAAGGATACTCTGCTTCAACGTGGTCCCCCTGACAATTGAATCGTCGAGCACCACCAGGTTATCGCTCCCGGAGATGATACTTCCATAGGTGATGTCATATACGTGGGCTGCCAGGTCGTCGCGCTGACTGTCCTGCGTGATGAATGTCCTGAGCTTCATGTCCTTCACAGCCACCTTCTCCACCCTGGGTTTCAATTTCAGGATCTCCTCCACAGAAGCCGTGGTACAGATGTTCTTCAGATCCAGTAACCGGTCACGCTTGATGGTATCGCAAAAATGATCAAGCTCTTCAATCAACCCATAATAGGCATCAATGGCTGTATTCGGGATGTAAGCAAAAACCGTGTTTTCAAAATCGTAGTCTACTGCTTTCAGGATGGCAGGGGCGAGAAATTTCCCCAGTTTTTTGCGCTCGCGATAGATATCTTTATCTGTCCCCCTCGAAAAATAGATCCGCTCAAAGGAACAGGCACTTTTCCGGCCCGGCTTTTTAAACTGAAGCTCATCAGTCTGACCTCCTTTCTTGATGACAAGGGCATATCCGGGCTTCAGCTCCTGGATCTGCCCGACAGCGAGGTTAAAAGTGGTTTGAATGGCCGGCCTTTCAGAGGTCACCACCACAACCTCCTCATCAACATAGTAGAAAGCCGGCCGGATTCCGTTTGGATCCCGCATCACGAACGCATCACCATGACCAAACAGCCCCGCGATCACATACCCACCATCCCAGCTTGTAGAAGAGTTCTTCAGGATCTTCTGGATGTTCAGGTCCCGGGCAATCATACCGGAGATCTTGCGTTTTGGGAGGCCTTCTTTCTTGAACTTCTGGTATAATACCTCGTTCTCCTCGTCCAGAAAATATCCGATCTTTTCAATGATCGTGATGGTATCGGAGGTTTCAACGGGACACTGACCCAGATCGATCAGCCTCTGAAAAAGTTCGTCCACATTGGTGAGGTTGAAGTTGCCTGCCAATACCAGGTTCTTTGTCATCCAGTTGTTTTCCCTGATTATCGGGTGCAGACTCTCCACCGTGTTTGAACCAAAGGTTCCGTAGCGGAGATGACCGAGGTAGAGTTCACCGTACATCTCCAGGTGATATTTGAGCCAACCTGTATCCCGCAACCTGTTGGGGGATCTCTCTTCAATCTCCTTCACGGCTTCTCTGATGCGGGAAAAGATATCTTTGATCGGCGTATCGGAGTTTGACCGGATCCAGTTAATGTACCGGTGTCCCGGTTCCATATCAAACTTAATCGCTGCCACCCCGGCGCCATCCTGCCCCCGGTTATGCTGTTTCTGCATTAACAGGTGCAGTTTGTTGAGGCCGTAAAATGGGGTGCCGTACCTGGGAAGATAGTACTCAGGTGGTTTCCGTAAACGGATAAGGGCAATACCACACTCGTGATGGATGAAGTCACTCATCGGTGAATGATAAAAGAAGTGCAAAGATATAAAATTATAGGGTAGCGGGATCGTGAAGCAGCGAGGTAGCGAAGTAGCGAGGTAGCGAAATTGAAACTGCCAACTGCCAACTACCAACTGTTTTCTTTTTTCGGTACATTTGTGTGAAATTACTGAGACTACCTCATGCCGGTTACGCTGGAAGTATCGGATTTTCTGATTGCGTCTGAATCCACTCCATTGGTGGATGTCAGATCACCGGCTGAATTTCAGCAGGGTCATATTCCGGGAGCGATCAACATTCCGTTATTTAATGATCTTGAACGCGCAGAAGTAGGTACACTTTATGTCCGGTCGGGCCGTGATCAGGCCCTGCTCCGGGGTCTGGATATCATCCTCCCAAAAACAAAAAAGATCCTTCAGGCCCTCCGTGATGGTGTGCCGGGAACGAATCTACTTCTGTACTGTTGGCGCGGAGGGTTACGCAGCCTTAACATGGCCTGGCTGTTTAAAACCAACGGATACAATGTTTCTCTTCTTGAAGGAGGGTACAAAGCATACCGGAGATTCATCCGGATCCGGATGGATGAAGATGCCTGGGTAATCGTTCTGGGAGGCTATACAGGAAGTGGAAAAACGGAGGTATTAAACCATCTTGCAGAGATCGGCGAACAGGTAATCGACCTGGAGATGCTGGCCTCTCACAAAGGCTCGGCTTTTGGGGGAATCGGATTACCGGATCAGCCCACCAATGACCAGTTTGAAAACAATCTTTTTGACCAATGGCAGCGGCTGGATAAAAAGCGGTTGATCTGGCTGGAAGACGAAAGCCGGATGATCGGAAAGGTGACCCTACCCGATCCTGTCGTTAAGAAGATTAAGGAGTCGCCAATGATCGTTCTGGAAGTCCCCAAGGAGATCCGGGTGGGGAGACTGGTCAGGGAGTATGCCGGCATCGATGACCGGTTGCTGAGTGAAGCCGTGATGAAGATCGAATCCAGGCTTGGCAAGCCGAGAGCCAAGGGAGCTCTGATCTATATTCAGGTGAAGGATTATGCCCAGGTAACGGATCAGATACTCAGCTATTATGATAAATCCTACTCTTTCTCAATCAACCGTCGTAAAAATCAGCCACGCTATCACTTTGAGGTCGGTAAATTTGATGCCCGGGAAGCTGCAAAAGAACTCTCGGAGTTTGCACACAAACACCTGAAAAATGGATCCGATCTACCTGGATTATAATGCCACCACTCCCCTGGATCCAATGGTTTCAGGGGCGATGAAGCCATTCCTGGAAGGGATGTTCGGAAATCCTTCCAGCCTGCACGATTTTGGCAGGATCGCCGCGCAGGCTGTGATACAGGCGCGTAAACAAGTAGCTTCAATGCTCAACTGTATCCCTGACGAGGTAGTATTCTCTGGAGGAGGAACCGAGTCAAATAATTATGCGATCAAGGGAGTGGCATTCGAAAACAGAAACAGGGGAAACCACATCATCACCTCGGTGATCGAACATCCCGCTGTTGCCGAGGTGTGTGCCTTCCTTGAAAGGGAGGATTTCGAAGTCACATGGGTAGAGGTTGATCCGGATGGGATTGTTGATCCGGAGGATATCCGGCGAGCCATTCGTCCCGGGACGATCCTTATCACCATCATGCATGCCAATAACGAAACAGGTTCCATCCAGCCCATCACTGAGATCAGCCGGATCACAAAGGAGGCCGGTGTGCTTTTTCATACGGATGCGGCACAGAGTGTCGGGAAGATTTCGGTGGATGTCAACGAACTCGGAATAGACCTGCTGTCCGTTGCAGGGCATAAATTATACGCACCAAAAGGAGTTGGAGCCCTCTACATCAGGCGCGGAGTAAAACTGACCAAATTGATGCATGGAGCCGACCATGAGGCGAACCGCCGAGCAGGTACCGAAAATGTGATCGGGATCGTGGGACTTGGGAAAGCAGCGGAACTGGTCTGCAGTTGGCAGTCCGCAGTCCGCAGTCCACAGTCCGCAGTCCGCAGTCCACAGTCTGCAGTCACCAATAACGAGTCACGAGTCACGAGTCACGAATCACCTCTTAAACACCTTTGCGACCTCCTCTTTGACGGCATCAGAGAAGCAATTCCGGAGGTCAGGTTGAACGGTCATCCGGAAAATCGGCTTCCCAATACGTTGAGTCTTGGCTTCCCTGGAGTGGAGGCAAACACCCTGTTACAGGCCATGAAAGGAGTTGCGGCATCTGCAGGGGCTGCCTGTCATGCCGGGGAGGAAGGCGTTTCGGGTGTGCTTTCCGCGATGCATGTCCCGATGGAATATGCCATGGGCACCATCAGGTTTTCCGTGGGAAGGATGACGACGGAGGAGGAGATCAGGAGAGCGATTCCGATTATTGTGAAGGCATACAGGGAAATTAAAGGGTCAAGATTCAAAATTCAATTACCCCCAAACCCCCTAAAGGGGGCTTACTCTGCTCCGCAGATGACCCCTCCCCAACCCTCCCCTTCAAGGGGAGGGAGTAAGTCCCATCCAGAGGATTTAGGGGTAACATCCGGCATCCGTTTAACAGAATACACGCGGGCGCTTGGCTGTGCTTGCAAGATCCGGCCTCAGTTACTGGAAGAGATACTCCGAAAGCTACCTCCGGTGACCGATCCGAACGTACTGGTAGGCCCTGAGACCTCCGATGACGCGGCCGTTTATCAGTTGAACGAAACCCAGGCACTGGTTCAGACTGTGGATGTCATACCACCGGTGGTGGATGACCCTTTTTCCTATGGCATGATTGCCACTGCCAACGCACTCAGTGATGTCTATGCCATGGGAGGAAAGCCGCTATTTGCCTTGAACATCGTTGGATTCCCGGATACACGCTTGCCGATGGAGGTATTGCATCAGATTCAGGAGGGAGCTTCAGCCAAGGCATTGGAAGCCGGCATCCAGATCCTGGGCGGACACAGCATTGAACTGACCGAACCCGTTTTCGGACTGACGGTTACAGGGGTGGTTGACCCCCGCAAGGTGATCAGGAATCGTGGGATTAAGGTTAGTGATGTCCTGATTCTCACGAAGCCTCTTGGCACGGGTATCCTCACCACTGCCCTGAAACACGGATTCCTTGATCAGATACAAACGGAGGAACTTTTGGAGTGCATGTCGGCACTGAATAAGCAAGCCGCAGAGGAGATGAACCGGTTCAATGTGCATGCATGTACCGATATCTCCGGTTTCGGACTGTTAGGACATCTTTTGGAGATGATTGCCGGAGACCAGGTAAATGTCCTGATAGGCTCCTCTAAGGTTCTTCTCCTTAAGGGTGTGATCGAGATGGCTGCGCAGGGGATCATACCGGGTGGTACCAGAAATAACCTAGAGCATATAAGCCCTTTTGTGATCTGGGGAGATCAGGTTTCGGACCTGGAGAAGATGATCCTTTGCGATGCCCAAACATCTGGGGGCTTACTGATCGCATTGGATGAGGCGGAAGCAAAGGAGCTGGTTGCCCGTTTGAAGGCCTCTGGTATCCAAAGCGCGAGCCTCATCGGAAAGGCCGTGGCTGGGGAGGGAAAAATGATCATCCAATCAGATGACCTGTGACCGGGACGAAACGGATACGCTACACCACCTTTTCCCTGCTCTATTTTGCGCAAGGATCTATCCTGGGTTATTTTACCGCACTCAATGCCATGTATCTTCGCTCATTCGGGATTTCGATGAGCCAGATCGGCATCTTCTCGGCTATAGCCCTGATGCCGTTGATCCTGAAGATCTTCCTGGGGATGTGGAGCGATCGTGTGAACCTGTTTGGATTGGGTTACCGGAAGCCCTATATCATCCTTGGCCTATTGATACAGGCTGGAGGACAGCTCGTATTTCCGTGGATCAACCCTTCGGAATCGTTTGTTTTACTTACGATCGTCGCATTTACATCTCTTACGGGGATGGCCATGTACGATACCTGTACCGATGGATTTGCACTGGATACCACTCCACCCGAAGATGAAGGAACGGTACAGGGGATCATGGTGGCCGGGCGGGCGCTTGGCGTCGTGTTGATTTCTGTAACGGTTGGGGTGCTTTCGGAGCTGGCTAACTGGAATGCAGTATTTCTGTCACTTGCGGTGATGACGCTTGTCCCTATCCCTTTGGTGTTGATTTTGAAGGAACCCTCGCGTCCGCCCGCCCGGACCTTCGAATGGAGCGCTTTCCGGGCCTTCGGAAAGAAACAGATCATTGCCCTGGGATTATTGGGTATCCTTGGTTTTATCATTACAAGTGGCGCTAACCAGCTGGTAAATCCTTTCCTGCAGGAGACATTTGGGATCTCTTACATGCTGGCAGGTTTTTATGCTGCAGTCTGGGGGCTGGGAGTGATCCTGGGAGGGATCACAGGTGGGCGGCTAACCGACAGGATCGGTCATTCACGATCAGTCAAAGGGGCAATTATTACCTCCCTGATCACCGTTTTCCTCATTGCCCTGATTCCCAATCCACTTCTGGCATGGTCCCTGGTATTCCTTTTCGGATTAGCCTATGGGTATTTTGAGACGGTCTATTTCGCTACTTCAATGGGTAAGACGGATATGCGGATTGCCGCTTCCATGTTCGCGATCCTGATGGCGGTAGCCAATATCGGATCAGGGATCGGTCTGGCCGGAGGAGGATTTCTGAGCGACCTGATCGGGTATCAGTGGACCTTTATCCTGTTCGCAGGGTTGAACCTGCTGGCACTGCCACTGTTGCCGGTGATATTTAAGAAAAATGATGAAATGGTGAAATGATGAACTGGTGAACGAGTGGGCGAGTGGGCCTTTGGGACAGTGGCTGAATGATTAGTTAATAAACAGGCTGCGGGAGGAGAAATCGGGATCGGAGGTGAGGTTGACGCCCAGTTTCCGCAAGCCGGCTTCATCTCCCGGTGTAGGAATATGGGTCATGTGTACTTCACAGCCCCGAAGCTCTTTCAGGTACTCCACAGCCATCTGGGCGGCCGGGTTGGAGATGGCACTGATGCTCAAGGCGATCAGGGTTTCCTCCACATCAAGACTGATCACCCTGCCCTGCAGCACCTCTTTTTTCAGGAAGGTAAGGGATTTGATCACATTTCCGGGTATCAGGTGCAGGTTATCGGGAAGCCCGGCAAGGTGCTTGGTGGCATTCAGTACCAAGCTGGATCCCGCATGCATCATGGGGGAATTCTTTCCGGTGATGATGGTTCCGTCTTTCAATTCAATGGCTGCTCCACAATAGATCCCCTCGTTCCCTTTTCCGTTTTGTATGGCCTCTTCGGCAGCTTTTCGTGCAGGGACGACAACCCTTCTGTCTTCCGCTTTGCCATCCACCTTCTTCATGATCAATTCGGCTCGCTCCAGGATCTCTTTATCCATAAAACCCATAGCGTATTCGACGGCACTCCGGAAATAGCGCCGGATGATCTCCTGGTGTGCGGCTTCCTGGACTACGGCATCATCCGTGATACCAAAACCTGCCCGGTTTACGCCCATGTCGGTAGGCGATTTGTAGAACGACGGCTCTCCGGTAATCTTCTCAATGATCTTTCGGAGCAGGGGAAAAGCTTCTATATCCCGGTTGTAGTTGACGGTAGTTTCGTCATAAGCCTTCAGGTGATGCGGGTCGATGAGGTTGACATCCTTCAGGTCAACGGTGGCCGCTTCATATGCCACATTGACCTTTTTGCTGAGCGGCAGGTTCCAGATAGGAAAGGTCTCAAACTTAGCATAGCCGGCTTTGACCCCTTTTTTGTATTCATGGTAGAGCTGTCCCAGGCAAGTGGCAAGTTTGCCGCTCCCGGGACCTGGACCTGTCACAATGACGATCGGTTTCGAGGTCTCAATGTAGGCGTTCGATCCATACCCTTCGTCACTGACGATCAGATCCACATCGTTGGGATATCCTTTGGTGAAGCTATGGGTATACACGTTGACTCCCCGTCGCTCCAGCTTGTTCTTGAATGCTTTGGCAGCAGGTTGATCGGCATACCGGGTGATGACCACGGCATTGATACCGATGCCCCACTCTTTGAAGTCGTCGATCGTTTTCAGGGCGTCCGAGTCATAGGTTATGCCAAAATCGGCCCGCATCTTTTTGCGTTCTATATCGCCGGCATAGATGCAAAGGATTACATCGATCTTCTCTTTAAGAAGCTGAAGGAGCCGCATTTTAACGTTCGGGTCGAAGCCGGGAAGCACACGGGCAGCGTGGTAATCAAAGAGGATCTTTCCTCCGAACTCCAGGTACAGCTTATGATTGAAGCGTTCAACCCGGTCCAGGATCTCCCGGGATTGCTGATTCAGGTATTTTTCATTGTCAAAACCGATCTTTTCAGCCATTTTGTTCCGGATAAGATCCCAAAAATAATCTATTTCAGGAAATAGAAAACCCGGTTTTCCATGTAAATTTGCAGGAGAGGGGTATTAGCTCAGATGGCCAGAGCGCTACATTCGCATTGTAGAGGTCACCGGTTCGATTCCGGTATACTCCACGGGGGCCAGTTGGCCATTGTTTATTCACTTGTCTTGCCCGCTCCCAGCAGGATACGCAAATACGCTGCAAAAGAGGGTTTGGAATCAGGATATCCCTTCAGATTGGCAGGGTAGTACTGCATGGTGAACCCGGGTTCCAGTCCGAACATTTCAGTCAGGGGAAGCCCTGCACCGGCTCCAAGATATAAACCGAACCCAAATGCATTCTGGTGGACATTGAAAACTTGGCTGTTGTACCCGTTATATCCAAGACCACCGTATACATCGATCAGATTGTACTCTCGCTCTTCAACAATAAAAACCGATTTGACCACCTGGGTATAACACATCATCCCGCCTCCCTGGAGGAAAAAATAGATCTTTGATTTTAGCGGGAAGGATCGCTGGTATGCAAGGTTGATCAACACCCTGGCCTCTTTCCCCTGGATGGGCGCTGTCCTGACATCACGAAAAGTAGGAAAGCTTGGCGGATCTACTACCAGGGTTATCGCATCGGTTGCTTTTAGCTGTGTGTAGTTTGCCTCCAGGAAAATCCCATTCTTGCGGTTAAAATTGAACCTAGCAAACAATCCACCCGTGAATGCTACCTGGTAATGCATATTGGTTGGGTAGCCTGAGACAAATACGGTATCAGATGCCCTGAGCAATTGCTTGATCTCCTGATACCAGTATTTGTTGGCCATCACGTAATTCACATTATTCACGTTTCCAGAGTCACCGTTGTAAAAATTCGCAGAATATTTATTTGGGAAGTAGGCCCCGAAGTTGAGACCGAATTCCCAGCGCGGAATGGAGTCGACCTCCTCTTCAAACTCTGCCCATGGGTCGGTTTTAGCGCGTTTTTTCTGATCCTTCTTGGTTTCAGATGCCACCTTGTTCTGTCCTGAAACCGGAACGACCATCGCCAGGCAGAACAGGAGCATCAATGTTGGGATGAACCGTTTCATAATAGGGATTTTCATAGGGTCGTTTTCACCAGTACAACCCCGTGCGACGGAACCTTTGTTTCGAATCTATGCGTGAAGGTACCCAGGTCGCTCTGTCGCCAGAGATCCCTCAGGGATACCGTTTCCTGGCAGCCTGTCTTCGTTAGATCGAGCGGGAAGGTGACTGTCTCCTCCCCCAGGTTAAAGATCCCGATGGCCTTATTGCCGTCCTCAAGCTCTTTCACCCATACCTGGATGTCGCCTTCGATGATGAATGGAGTGGCCTGTTTTCCCAGCGGATACTGATCCAGGGCCAGTACCTCGTCGTTGGTCAGGAGGTTAAGGGTGAATTCATCCAACCGGTCCAGGTCGCATCCGATCAGCAACGGAGCCGACAGAAGGCACCAGAGGCTGATGTGGGTATATTGTTCATCCGGGGTCAGCCGGGTAGGGTGTAGACTGGGTCCCCAGCCAACCCATCCGACGATCAGCATATCGGGGTCGTTCCAGTGTCCCGGTCCGGCATAGGAGGCATTCTCCACCTGGTTGAATCCGATCTCCCGGAGGCTTTCCCAGGTATCGGTGATGTCGCCGGTGGTCCGCCAGAGGTTCCCGCCAACCTCTTCTCCCCACTCCCATACCTTATTCATGCCATACTGGCAAAGGCTGTACACGATGTCGCGATCAATCTCCCGGAAGGCATCCCGCATGACGAAATAGGGTTTTTTCCGTTCATCCCGGGTGGTATCTTTAGCAATATTCCCGTAGGAGCACCAGTCGTATTTCAGGTAATCCACCCCCCAGCCGGCAAAGGTACGGGCATCCTGCAGTTCGTGGCCGTAACTGGCGGTATATCCGCCACAGGTCAACGGTCCGGGAGAGCTGTAGATGCCCAGCTTCAGCCCCAGGGCATGGATGCTGTCGCCCAGTACTTTCATGTCCGGGAATTTTTCGTTGGTCAGAATGGTCCCCTTCCGATCCCGTTTAGGCTCCTGGTCTTTCGGGATCTCCCAGCCGTCGTCGATGTTGACAAAGGTCCACCCATGATGGATCAACCCTTTATCAAGGAAAGCCCGGGCCGTCGCCAGCACCTTTTCCTGATCCACTGCCAGTCCCCAGCAGTTCCAGCTGTTCCACCCCATCGGTGGCGTGAGGGCGATCCGATCGCCGATCACGATCTTCAACATTCCGGTATCGGCTCCGTGCCTGTTTGTCGCTACAATTTCAACCTGGCATTCACTTGTCCAACTTGTCCTACCCGTAATAATCCCGGTGCTCTTATCCAGCGTCAGTCCCTCAGGAAGTCCGGTGGCGGCAAACTTCACCGGCCGTTCACCGGTAGCTGCGATGGTAAACAGGAAGGGTTTACCGGGGCGACAACCAAACACGGAAGCCCCATTGATACGGGGTACGGCAGGTGGTGTCGGGGTGCAGATATAAGGACTCTCTTCGGTGGCTATAAGGGGTTCTTCATCCCCAATCTCAAACCTGTAGGTAAAGAGGGCCGACTGGTCCAGCTGCGGGATAGCCACAATGAAGATCTCCTCCGCCAGCGGATCCATAGAGATCGCTTTCTCCCGGCGCAGCAATTCGGTTCCGGTCAGTTTGTTGACGGCCCGGATCTTCAGTTTCCCGGTGAGAGTGTAGTTATCAGACTTATTTAGCAGTGCGATCTGTTTTTTCAGTGAATCCTGGTGGAAGGTAAAGGGCTCCCGGTTGTGATCGATCTTCAGGTAATCGGTCATCCGGGTCATCCGGGTCTCCTGGTTTCCGGTGTAGATCCCCCCCTGGCCTCCCTGGTCATAGACCCTGACGGCGAGGACATTTTCCTGATCCCATAAAATGCGGGGATCTCCGGCAGCCAGGGTATATCTCCGTTCCAGGTCCCAGTAGTTTACAGGAGCATTTAGGAAACCAGTATCAATCACCGTTTCGGAGGGCACATTCCGGCCGTTGATCCCGATGATCTCTCCGTTGAGAAAGGTCTGGTCCCAGTTGTTGATCTTTCCCAGGAAGAGCAGCAGGCTGTCCTGCAGGGAGGCGCTGGTTTTGAGCGATGAGGGGAGGAAAAAACGAAGACGGTACCAGGCATATCCGTCATAAGGATCGTATCCGCACTCTTCCCAGATTTTATCCACCGGAATGGAATCCCAGGTGGCATCATCCAGACCGGGTTCGAAGAAAACAAGACTATCGCCCGTTTTAAACTTCCATCCCTGGTTCAGGGAGATCACCTCCTGCGTGTGCTGCACAGAGCATCCCACCAGCAACACTACCGTAAAAAAACATAAAATAACTTTCATAATCGTTTGGTTTATGATTCAGTCATACAAAATACAAAATTCTCATTTCACGTTTCACCTCTTACGTCCCTCTTCCTTCTTCCCTCATTCTATCCTCCCCACCGGATAGACCATCTTGCGCGTATCGGCATAGGGTGTATGATCCAGGAACCAGTTCAGTACCTGCCACTGGTTGTTGCTGAAGCTGCTGTCGGCGGCTTTCTGCTCCTCAAAGGCATGCCGCAGATCCGGATCTTCCTCCAACATCTGTCGGGCCAGGGGTTCCATCACATAAAACTCAAAATATTCCTTCTGTTCAAAAATGGGATCGAAAAACCCCCAGTAAAGCAGGGAGCCGTTCCCTTTCGGTTCCAGCAGTTGAACGATCACCCTGGCTGCCGGCTGGGCTGTTTCAATGATGACCGAACCGGCAGGAAACACCCTCCCTTCCGTGAAGGAAGTATACTCAATATTGGTCAGCGGATGCCGTCCCTCATACGGCGAGGAACGCCAGCGGGGATCCTGGAATTTGTAAGCGGTCACCCGGATGGTGGTATCCCTTACGAGCTCATTCATCCGGATGCCATGCAGCTTCAATATAGCGATCACCTCCTGCCATTCCACCGGTATGACATAGGCTTCAGGTATCATGACAGTCTCTGCCGAAACAGATCTCCCGAACAGTGGAATCGTGAAGGTTTCCGGGATTGAACTGTAGTTATACCAGAAACCCCCTGTTAGTTCACTGCGGATGGTATCGTACCTGACTCCTTTAAAGGGGACCATGATGCTGTCGGCGGAGGAGAGGTCAAACCGCAGGGTGAAAGGGTCAGCCCGAAACTTCGGCGACTGGACAAATGCATCAGCTGCTTCATTCAGTTTTTTCAGCTCCCGGTACCGGGTGTTAAGGATCTTCAGCGTGGCAACCAGGCACTGGTACGAAGCTTCCACCCGCAATCTATAGGGTTTCAGCATGTGGGTCTCGATGAGCAGTCCTGTTCGGTTACGCAACGCTACATATCCCTGTGAAAGCATGGGGGGGGCAACCTCCCTTTCCAAACCGCTCTTCGGATCATGCCACCGCCTGAACTGCACATAGGGGAATACAGGATATCCTGCCGATTCCATATCGGTGGTCCAGGCAGGGAGGAATACCGAATCGCACCAGGTTGTCAGGCCCGGATCCATCTGACCCAGCGTCTCCATCATATAGGTCAGGACATACTGGTAATCGGCCCCATCGGTGGTGTGGATGTCGATGAAGAAATCAGGCTCCCACCGGTTGTACATGTTCAGCCAGGCCTTCATCTCCGGGGCATCCGCCTTCAGGTAATCGCGGTTGAGATTCAGGTTGGTGGCTGTGACCCTCCAGCCCATCTCTTCCGGTCCGTTCTGGTTGATCCGGTTATATGTTCCGAACCGCTCATGCCCATCCACGTTGAAGATCGGGATGAAGAGGATGGAGACGTGGTCAAGAAGATGTTGGATGCTGTTGCTTCGTCGATCCGCTTCTCCCAATGACAATGATGGTGGATTGGTCAACATTTCCCTTCCCTCTTTGGGGAGGGGGTTAGGGGGTGGGGTAGGGGTAACCAGATCCCGGATCAGAATCAATCCGGCATCTTTCCCTTCGGACTCCCCAGGATGGATGCAGGCCTGAATCAGGAGAACCAACCGGCCAGTGGCTTTGATGGCTGCAGGATCCTGCAGCCCCTCTTTATCGATGATGAGCAACGGCAATTTTCTTCCCTGGGGACTGATCCCGAAGAAAGTAAAGCGGATCATTGGGGAGGCTTCCGCCAGTTTATGGCAATAATCGATGGTTTGGGCATACCGGGGAGTGCGTGTTCCGCCCGACTGCTCAAAATAGGTTTGCCATTCATCTTGTGCAGATACGCTGAGACTCATGAAACAGAGAAGAATAAAAGGCAGGAATATTTTCATAAAGCAGGGATTAAGAATCCAAACTTACGGAAAATTTCAGTTTGGTTTTAACTGCTACCGGTGGAACCGGAACGGATGAATTCATGAAGTATATTTATGTATTTTGCATCCAGGTATTTTTTATATTTGAGAAAAGTTTAATGAAGGAGCGAGTGAAGGAGGGAAGAGGATCCTAAATAAAAGTATACGCCATATAGCGTATAGCCAATCTGTTAACCAAATTATGAAAAAACAATTCACATATTTAATTAGTATTGGGATACTAAACTTTTTTTTATTTGGAGGAGTATTCAAACTGCTTCAAAATGATAAAATTTACCATAATACCCTTGGTGTGATTTCAGAAAACTATGAAAGAATTGGAGGGTGGGACAATTATGAAATTAAAAAAACATCTAAACCATTTCTTCAGATAAAAAATGACAATTTTGAAACTTGGGATGCTGGAATATACAAATGTATTAGTGAAAGAATGTATAAGACTGAGAATGAATGCTATGGCAAAGTAAGAGCTGCCTTTTTCCCTCTTTTTCCGATTCTTTGGAAAATAACAAATAGTACGCCCATAGGTATTTCTATTATTAACTACTTTCTCTTTATTATATCAATTGCGTTTCTTGTGATGTTTTTATTAAAAACAACAATACCAAATAAATTGGTCACTTATTCTATTCTTATTACCCTTCCCTCTACTATCATCTATTATATACCCTATACCGAGGCTCTGTTCTTGTTTACAATGACGGTGGCTGCAATTGGAATAATAAAAAAGAAATATTGGATGTTTGTTGTAGGTAGTTTTCTATTGTCGATGGTGAGACCCGCTACCGTTTTTATTCTTGTTGCAATTATGTTGGCTGAATTAATAATTCTCATTAAAAACAGGAATTACCGTTTATTGATAAATGAAATAATTTTTAAATCTTTACCATTTTTAATTGGATATTTCTGTGCTATATTTATTCAATACTTATATTCTGACTCCTGGACTGCATTGATAGAAGCTCAAAAATATTGGGCAGGAGAAGTTCGACTAATTAAAGGCATCACAGACTGGTCTGTTGAAGGGTTTGGTCTGTCTTCTTTTGCTATTTTCTTTGTATGCTTACCTGTTATGCTATTTGTCTTGTTTTTGTTTATTAAATGGAATAAAATCGCTATACGTGAATTTATTCTGAAAATAAAAAATTATAACATAGAGTATTTATTTTTAATTTCTATTTTCTATTTAATGGGAATTTTTATTTTTACACTAATAACTTCAGGAGGAAATTTACATAGTTTTTTCAGATTCACTTTAGCTTCCCCTCTCTTTTACATAGCCGTATTGGCTTTACTCAATTATTTATTCGAAAAACCGGTAAAAATATTTGTTTTACTTTTTATTATTTTAAACCTTTTTCTAATCCTATTTCTGAATTTTGTAGATTACGGAGGTGGGAGAATGCAGTTTTCGTTTTTTGGTCTATATATGTTTATTGTGACAGGTTTGTTCATTATCATAAAAAATATAATTTCCCAGCCAACTCAAATAGTGATCATGTTAGTACTAATTGTATTGAATACCATATGGAATGCTTATTTATTAAATACTTTTTTTAGCAATGGTTGGATATTCACATGAAATTCGGCTTATAACACGCACAAAAAATAATTGCCGGATCTGTGGGGTATTCAAGGGTCGTAGCTTGCTTCAAGTTCAGTGCAACTGAACAGGAACGTACTCCGCAATCGGCAACTATTCATAGCGCAAACCGTTTAAACAATACTAAAAAGAATGAAAACATATTCGCTACTTTTTGTTATTACACTACTATACCTAGGATTAGCAAGTAATTGTTCGAAAGATCCTAAATGCTCAGGAGAAGATAAAAATCTAGGAATAATAAATAGTTCGATTCTTATTGCCTGTGAACCAAGGATTAGTAAACAAAGCTTTATAATAGACAATGATTCAATTTTTCAACAAACATTTTCAGATCCCTTGACAGGACAACTCCAATGTGCACTTCCAACCATTGATTTCAATTCATTTACGGTACTTGGACTTTATGCAGATGGTCAATGTGAAGTAAAATTTATCAGGGAAGTTATTCAACTTCAAAATGAGAACCAATATTATTATAAAGTTATTGTGAAAGAATGCGGAGCATGTAAAAAACTCGATTGCTCATACAACTGGGTGGCCGTTCCAAAATTACCTAATGGTTGGAGTGTGATTTTTGAAACAACGAAGAATTAGCACTGCTTGTAACAAGCCTGCAGTCAAGCCAGGCGAGTCAACATTCAAAGCGAACTGAAGAGAGATTAAGTTGAAGTGTCAGTTTGTATCCAACTTTATGTAACTTTGTATTTCTGAACCATTATTATCATGCGCTCCCTGTTATTTATAATTTTACTTATCCCCCTGGTCGTCTCTGGCCAGTACCAGAATGTGATGATCGGCAATCAGTTTTACCCCGAAGAGCCTTCAATTATGATCAATCCTTACAATACAGATCAGATGATCGCCGGGGCAAATATTAACATCTATTACTATTCCAATGATGGTGGGGTTTCCTGGACCCAGGGGGTACTTTCATCCAGCTATGGCGTATGGGGAGATCCATGCATCATTGTGGATACCAGCGGCCATTTCTATTTTTTTCACCTTTCTAATCCTGCCAGCGGGAACTGGATCGACCGCATCGTTTGCCAGAAGACCACAGATGGGGGTCTGACATGGAATGACGGCAGTTACATGGGGCTTGATGGCACCAAGGCCCAGGACAAGGAATGGGGCATCGTGGATCCTGCCAACAACTACCTATACGTCACCTGGACCCAGTTTGATGATTACGGGAGCAGCAACCCGACGGACAGCTCGATCATCCGTTTTTCAAGGTCGACGGATGGCGGGGAAAGTTGGAGCGATGCAGTCCGGATCAACAAGGTGGCAGGTGACTGTATCGACAGTGATAACACCGTGGAAGGGGCGGTTCCTGCACTGGGACCCAACGGAGAGATCTACACCTCATGGGCCGGTCCGCTCGGACTGGTTTTTACCAAATCCCTGGATCAGGGTATCACCTGGCCGGCTGAAAACATATTTGTTTCCGACATCCCAGGCGGCTGGGATTACGCCATCCCCGGGATCTTCCGGGCCAATGGCCTGCCTATTACCTGCTGTGACCTAAGCGGAGGACCCTATCATGGACGGATCTACATCAACTGGTCGGATCAGCGAAACGGTTTGGATAATACAGATGTATGGCTGGTAAAGTCCGATGATGGAGGTGAAACCTGGAGTGACATCATCCGCGTGAATGATGATCCTGCAGGGAAACAGCAGTTCTTCACCTGGATGGACATCGACCAAACGACCGGGACCCTCTATTTCGTCTTCTACGACCGGAGGAATTACACCAACAACCTGACGGATGTTTACCTGGCTATATCCAAAGATGGAGGTGAGACATTTAACAATGTAAAGATCAGTGAGTCCCCATTCATTCCTACATCATCGGTGTTTTTCGGCGACTACACAAACATCTCGGCCCATAACGGGATCATCCGCCCGATATGGACCCGTCTCGAGGGTGGGAATTTAAGTATTTGGACCGCTCTGATCGATTCCACCAGCGTAGGAATCATGCCCGGTCGCCAAACCCCGGCTTTACTTTCACTGGAGCAGAATTTTCCGAATCCGGTCAGGGAGGTTACCCACTTCCCTTATAAGATACATGAATCCTCTACGGTTACCCTGAAGATCTACGACATCTACGGACGGGAAGTGGCCACCATAGTGGAAGATAAATTCCATGCTCCCGGGAAGTATATCGAACGGTTTGATGCCGCTTCCTACCGACTATCCCCCGGATTTTATTATTTCTCACTGACCTGCAGCGAGCAGGCGCTGAAACGGAAAATGATTATAGAATAAACCTGACCCGCAGAAACTTTTTACACATTTTTTGTTTCTTCTTCACATTTTTTTTTACTTTTGCACCTGTTATAAAACCCCATGATTTTATTGTATGTGTGCTATGGATGCCGGCTTAATGGAAGTACTGGGGAGAGTGCGTGAGCTCTTCTTTAAGTACGGGGTTCGGAGCGTTTCAATGGATGATATTTCCAGGGATCTGGGAATCTCCAAAAAGAAGCTTTATCAGTTTGTAAGGAGCAAGCATGAACTGGTCTCCAGGCTACTGGAACTGGAACGAAGGAATTTTGAGATCATCTTCGAAAAGTACAATTTCGATGGAGTCAATTCCATCGATGTATTGCTAACGGTAAGCAAAGAGATCAGTGACCGGTTTTGGGATGTAAGCCCGTCGATGACTTTTGATCTAAAGAAATACTATCCGGAAATCTACACACAGCATATCGAAAACCGGGTGGAATTTATATTCGCCCAAATCCAACTGAACATAAAAAAAGGGATCCGTGACGGGATGTACCGGGATGATTTGAGCACGGAGCTGATTGCCCGCCTTTACATTCGGCGGCTGATCGACATTCATAATCCCGAATATTTTCCTGAAAAATTCTCCTTTCAAACACTCTTCGATACCATGTTCGATAATTTCATCCGGGGAATTGGTACCGAGATAGGGATCAATTACTATGAGCAACAAAAGGGAAAGGTGAAATTCAAAAAACAGAACCGATGAAAATGCAAAGATTGTGGATGATTGGCAGGTTGGTTTTGTTCCTGTGCTGGACCATAGGATCAAATGCCCAGACACCCATATCGTTCACTCTGAAGCAGGCTCAGGAGTATGCATATGAGCACAATTACGACTTGCAGAATTCAAGGTATGATATTGAAATAGCCAAGAAAATGGTAAAGGAGAATACGGCGATTGGATTGCCCCAGATAAATGGTTCCCTGACCTATAAGGATAATCTTGCCAGACCCACTATGATCATTCCGAGTGAATTTATGGGCGGCCAGGGGGAAGATCTTGCCATCCAGATCGGATCAAGATATTCAACCACGTTATCCGGTCAAATTACCCAATTACTATATAGCGGTCAATACCTGGTTGGATTAAAAACCGCCAAAGCATTTCTGGAAACGGAAAAGCAGAAGGATGTGAAAAAACATATAGATATCAGGGATCTGGTAGCGGAAGCGTACATCTCGTATCTGATCGTTGAAGAGAGTATTGCAATCCTGGACTCCACCTTCAAAACAGTCAATCAGATGGTGGAAGAGACCAGGGAATTTTTCCGTAACGGTTTATTGGAACAGTTGGATGTAGAGCAAATGGAGTTGAATAAAGCCACCCTGGAAGCGAACCTTATCAACACCAGAAACCAGAAGGTTATTGCCTACAATTATCTGAAATTTTTAATGGGTATCGAGGAGAACCAGGAGATCATTCTTTCCGATAATCTCGATTTTTTTCTCCAGCGGATCAATCATGATTATTTATTAACCAGTCCCTTTGATTATCACTTGAATATCGATTACAAGTTGCTGAAAAAACAAGAGTTTTTGATACAGATGCAATACAAGTTAGCCAAGACGGCCTATCAACCCAACCTGGTAGCATTTATGGATTTAAGTACGAATGCATACCGGGAAACCTGGAATTTTTTCAATAAGGATGAGCGGTGGTTCGGCTCGGCTGCATGGGGACTCTCTTTGAACATCCCCATCTGGAGCAGTGGGAGCAGGAAGTACAATATAGATCAGGCCCGACTGGAAGTTGATAAAATGAAAGTACTCGATGAAAAGGTGAGAAATTCATTGAAATTGCAAGTGGAAACTGTGCGGAATGATTTCAACAGATCCTATATGGTCTTTTTAAATAAGAAGCAAAGTCTTCAGACTTCTATCAAGATCTATGAACAAACCGTTATCAAATACCGCCAGGGGATCTCTTCGAGTACCGATCTGAATCAGAAATACAACCAGTTTCTTATTGCAGAAACCGAATACACGCAGGCCATGTTTGATCTGCTTAAATCCAACATTGCACTTTCAAAGTTATTAGAGAAAGTCTAGCGGATGCCGGATGCCGGATAACCTGATGGCAATTCGATATAACCCTTTTCGCTATTTCGCTATTTCGCTATTTCACCATTTCCCTATCTCACGACCTCGCTAATTTCCGATGGTGCTTTTTGCGTTGCATCCGTAACTTCATTTTATAGTCGATCAGGTATAGAGCCGGCAGCAGAACCAGGGTCAGGAATGTGGCCACACTCAGGCCAAAGATGATGGTCCAGGAAAGCGGTCCCCAGAACATCACGTTGTCCCCTCCAAAGTAAATATGGGGGTTCAACTCTGTGAAGAGGGTCACAAAGTTGATGTTCATTCCGATCGCGAGTGGAACCAATCCGATCATCGCAGCGGAAGCAGTCAGGACCACGGGTGTGATTCGGACTTTCCCTGCCTCGATAATCGCTTCCTTGGTCTTCAATCCACGTTCTTTAAGGACATCGCTGAATTCCACGATCAGAATTCCGTTACGGACAACAATCCCGCCCAATGCTACAATTCCTAATCCGGTCATGGTGATGATGATGGGCATATCAAAAATGATCACACCAAGTAACACGCCGATGATACTAAAGATTACCTCCGAAAGGATGATCAACGATTTGCTTAAGGATTGGAATTGGGTGATCAAAACGAAGAAGATCATGCCTAAGGCAATCAACATGGCTTTCATCAGGAATTCCATGGTTTCAGCCTGATCTTCACGTTCGCCGGTCAGAGAAATATCCATCCCTTTTGAGAGCTCAAATCCTGGAATCGTATTGTTGATCGAGGCAACCACTTCATTGGCAGTATAACCAGAAAGCACTTCGGAAGAGATGGTAATGACCCGTTTCAGATTTTTTCGCTTGATGCCGCCGTAAGTATCCTCATAATGAAGAGTGGCAACTGAGGAGATCGGAATCTGGCGTAACTTACCGGAGTTCATGTCCCGGTAGGTGATCTTGGCGTTGATGATCTTGTTGATGTTCTTCCGTTGTTCCTGGGAATACCGGACCTGAATCGGGTATTCGTCTTCATCTTCCTTGTATTTTGAGACCTCCTGTCCATAGATGGCGGTACGCAACTCATGTCCAATCTGACCCACAGAGATCCCTTCCCGGTTTGCACGTTCCCGGTCTATATCAATAACGATCTCCGGTTTGTTGTTCACAAAGTCGGATTTGAGTTGTTCAATCCCGGGAATACCCAGGGAGTCAAGATAGTTTTTAAACGCATTGGCTTTCATGATGAGTTCATCCAGGTTTTCTCCGGAGATCTCAATGTTGATTGGTTTCCCTGTTGGAGGACCCATATGGTTTTTCTCAACGGAAATTTGTACTCCCGGAATGTCTTTTACCGATTCACGGATGCGATCAAGGTACTCAAGCGTGCTGATGCCCATCCGGTCTTTGTTCTCCACAAAGTTCACCGTTACTTTCCCTTGGTTGGACGCAACGCTCCGGTCAAAGAAGCCGGCTCCGGCCCCTAAGCCGACATTGGTAATGACGGATTCGACATCGGGATTCTCAGGTTCCAGCACATGATAGACTTTCTCCTCCACCAGCATCGTTACTGAGTCGGTGACAACCTGGTCAGTTCCTTCAGGCATCTTGATATACACAAGAATGCTGTTTGGAATATTATTGGGGAAAAACAGCACCTTCGGTTTTACAATTCCGGTTAGTACAAATGTGAAGAGAAAAATCACTACCACGGCACCGAACAAATAGTAAGGGTTCTTGCCAGATAGAAAGAACTGGAGTGTTTTTTCATAGATCTTCATCAACCAGGGCCAGGCCTGGGATTGAAAACGAAAGATCAGGTTTTTAATCCGGAGTCGGTAAAGCCCATTAAGGATCAACGCAAAGACAAAGATGTTACCCAGCCAGAATACACCGGCAAAATAGAAGATAATTGCAGGAAGGGCCATCGCGATACTAGAAACGATCAGCCTTTTTCGGTTGGTCTTATAGTTAGGGATGTCGTATTCATGTTTCATGAAAGTAACGGCAAACACCGGGTTGATGATATAGGCAACAAACAGCGAGGCAAAGAGGGTCAGGATCAGGGTGACCGGTAGGAAGTGCATGAATTTCCCAACGATACCCGGCCAGAAAGCCAGGGGAAAGAAAGGGGCCAGTGTGGTCAGGGTGCCTGAAAGGATCGGGACAAAGACTTCGCCGGCTGCATATTTGGCTGCCTTATCAATATCGGGCTCATACCTGTGTATCCGTTGGGTGTTCTCGATCACCACTAGAGCATCATCAACAATGATCCCCAACGCAAAGATAAAGCCGAACATCACGATCATGTTCATAGTGAATCCCATCCAGGGGAAGACCAGGTAAGCCACAAATATGGATAACGGAACCGAAAGTGCGACAAAAAATGCGTTGTTCAATCCCATGAAAAACATCAGCACGAGCGTCACCAGAATAAAACCAATGATCATGGTATTGTTGAGTTCTTCCAGCGTGCTCCGGGTGAACTTTGATTGATCACCGGTGATTGAAATGCCGAGATCAGGCGGATAGGATGTCTTTTCGAGCCCTTTCATGATCTCTTTAATCTTGTCGGAGGCTTTGATCAGGTTAAGACCGCTCTTTTTGATCACATTCAGGGTAATCACATTTTTTCCATCGAACCGGGCAAAGCTTTCCTGATCTTTGAAAGAATCTTTGACCTCAGCAATGTCTTTGATGTAAATAATCGCACCGCTGGCCGAGCTGATCATGATGTTTTCAATTTCATCAGGCGAAGTGAACTGACCAGCAACCCGGATAGTCCGTTTGGTTCCGAAGTTTGTAATAGTGCCGGCCGAAACCGTGATATTTTCACTGGAAATTGCCCGCTGGATATCGGAAAATGAAACACTGGCCGCCTGCATTTTGTACATGTTGACATCGATCTGGATCTCCCGTTCCAGGGCACCGACAATATCAACCCGGGTGATTTCAGGCAAGGTCTCAATTTTATCCTGAGCCTCCTCGGCATATTTCTTCAACCTTTGGAGGTCGTAATTTCCAGAGAGGTTGATGTTCATAATGGGAATCTCCGAGATGTCTACCTCCTGGATATTCGGTTCTGCGGGAAGGTTGTTAGGGAGATTTGGTTTTGCCTTGTCAACGGCATCCCGAACCCGTTGTTTGGCTTCAGCAACCTCGAGACCCGGGTTGAATTCCACCACGATGGTAGAGAAATCCTGTACAGAATTGCTTGTGATTCGCTTGACATCGGCGAGAGATTTCACCTCTTTTTCGATCGGTCGGGTTACAAGGTTTTCGATGTCCTCTGGAGAAGTCCCCGGATAAGGAGCACTCACAATGATGGTCGGGATGACGATCTCGGGGAATTGTTCCTTGGGAATACTGAAATAGGAGATAAGCCCGAGCAGGGTAATGATGATCGTCAGGACATAGATGCTGGCCCTGTTATCAATAGCCCAGCTAGTGGCAAAGAACTCCTTGAATTTCTTCTTGTCTGATTTCATAGATCGTATGCTAGATCTGTGGAGCGTATCTATTAGTTAACATAGTTGATGGGTTGACCGTCGTAAAGATCTTTATATCCTGCCGTGATAATAAGATCTCCCGGTTCCAGACCGTTCTCAACTTCAGTCAGTCCGTTATAGGTGATGCCAGTCGTAACATATTTTTTGCGGGCGGTCTTCTTTCCATCGGCTTCCAAAGCAATAAATACATAGTGCCCCTCGTCACGCGAAGACTGGATGAGATTTTGGGGGATAGAGATGGCGGATGGATTCGTGTAGTCCTTGATGCGTAAAACTGCGATCATGTTGGCCCGGTACGTGAGATTGTTCGTTGGGAGTTCGGCCTCTACCACGAAGGTCCGGTTTGTCGGATTGATGTATTTGGAAGAGAAGGTCACCTTACGGTCGAACTCTTTATCGAGATCAGGGAGGAAGACCTGTACCTGATCACCGGTCTTGATCTTGTTAGAGTAAGCTTCGCCCACATCAGCCACTGCTTTGGCTTTGGAAAAATTCACGATCCGGAAAGCCGGATATCCAACTGCGGCCATTTGCCCCACCTTGATAGGAATCTCTTCGATAGTACCATCAATGGGGGAGGTGATGTTCGACATCTTGATCTGATCTTTGATTGTGACGATTTTATTTTCCAGGGACTCCTTGTTGTTTTTGGCAGTCAGGTACTGCACTTCCGATCCGATTTTCTGATCCCACAGGACCTTCTGCTTGTTGTACATCTCTGTCACAAAATCAAGCTGGCTCTCCAGCTCTTTCAATGTCTGTTTTAACACTTCAGCATCGAGTTCCGCAAGCACCTCTCCTTTGGAGACATGATCTCCTTCAGTTACCAGAATCCGGTTTACGACACCCGGTGTTCGCGGACTAACACCGATATTTTCATTTCCATCGATGCGCCCCTGTACCTCAATATAATGACTGAACGGCTCTTCATGCAATGTGTCGACACTGATCATCAACGCTTTGATGTTCCCTTCGGGATAGAGCTCTTTCTCAAGATTCAGGATCTCAATGGAAAGCTGATCCCGCTCCTTTTTCAGTTGTTCCAGTTTCGCCTTTTTATCTGCAGATCCCCCACAGGATACCAGTAAAGCAAGGACGCATAGAGATAGGAATGATTTTTTCATGGATAGATAGATGATTATGATTGGCAAAGATAAATCAAAAAAAAGAGTGGGAAAAACTTTTTCTACAAAAAAAGTTTCCTGTGTTTCTTTTATAGTACTTTTGTCTTATGGAAGGGAAAGTACAACAGATCATTCTCCTGGTTTATAAACTTTACCAGCGATACGGTATTAAAAGTGTAACCATGGATGATGTGGCCCGCCATCTCGGAATCTCCAAGAAAACCCTTTATGAGTTTTTTACTGACAAAGAGGATCTGGTAAAGCAGGTTTTGATCCGGGATTACGATATGAAGCTTGCCTTTTTCCTGGAAATTGAGCGTAAAAACCTGAATGCTATTGAAGAACTATTCGAGGTCTACAAAATGATCAAGGAGATATTCAAGGATTACAACCCTTCAGTTGAATATGATATTCGGAAATATTATCCTGCCCTATTCTCCCAGCTTCGTGAGATCAAACGGACAAGGATGTATGAACTCTCTATGAAGAACATGAACAAAGGGAAACGGGAAGGATTGTACCGGAGTGATCTGAATGCTTCCATCGTGGCCCGGCTGCATGTATTCAGGGTGGAGAACATCCTCGAAAGCGAACTCTTCAGTATTGAAGAGCTGACTTCAATCAAGGTATTTCATGAGATCTTTGTATATCATCTGAATGGGATTCTGAGTGACAAAGGGCGACAATTCATGACATCCAATTATAAGAAATCCTTCCATCCGGTTACCTGAACCGACCTTTGCAGCCAACCATTTTCTTTTTTTTCTAGTCTTGGTATAAAACAAGTTCTTATATTTACGCGAATAAACTATTCAACAGGAATTGGACGCTGATAAGGAGCTCATAGACCGTTGTTTACAAAACGATTCGTCGGCCCATGAGGAGTTGTACAAGCGGCATGCTGCCCGAATGTATGGCATCTGTTTGCGGTATGCCGGGGATGTCCTGGAAGCTCAGGATATACTTCAGGAGGGATTCATCAAGGTATTTCAGCAACTGAAGCAGTTTCGCTACCGGGGATCTTTTGAGGGCTGGCTTCGGAGAATCTTCATCAATACCGCTATTACCCTGGCAAATAGAGAACTCAAATTCAGCAGGAGAGAGGAACTGACCCCGCACCTCGGTGCCAGTGGTGAAGAGTTGGAAGGATTGTTCAGGCTGAGTCAGCAGGAACTTCTTCGCCTCATCCAGCAGCTCCCGGCCGGATACAGGACGGTGTTCAACCTCTATGTGGTTGAAGGTTATTCTCACCGGGAAATTGCAAGCATGTTGAAAATTTCTGTAAATACTTCAAAATCCCAGCTTTTTAGTGCAAAAAAAAAGTCTCAGGGTAAAATTAACCAGAGAAGGATATGGCAACGGAAGAGAACGATCATAATCTTGCTCAGCGAGTAAGGGAGCTGTTTCGTGATTTTGAACCGGAACCCCCTCCCCGGGCATGGCATGCGATCAGCACCAGGCTGGCTGGTGACCACTCAGGAATGCGCGCTCAATGGAACCTGAACCTTTTGGGGGGATGGCTGCAACCCAGGTACCGGCTCTATCCGGCAATCACAGTGGTTGGCCTGGTTCTGATAGCTCTTTTCATCTGGATGGGAGTGAGACCATCCCATCATATCAAGGGAAATGCCTTTGCAGATCAAGAGGAACTCAGCCGGGGAACCGCGTATCTTTTCCGGGTAGATGACCGCGAGAAACCCCTTGATTCAGTCAGGTTCTATGGGAAGAGGGAGCTTGATTCGACCGGCCATTTTTCCTTCCGGCATGTCCCCTCCGGGGCTTACCTTCTGCGGGTTCATGTGCACCCTGATTCACCCTATTCTCCTGCATACCACCATGGATATTACAGAGATCAACTTCACTGGAACCAGTCTACCTTGATTCATACGGATCATCTGCAGGAATCCTATCCTGTGAGGGTGCCAAAATTAACGCCGGAATAGAAAATATTACTCATCAAACCACTCTGCATAAGAGGTGGCGGTTTCACGGAGCCTCATGGAACGGAGTTTCACCCCTTCCGGCAGCACACGGCAGATCTTATCAGCAAAATCGATCAGGAGGTTTTCACTGGTCGGTTGATAATCTACCACAATCACCTTGGAAAAGGTTTCACCCATTTTTATCAACTCGCTGATATCCAGGTCTGAAGGCAGGATCAGGGCATGGTCCATCGGATCGATCACCTCCCGTTTCATGATGTGCTTCAGTTCGTTGAAATCCATGATCATGCCTCTTTTGGGTGACTGGTGATTGGTGATAGGTGATCCGGTTACGGTTACGGAAAGCTGGTATGAATGGCCATGGATGTTCCGGCAGGGGCCATCATATCCCTTCAAAGCATGGGCTGCTTCAAATGAGAACTCTTTGGTGATGCAGATCGAGGCCATAGGCGTATATTAAGATACAAAGGTACAGGATTTGTCTTTAGTCCGCAGTCCGCAGTCCGCAGTCCGCAGTCTTCAATTTTTTCATCACTTCACCACCTCACCACTTCACCACCTCACCACACCCCCGTATGATCCAAAACAACCTTAAGGCCGATAAGAATTAGTACGATTCCACCGATTCGTTCTGCCCAGCGGGCGGGTATGAAGATGGTTTTTTCTCCCAGCTTGGCTCCAATGATGGTAACCAGAAAGGTGGTGACAAAGATGATGATGCCTGCTGTCAGGATGTTCACATCGATAAATCCAAAGCTGAGTCCGGTGATCAGTGCATCGATGCTCGTGGCTAAGGAAAGGGTGATCAGGATGGGGATCTTGATATCACGGATGGCCTTTTGTTGCTCATGTTTCAGCGACTGGGCGATCATTTTCCCGCCGATAAAAGCCAGCAAAGCAAATGCGATCCAATGATCGAAGGCGGCAATGAGGTCACTGAGTGATTCACCGATCAGCCATCCGATGACCGGCATGATCGCCTGGAACAGTCCGAAAAAGAGGGCCAGGGTCAGGATGGTCCGCCAGGAATGGCGCTGGCAGGCGCAAATCCCGATCGCCACGGCGAAACAGTCCATGGAAAGCCCGAGTGCGATCAGGAGAAGTTCAACAGTGGACATGGGATGTTGGGAATGCGGTCATATGGTCAGAAGATCAGACCTGTTATTTTTTCGAGATAAAGAGCATCGGTTTCATCGAATGCATTAAATGACGTACTGTCGACATCGAGAACACCCGCGATGGTTCCATCCTGATCCCTTACCGGGACTACGATCTCCGAGTTTGAACGGGAATCACAGGCGATATGCCCCGGGAATTGATGGACATCAGGAACCACGATGGTCTGTTGCTGATTGATGCTTGCCCAACACACGCCGGTATCTTTCTTCAACACCTGGCAGGCGAGGGGCCCTTGGTAACTTTTAACGATCAGCTCCTCCTCTTTCAGGAAATAAAAACCTGTCCAGGAAAAATAGTCAAACTTATGATGAAGGACCGCCACGATAGTAGCCATCCGGGCATCAGGGTCATCTGTTTTAGTAAGGAGTTCGTTGAGTTGTTCCAGGATTCGCCCATAACGCGTTTTTTTCTTCTCGATGTCCATTCGTTTTCTTTGCTAAACAATTAATGACATGATTCAATAAAAATCTAAGATCGAATATCGTAAATCAAACCAGGGGTTCCAGTTCTACGGTAAAGTGCCTCATGATGTGGGATTCCCTGGCAATGCGCAATCCCGATTTGATCTCCTCTCTACGGTCAAATACATTCTTCAGGACTACCGGGTCACGGTTGGCCAAAAGCGTTCCAATTGGCATCTATGAAGATAGCATGCCCGCCAAAATGGGAGTTTCCGGGAATGATATCACCCTCCTTGATCAACACCGAAAACAGAACATTCTCAGCAGCTCTACCCTGGTGAGTAGGGAAAAAGTAAGGGAACCCTGTAATCTCGGTGATGGCATCTTTAAGTTTGTAAAAGGAGAAGGTACCGGCGTAGCTTTCATCACCGGTCATGATCCCGCCCCACTGTTTGTCGCTCATGGCACCCGTCACTGAATCAGTCAGCAGGTCGATGAATATCCGGTCACTCTGTAATTGAAACAGGTTATACCGTGCTTCATGGATCCATTGCTCACGCTCTTCACGGGTACTATGACGGATTGATTCAACTACCTTGAATTTGTATGATTCAGCGAAAGGTAACTCCATAAAATAGGGATTGGTTTGAGTTTTCAAAAATAGAGATTTTTTACTTGAATTTTTACCTGACTGTTTGTACATGTGGCAAAAATCCTGTAGGTTTGTGAACCGAAAAACATTCGATAAATTCCTGGGGGAAAAGTACATGAACCATGCGGAACGGACACCGGGAAAGGTGCTGACCAAACTATCAGATCTCGTCGAACTGGCCATACAATCTGCCAGGAAGAAAAAACTTGTGTTGGCTGTTGCCCAGGATGAACACTCTCTGGAAGCGGTAGTTGCCGTGGCAAATCAGGGTATTGTGGAAGCTATCCTGGTTGGCTCTGCTCCTAAAATCCGTACCATTGCTGACCGGTTGAAACTGGATATCTCCGGTATGACCATAGTGGAGGAGGAGAATGACACCCAGGCTGTGAAATTGGCTGTAAAACTGGTGCACGATCACGAAGGCGATATTCTGATGAAGGGCAATGTTCCTACCGCCATTTTGCTACGTGGGGTACTCGATAAGGAAAGCGGGTTACGTAAGAGTGAGGTACTATCACATTTTGCCCTGTTTGAAATCCCGACATACCATAAACTTCTCGGTCTGACCGATGCTGCAATGGTGATTGCACCTGATCTGAAGACAAAGATTGCGATCATCAACAATGCCGTCGACTTCATGAACCGGTTGGGGATCAAAAACCCAAAAGTGGCTATACTGGGCGCCGTGGAGCTGGTAAATGAATCAATGCCAGCCACCATGGACGCTGCGATCATTGCCAAAATGAACCAGCGGAAGCAAATCTCCCACTGCATCATTGATGGCCCTTTGTCATATGACATTGCCATAAGCAAAGAGAGTGCCCTGCACAAAGGAATTGTAAGTGATGTAGCCGGAGACGCCGACCTGCTCATTGTCCCCGATATTGAAGCCGGCAATCTCCTTTACAAAGCGTATGGTTTTTCATGCAACGCTACACTGGCGGCAAATGTACTGGGCGCCGCAGCCCCTATCGTTCTGACCTCAAGGTCCGACACGGAGGAGGCCAAACAGGCCAGCATCATCATGGCTGCCGCAGTGGACTAACAACGTCTTCATGTCGAAAAGACTCTTCATAACCAAGCCTCTTCATACATTGATGGAAGAGGCATCGGATTCCAAGAATGGATTCAGAAAAGCCCTCTCTGCCACCAATCTGACGACCCTGGGCATCGGGGCCATCATAGGGGCCGGAATTTTTGTGCTGACAGGGCAGGCAGCAGCCCAATATGCGGGACCTGCCATCGTCATTTCGTTTATTATCTCAGGCCTTGCCTGCGCGTTTGCCGGGCTTTGCTATGCGGAATTTGCCTCCATGATCCCCATTGCAGGCAGCGCTTATACGTACTCCTATGTCACCCTGGGAGAGTTTCTGGCGTGGATCATCGGCTGGGACCTGATCCTGGAATACCTCTTTGCCGCATCCACAGTAGCCGTAGGATGGTCGGGATACGTGGTGAGCTTCCTGAAGGATTTCGGGATCCATATTCCGACGATCCTGACATCAGCTTCCGGGACTGTCCTCGTGGAGGTCCCGGGAGAAGGGTGGCGGGAACTTACCAGGCAACTGACAACTTCTCTCTCTGCTCAGGGTTTCGCTGTGGATTCGCTACCACATCTGAACGCCATCATCAACCTTCCGGCCATGTTCATCATTGCTGCCATCACCCTGCTATTGATCATCGGGATCAGGGAATCTGCCCGATTCAACAACATCATGGTCATCATTAAGGTGGCCATCATCCTGTTATTCATTGCGGTAGGATTTGCTTTTGTTCAGTCAGCAAACTGGGAACCCTTCATTCCAAAGAATACCGGCACCTGGGGAGAATTCGGGATTTCAGGAATACTCCGGGCAGCCGGAGTGATTTTTTTTGCTTACATCGGGTTTGATGCGGTCTCTACTGCAGCACAAGAGGCGAAAAATCCACAGAAAGACATGCCGGTCGGGATCATGGGTTCCCTGGGGGTATCCACCTTCCTTTACATCCTGGTGGCTATTGTACTGACCGGTATTGTCAGTTACAGCATGCTCAACGTAGCAGACCCGGTAGCTGTTGGCGTGGATGCCATGGGTGACAAGATGTTCTGGATGCGGCCCATCGTTAAAATTGCAGCCGTAGCAGGGTTAAGTTCAGTGATCCTGGTAATGCTCCTGGGGCAGCCCCGGATCTTTTTTACCATGGCCAAAGATGGTTTGCTCCCTCCTGTTTTTGCCAAAGTACATCCCCGGTACAAAACCCCTTATATCAGTTCGTTGATGACCGGAGGAGTGGCCATCATCCTTTCCGGGATCCTGCCCATCAGCATCCTGGGGGAGCTGGTGTCCATTGGAACCCTGCTGGCCTTTTCAATTGTCTGCATCAGCATCATCGTACTGCGGAGGACCCGGCCCGACATTCACAGGCCGTTCCGGACCCCCTGGGTTCCGGTGATCCCGATCCTGGGAGCGGTGATCTGCCTGGCCCAGATGCTGGCGCTACCCCTCGATACCTGGTTGCGTTTGCTGATCTGGATGGCGCTGGGACTGATCATCTATTTTACTTACGGGATTCGCAAAAGCAAGATCCGGAACGCCAACCAAAAACTGCTGTAGCAGGAGATGAATGTCGTACGAATCATAGCAATCAATCCGGGCTCGACCTCAACCAAAATTGCCGTTTACCAGAATGCAGAAGCGATCTTCCTGAAGACGATCCGTCATATTTCGGATGAATTAGCCCCGTTCCAGAGGGTTACAGACCAGTTTCAATTCCGGAAAGAGATCATCCACCAGCAACTCATCGAGGCTGATATTGATATGGAGAACGTGCGTGCAGTCATGGGACGGGGAGGGCTGCTCAAACCGATGGAATCTGGTGTTTACGAGGTGAATGAAGCGATGATCCACGACCTCTGCCACAAGACTTTCCGGGAGCATGCAAGCAACCTGGGCGGATTGATCGCGCATGACCTGGCACTGGGACTCCCTGATGCAAAAGCCTATATCGCCGACCCGATTGTGGTGGATGAACTGGACGATATCGCCCGCATTGCCGGACATCCTCTGTTCCAGCGGATCTCCATCTTTCATGCACTGAACCAGAAAGCGATTGCCCGTGATTTTGCCAAATCGGTACAGCGGAAATATGAAGACCTGAACCTTATTGTGGCACACATGGGTGGCGGGATTACCGTAGGAGCACACCAACGGGGTCGCGTGATCGATGTGAATCAGGGACTCGATGGAGAGGGCCCTTTCAGTCCTGAGCGCAGTGGGACACTCCCTGTCGGGGAGTTGATCTCGACCTGTTTTAAAGGACGATTTTCGGAAGAAGAGATGCGGAAGATGGTAATGGGAGAAGGAGGACTGGTTGCCTACCTGGGCACTAACAATGCACAAGAGGTGGGAAAGATGGTGGAAGCAGGCGATAAAAATGCACGCCTGATCTATGAAGCCATGGCTTACCAGGTGTCCAAGTACATCGGTGAGATGTTTACCGTGTTGAAAGGAAATGTGGATGCCATCCTCATCACCGGCGGGATTGCCTACGACAAACTCTTTGTCTCCTGGATCCAGGAACGCGTTTACCGCCTGGCACCGGTCCATATTTTTCCGGGAGAAGACGAAATGCGCGCCCTGGCGATGAACGGTCTGATGGTGATACGCGGAGAGATAACGCCGAAGGTGTACGTCTGATATTCAATGCAGGAATGCAGGAATGCAGAATCCGCAGTCCGCAGTCTTCAGTCCGCAGTCCGCAGTCTTCAGTCCGCAGTCCTCAGTCTTCAGTCTTCAGTCTTTAGACCGCTTGTCCGCCAGTCCGCCTGTCCGCCTGTTATGTCAATAACTATTTCCCGCTTTTTCTTTGAAAATCTATGGATCTTATGTATATTTATCAGATCCAAAATCCACCGGCCATGAAAGCATTCATTCCTGTCACTGCGAGCCGGGGTTGCGAGCAAAGCGAAGCAGTCAGCGAAACCACACTGAAATCATCAAGGAGAGGCCGGTTTCACTGGACTCACTCCCGTCCCATCATCGCTGATCTGAAAGTTTATCCCAATCCGGCCAGGGATTTTGTGATTGTAGAGTATCGGAAAGACAATATGTTTGATAACGCCATCCTTGAGGTGTTGGATATGAACGGACGAAAGATCAAGTGCTTTTTTTTACAGAAAAATGACACTCAGCAGATCATATTTTTAAACGATTTGCCAGCCGGAACATACATAATCCAATTACTTGTGAATGGTTTCGTTAAAGATTCATTCAAGATAATAACTATCCGTTAACTTTATACGTAGATATGAAGTATAAGCTACTTATTTTAGAATTATTCTGTCTTTTTTCTATAGGCAGAATATATGGACAATGGCCTGTTATTTATGGAGATACTATTAATAAGATTGCTTTACGGGTTTGGGAACACTACGATAAAGGATATATTTTCACCGGACAGATGTATGAGGGGTGGTCATATTATGGATGGTTGAACAAAACGGATATAAATGGTGAAGTTCGTTGGTCAAAATCATATGGAAAGGCATCGAAAATGAATCAGTTTACTTCATCCCGGATAACATCTGATGGAGGATTAATTTTTTCAGGTTCGACAAATAATCTATCTATAGATTGCACAGATCCTTTAGTAATAAAGATCAATGCTTGTGGGGAGAAGGAATGGTGTAAAATATATAATGCTCAAGGGTGTAATAGTTGGGTTAAAGATATTGAGATTTCACCAGGACAAGGTTACATAGCTTTGATTGACCGGTGGAAAACCGGTGAAGAAAAACGGATATGGTTATTCCGGTTGGATAGTACAGGTGAAGTGATCTGGGCGCAAGTATATGCCACAGATACTTTGTTTTGGTCCGAGTTGTCCCATTCTTTATTGATGACCACCGATACTTGTTTTGTAATAACCGGCCAAGCGTATTACCCTGATCCTACTTACCCAAATAAATGGATCATTAAAATTATCCTGATTCAAGTGAATCTTAACGGAGAAGCCATTTTTGAGGTTCCCTGGGGTACAACTAACGGGATATACAGCGATGGAAGACTTTCAATAATTGATTTGGAAAACAATATCTACACTGCCGGCAGAAGAGCGCGAACAGCTGCCCCTTACGGAGATTCACCCTGTTTGTTTAAAACGTCAGTTACAGGTGAACCGGTTTTTTATAAAGATTTAAAGACAACCTCCACTGCAGGGATTGCGACAACAATCAATTGGTTTTCTGATTCGACATTGGTGCAATGTGCAGGATGGCTTTCCCCATCAGGAAATGATACGACTGCCCTAATAAAAACAGATTCATTAGGGAATTTTATCAAGGAGAAACCCTTGCTAATTAATTATTCATCAGGCTCCTTTTGGGGATCTGATATAACCTATAATGACAGGCTAATACTTGCAGGGTTTGTTTATTCTGCAGGCGTCTTCAATGCTTATGCATTTAAAGTAACCTCTGAATTAGAATATGATAGTGTCTATACAACTCCATTCACCTATGATAGCTTATGCCCTTACCCAATCGTTTCTGATACAATTCCGATGGATGACTGCGAAGTGGTGATTGTGGGAATTGATGAAGCCCTGCAAGATCCGGAAACAACAAAGCTGCATGTTTATCCGAATCCGGCCAAAAATCGGATTACCATTGAACTGCCGAAGTATTTGGTCAGGCGGACGAATGGACTGGTAGGGGCGGGTTCGGAACCCGCCCCTACCAGTGGGTTTGGGATTACAGCTACGACAATTTACCATCAGTGGAAAGAGGTGCGTTTGGAGGTGTTCGATCTTTTTGGGCGGCTGATGTATAGCGAAATGATTCCCCGGCAGGAGAAGAGTATTAAGCTTGATATTTCCACCTGGCCGGGAGGGATGTATGTGGCGAGGATGGTATTTATGAATGAGGTGGTTGGGAGTGCGAAGTTTATTGTGGAAAAACCATAGCAACTGCTGAATTTATCATTACCCAATGAATGGTTTGTCACTAAAAATAGAGATAATTGCTCTGGTAGTATTTGCGATTACAGGAACAACTAAGATTACCTGTTTCGCCCAAAAGAATAATATCTGGCAGAGAACCTATGGGATACCTGATAGATTTGATAATATATACTCTGCGAAATCAACATACGACCATGGTTTTATTTTAGGATTGGCTTCAACTATGAATTCCTATAATGAATATCTTACATGGCTGATAAAAACTGATATTAATGGGAATGTACTATGGTCCAAATCTTTAGTTAATTCTGATCTGTTTTTCTTAGTTAAA
>JBDROF010000061.1:0-22053 GCA_043810345.1 Bacteroidota bacterium | reverse complement strand
TCCGACCAAGGTGCCCGTGTTGCAGGTAAACAACGCTCACGCTGTAACGTGACGCTTGCTTACTATCCTGCAACACTATTGAAATTTGGCCGGATTCAACAGCAGAATTCAGCTTAACGCTTTCTCTTATTTAAGTATCTGCTTTTTTACATAAGTAGTTTTTTATACCTCTTTTTTCTTAAATTATTAATATTGACTTATCAAAGGTACGATGAATTTTTCACAAATCAAGTATTAATTTTGAAATTAAATTTTTGATACTATGACTGTTATGGAGAATCCATAACAAAATGGTTTCAGTTAACGCATATATTCTATAACATAACTATTTTAGTTTTTTGAGACATGGATATACATCCAATAATTTGGAGGACAGCCATGGGCGACAAATGAAAAACATATAAAGGTAGCGAAGAAAGAAACATATTTTGAGGGAGATCCATTAAAAACTAATTAAATTTCTCCACGTCTCACGTCCCACGTCCTTCGTCTTGTATTAATAATACAAAATATTTTGTATATCTAATACAAATGAATTATCTTTGCGAAAAATATCTGATCATGATACCGGAAGATTTGTTAAACTATATTATATGTGACCAAGCCGCTGCTTCCCGGCCCGTTCATCTGATCAAACGGTTGAAAACGGAATTGTCGGAGACAAAACGCATTGCCATATTTACCGGTGTCCGGCGATGCGGTAAAAGTACCTTCTTAAAGCAGCTTTTTCAGGAAAATTCCACTTCCCTGTTCATTAATTTTGAAGACCCCCGCCTGGAAGGGTTCGAAGTCAATGATTTTTATAAGATTGAAAAGATCGCAGAAAAAGAGGGAAAAACGCTGTTTATCTTTGACGAGATCCAGAATGTACCGGAATGGGAGCGTTATGTACGGGCTGCAAATGAAATGGGCAAAAAAATATACATAACAGGGTCAAATGCCAGTATGCTCAGCCGTGAGCTGGGGACGAAACTGACCGGTCGCTACAGGCAGACAGAATTATTTCCGTTTGATTATAATGAATACCTCTCCTTCCGTGCATGTTCTCCAGGTAAGGATAGTTTTGACAGGTATCTTCAGGAAGGGGGTTTCCCTGAATCTCTTGCCGAGAATGATTCCGATTATTTGCGAACTCTTCTAAAAGATATTATTATCCGGGATATCGCCGTCCGGCGTAAGATCAGAAATGAGTCCCTGCTTGTGCGGCTGGCTGTTTTTCTGTTAAGCAATACCGGTAAAGAATTCAGCTATAACAGGATCACGCAATTACTCCATATTCGTTCTGTACGGACCACGATTGACTACTGTGATTTCCTTCATGAGAGTTATCTGGTAGATATGGTTCCCCGATTCTCATATTCGGTACGGCAGCAACAGGGCAATCCAAAAAAGGTTTATGCCATAGATACCGGATTATCAAAAGCCAACAGCCTTTCGCTTAGTAGCGACGAAGGACGGTTGCTTGAAAATGCTGTCTACCTTCATTTGAGGAGAAGTGGGGATTCAATTGAGTTTTATAAAGATGAAAAATCAGAATGTGACTTCCTGGTCAGGGGACCGTTCCACAAATCCTTAGCCATCCAGGTGTGCCATCATTTGAACGAAGAGAACCTTTCCCGTGAAATTGCGGGATTAAAAAATGCACGGAGCCGAATGAAGGGTATCAAAGGAGCTATCATCACCCTCGATCAGGAGGACACACTGGCCGGGTTCCCGGTCATTCCTGCCTGGAAATGGTTATCCCACATTTCGGAAATCTGAATCCACATCCCACGTCTCACGTCCTTCGTCCCTACCTCCCTACGTCACTTCACCAGCTCCGTACTCCGCCTGATAAACTCTTCGGCGCTTGAGAAAGCGATCTGGTTGATGTGGGACGAAGGACGAAGGTGGTTAGTATAAAAATCCTATCAGCCATAGCGGGATGCGGTTGCCAAACCCGGTTTCAATGTCATCGGCCAGGATATAGGCGTTGTCAGTACCCTTGATCTGTTTTTGTTTTTTACTTTTCCCGCCAACTTCAAATGTCAGACCGTCATCAACCTGAAAATCACCAGCGGAAGGTGAATGAACCTGATGCTTAACCCCTGCCTGGTTGAAAAAAAATGTCTCCCGCAACGATCCTATATCCGGTCTCTTTTCCGATAAAACGTAGGAAAGGTTGGTGTTTTGAAGGAAAACTTTCTCAGGCTTTGCCATCACAGCATAACCGGAACCGGCTCTTCGTGAAAGATTGATCAGCCTCGCTTCACACAGGTATTCGAGATAGAGTTGAACCGTATTTCGTGAGGTTTCAATCAATTGACTGATCTTACTGATATTCGGCTGAACCGGCACGGAAATGGCCAGTATGTAAAGGAGTTTCTTCAATCGTGGTACATATTTCGGATCCACGTTTTTTAATAACGGCAGATCTGATTCAAGCGTCAGGTTGATCACATTCATCAGCTTTGATGGATAGGCGTTTACCCCTTCCCTGTAAAATGGGTAATAACCATGTTGCAGGTATTCGCCGAAATACATAAAGGGTTTGATTCTGGAATTGATGCCGGCTGCAATCGTCCTGTGGTTATCAAGCAACTCACTCATCGAATAGGACTGAAATTTCATTCCTGTTTCAAATTCAAGAAATTCCCTGAAAGAGAGACCATACAGATCGTACATAACGACCCTGCGGCTCAAATCAGCTCTCCCCTTTAAAATATCCAGAATGGAGGAACTTGTGATGATCAACCTGAGATGTTGAAAGGTATCATAGATATTCTTTATCTCCTGAGACCAGTTTGGATATTTATGCACTTCGTCCAGAAGAAGGATCCTGCCTCCTCTCTTCTGAAACGAATCTGCCATATCGAGCAAGGTATTACTTGTAAAATAGAGGTGGTCCAAACTGGCGTACAGTACTGTTGGATCATTCAGGAAGGAGGTGCGAATCAGCTTGAGAAGCAAAGAGGTTTTTCCTGATCCCCTGGCCCCTTTAATAGCAATCAGCCGGTTATTCCAGTCGATAACCTGTTCCAGGTACCGGTCATGAAAGAGAGGGGCTGATGAGAGTATTTTTTCCTGATATTCAAATAATTGCTCCATTTTATAGCTTTTTGAAATGCAAAGATAGCATTTTATTATTATATTTGCAATATGTAATTAACATTTTATATTCACTAAAACTATGGCGGGTGAAAGGGACGTCTCACGAACATCCGTATCTTTGCTTCCGGATTTCAACTAAACCTGAACTATGCAAGAGAAGAAGCAGCTTCACGTTCTCTGGACAACCGGAGAGAAAGATGTCGCCATCCGGATGATATTTCAGTACCTGATGAACGCCAAAGCCAACGGCTGGTGGGATGAGATCGACCTGATCATCTGGGGAGCCTCGGCGAAACTGTCAGCCGACGATGAAGAGATCCAGGCGGAGATCCGGATGTGCCTCGACAGCGGAATGACCGTTCAGGCTTGTCAGGTTTGTACCGATTCTTACGGAGTTACGAAGAAAATAATGCGGCTCGGTGTCAACGTCAGGCTGATGGGAGAATCGTTGACTGAGTACCTGCAGGGGAAAAATACCGTGATCACGTTTTGATTATTGCCATGAATTGCCATTTATTGCCATTTATTGCACATGAATTACGTATAATTTGCTACTATTTCGCTATTTCGCTATCTCGCTATCTCGCTATTTATTATAGCTTCTGACGAAACATGTGCTTGTTATCTCCCTCCCCGGGAATGTCGTAAAGGTAGAAAAGGAAATTGCTGTGAACCCTGATCTTCTGTGGGTACATGTGCGTGGCGCTGACAATCCGCTTCAGGTCGCCATTGTTCAGATCTATCCGAAAGAGTGTCAACCTGCCATTTTTCAGAAATGAGGTATAGGCTTTCTTTTCGATATCATCGATGTAGATCTCGGTTGTCCAGCGTCCTTCACGGGTATCCTGTACCTGCATCTTGAGTTTGGAGGTAAATTCCCCTGCAAGGGTATAAAGTTCGAGCGTATAATCGGCTGTATTGAAAACACAGAGGATCTCGTCAATCTTGTGAAGCGTTGAGGTATTGGGTTTGTAGAGAATCTTTTTCACCCAGGCATACTCCTGAAACGCATCCCGGCTATCCGGGATATGAGACATCATCATCAGGGAATTATCGTCGGGATTCCGTCTCAGCATTTTTAGCCTCTTTTCGTCGTTGGCGTTCGTCAGATGCATGCGCTCACTGGTTTGGCGGTTGATGGTATAAAACTCTACACCTAACTGGTTCCGGCTGACCTTCCGGAAGAAGAGGAGATCCCCGGCAGATGCTACGCAATCGGATAAAGTTTTCTTAAACCGTCCGATCTCTGCAGGATAGATGAGCCGGAGGGTTGAACTGTCGCGAAATACCTGGTAAGCTGTGTCATGACCGAGTACATGGATATGACCCAGGCAGTCGTGGAATAATTCATTGGGACGAAACGGAAGCGACCCTGAACAGGAGGCAGTATCCCCGGAAAGCGAGAGGCACAGCAATTCAGCCTCAGCACGCCGGAACCGGTAGATCAGCATGAAAACCTGGTTGTTATCCACTTCGTAGTCGAGTACCGAATACTGGGTGTCTTTAAAAAAGAGCTCCGGTTCATTGACCGCCTTAATCTCGACCTCCTGCAACATCTGAGCCTTCAATTTCAACATTACCGTGATGGAGGCTGAGGTGTTATCGAGCCAGATCCGTTGGCTCTCATAACCCAGGTGACTTACAGTCATGTAAACCGGAATGGTGTCGATGAAAAAAGAGAACTCTCCTTTGTTGTTTGTACTACTGCCCAGGCCGGTACCAGTGAAGGTGATGTTTGCCGAGGATATCGGGTAACGGGTCTCCCGGTCAATCACTTTACCATAGAAATACCTGTTCTGCCTCTGGGGGAAAGAGGTGATACCCAAAAGAAGGAGGAACAGGATGGCGAAGATCACCTTAGTCCTGGTCCTGTTCAACAGAGGATGTAAAGCAATCAACAGGAGGTTTTTTCTAAAACTAGTAAAAATTTCGTCGCCTTCTACGTTTTATCATCCTGACGATCCAACAAACAAGTATAACCACAGGAAACAGGATCACGGCTATACTAAAACACCACCTCAGAAATACCATGAAATCAAATGGCAAAGGGATAAAGGATGTCTCAGGAGGGGCCTCTTTTGCTTCCACCATCGTTTGAAGCCACTGCGATTCGGCAACATCCAGAGGGATCTGGAAGACCTTTTCGAAGGTCCGGTCGGGAACGAGGTTCCAGTGAAGCCGGGAGGTGTACTCACGAAGTTTATCCATTCCATGCCGGTCGGCCAGGTAGCGTGTGAACAGGCAGACCTGGCCATACCCTTTCGCTGCCATCTTACCCTCCTCCATCTGCACCATCGTTTGCCAGTTCCAGGGGTGCTCCAGCGACGTTGCTGTTACCATTGTGGGTTGTACCCACAGGTTTTCTCCCAACTTATCTGCAGGCACGGAGTAATCCTGTAACATGGTGGCCCATCCCTCTTCAAACCATTTCGGGTAAAAAAGTACAGAGGGAAGATACCCATACCTGCGTGTGATGTAGAGATGGTACATCTCATGGATCATTGCAGAATAGGATGACATATTCTCCTTTATCCGGGATTCATTCAACACGATCCTTCCCATGATGGCCGATCCCATGGCTTTGTTCCAGGTGAGATGAAAATACTGACGCGGAGATTCACATAGAAAGATGGTGACCCCCCGGCTGAACTCATGGGAAACAGTATCTCCGGCGAATTGTCTGATGGAGTCCTGGGTAATAGAGGCCAGCCAGAGGATATCCAGCGCCTTCTCTATCCGGTCGCCATAGAAATAAACGGTATTCTTCTGGTCAGTAACACTGGAATAGGAGATCAGCAAGGAAGGGAACAAAATACGTCCCGGTCCTGCTACGAAGAAGTAAATGAGAAGCCAGATGAAGAGGATAACAACGACCCGGAGCGTCCAGGGGTTGGTTCGCTTTTTTCTCATCTCCTTTCCAGCTTTACCAGATTTTCAAAGAGTCTCTTCTCTTTTTCGATCTTATCTGCATTTCCATATACACAGTAAACCTTCTGGTCCAGGATATCCTGCATCATCTTTGCAAAACCCTTGATATCGCCTGTTGTGGTCGCTAACACGGCATCACGGTCTTGCTGGAGATCTTCCTGCGTAGTTTTGGAAAAGTAGTAGTTGACAGCGCGATCCCCCTTCTGGGAAGGAGTCAGTGGTGTATCCAATCCGGCGATAGTCCCGATAATATAACGGGTCATCGCATTATCATCCGCTTCGAAATTGTTCAGGTAATCCGGAATTCCGGCATAATTCTCCAGTGTCTCCTCCAGATTCGGATCACGGTAGGAGTTAAAGGTTGTCATTCCGTAAGGAGTAATGACACACCAGCCCCCGTAAGCTCCACCCATTACACGGATTTTTGTCTGCAGGTAATCCGTTGAAAGGATCTGGTTCAGTACCCTCATCTTGCCATCCCAGGAATAGCCTAGGTCTTTGAAATCAGCACCCGCTACTACATATTGCACCTTGGACGGCGTCAGCAGCCCTTCATTCTTTTTCACAGGTTGCAGAGCCCACTCCTTTAACGTGACCGGTTCATCCGGCAGAGTGGCAATAAACGCTGTCAGCCCATTGGTAAAGATCTTCAACTGCTCCTTGTTACAGGTGGTGGCAGCGATCAGGTTTTGTTTGGTAAAGAGAAGTTTGGCAACGTCAGACAGTGTTTCACAAACCTTCTGAGGATTCTCATCGAATTTCTTTGTCAGATCTGTTACAAACCAGTAGTAATCCAATCCTCCTGCCTCTTCCCTGAAAAGTCCATGGTTGGTAACATACGATGCCTGACGCCTGGAAGCATAGCGGTAACCGTTCCGTTTCACGTCGGCATCCAGCTGGGCCTGATGTTTATCCAATACGGTCTTCAACCGTTCCGTGTCGCAATAACGAGTCTTGTTCAGGATCTCCCCTGTCAGCTCAAACATTTTCTCCACCTTATCACCCATTGCTTTGGATGTCACCTCAAATTTCGGGATCAGTTTGCTGTCATCCTGATCCTCCAAGAACGTGGGCAAAGAGACATTGAACATGCCGGTGTTGATGTTGAGGGCTTTGTTCAGATCGCCATACGTGTAGCTTTCGGTATTGAGCAAACTGATTACATTGGAGAGAAGGGATGCATACGGGATCATCTCGGAGGGCAACACCCGGAGATCAAACGTCAGGTTCATGTAGACCACATGGTTAGTGAACTGATCACAATACAATACAGGCACTCCGCCAACTTCTGTCTCCTCCACTCCAAACCATTCGGCCTTGGGATTGATGTCCGAGAGTTCAAGTAATGGGATGGTGGCCAGCGCCTCTGGTGTATCCTCCCGCTCCTGGTAGGCAATCAATTCATTTGTTTCTGCAATGAGCTCCTCCATCTGTTCTTCAGTCAGGGAGGCTTTATAGGTCTTCAACAGCTCCACATCTTTAGCCATATTCTCCTGTTCCATGCCCGGTTTCGGTTCCAGCGTAAGTTCGAGGGAGTGGGGATTGTGCAGGAAATAATTTGTGATCACCGATTCCAGGTAATTCTCCTTGATCCCTTTCTTCAGAGCAGCCAGTGGTTTCTCCCACTCGAGGGTCAGGAAAGGATCATCGGCAAAAAACCAGCCGGAGAGCGATTGGAATCCGTATGTCAGCCCTTTCTGGGCGTTATCTCCCTCACGCAGCTGAAACTCAATGCGGTTCAGCACACCGGCCACCTCTTCTCTGTCTACTCCTTCTTCAGCAACTCTTTGAAGAGTCTTCTTAATGACCTCCATGAACTTTTCATTGTCGCCGGGATTGGCATTCGTTACGATGAGCTGAATCACATTCTGGTTGTAACTGTCGGAAGAGGCAGATACATCCTGTCCGATTTCCGCTTGCTGTGATGCCAGACGAACGGGTGCCGATTCCTGGTTGACCAATACATCGCATAAGATATCCAAACCCCAGGCCAGCTTCTGGTCGGTATTGTGACCGGCTACAAAGTTGTATGAAAGATACGTTTGATCTTCCATCCTGGCCCCTTCCAGAACAGGATAAAAAGCGGTGATCCTTTTCATCGATTCAAAAGGGGCCTGATCGGTGATGGTAACCGGGTTGGTCCCTTTTTCGTAGTTCGTGAGGTAGGCAGAATCGATGAACGCCAACTCCTTTTCCAGATCGGCATCACCGTACAACAAAATGTAGCTGTTTTCGGGGTGATAGAACCGCTTGTGATAATCCAGGAAAGCCTCATCCGTGAGTGTGGGTATGGCGGGAGGATATCCACCGGATTCATATCCGTACGGATTATCCGGGAAGAGATGTTTATAGATCTCATAATTCAGAACCCGGGTTGGACTCGAGAATGATCCTTTCATCTCATTGTAAACCACCCCTTTGTATACAACCGGCTCGGCCTGTTCCGTCAGTTCGTAATGCCATCCCTCCTGTTTCAAAATCCGGGGATCGTCATAGATCAAAGGGTTAAAAACGGCATCGAGGTAAACATGCATCAGGTTGAAGTAGTCTTTGTCGTTCATACTTGCCACCGGGTACATGGTCATATCCTTGCCGGTAAAAGCGTTGATGAATGTATTCAGCGATCCTTTGGATAACACGTCAAAGGGACTCTTCACAGGAAAATTCTTCGATCCGTTCAGCACCGAGTGTTCCATGATGTGGGGGGTGCCTGCATCAGAATCGGGAAACGTTTTGAAAGCGATCCCGAATGTCTTGTTCGGGTCTTCCGATGCTATTTTCAACAGATGAGCTCCGCTCTTTTCATGTTCGTAAAGGTAGCATTCAGCGTTCAGTTCCTTGACAAAGCGTTTTTCAATCAGTTTAAATCCGTGCATGTCGTGCTTTTTACATCCGGGTAGGACAAGAGCCGACAAAATTACACAAACAAACAGAGAAACAGCCGTGCCTGACCATTTCAGTGACCGGGTGATGTATTTCATGATTACATAGTTGTTTATTGATTCGGAGCTCAAATTACGAGGAATCATCGGCTCCTGAAAGAAAATTCGATAACAGGGGTGATTTTGTCGATTTGCGGGACGAGACGTGGGACGTAAGATGTGGGACGTGGGACATGAGCCGTGACAGGCGGACAAGCAGACTGAAGACTGAAGACTGAAGACTGAAGACTGAAGACTGAAGACTGTGGACTGAATGAAATTACCAATTTCGTTTGTAATTCTGAATAATTCTTTCGAACTTTGCACTCCATTTTTGAAACCCAATTCTTTAAGACAATTGCGCCATGGCAAGGATTTGTGAAATTACGGGCAAAACATACATGAAGGGAAACAAGGTCTCTCACTCCAATAAAAAGACCAAACGGGTATTTCATCCCAACCTGCAAACAAAAACCTTTTACATTCCCGAAGAAGACCGGTATATCACCCTGAAGGTATCTACCGAGGGAATCAGGAACATCAATAAAAAAGGGATCTCTGCTTGCCTGAAAGAGGCCCGTGAGAAAGGCTATCTGGCAAATCCGTAACAGCTGTTTTTTGCCTGTTTGAATAGAAATAAAAACGGGTAAAATACGTTGATTAACCAGCGTATTCCATATTTTTGCCCGCATGAATCACCGTTTCCCTGTTCTTCTTGTCACCTTTATATTATTAGTTGCCGGTCTCAGAACCGGGGCGCAGGAAAAAGGGCAAACCACCGGCCAGGTCCAGACACAGGCAGAACCAGGTAAACAGGACAGGGAGCATGACCGGACCCTGGTTCAGTTTACCGGCATTGCCATTACGGCCGATAGTCTCTCACCTGTTCCCTTTGCAAGAATCAGCGTGAAAACGAGTAGGGAAGGAACCACCAGCGACATCATGGGTTACTTCTCGTTTGTAGCCCGCATCGGGGATACCATCCTGTTTAATGCTTTGGGATACAAACCGGCTTCCTTCATCATCCCCGATACCATCCGCCATCAACGCTATTCACTGATCCAGCTCATGACTGCCGATACCCTGACCCTGGAAGCGGCCATCATCTTTCCCTGGCCAACCTATGAAGATTTCAAACAGGCATTTATCAATATCCGGATTCCTGACGATGACCTGGAGAGAGCAAGGAAAAACCTGTCAGCCGCCAAGATCCGGATGATGGCCGATCAGCTTCCGATGGATGCCCGGATGAACTACCATAACTATATTGAAAACCAGACCAGTAAACTTTACTACTTCGGGCAGCAACAGCCCTTTTCCATATTCAATCCCTTTGCATGGGCTCAGTTCATCAAAGCCTGGAAAGAGGGGAAATTTAAACGCAGAACATACGAAGAACAGCCTTAGACATGTTTAGACAAATCTCCATCATCTCAGCGTTTATGCTCATTTTCATATGGAGCTCCTTTGCCCAGGTGGGGACTGTGACCGGTTATGTGACCAACGAGGAGGGCGATCCGATTGAATATGTCAACCTGGCTGTGGTGGGCGCCACTACCGGCACCACTACCGACAGGCAAGGTTATTTTTCACTGGCAGTTCCAGCCAACAAAGAGGTGATCATCCTCTTCTCATTCGTCGGGTTTGAACGGGATTCATTGGTAGTGAACCTGCCTTCGGGCGGGAAACATGTCGGCGAGGTAACGCTCAGGCAAACATCCACTGTACTGAGCACCATCGAAGTGAAGGATGAGCAATTGCGCACCAGCACCTTCAACCGGATCGATCCCAAAACCATCACCTTCATTCCCACCATCAATGCCAGCGTGGAGGATATCATCAAAACCCTCCCCGGCGTCTCATCCCGCGATGAGCTAAGCTCTCAATACTCAGTTCGGGGTGGGAATTACGATGAGAATCTGGTGTTTGTGAACGATATTGAGGTATACCGCCCGTTCCTGATCCGGTCTGGGCAGCAGGAAGGAATGAGCTTTCTGAATCCCAATCTGGTATCCGGCATCCTCTTTTCTGCAGGGGGATTTGATGCAAAATACGGGGACAAATTATCTTCGGTGCTGGATATCCGCTACAGAAAGCCCCGGGCTTTTGCCGGATCGTTCGACCTCAATCTGATGGGTGTCAGCGCCCACCTGGAAGGAACCTTTGCCAAAAAAAGATTCTCCTACCTCCTTGGAGGCCGGTACAAAACCAATAGTTACTTACTGAAAGGGCTGGACACCAAAGGAAACTACAAACCACGTTACTTCGACATCCAGGGGATGCTCTATTACGACATCTCGGATAAAATGGAGCTTTCCCTGCTGGGATACTTTTCCAACAACACCTTTAAACTGATCCCCGAGACCAGGGAAACCAGTTTTGGGACCATTGATGAAGCCTACAAGATCAGGATCTACTTCGACGGCCACGAGGTGGACCGGTACCGGAACTGGCTCACTGGTCTGACCCTGACCTACAGGCCTGCAGAAAACATAAAGCTGCGGTTCATTTCAAGTGCCTACCAGACAAACGAAAGTGAGACATACGACATCTCAGGAGAGTATTGGATCGGGAAGCTGGAGAGCTTTCAGGGTAGTTCTGAATATGGTGAAGTAACCGAGCTCCTGGGTGTGGGTGCCTATATGGACCATGCCCGGAACTACCTCAACGGGACCGTGCTCCATCTGGAACACCGTGGATCGGTTGAGGAAACCATCAACCAGGTCGACTGGGGCATCCGCTACCAGTATTCCTACTTTGAGAACCGGATGAACGAATGGGAGCTTCAGGATTCGGCTGGTTATACCCTTCCCCGGCCGATCGACTCCATCGGATTTCCCAACCCGGCCCATGATCCGTTTATCCTGAAGAATGTGGTTAAAACAGACCAGAACCTCAGCACCAGCCTGGTTTCCGCCTTCGTACAGGATACCTGGACGTTCAAACTCCGGCAAACCGACATCGCCCTCACCGCAGGCGTCAGGGGGATCTGGTACAGCTACAACAACCAGGTGAATGTAAATCCCCGGATCAACCTCGCGTTCAAGCCGCATTGGAGAACCGAGACCACCTTCAGGATCTCTTCCGGGTTTTACTCACAGCCTCCCACCTTCCGGGAGATCACCGATCTGCAGGGAAATGTGGTCCTCAATCTGAAAGCACAAACCTCCATTCAGGTGCTTGCCGGCAGTGATCTCTATTTCCAGGCCTGGGGACGGCCTTTCAAATTCGTGGCAGAGGCCTATTACAAATACATCGACAACCTTATTCCATACGAGATTGATAACCTGAACATCCGGTACTTCGGCACCAATGATGCACACGGCTACGCTACAGGGATAGATTTCCGCATCAACGGGGAATTTGTAAAAGGGGCTGAATCGTGGGCCAGCCTCTCCATCATGAAGACCGAAGAATACTTTGAAGGAGCCTGGGTCGCCCGGCCAACGGACCAGCGTGTGAACCTTAGCATCTTTTTCCAGGATTATATCCCGAAATTCCCCACCTGGAAGGTGGCTATTACACTCTTTTACGGAACCGGACTTCCTGTAGGCCCTCCTGACTCCCCGCGTAAAGATCATACCCTCCGGATCCCGGCTTACAAACGGATCGACCTCGGTATCTCAAAGCAGCTAATTGGTGAGCGAACCCGCTATAAAAACCCGAAAAACGCCCTGAGGGCTTTCAAATCGATGTGGATTTCCCTGGAGGTTTTCAATCTCCTGCAGCTCAGCAATACCATCTCCTACCTCTGGGTCGCCGACATCACCAACCGGCAGTACGCTATCCCCAACTACCTCACTCCGAGGACGTTTAATGTAAAATTGTTTGCTTCGTTTTAACCCCTAAATCCCCTGAAGGGGACTTGCTCCCTTCCGGGTGATCGGCAGCCGGGTAAAAGGCCAGTATGAAAGCGATGATGGTGACTATATGTGCCAGTGCATCCAACTTCGTCTACGCTAATTCATTCAGCGACTTCCTGATGATCCCAACCGCTTCATGGATTTGCTTCTCATTGATGACCAAAGGAGGTGCGAACCGGATGATATGATCATGGGTTGGCTTTGCCAGAAGACCATTTTCCTTCATTTGCATACAAACATCCCAGGCTGTCTTTTCGTTATGTGGCCGGATGACGATGGCGTTCAATAACCCTTTTCCGCGAACCAGTTCGATGAATGGGGATTCAATCTTCCTGCACTCCTCGCGAAAGATCTTCCCCATAGCCTCAGCATTCTCTGCCAGCTTCTCCTCCCTGACCACCTGCAGGGCGGTGACAGCCACTTTACAGGCAACGGGATTACCCCCGAAGGTCGAACCGTGTTCGCCCGGATGGATGGTGAGCATGATGTCATCATTCGCCAGTACGGCAGAAACGGGATAGACGCCTCCCGACAGCGCTTTTCCGAGGATCAGCACATCCGGTTTGAATCCTTCCCAGTCACAAGCGAGCAGTTTGCCTGTCCGGGCGATTCCGGTCTGGACTTCATCCGCAATGAAGAGGACATTCTTAGATTTGCACAGGTCATAAGCCTTTTTCAGGTATCCTTCATCCGGCACGTAGACACCGGCCTCTCCCTGGATGGGTTCCACCATAAATCCGGCGACATGAGGATCCTCCAGCACTTTTTCCAGAGCCCCGAGGTCATTGTACGGGATGGTGATGAACCCGGGTGTAAACGGACCGAAATCCTTGCGTGCATCCGGGTCGGTTGACATGGAAACTACGGTAATGGTTCGCCCATGGAAGTTGTTTTCGCAGCAGATGATCTTCGCCTGGTTTTCCGGGATTCCTTTGACCTTGTAGGCCCATTTCCGGGTCAGCTTCAGGGCGGTTTCATCTCCTTCGGCACCGGTATTCATTGGTAACACGCGATCGTAGCCGAAATATCCGGTGATAAACTTTTCGTACGCACCCAACACGTTGTTATAGAATGCCCTGGAGGTAAGCTCCAGGGTTTGGGCCTGTTCGATCAGAGCGTTGACAATCCGGGGATGACAATGGCCCTGGTTAACGGCGGAATAGGCTGAAAGAAAATCAAAGTACTGTTTTCCCTCCACGTCCCACATATAGACACCCTGGCCTTTTGCCAGGACAACCGGAAGCGGATGGTAATTGTGAGCTCCGTATTTGTCTTCGAGCTCCATGGCCATACGTGAACTTTTTACATCAATCATAGTCTGGTAGAAATAGATGAGATTATTTCGCAATGATGAACGAGCCGGTGTTCAGTTTTTTCGAGCCATCCGTCACTTTGTAATAGTACATCCCATTCGCCAGGGAGCTGACATCCAGGGTTCCGGAGATGGAGTTCAGGGGGTACTGCCTGATCATCTTGCCCTGTGCACTGTATACTTCGAAGAGGCCGTTCTTGATCACTTCGCTCAATGTTACCGTCATATTGCCGGAGGCCGGATTGGGGGCAAGGTGCACCTCTACATCGGGCATCAGCAGCATTTCAATCCCGGCAATGTTCGTCAACGTCACATCATCGAAATAGGCCTGACTACCCACCTGTCCTACGGATCCCATCATGTTCACAGCATTATATCCACCGCAGGAGAGTAACAACAGCGTGATGGTGTCGGGCATGGTGGTGGTATTCCAATAATTGATGGGGGCATCAAATCCGGTGTAGGTACTAACCGTACCTTGGAAAATCAGCTTTGTGTAGGCAATAGTGTCACGCTTGTGCGTGTTGTTGTTCCATTTGGAAAGAAGTATAATGGCGCTTGTTGAGTCGCCGTTAAGCGGGAACGCCATGTAATAGCCCTGAAACCGGTCTGCTTTGGTAGTCCAGGTGTACGGTGTTCCTAAGGTCGCATTGGAGGTAAGCCAATTTATTTTCAAGGTTCCGATAACTCCGGGAATGAGGACATCCAGAAGGTCTATTTTACTGGTAATCAGGCGGACAGCTTTGTTTCCGGCATGTGCGGAATCGGTGGGATAGGCGGTAATGCCCGGAGAAAATTGAATGGTATCCAGAATGTTCAGGGTCTTGAAGAATCCCCCGTCAGGGTCATAAAAGCCATAGGCGGTGTAAGTCCATGATTCAAAATTACCGTTTGGTAAGGCGGATTGACTCATCCCGGCATGGGCCAGAAGGATGGTAACGATAAGGATACTTAGCTTTTTCATATGGGTTGTTGTTTTTGTGATTGATTTTATCAGATCGTCATGACTACCTGAAGAGAGGTGGTTCTTGGCGCCTCAATGGTAATCGGACGAAGCGAATATTCTGTATTGAATACGTTATTCATCAACAGGGAAAATTTAAAGTCACGGAAAAGAAAGGATACGCGGAAGTCGACGATGAAGTTCCCTTTGTTATGCTCCTCGCGGTACTTCACAATCCCCGAATGCATACCACCGGGCCTATCCAATTGATACAGGAAGATATCGATATTCTTCATGAATCCGTAATATCTTCCGGTAATTCCGGCCGAATATCTTTTTTTGAATGTCAGTTGGAGGTCCGTTTTGGCCAGATGCTGGATCCTGTATTTCAGGATGTAGTTGTTCGTATCGGTGGAAGTAATACTGTAGGAATATTTCCTTACCTTCCCGAGGCTATTCTCGAAATTTGCATAATAGACCAGGTTTGGCTCCAAAGCTTGCGGAACCGAGTAGGTATAGCCTGCCAGGAGAGAAAGTTCCAGGTTGCGGGCCAACTTGCCATCTCCAGCCAACGCAAAGTCGACTCCATAGATCCGGGCCGGGCCGGTGTTGAGGAATTTAAAACCCAGGCTTTTATCGGGGGTTGAATTCCCCCAGTTGCCAAAGTTAAACTCCACATAATTGTTATAGTATTCCAGAAACCCTGCCAGATCGGCCATTCCGGCGAATTTCCCGATTTTGAAGAGTTGTTTCACCCCCAACTCATACGACATGCTGGTCTCTGAGGCGAGCCTGGGATTCGGATAGAAGCCAAATCCACCCGAATTGGTGGTGATGTAACGTTCCCCGATACTTGGAGCGCGATACCCCTGTCCGATCGATCCCCTGACGAAGGTTCCCCTGGTTGCCTGAAGGTTAAATCCTGTCCTGAAAATCGGTTTGTTTTCAAAGAAATTGGCAATCTGGTAATACTCCCAGCGACCGCCAACAAGGATGGTGACCCGGTCGAGGAATTTCTTTTCAAATTGCATGTAGATCGCCAGGTTCTCCGATTCATAGGTGCCATATTCACCGGCAGTGGTGGTGCTGTCGGCGGCCAGGATGCCGGAGAATACCTGGCCGTAAGAATGTGAATACGAATTCATCAAACCGGCAATCAATACCATCCCCCCCATCTTCTTGAACGTTTTGGTGTACTGGTATTCCGTGTAGATCGTCAGGTAGCGGTTCGACTGGTCATTATTGGCTTTGGTATTGCCATAATAGATCCGGTTCTTGAAGCTGTGACTGTTGCCGCTGTCGTTGTAGTATTTGATGTAGGGATCCACAAAGAAGGTGAACTCCTTGAAATGGGAAAGAGCTCCGGGATAGGAACGATATATGTTCGTGTCGGCATCATACCAGAAAAAAGTCTGTGCATTGTCGCTGTACATGAAGTTTCCATTCAGGCCGTAAGTCAGTCCGTCGATCTTTTTATTTCTTACCCGGGTATTGAAGTACACCTTCGCACGCCGTTCAAACTCTCCTTTGTTAAATACAGAATCCGGAAGCAGCTCCGGGGTGCCTCCGATATATCCCTGATCAGCGTAATAGTTGGCTCCTATGCCTAAATCGAAATTGTCAAACTTCTGAAGATGAGAGAGCGAGATGCCATAGACCAGGGGATTCAGGCCCGACCAGGGAGTGGCATAGCTTCGGGATGGGGTATTGTAGATCCCAAGGAAGGTATTTAACCTGGTAATGGGCTTGTCTTTTGGAAAGGCTGTCCGGATATTGATCGCCCCGGTGATGGCTGAAGAGCCGTATACCACCGATGCCGCGCCCTTCACCACCTCAATCTGCTCGACATCGTCCACCGGGAGGAAGCTCCAGGCTGGACGACCTGCATCACCTCGCAGGATGGGCATCTCGTCAACCATCACCATCACCCGGCTCCCCATACCGGAGCTGAAACCGCTGCCGGCCCGGATCTGAGGTTCATTATCGATGATCGTGATTCCCGGGATCTTATCGATGGCTTTATCAATGCTCTGTGGGTTGGAAGCATGAATGGCAGGAGCTTTCAGCACCTCTATTGAAGCGATTGACTCCTCAATCTTTTGCTCGTACTTGGAGCCGGTAACCACCACGGTATTCAACTCCTGGGTACCGGGCGAAAGGATGAAATCGATCACGATCTCCTTTTGTCCATGCACCACCACTTTCCTCTCATGCCGGTCGTAGCCCACACAGGTGACCACCAGGGTATGATCTCCCCGGGGGATCTCCAGGTGGTAATGGCCGCTGCTATCGCTATATGTTCCGGTAGAGGATCCCTTAATACCGATGTTGACAAAAGGCATCAACTCCGAGGTATTATCATCCATGACCTTTCCTCTTATCACACAATTCTGGGCGGAAAGATTGATGGAAACAAAATACCCTGCAAACACCATGAAGTAGAAGGGTAAATGTTTTCTCATAAGGAAAGTTTAACCAACAAAAATATAAATTTCTTTTAAACAGTATGTTAAAGAAAGTTAATAGAGGGGACCGCCTCTGGAAACCAGTGATTTATAATGAGTTGAAGGGGAAGGGATGGCAGGGCCCAATCCTAACACCGGCCACTTTTCATCGATCTTCCGGATAGTGGTGTCATCCATTACGATCACGTTGGGCCACTCTCTTCTGAATTCGTCCAGTTCCAGGTTTTTCCGGGTGGCATCGAGGAAAAGAACCTCAGATTTTTTCCCCATTCTTTCGGGGAAGAAACAGTCACGGGCCGGGTCTATATTATTCGCTCCAAACCATACCACCGTAGCAATATCCATCGGATCTACCTGCTCGTCCACCAAAACCACAAAGCGAACCCGTTCCGGTAATCCCGCCTCCAGAAGAGCAGTGGCAAGCAACCGGGCATGACCCGGTTTGCTCTTCCGGAAGGAAAGGATCAGGATGTGAATCCCTTCGCGGATCAGCGAATCATTGATTCCAGCAATCTCTGGAATCCGTGCAATCAATGCAGCCTGGTCTATTCCGGTATCAACGAGAAGAGCTTCGCCGGTTTTCCGTGTAGCATCGATTCCCATCTTACTACCCGAAGCATACTCAGCGCTCGAATGGTCGAGGATATCCACTGGTCCGCGGGAAAAAAGGATATGGTTCAGGGGGTTTACGTGATTGGATATAGCTCTGGCTACCTCCTGGTAGTTGGTCAGATCTACGTCGGGATCGGTCACCACCAGGATCTTGTTGAACATCATCTGCCCGGCTCCCCACAAGGCATTCATCACCTTTTCAGCTTGTCCGGGATACGTTTTCTCGATGCTTGCAAGCACGATGTTGTGGAAAACGCCCTCCACGGGCATGTGCATATCTGTCAGCTCAGGTACTAGACTCATCTTCAATGGCTTAATGAAGATTCGCTCGGTGGCTTTCCCGATCCAACCATCTTCCTGGGGAGGGATTCCCACAATGGTGGCCGGGTAAACCGCCCCCTTCCGGTGGGTGATGCAGGTGACATGAAACCGCGGGAAGTAGTCGGCCAGTGAATAAAAACCTGTGTGATCCCCAAACGGCCCCTCCAGGATCAGCTCTTCGGCCGGATCCACATACCCTTCAATCACAAAATCGACATCTGCCGGTACCTCCAGGTCGTTGGTCAGGCATTTGACCAGTTCTACCTTCCGCTTCCGCAGAAAGCCGGCGAGCAGGTACTCATCCAGGTTTTCCGGTAATGGGGCGGTAGCTGCATAGGTATAAACCGGATCGCCGCCCAGGGTCACCGAGACAGGCATCCTCAGGTCCAGTTTCTTATACTGTTGGTAGTGATGTGCGGATCCTTTGTGAAGGTGCCAGTGCATCCCGGTCAGATCAGGTCCGAACACCTGCATGCGGTACATCCCCAGATTTCTGGAAGGTGGTGAGGGTGGCGCCGTGGCGCCGTGGTGCCGTGGTGATGTGGTGATGTGGTGATGTGGTGATGGATAAACCGTTGACTGCGGACTGTGGACTGCAGACTGCGGACTGATAGTATGCACACACGGCAGCGTAATAAACGGCCCTCCATCGGCAGGCCAGCAGGTGAGAACCGGAAGCTTTGTTAAATCAGGAACCTCCATCACCACCTCCTGGCACGCTCCTCTCCCTTTTTTGCGTTTCGGCATCCAGGAAGCCAGCTCCTGCAGCAAAGGGAGCGTCCGTATTTTATCCAGGAAACGTTGCTTAGGTAAGAGGAAAGCCTGCAGGATCGCATCTATTTCGTGGCCAATATCGTCGAGATGGTCCACTCCCAAAGCCATGCAAATTCGTTTCTCTGATCCCATGGCATTGATCAGCAGGGGAAATCCGGTACCGGTATTCTCGAACAATAGTGCCGGGCCGTTTTGTTTGGAGATCCTGTCGGTAATCTCCGTGATCTCCAGCTTCGGGGAGACGAACTCCTTGATCCGGATCAGTTCCCCGGCATCCTCCAGCGTGGAAATGAACTGTGAAATGTTTTTATAAGGCATAACTTTCAAAGCACCAAACATCAAATTCCAAATGACAAATAATATTCAAGGAACCAATTATCAAAGTTTCGAAACAGTTCTGATTATTAAGTTTTGATCATTGAGTTTTGATCATTGAAATTTATTTGTTATTTGGTATTTGGAACTTGATTATTGTCAATCGTCGGACCCAAACTGCTTCTCGCCGAACTTTTCGGGCTGATCCTCATCGTTGTATTTCGAGGGGCATTTGAGAAGCAGGCTCCTGGCTTCGAACACCGAATCGTTCATCATTGAGCCGATGATCACCACCTGCTCCGAGCGTTCAAAATCCTGGGGTTTGGCGTTGTGGTAGATCACCTTCCGCTCCGTGCCTTCCTGATCCAACATATAGAAGATGAATTCGTTGGGATTGTTCTCCGCATCATAGATCAGCTCTTTGTCGGGACTGAGTGTTCCGATCACATGGAACTCCTTGTTCGGTTGCCCGGCAGCCTGTGTGAAAGTCACGTATGTGCTGGAGTCGGAGATGGTGGAGATAACCACCCCCACTGCAACCACCACCAGAATGATAATCACAATATGGATTGTTTTCATATCCCTTTGTCTCCCTCGTGTTGTTTCTGATCATGCTCCTTGATCTCTTTTTCAATCTTCCTCACCTTTCTGTCCATGAAAAAAAGGTAAGCGAAAATCCCAACGAGGATCACCGCCAAAACGGTAACAACAATGTATAATTTGCTATCTGGTCCCATATCCAATTTAATTCGTAATTCGTAATTCGTAATTCGTAATGCTTTATTTCTCCTGCTTCATAACTATTCTCCTGGTTCTCACACGCAAATTCATGATCCAGAAGCCAAGAAGGATCCATCCAGCCATAGCGGGATAGAAGACGATCCGGGTCGTGACCGAGAGATCCAGGGCCATGATAGGGGCGCCGTCCTGGCCAGGATGAATTGTGGAGCTCGATATGCGGGGCAGTACCAGTACAAAGACAATCCAGAGGATGAAGGCAACGATATTGAACACAGCCGATACTTTGGCCCGTTTGTGCGTATCATCAATCGATCCGCGAAGCACCATATAGGCGAGGTAGATGAACATCCCAACTACAGCGCCATCCAGCTTCGGGTCTCTGACCCAGAATGCTCCCCAGGTGCTTTTTGTCCAGATCATCCCGGTGATCAGTCCCAGAATACCGAAAAGGATCCCTACATTCGCAGCTTCTACCGCTACCAGGTCTTCCTTCAACCTGAATCCCTTCAGGTACCGGAGGCTGAAGATAAAAGAGGTAACCAGCATCGCAAACATCCCGAACCACATCCCCACGTGGTAGAAGACATTTCTCAATGATCCGCCGATCATCGTCTCGGGTATCGGGACAAAAAATCCATAGATCACTGCATAGAGCAGCAGCAGAAAACCGAGTAACTTCCACCAGATTCCCGGTATTTTTAGTTTATCGGTCATACAGCCATTCTTTCTCTCCCCCTTTAGGGGGCCGGGGGGTACTTTTAATCCCGCCAAAGATACGGAAATAATAAATAGGCGAGGATGATCACGGCCAGATTAATGGTGAGCAGAATGACGAGAGGGCCGGTGGTACCCGTCCATTCAGTGCTGGTGAGGGCCAGCCTGGAGATCTTCATCAGGGTAAGCAAGAGAGGCAGGATGATGGGGAAGCTGAGGACCGCCATCAGGGAGAAGTTGTTGCTGGCCCTCGAGGCGATGGCAGCCACCAGGGTGAGGATGGAGGAGAGGCCGAAACTGCCCAGGATCAGTGCCAGGATGAACAATCCGGTGTTGACCACCTGGTTCCCCATCAGCAGGAGGAACATCCCGAACGAGAGCAGGGAGAGGATGGTCATCAGGAGAAGGTTGTAAAGGATCTTGGATAGCACCACCGCTTGCGGGCTGGCAATCGTATAATAGTAAATATAGCGGGCCGGACTCTCCTGGACGAAGCTTTTGCTGATGCCATTCACCCCTACAAACAACAGAATGATCCAGAAGAGCGAGTTCCAGGTCTCGGTGGTGATCACCTCTTCAAAAGCGAGGTAGGTGACAAAAATGGTAGAAAGGAGATAAAGCAGAATGCCGTTCAGGACGTACTTCTGCTTTAACTCCAGTTTGATATCTTTGCCAATGAGGGCCTTGACTTCGTGTAGCAGCATGGTGCACCGTGTCAGTGAGAGGAGTCCCGAGAACTCGGGACGCCGAGTCAATCCGTCCGCTACTCTACGATCATCTTTTTCGTCACCTTACTGTCGGTGAAGAATACCGTGTAGAAGTATACACCCGGGCAAAGTCCCCTGGTGTTGATCGTAAAATAGTGGTTTCCGGCTGTGCAGATTCCTTTGGAGAGGGTCTCAACACGTTGACCCATCAGGTTGGTCACCTCAAGTCCAAGTGTGCCTGATTGTGTCAAGTGTACATTTACCGTAGTATGATCGGTGACAGGGTTCGGGTAGTTCTGGGAGACGTGGAAAGCGTGTTTCTGCTCCTTGTCAGTTCCTACAGGGAA
>JBDROF010000060.1:0-2910 GCA_043810345.1 Bacteroidota bacterium | reverse complement strand
ATATCTTTCTCCGAAACAGCTTTTTGTTTCTCGGGTTTGAAGTCTTTTTTAATTTTACTACTCAGGATCCCATAATACCGTATGCGTACGAACCGCCTTGGCAGTATATGAAGGCTAAATCGATGTAAAAATTCCACACCGGTCAGATGGGTCAGTTTGGATGTTCCATGGTCGGCGTAATCTTTCATGTGGAAACTTACACCGTCCTTGTCAATGTGCTGTATCCGCTGATTGCTGATGGCAACCCGGTGCGTATATTGCCCAAGATATTTCACAATGTGTTCCGGGCTGCCAAAGGGCCGCTCGCAATCAACCACCCAGGATTTGCGCCAAAGCCGGTCCAACAGCGACTGGTATTCGTTTAATTGCCCGAGTTCTGACAGATGCCGTTTAAGCTTGCCTAAAAGCTTACCACGAAACACGGCACTGATCATCTCCACAGGATAAAGAAACTTTCCCTGTTTGGTGATTCGTTTCAGGTTGCCTTTGAGTGTGAGTCCGGCAGCCGGTACCAGGCAATGAATATGCGGATGAAGGCTCAGGTTCTGTCCCCAGGTATGCAATAAACAGATGGCTCCGCTTTCAATACCATAATGACTATATCCAAAGCCTTGCAATGTTTGCCATACGCATTGGAACATGGCATTATAAAACCATGCGCTGTCTCTCATGCAGAGCGCATTCAACTCATGGGGAACCGTGAACACTACATGAAAATACTTTACCCCTAAGGCACCTTTCATCCGGTCCTCTACCCAAAACGCCTGCTTGGCTGCCTGGCATTTCGGGCAAAGCCTCCGGCAAGTGTCCATAATGCAGACTGATCAGAGCTATGCGCCGGATATAATTTTCTAACGTACTTTTGCTCTGTCCTCGCAACATGATTTGTTGTTGCAGACCTTTGTAAACTTTCGAAAAACCATCAACCGTTTGGATGGCTTTCTCGACAATAGTCGGTTCAATTCTTTTCATGGTACTGAGTTTTTAAGGTTAATAACTTAATCTAGGGAGCGGCTACTACCTACTCAGTACTATTTTACTAAATTTGTGGAAAGCTATCCCACGTTAGTGGGATTTAGTTCAACAAGCCTGCAACCGGCCAGGTAGGCCAAGTGATTCAAAGTAAACGAAATAGAAATTCAATAATGAAAAAGCGAATACAAACACTCTGCCCAGTAATTCCTGCCCGGCGGCTGCTGGCCGTCGTTAAGTTCAATTGGATCTTGATGTGTGAGCAAACGATCCAATATACAGCATTCTTTAGTATATTTGCATAAACGAAAAAATAATGGAGGAGGAAAGAAGAGATAAGCTAGATTATGAGAAGAGTATCAACCATTGGATTGAGAGTTCAGATAGAGATTTTCTTACAATGACCAATCTATTCAACTCAAAAGATTATAGTTGGTCCTTGTTCCTGGGACATTTAGTTATTGAGAAACTCCTCAAAGCCCTAGTGGTTAAAGAAACCAATGAATTTCCAAAACCCATTCATGACTTAACCAGGCTTGCTATTAAAGGCAAGTTAAAATGTTCAAGCGAACAACTTGATATGCTTGACGTTATCACTACATTCAATATAAGTGCCAGATACGAGGATTATAAACTTGAATTCTATCGTCGATGCACAAAGGATTTTACGGAGACTTGGGTCAACAATATCAAAGAGTTAAGACAATGGATAAAATCTCAACTATAAATCTGCTCATTGAATACTTAAAAGCGGTTCCAAAAGACAAGTATCAGTTGTCTAAGGCATTTCTTTTTGGTTCTTACGCCCGTGAGAATCAGCATGAAGACAGTGATATTGATCTAGCTATCGTTATAAAAAATTTAACCGATCCGTTTACAGCTCAAATTGAACTGATGAAGCTCAGGAGAAGGTTTGATATGAGAATTGAGCCACATCCCTTCCGCGAAAGCGATTTCAACGTACAGAATCCAGTTGTTTCGGAGATTTTAAAGTACGGGCATGAGATTCCTATTTGAAGAATCCAATTGAACTTAACAAGCCTGCCAGGCTGTCCCCTTTTCAAAGCTAGTGTCAAGTCACATTTAATATGACGTAATTAAAATATTTTGTATCTTAGCCAAAAAAACGGCTATGACTACTTACAAGGTTACTCTTACAAAGGAAGAACGTGAACAATTGATTGAAATGACCCGAACTGGAACCCATGCTGTGAGGAGGATTATTCATGCACTAATTCTGCTGAATGTTGATCGTGGTCCCCATAATACTGAAAAACAGATCAATGAAGATATCTGTAAGGTATTGAAGATCGGGATGCGAACCATTGACCGGGTAAAAAAGCGGTTTGTTGAAGAAGGACTTGATGCTGCATTAAAAATGGCTCCTACTTCCCGTGTATACGATAAGTTAGTGGATGGGGACATGGAAGCCCACTTGATTGCATTGGCTTGTGGTGAACCTCCAAAAGGGCATGCCCGCTGGTCCTTGCGATTGTTGGCGGACAAGTTGGTTGAACTTCGGTATGCCGAGGATATTTCATACGAAACGGTACGCCGGACGCTAAAAAAAACGAACTTAAGCCTTGGAAAGTAGTAGGTTGGGTTATTCCAGCCAAGGAAAACGGAGAATTTGTTGCAGCCATGGAAAAAGTTTTGGATGTGTATAAGAGACCCTATGATCCAATGCGGCCGGTAGTTTGCATGGATGAATCACCAAAACAATTGATTGGCGAGACCCGTGTTCCGTTACCAATGAGTAAAGGACATGACCGTAAATGTGATTATGAATACGAACGTTTAGGCGTTTGTAATATCTTTCTCGCAAATGAACCTTTGGCTGGATTCCGTACGGTTAACATCACTGACAGGAAGTGCAAGGTAGATTGGGCTGAGTTCATCAAGAAAATCGCTGACGAGCATTATCCCGAAGTTGAAATT
>JBDROF010000059.1:0-31128 GCA_043810345.1 Bacteroidota bacterium | reverse complement strand
TAAAAAGATACAGGCCGGCGGGATCTATTACCTCCTCTCCCGCAGCCTCGGCCTGCCGATCGGAGGAGCGATCGGGATTGCCCTCCTCGTGGGAACAGCCCTGAGCATTTCCCTATACCTGGTTGGTTTCGCCGAGAGTTTTCTGGGCCTTGAAGCCATCCGTGAATTCACCGGACTGGAACAAAATGTGACTGGATACAGGATAGTCGGGACAGCCGCCATCCTGATCCTGGTGATCATTGCCTTCATCAGCACTTCGGTCGCCATGAAAACCCAGTTCTACATCATGGCAGCGATCGGGTTATCTCTGGTTTCTATCATCGCTGTTTTTTCATCCATCAGGACATTTCCTCCACTACCATCTCCCTTTCCTATTTTGAAGATGGCGTTTCGCCGGAGGTAGTTTTTGCTATCTTCTTTCCGGCTGTCACCGGGTTTACGGCAGGGGTGGCGATGTCGGGCGACCTGAAAGATCCTAAAAAGGGAATCCCTCGGGGGACCCTGGCAGCCATCACCTGCGGATTCGTTATATACGCCGGACTTGTTGTTGGATTCGCTTTGTTTGTAGACCGGGAACTGTTGTTGACAGATTACAACTTTCTTCTGAAAGTGGCCTGGTTCTCCCCCCTGGTGATTGCCGGCATCTGGGGAGCAACGCTCTCTTCGGCGCTGGGTGGTATCCTTGGAGGGCCCCGTATCCTGCAAGCCATCTCGGCCGACAAGATTACCCCGCCGATCTTTGCCAAGGGGTATGGTGCCTCCAATGAACCGCGAAATGCCCTCCTGGTCATTTTCCTTATCGCAGAAGCAGGCATCATGATTGGGAAACTGGATGTGATCGCCGGTATCGTGACCATGTTTTACCTGGCCTCTTACGGCTTCATCAATATTGCATACTTCCTTGAAAACTGGGCCAGCACCGATTTCCGCCCCTCTTTCCGGGTGAGCCGCTACGTTGGATTGATCGGGTTTTTCGCTGCTTTCGGAGTGATGTTCAAGTTAGACATGTTCTCTATGTTCGCCGCTCTGATCATCATGGGTGGCTTGTATTTCTACCTGAAACGAAAACAGCTCAGGTCGGAGTACGGAGATGTTTGGCAAAGCGTCTACTCCTCGCTGGTAAGAAGCGCTCTGCACCGGATGAGCAGAAGCTCCATCGAACAACGGAACTGGCAGCCTAACATCGTGCTGTTCAGCGGTGGTACCGACCGGCGGCCTCACCTGATTGAATTCGGAAAGTGCCTGGTTGGCCGGCACGGGGTTCTTTCCAATTTCGACCTGATTGAAAACAAAGAGGCCAAGGTTCTGTTTCCCAAGTCAAAACAGGACACCACCGTGGAAGAGGCTGAAACAGGGGTGTTCACCCTCCGGAAAACGGTCAGGGATCTCTACGACGGGATCGAAACCATCGCCAGCGTTTACGGTTTCTCCGGTTTTGAGCCAAATACGGTGTTGATGGGATGGGCCAGGGAGACTCAGCATCCTGAGCGTTTTACCGGGATGCTCCATGTCCTGTATGACCTGGATTTGAATGTGTTGTTGCTTGACTATGACAAGCGGACAGGGTTCGGTAAATACCGGACGGTGGATATCTGGTGGAAGGATGTCAGCAACCAGGGAAACCTGGCGCTTGCCCTGGTGAAGCTCCTCGGACTGTCAGGACAATGGCAGTCGGCCCTGACTCGCCTGATGATCGTGAATTCCATCAGTGAACACGAGGACCATATCCTCCTAGAAGCCGAAGCCTTGCTCGACACCCTCCGGATCAACGCCACCGTGAAAGTGATTGACAACCGTATTAAACGACTCCCGTTTTACGAAATCGTACAGACCGAATCCCGTACTACTGACCTGGTGATCACAGGCATCCCGGAGATTGAACGAGGGAAAGAGGCCGAATATGTGGAAACGACCAACCGGTTGCTCCACCAGATCGGGACAGTTCTGCTGATCAAGGCTTCATCCACATTTAAAAAACTGAGTCTTGGGATCAGTAAACACCAGTACAAGTATATCTCCGATCAACCTGTACTTCAAACCCCCACAGAGATGAACACGCCATCCCCTGAATATCAGTTACCGGAGGAGGTTCCATCTGAATTGAAGGAGTTGCATGAGTCCTGCTTTCAGTTGGTCTCCCGGTTTCACCAAGAGTTCATTCAACCTTCGTTCCGGTTTAACGCCAACAAAGTAACAGCGCTGGAGAAAAACATTCAGGAGGCATTCCGGATGGTCACATCCGACGCCTTCCTAACCCAACCGGAGGAGCAAAAAACGAGGCTTTTCACCTCTCTCAAGACCAACCATCTGGTATTGATGGAGAAGATCATTGAAGAGCTTCAGAAAACCATCAGTACCACCCAGCGTGAAGGGCTCGAAAAAGGGATCCGGTTCCTGCTCGAAGGCATCCGTGAAATGGTGGAGAATACCCCTTCCCGGATGATAGTCAGGCTTTCTGCCCGGGACCTCGAGATAACAGAAAACGACACCCTCCGTGCGAGAAATTTCAAACGGTTCACCCGCTTTATCCATTCAGAAAAGAAAGTAAACAGGGGGATCCCGTATGTCATCCGGTTTCACCGAATGATCCGGAAGGTCTTCCCGCAACGTTTCTATAAATTATTGGATGAGGCGCTTATACAACTTGGGAAAAGCAATATTGATGCAGTAACTGAATTGCAGAAACTGTTAACAAATATTCAACACTATTTCAATCTCTTCGAGCAGCAGGGAATGCTGACCGAGCATCTGGATGAAGCCAAACAAGAGATCCTGCCTGCTATTCAAAAGCTGAAGGAACTCAACATGGGGTCAGAAAAGGTACTATCTGAAGGGCTCAAGGAGCTACTCGCTTTGCTCCTCGGTAACCTGAGCAGTATCATTGACTCAGGAGCAGCCAACCTGAACCTCCCACGGGAAAATGAAGCCTACATCCAGAAAGTCCTGAAAAAGTTTACCCTGATCCCCGACCATTGGGCCAGGAACAGGATCCTGCTTTACAACGGACTCAAACTCGAGATCCGGCTCCAGCTTTTCGCTTTCCGACTCAGGAAGGTTATTGATCGTACCCTGAGCGAAATCAGACAGCTGACCACCGACCACCTAATCCGCCACGCTGAACAGCTAAACGACCAATTGCAGCACTATCTGGAGGAGCTGCAACTGGATCCTGCCCGGGAATTTCACCTCATCGAACCGGAGACCCAATGGGATGACCGGACCAATTTTCAATTAACCCTCGAGCGGATCGTCGACAAATCATTGATCGCTATAAAAGCACTTGTGAACAAGCTTCCTGAAACAACGGAGCTGTTGGTTCCGGCCGGGCTGAAAGAGCCGGCTGATCTACTCAGCGGGGAAGTTAACCCCACAACCCTTCCAACCTATCAGCTGGTGGATTACCATGTCCAGAGCAACCTTTTCGAATCGTTGCACCAGATCAAGGGAACTCTTCCACAGGCCCTCTATGCTTCTGCGGCCAAAATCCGGAATTCCATTCGGTTGGTCAGCATTGGAAATATTAATCCCGAAGCCACAAGCACCCTGGAGATGGTTCTTCGCGAGGAGGTAGTGCCCGGCATGATCCCCGGTATTGAAGGATTCCCTGCCTTTGCATCTGAACAGTCGGAGATTGTGAAGGCGGAAGTGAACCAGCTCCAGGACACCATCCGGCATCTGAACCGGGACCTCGCACAACAGATCACCACAACCACCGGGGAGCTGACTGTTGCACGTCTGCTTAAAACTCCGGATATCTACAAGGAGTATGCAAAAAAACGGGAATCACGACGCCGGTTGCGGATAGTAAAAAGCGCTCTGCAAACCGTTCGTCACAATGTGTACCGGATGACTACAGCCATCTGGTACCGGCAGAGTGATGCTTTCCTTTTTGCTAAGAAAATCAGCGAGGGAGACGGGAAACAGAGCTCGTTGGTGGATTCCCTGTTGACACTTCACGAACAGGTCACCCCAGCGGAAGAGGTACTGAACCGATTGCCTTTTTATTACCGTCAGCTTTTCCTTCAGAAGTACAATTTCAAATCGGAGTTCTGGGTGAACCGCCAAAAAGAGATTGTGCAGGTTAAACAAGCGATTGCCCGCTACATGAAGGGATTTCCCGGGGGTATCCTGATCAGGGGAGATCGGAATACCGGTAAAACATTTCTCCTCAACTACATCTCCTCCAACCTATATAAGGGCCACCCGGTATATGCACTGAACTCCCCGCCAGCCGGTTCATCGAACCCGATAGCGTTGATAAAAACCTTGCAGGAGAGCACGGGGCTCGATGGTTCTGTCGATTCCATTTTCGCTTCCCTGGAAGAGGACTCCCTCATCGTGATCGATGACCTTGAACTGTGGTGGGAAAAGTCCGCAACCGGAACTGCCGTGATTGAGCTGATCGGGGATCTTATCCGAAAATACGGCCACAAATGCCTGTTTCTGCTAACCGTCTCTGAGACCAGTTACCGTGTCATCAGCCAACTCTCGGGAATTGATTACTGTTTCCTTTCGGTGGTCGACCTCCAGCCCTTTAATGCCCTGGCTATCCAGGAGGCGATCATGTTTCGCCATCAGTCCAGTGGTCTAGAGATCAGGAGGTCCGACAAAGGAGATGTGAAGCTGACCCGGACGGCACAGGCAAAATTATTCGCTAAATATTTCAGCTATACCCGTGGGAACATCGGCGCAGCCCTTCTTGCCTGGATCTCTAATATCACCGATTTTCAAAACGGTACCCTGCACATTCGACAACCTCAATTGCCCACTCACACTGTCATCGAACGACTGAGTCCGACAATGCACCTCTACCTCGTTCAGTTTCTCTTACACAAACGGCTCGACATACCAAAACTTCAACGACTTACCATGGATCCCCTGGAAGAGGTGGAAAAACAACTTCTCTTTCTCAAACGGGGTGGATTGATCAACGAACGGGCAGGTCGTATTTTTGAATTGAACAGTTTCCTCAATATTCACCTTAGACATATTATTCAATAACGATTCACCAAACGAGATAATCCCATGGAAATTACCGGTCCGGATCCTGCTCATCTCTTCCTCCGGTTCATCGGATGGAGTGTAGCGCTGTTCCTTTTCATTCGTCTGCTCAGATTTCTGCTGCCGGTCCTCTTTTACAAAGAGAAACCCAGGCTCTTTATCTTCAAAGTATTTCCGGTCGCTGAGTTGCTGTTCTGGTTGATCTATCTCTCCTGGTTTGTCTTTCTATTTTCAGAAGCCAAAGAAATCTATGTTTTTGTTGTCCTGGCCATCCTCTTGATGGTACTTTTCTGGATCTCACGGTTCTGGATAAAAGATCTCATTGCCGGGGTAATCTTTCGGAGCTCTACCCGGCTGAAAGCAGGAGACATGCTCCATTTCGGTGAGATCACCGGGACCATTAAGAAGTTTGGCAACTATTCGGTAGAGCTGGAAACCCAGGATAACCAGACGGTCTTTATCCCATATGGAAAACTGGTGGACGATGTGAACATCAAGAGTGAACGAACCGGCCAGAGCAAAGGCTATACGTTTAGCCTAGAGTGCTCCAGGAAAGAAGAGCTGAATGCGGTTATGCAACAGATCAGATCAACCATCTTCTCCACCCCCTGGGTGTCGGTAACCCGGTTGCCCGTTATCAACCTGAAGGCCTGGTCGGAAGAAACCTATACCTTTGAAATCACGGTATTTCCCATTGATAAGAGCTTTGTAGGGAAAATTGAAACCCTGGTAACGGAGAAGTATGCTCCCAAGTAACCCTGAACGAAACGGTTATTTCTGTTTTAAGATTTCCGCCAGCTTCCGTTTCATGCTGTTGAGAAAGTCGTCCAAGTAGTTTTTAGCGACCTTGTCTTTCGTCAGATAGGGCGTCATGATGCAAGCACGCATGACGCGCAATTCTCCCACTCTTTTCCACTCCTTGAATGGAATTCCCATTCTGGCCGCCAGGTCTGCCGGAGCATCTCCATAATCGTCGAAGGAAAAGACAGTATGTGACGTGATGAAATCGTTTAATGTTACCGGCCCTGCTATATAAGAGCTCAGGTTGTAGATGTCGAGGTTTAACTGATTCATCTTTTCAAGGTTGGTATTTCCTTCATAATTAAACGCGAAGTCAACCATGTTGAAGTCGGGTTTGACAAGGGCTTCAATGTTGATCTTCACTCCATTGATATCGAGCGATTTTAACTCCTGAAGCTTTACCCAGGCCCGTTGGGCAGTCTCAATGCTGGCCCCGATCAGGCGCCCGTATCCCTGCATGTTCAATGGCACTACCTGGTGAGCTGCCCAAACTCCGGCAGCAGTAGCTCCTGCTTTGGAACCTTCAAGGATGTAACTTCCCAGCAGGGAAGGAACATCCATTCCTTTTTCGAACACGTAGGCAGCAAAGAAAGAGATGGCATCGAGCATGCGACGGTCATTGACCACTATTCCTCCGGCTGCATAAGGAACATAACCCATCTTGTGGGGGTCAATGGTGATGGAGTTGGCTTCCGAAACTGCCTGAAAGGCATCATAGACCCCCTGAGGTGGCCAGTCCACGCTGTCCTGATTGATCACATTTTCTTTATGAAGCCTGACTTTCAAATCATTATATGGCAGAAACTGAAAATTTTCATCCAGGAAGATCGACCGGGCATATCCGCCATAAGCCATGTCGGCATGCACATAGAAGGAGATCCCCCTCTTTTCGAATTTCTTGCGGAGGGCAATGATCTGATCGAAATGGTCTACCGCTCCCTCTTCGGTAGTTCCAATAACGCCCACTACTCCGAGAACCGGGATCTTTTTGGCAGCCAGCTCTTCGATGGTCTTTTCCAACACCTTCATGTCCATCCGGAAATGGTTATCGACCTGAATGTTGATCACATTGTTCAAACCTATTCCACTGATCTCCCCCGCCTTCACCCAGGAGTAATGTTTCGACTGCGGAACGATCCATTTTCCCAGCTGTCCCGGGATCACACCGGTGCCCCTGACCGAGTTATTACGGATCTCCTCCCACACATCTTTTACCTTCGCCGCCAGGTCGAGGATGGTTGGGACAGTCATGTTGGCCAGTTCCCAATCCGACATCCCTTTGACCAGCTCCGGGCGAACTGCTTTCACGGCAAACGGAATGGAGGCGATGTTCCGGGCATACCAGATCCCTTCTAGGTTGGCTACACTCCCGTCAGTACAGATATGGCCCCATGCTTTGTCCATGTCGAATCCCATCAGCCGGGCAAAATCCATTCCTACTTCCAACTCCATGGGAGAGGTTGCCGTTGATGCTTCATACGCCACATTGTTGGGATTGTAAAGCATTGCCCCAATATATCCCAGGATGGCCGGCATCATGATGTCTGTATTCATGTGCCCCAGGTATCTGGGTGAATGCCAGGGCATGGAGGTGGTTCTCAACCTTGAACTCATCTTTTGCAACACTTCTAAAATCCGTTGCTCAGTATCCTTAAAATGCTTCTCCTGCTGCTCTCCCATGCCGATGATGGGGTCATCTTCGGGATGAAAGTCTTTGCGCCAGAAGGCATGCTCATCGATCAGCTCACAAATGGTCTCTTTAAAAAATTTAATGTTCTCTGATTTAGGCCCAATAAACAGCGCATCGATGTCAATGGGGTGCTCTTTTTTCATGACTGAATTTTTTTATTATGGTGTTTATTCTTCTGATTTCCATGAAGGTTTACGAAGTGCATAAACAATGATCGGGATCAGGATGAAGATACTCACGCCAAATACCTGGAACAGGGTATAAAACAGCGGACTTCCGATCGCCAGGCTGGCAGGTGGGAAAAAGCCGACCAGGATGACAAACGACATGGCAAGTAACCCGACAGAAGCCAGGATCCACATCCCGGCCTTCCCTCCGGGAACCTTGTAGGCCCGTTTCACATCGGGATATTTATACCTGAGCCGGATGCCGGAAGCGAACATCAGGATATACATGACAGCATAGAGTGTGGTGGTGAGGATCAGGACCATAAAAAAACCTGTGTTGATGGCCGGAACAATCACATATATCAGGGCAACCAGTGATACCATCGTAGCCTGCACAAAGACGAACCTGACCGGAACACCGGCGCGGTTGGTCTTCTGCCACCAACGGGGCATGTTTCCGTTCTTTGCCACCTGCAGCATCGCTTTCGAAGGGCCCAGCACCCAGGTACTGAGCTGTCCGAATGCGCCGATGGCCGCCATCGCTGCTACCACCGGGATCAACCATTTCACGCCATCTTTCGTAAAGAAAATGGTGAAGGTCTGCATGATACCAGAAGCCAGGCTGATATCATTTTTTGGTTCAGAAATCTCAATGGCAAAGGCCCCGGAAATATTCAATCCCATAACAAGGATTACCGCGATCAGCATGGCAAGCGGGTAATTCCGGCTGGGATTTTTCACTTCGTTGGCATGCACGGCTGAGACCTCAATTCCTGCATATAAAAATACTATTCCTACAAAGAAGGTAAGGTGATCGAGACTGGTGAAATCAGGAAGAACCAGTTTCCAGGAGAAATCGGGAAGCTCGATTGGGTTGTTTCCCATAAAGTAAACCATTCCGAATCCCAGGATCAGGATAAACGGGATCAACACACCGACGATAAATCCGACCGAACTGATGATGCTGCCGAATTTCATTCCCCGCAGGTTCAGCAGGGTGACCAACCAGTACATCACAATGATCATGATCGCGATATAGAGGTTGTTACCGGCCAGTTTCGGATCAATCACGAACCCGATCATCGCTGCGATGAACGATCCTATCATCACCATCCCAAAAAACATCTGCACCCAAAGCATCCAGGCGCCGATAAACGCGGCCCGTTCTCCAAAAGCAAGTTTGATCCATTCATACACCCCTCCTGAAGTTGGCCAGCCCGTGGATAGCTCAGCTGAAAGTAACGCTGTAGGAATCAGAAAGATGATCGCAGCTACGACCATGTAAAACACTTGTTGCCAGCCAGTTTCGGCCAGCATCGGAAGATTACGGATGCTCATGATGAACGCCAGGGTGATCATGATGAGCTTGAAGAGATTCAAGTGGGTTGATTTCTGGTTCATAATGTTTGTGTTTGTGATGTAAAAGGTTAGCCTATAACCATTGAGAGTACGTAGAGGCAAAAGATGATCACAAGTGCAATGATCGGGAAAACGGCAATCCACTGTTTTTTTGTTTCCTTATCCATGGTAAGAAGATATCTCTTTTGCAAATATACTAAAATTCATCCGGTAGTTTATTCAGCTCCTCATAGGTGAACACCGGGCCATCTTTGCACACATAAGTACTGCCTATATTGCATCGTCCACATTTTCCCAATCCACACTGCATCTTCATCTCCAGGGTAGTGATAACATCTTTGGGGTCAAAGCCAAGTTTGTCGAGCAACATGAGTGTGTATTTGATCATGATCGGTGGTCCGCAGGTGATGACTTTCATGTTTTCTGCCTTCGGTTTGACTACCTCTTCCAGAATCTTGGGAACCACCCCTACATGTTCTTTCCAGGTATCCTCCGGTTTATCGATAGTAAGGATCATCTGAAGTGATTTATTGTTCTTCCACTCCTCAATCTCCTCTTTGTAACAAAGGTCAGCCGAAGACCGGGCCCCGTAAAGAATGGTGAAATCCGCATAATCACTGCGGTTATCAATGGCGTATTGGATCAGTGAACGCAATGGGGCTAACCCGATTCCTCCACCGACAAAGAGCAGGTTTTTTCCTTTCAGCTCTTCCATCGGGAACCAATTCCCATAGGGTCCCCGGATTCCCACTTCATCTCCTTCATCCAGATCACGGTGGATGTCGGCTGTTACCACCCCTGCCCGTTTGATGGAGCAGTCGAAAGCGCCTTTCCTTGTGGCCGAAGAGGCGATACAAAAGGTGCACTCTCCACTCCCCAGCAGGGAGAACTCTACAAACTGTCCGGGCAGCCAGCTAAATTGCTCCGCCAATGATTCATCCCTGAATTTCAAGCGGTAGGTTTTGATATCCGGGGTCTCCTGGACGATCTTATCCACCTTGCAGATCATGGGGACTAATAGTTGTTCCATATCTTTAAATAGTGAAATAGCGAAATAGCAAAATTATAATTCATGTGATTCTGCATTCCTACATTCCTGCATTCCTGCATTCCTGCATTGATGCTGTCACCTGGTTTACTACCTCAAAAATACTGATATTCACCGGGCAGGAGATGGTGCATTTTCCACATCCGATGCATAAATTCACTCCAAACCGCTCCTGGTAATAGACGAACTTGTGCATGGCCCTTTGGCGCCAGCGACGGTACTTCACCGGCCTGGGATTATGACCACCTGCCATCAGGGTGAAGTAGACATTATTACAGGAGTCATAACTCTTATACCTGACTCCTTTATCCCGGATCTTCTCGTCGGAGATCTTGAAACAGTGACAGGTGGGACATACAAATGCGCAGGTGTTACAGCTTACACAGTTGGATGGAACCTCTTCAAAGGCTGGAGAATCAAACTGGCCCCGCATCCGCTCATGGATCTCTTTGTAGTTCATCTTCAAGCGGAATGAGCCCGTGAATACGTCATACTGTTTTTTCATCTCCTGCCGGGCAGAATCGTTGGCAGCGGATAGCCCGTTTGCATTCTCTTTCAGGAACGTCTCTCCTTTCTCCGTACGTGCCTGCAGGTAAATCTTCCCATCCATTCCATTAATCACAGCTACATCTACCGCATCCAGCTGTTCCACATCGTAGTCGAGAGAGGTGCAGAAGCAATGGGTGGCAGCCTGGTTGCAACGCGGTGAGATCAGGAGCGTGTTTTCCCTCCGTTTCTCATAGTCTGTATCGATGTAGTCCCACTTGTATACCGAATCCAGCACCTGAAGTCCCCGGGCATCGCAATGCTTCACACCCAGCACCACCCGTTTTCCGGCCAGGGGATCTTCCACTGTATCGGAGAGTTCTGTTCCCTCACTGGAAGCCTTGTATTTCATCACCTTTGCCGATTTGGGAAAGAAAAGCGGCTTCACGCTCATCGTACGAGAGATCGGTGAATCAGGATTACATCCAGAAAGGGAGGTTGCCTTTTTGAAATCGAATTTTCCGAATTTTTCCACCGGTGCATAGGTATCATGAGCGTGGATGATTGCTTCATAAAACGTCTGGAGTCCGGCTGAATCAGTACAGTATGTTGTCAGGTTCATCGTTCAGAAATGCGTTACATGATAAAATCGTCAGGGTCACTCATACTGTACTTGTAAAAGGCTCCCCGGTCGCCTTCAATCATACCGGCCAGGTGTTCCTGGAAGTTCTCATAGATCACCTTCTCGTTCTGTTTATGCAACAGGTGTAACGGCAGATGGCTCGGGCAGGCTTTTTCACAATTGCGGCAATCCACACATCGTCCGGCCAGGTGCAGCGACCAGGTCATCAAGGCATGGAAGGCGCTGGAGGTTGTGTTGGATCCGTGATAGAGGGTAGATGTCTCCTGGTCGATGCAACACTTGGCGCAGTAACAGAGCGGACAGGAATGACGGCAAGCGTTGCAGCGGATGCAATTTTCAAATACCGCTTCAAAATATTCCTGCCGTTCAGTCAGGCTTCTCCCATCCAGTTCATGGATGTCGGAATTCACCTGATACTTTCGTTTTCCAGAGGGCGTGCCCAGCATCTCGTCAAAGACCACTGCATCGGGCATCACGCACTCGATACAGTTCTGCGATTTCTCCCCCATTTCATCAACAACACCTTCACAGGCGATCCCGATGATAAAGAGCTTTTCCCGTTTTACCTGGCTTTCAGTGAGCATCAGGTTCAGGGCGCGACTGTCGCACCCTTTCACCACCAATCCAACCCGTTTATTCCTGGTATGCTCGTATTTCAGATAGTTGGTGAGATTAAAAACCGATTTTTCTGTGAATACGAGCTGATCCACATCCTGGTAGTGACGGATCAGCACCGGGACCTGGTTCTCATCAAAGCCCGAATTCCGGTAGCCAATGAACACATCGATCTTCTCTTCAGAAAAGAGTTTGCCCGCAATGTCCTGAATTTGCTTTGTATAGTCCATGTTGGTTAGCTGTTTTCCTTTTTATAAAGATGGAGAGGTCCCAGTTTTTTGATGTCTTCCGTTACCTTGGCAACCACTTTGGCGAACTTCGCTCCTTCCGCTGCTGATACCCAGGAGAACTGTACACGATCCTCATGAAATCCCACGAAATTCAACAGTTTTTTGGTTACAAGGAATCGACGACGGGCATAATAATTTCCGGAGATGTAATGGCAATCACCGGGGTGGCAACCTGATATAAGCACTCCGTCGGCCGTTGTTTGCAGTGATTTGATAATAAACCACGGATCCACGCGGCTGGAACAGGGAACCCGGATGATCCGGATGTTAGGCGGATACTGAAGCCGGCTTGTCCCGGTAAGGTCAGAACCCGCATATGAACACCAGTTGCATAGGATCCCCATGATCACCGGCTGCCAGTCGGGGGAAGCCTCAATATGGGGTTTCTCTATGCTTACAATTTTCTCTTTTACTTCTGCTTCCATCAGATGGCAACTATTTCGTTAATGATTTGCATATCGGTAAATCCGGCCAGGTCGATGGCCATGCTGCGGCAGATGGCTACACAGGATCCACAACCCTGGCATACGCCTTCGTTGATTTTGGCAACCGTTCGAAGCTCCTTGAATCCATATCCCAACGGGATCTCTTCGGTTACAATAGCCTGGTAAGGGCATACGCTGACACAGTTCTGGCAGCCGGTACAGAACTCGTTTGTGACATGCGCGATCATCGGATCCTTCTTCATGGTATCCCCGGCAAAGAGCCCGCACACCTTCGCGGCCGTAGCCGAAGCCTGTGCTACTGAATCGGGGATGTCCTTGGGAGCCTGGGTACAACCTGCCAGAAAAATCCCTGCTTTGGTTGTTTCCACCGGGCGCAGTTTCGGATGGGCTTCTGAAAGGAATCCATAGTTGTCGTAAGAGATCCCCAGCAGCCGCGCCAGGTCTGGATTATCCTTGTAAGGATAGACTGCTGTGGCCAGAACGACCAGATCAGCTTCCACTTCAACTACTTGTCCGATCTGAGCATCCTCTCCCTGCACCATCAGCTTATCTCCCTTCTTGTAAATCTTCGATGCCCTGCCCCGGAGATAGGTAGCACCGGTTTCAACCTGGGCCCGTTTCACAAACTCTTCATACCCTTTTCCTGCCGCTCGTATATCCATGTAGAAGACATACGCATGCGAGTCATGCACTTTGTGATGCAGCAGGAGGGTATGCTTGGCAGTATACATGCAGCAGATCTTGGAGCAATATTCGATCCCCTTGGCCTCGTCGCGGGAGCCCACGCATTGGATAAAAACAACGTTTTTGGGCACCTTTCCGTCTGAGGGGCGAACCGGCACGCCACCGGTAGGACCGTTGGCAGAGACCATCCGTTCAAACTCCAGCGAGTTGATGATGTCTTTAAACCGGCCTACGCCATACTCTTCGTATGGTTTCGGGTCCCAGAGATCGTATCCCGTAGCCACCACCACGGCGCCGATTTCCCGTTCCACAATTTCATCCTGCATGGTGTAATCGATCGAACCCTTTTCACACACCTTGGCACAGATCCCGCACTTGCCCTTGATCAGCATAGTACAATGTTCGGCATCAATGACCGGTTTGTTGGGAACGGCTTGCGGGAAGGGGCTATAGATCGCTTTCCGCTTGTCGATGCCCATGTTGAATTCGTTGGGAACCTTTACCGGGCATTTCAGCCAGCAGGCGCCACAACCGGTACAGGTATCGAAATTCACATAGGAGGCTTTCCGCTTGATCCTGGCCTTGTAATTCCCAACATATCCGTCCAACTCCGTCACTTCCGAATAGGGAAGCAGCTCAATGTACGGGTGGCTGGCCACATCTACCATCTTGGGAGTAAGGATACACTGGGAGCAGTCGAGTGTGGGGAAGGTCTCATCCAGCTGGGCCATCTTTCCTCCGATGGATGGACTCTTTTCCACCAGCACCACAGGGATCCGGGCATCGGCTATGTCGAGGGCAGCTTGAATGCCGGCAATCCCCCCTCCTATCACAAGAGCCCGTTTGGTAACCGGGACCGAGATCTCATGTAACTGTTCATTGGCGATCGATTTAGCTACTGCCATCCTGATCAGGTCACTGGATTTTTCGGTAGCTGCTTTTTTATCTTTCTGATGCACCCAGGAGGAATGCTCCCGGATGTTTGCCACTTCCAGCAAATAGGGATTCATGCCTGCATCGGAGAGAGCTTTCCGGAAGGTCTTCTCATGCATACGGGGGGAGCAGGCGGCCACGACCACTGAGGTCAGCCTTTGTTGTACAATGGCATCCCTGATCATCCCTTGTCCGGGATCGGAGCACACGTATTTGTAATCTATGGCATATTTGACCTCTTTGATCTTTTTTGCCTCTTCCACTACCGCCGGAACATCAACAAAGTCCCCGATGTTTGCCCCGCAAAAACAAACAAAAACACCTACACGAGCCATTATTCTACCTCACTTTCTGCTGTGACCGCTTTTTTGGGTTTTTTCTTCTCTTCAGGCGTTTCAATCTCTTCCCCGATATGAGCCAGTGCGGGCTCTATCGGAATGATATGTTTCGCCGGTTTCAGCTCCTTTACCGGGTACCCGAATGCCAGAGCCATCAGTTGCGTGATATAGAGAATGGGAATCCCGTATTTTTTCCCTGCTTTTTTTTCAATATCCGGCTGCCTCATGTCGAGGTTGGACTGACACAAGGGGCAGGCTACGGCAATTGCATGTGCTCCGCTCTCTTTGGCCATCTCCAGGATGGTTCCGCTGAGTGACAGGACGATTTCCGTGTCGCTGATGGAGAAGGAGGCTCCGCAACATTCGGTCTTGAAATCGAAAGCGGTGGTTGTGGCTCCAAGCGCTTCCATGATCCGGTCCATTGACATGGGATATTCCGGTGAGTCAAACCCGGTGATTTTTTTCGGGCGGGTCAACAGGCATCCGTAATAGCAGGCTATTTTCAGTCCTTTCAACGGATAGTTGACCTTTTCGGCAATGGCCTCTGTTCCGATGTCCTCATAGAAAAACTGAAGCATCGATTTTACATCCACCACCCCCTTGTATTCCCCCTCTTCGACGATGGTGGAGTTGATCTTTTTAGCCAGTTCGGGATGGCTGTCCATCTCCACTTTGGTGCTTTTCATCCGTGAATAACAGGAGGCACAGGCAATGCCCATGGTTTTATTGGGTAATCGCTCCGCCAGCACCAGGTTCCGTAACGGTAGGGCCAGCGCAAGATTCTCAGTCATCACATGGGCAGAGGTGGCGCCACAACAGTTCCAGTCGGGCAACTCCTCCATCTCCACATCAAGGGATTTCATCACCAGTTTCAGGGTGCTGTCGAACTCTTCGCTGGTTCCGTGTGCGGAGCAACCCGGAAAATAGGTCAGTTTTGTCATGGTTCAGATTGTTTGGTCTTTTCCAGTTTTTCAGCCATCTTGAACATCCGCCGGATGGCTTTTGCACGCTGAACTTTCTCATGTCCCAGAGGGATCTTTCCTTTGAGCAGGGCTTTGGGGGCCAGGTGCATATCTTTGAACAGGTTCCGGGTCCGGATATTGAATTCGGCCATCATGCGAAGCTCGTAATTGCGGCCATAATGTTTGATCATATCCAGGAATATCTCATGGAATATCCGGATTTGTTTCACTTTCGGATTGTTTGAATTGACATTCTCTTCGATGGCCAGGTGGCGGATCGCCTCCATCACCCGGGGAATATCTATTTCACGGGGGCAACGGCCGGAACAGGCGGAACAGGTCAGGCAAAACCACATGGAGTTGGCCATGTAGGTCTCTTCTTTCAGTCCCAGCTTTACCATCTGCATGATCTCACGGGGGGGGAAGTCCATGAAATCGCTGACCGGGCAGGTAGAGACACATTTGCCGCATTGGTAGCATTCCAGGATGTTGCTCCCGCTTTTCCTGTTAACAGCTGTGAGGAATTTATTCTCAATTTGTTGTCCAAGAGCGATCATAAATGCTTTATATGTCAATTGTTAGTAAAATAACAGGCTAAAATTAACAAAAGTTTCGTTTGGAATATTTCCAAATTAAAAAGGCCATCTCACGTTGAGACAGCCTCTTTTTCCAGTAGGGACACCGCATGTAGAGCTACTGCATGGGGACGCCCTACGTAGGGACCACCCATGGGTCGTCCCTACTGCAGCGTAAATTTGATCGGCAGGTTATAGGATACCCGTACCGGGATCCCTCGTTGTTTTCCGGGGGTCCATCTGGGCATGCTCTTCACAACCCGAATAGCTTCTTCGTCACAACCTCCTCCGATTCCGCGAAGGACTTTCACTTTACTGACCGAGCCGTTGGTTTCCACCACAAAGTTCACAAATACCCTTCCCTGGATGCCAAGTTCTTTGGCCTCCTCAGGGTACTTGATGCTCTCGGTGAGGAATTTATAAAGAGCTGCTTCTCCACCGGGGAATTGAGGATTCTCCTCTACTACAGTGAAAATCTCAGCTTCTTTGGGTTGTTCGATAACTTGTGGTTTATCTTCCACGATCCCAAAACCGGGTTCTTCGGAAGGTACCTCTGTGTTCACTTTTTCAGCCAGCAGATCCTGCTTACCAAAATCTGACTCTACGGCTGTATCTTCAACAACTACCGGTGCTGTAAATTTCACCTTTTCCTGGAGTGCTTCAGGAGGAGGGGGGGGAGGGGGGGGGGGAGGGGGTTCATCCCGGGGTAGATCCAGTAACTCCGCTCCAACGCTCATCTCCTCCTTCAAAATCCTTCCTTTGGTGACAACCGCAGTGATGATGGGATAGGCCACCACGACAGCCATAACCAGCATGGCAACGATCATAGAGATAATGATATACTTTTTATACTTCTTCCGAAGCATGTACGCTCCATAGGTCTTGTTTCGATTCTTAAAGACCATTTCCTCTAGGGATTCTACAGGTTCGTGTTTTTCTGTCATAGTCCTCTGGTTTTAAATGAAACGAAACCTACTTTTCCTTTACTTTAATTTTAGGATATTCGGTGAGTGGGGTACCGGCTTTTTCAGCCTGGATCATCATCACCTCCACCTGGCCGATATCAACGATAGCGTAGCTGGCAATATTGCAGATCGCCATTTCATCAATGATATTGACAATATCCCTGTATTTAGCTGCTGTATCAGCTTTGATCAGTACGATAGGCCCCAGTTTATCATCCAGTTTCATCTGTTTGATCGTATTATCAAAGGTTGAATCAGCAACGATGATCTCACCGGTTAACCGTTTACCCCGGTATTCTGTGATCTTAGTAAAGAGATCCCGGTTCCGGTTAAGTAACATTTTCCTGATGCCGTCTTTACTGAAATCACTTTTCACCAGCTTGGGCATGGGTTTATCAGGAGATGGCTGGCCTTTGTAATAATAGACCTCATCATTCCCGGCAAGTAGAATGTTCAGCGTTCGTTCTGCAGAGATCTTTGGCTGGTCTATTTTATCTGGGTTTTTCTCCTTTTCAGGCATGGTGATCACCATCACCTTAGGCTTGGCAAAGGCAGTGGTAAGCATAAAGAAGGTGATAAGCAAACACATGAGGTCGACCATTGGGGTCATGTCGATCTCGGTTGAGTGCTTCTTCGCCCTCTTCTTTTTACTTCCCTTCTTCCCGCCGGGATCTTGGGTTTGTATCTGAGCCATATCCGTTTCTTTTATCTATGAAATCTCGCTATCCAATTATTTTTCCGGAGGAAGGTCTTCCAACCCAACCTCCTCTGTAACCATGTTGGTAATGAGATTGAACTTATTCACTTTATTATCCTGCAACAGGTCCATGATCTCCTTCACCACCATGTAGTTGGCATCGGCATCTCCTTTGATGGCCACTTCAGCCCGGGGATTCACGATGCGGGAATAGAGGACCCAGTAGCCGAGTTGGTTGTCGGCCGAATCGTATGGCATCCCTACCTGAAGTTCTTCCCTCTTTTCTGCATTTTCAGCATTTATCCATCTCTTCAGGTCTTTCAATGGCATTCCGAATCCTGAAAGGCGACCGAAGAGATCATACTCCTCGGGGGTGAATGTCATCTCATATCGTTCTGCCATTTTCTTCAGGATCTGTTCCCGATACTTGGTGGTTGAATCTATCCCGTTATCGACATTGAAAAACACCTTTCCTTCCTTGTCAATGAAGATGGTCATGAGGTTGAAATCGGGCGCCTGTTTCTCTGAAATGGAATTGGGGCTATCGATCATGGCAGCTTCCTGGGGGCGGAATGAGGCGGTCAACACGAAGAAGATCAGCAGCAGTGAAAAGAGGTCCACCATAGGCGTCATGTCTATGCGTGGGGTTTTGACTATGGGTTTTATCTTAGGCATTTACTTCAATTTTAATTGATGAATAACAGATCAAACGTACAAACGTTTGAAGTCACAACCAGGCATTTTACTTGGTCGACGCAGCAAAGGTCTGTATCAGGCTGAATCCGGCTTCATCAATCTTGTAAGTGAAGTTGTCGATCATCGTGGAGAAGTAGTTATAAAAGATCACAGCCAGCAATGAACCGATGATACCGAAGGCAGTATTGATCAGCGCCTCGGAGATACCGGTAGCCAGGGCCAGGGCATCGGGAGCGCCGGCGGTTGCCAATGCGGCGAAAGCCCGGATCATCCCGAGTACGGTACCGAATAAACCGAGTAATACGGAGGAGGTGGCGATGGTTGACAGGATAACGAGGTTGCGGGAAAGGACCGGCAGCTCCAGCGCTGTGGCCTCTTCAAACTCCTTCTGGAGGGCAATGAGCTTCTGGTCTTTTTCCAATGTCCGGTCCTCCTTCAGGGACTTATAGCGCAGCAAACCTGCTCTCATCACATTGGCAAGGGATCCTCTTTGCTGGTCACAGGCATCAACGGCATCATCTATCTGGTTGGCATCCATGAACTTCTGCAATTTTTTCACAAATACATTGATTCTTCCTTTCCCTTTGGCACGGGTAAGGGTAATCCATCGCTCAACGGAGAAGATCAACAGTATCAGGTTGATGGAAATCAGAAAAGGTACAACCCATCCACCCTTAAACACCATACCCAGATAGTTGCCTGGCAACGGATGGCCTGCCGGGTTTCCACCTTCGAAGTTGATAGGGTTCCCCATAATAAGCAGGTATATCAGAACCGCAATTACAAATGCCACGATAAAGGCACCTGTTGTGAAAACAGACCGTAAAGCGTCACCTAATCCTGCTCCGCCTTGTTTATTCTTCTTGCTCATTGTTGAAGTTTTTTAGTTGATAAATTATTGATTACTTGATTTCTTTTAATTTTAAGGAACGCCAAATTTATAAAAAATATAGAATGCAAACCAAATTATTTAACCACCCGCTTAAGTGCTTCGACCATTTGTTTGGCTTTTTCGTTTTCCGGATCAATGGCCAATACATCGTAGTTGTATTTCAGTGATTCCCTGGCAAGATCCAGGTTCTTTTTGTCGAGGACCCACTGGTGATAGTAATAATAGGCCATGTAATAGTAAGCCTCGAGTCGTTGTTTGTGGTTTTTCACGGTGTCTTCCTTAGTGATTTCCAGGATCTGTTCGTAAACAGGTTTGGCAAGCCCTTCATCACTTTCCGGGTCAAGGTTGAAGAGGGTCCGTGCCCACCAGGTAAAACCTGGGATATAGGTGGGCTGGTCCAGGGTGAACCGTTCAAACATGACCGCCGCATTGGCATAGTCCTGGATGTTGTAATACGCTTTTGCCCAGTTGTAGACATCCAGTGCGTTGGCTTCACTGACAGAGTCTTTGAGTGCATAGATCCGGATGGCATTGTCGTAGTCTTTGTACTTGATGTAACTCATAGCTACCTCTGAGAGGAGGTCAACTTTTGAGGTATCGAGTTCCCAGGCTTCGTACAACACGTTAGCAGCCAAAGAGTCCAGATCATTTCTGGAAAGTAACCGGCCGTAATAGGTAAAATCTGTGGTGCGGATCTTTTCCCGGGGGGAGCGGTCAAAGAATTTCTCAATGGCTTTCAGCCCCTTTTCATACTCTTTATTCTCATATAAAGCATAGGCACGTGCACGATAGAGATCGATGATAGTGGTATCCATCGCCATTACCTCGTTGATCTCGGCAATGGCTTCCGGATAATCCTGCAACTCCATCAGTGTGTTGATGAACTGGAGCCGGGCAGGAATGTTACCAGCCGAAAGTTCGAGGAACTTTTTAAACATTTTCTTTGCCTCGAAATATCGTCCTGCTTTGGAGAGCAGGAAGCCAAGTTCCCGGTAAGCAGGAGCAAATGCGGAGTCAATTTTCACTCCCTCTTCGTAATAGTTGAGTGCCATCTGGTACTGCTTGGCCCTCATCCAGAGCTGTCCGATCCGCAGCTTGGCCATCGAGGAGTTGGGGTTGAGGGATTGGGCGATGTTGTAGTTGGCGATGGCGTTGGATCCGTCATTCAGCAAGGAAATATAGGCATCTCCCCGTACGAGATAGAGTTCGACATCCCGCGGGTTTTTATTTTCAGCTTCCCGGAGGTAGGTGAAGATCTGCGTGGTATCCTTTACATTTGCCTGCACAAACGCATGCGCCATCTTTACCAGCGAATGGGCATGCTTCTCGGGCGACATCACAATCTTATTCTTTCTGGTAGGTAATAGAGAATAAGCCTTACCAAGGTACTGCTGAGCCTCCTGGAGGTTGTCCTTCAGCATAGCCACCTCTGCCAGGCCTGCATAGTTGAGGGGATTAGAGGGTTCCTGCTGTACCCCTTTGGTGAAAAGCGCCTGTGCCTGATCTGTCATCTCCTGCAGGTCAACATTGAGGGTATCTGCAAAATAACGTTTCAGGTAGTTGTCGCCATAGTAGAAATAGAAATCCCCATCAGAAGGATTCTCCTTCAGGAGAGAGATGAAAAGTTTATCTGCAGCCACAAACTGCTCACTGCGGGTAAGTTTGATGGCGTCAGCAAATTCCTGGGATTGAGCCGTCCGGATGAATGTGGTAATAAACAGGCAGAAAACCAATATGCCAACCTTCATAGCAACGCGAATCATACTTATATCTCCTAAATCGTTTAGTGTTTGATTTCTACAATTCTGATGGGTTGAGTAGCCGGTACAAGTCCTGAGTGCAGAATGATTAGCTGTCCTTTGTTGGCAGCGATGTAGGCAGAAAGCCCAAAAGCCAGGCCGCTGTACGTCTGACGGTTAATGCAATAGACCTCACGTATAAATGGATATAACCCCTCGGCAATGTATGCCTGGTAGGGCCGGTAATAATTAGCAGAAGGGTCGTTATTTCCAGGAGAACTGATCCCGACCACTTTGATCCGGTTCAGGAAGTCATTTGACACCGAATCGCGCTTATCACTCACCCAATTGACGCTGATCACCCCCAGGGCACTTTCATGATGCTCCACGTAATTGATCACCTCGTTGTTGGATTGTACGGCATAACAAATCGCCGGAAGGCTGTCGAGGTTAAACTTCTCTTTAAAATACCTTGGATTCCCTGATTTATAATGGTCGAATATCACGTTGATATTGCCCAGCGGAGAAGAGGGATTGATCTGGTTCCATCGGGTGATCCTGCCGGTGAAGATATCCCGGATCCGGTCGTAGGGAATCTTCTGATCTGTATTTTCATTGTTCACAATCAGTGCAACGGCATCATAAGCAATGAGGGTGGTTTTGGGTACGATCTGCTGGGCGCTCAGGATCTCATGTTCCCGTTCGGTCAGTTTCCGGTTCACCACGATCAGGGGAACACTGTCGTTCATGAAGTCTTCAAATACCTCTGTCTCCGTGCCATAAATGGTGTCAAATTTCGCATACTTATAGATGGTTTCGAAGGTGTAGATCTCAGACTCCATCAACAAGCGGTAGGAGTCATCCATGGCCACCTTGATGGTTCCCCGCGTAGGAGTGTCCAGCTGTTTCAACGGATCTCCTCCGCAACCCATCAAGAACAATACGCAAACAACTCCCATCACGGAGTACTTTTTCCTTCCGGAACCACGATTTTTCATAAAGTGAATTTTGCTTAAACCACGGGTATTCTTAATCAAGAAAAACAAAGATATGCAATTTCTTATTTGAACGGTCAAAATTTTGAGGATGAAATTACTGAAAATGGCTTCTGTCAGCTATCTTCATGATCACGCTGTTTCCGTTTGATCAAAACACGGACAATCCTGAAGAGACCATAGAGGTAGAGAAACACGGAAAAAATCACACGTATTTCAATGCTAAGATAAGAAAATGAGGGACTTACAAGTAAAAACGTAGCCAGGATAAAAAACCCCAGGACAATCAGGATGGAGAAGTATAGGTTGAATTTTTCCATGGACATTTAACGCGGAACCTGCCAGTATGGTATCTTTGTATCTGCTTTTTTTTCCTCCCAGTAAGCGGCAGTCACCACCTGACCATCTCTCCTGAACAGCTTTTGCTGGTAAACAACGACTGTGGGATTGAACAGGATATCTGTTACTCCGATAATAAATGTTTCAAGTACATTCCCCTCTTTATCTTTCTCCTGTTCACTCTTCACTTCATAACCATTATAGGTGAGGAGGTCACGCAGAAAATCCATCCGTTCCCTGGTGATTCCGCTCTCCACCACCGTGCACCTTACGTTGCTGATCTCCGCTACATTGTGTTTTCCTTTTAATGCCATAACAGAGGTATTTTCCGGCTCCTAGTAGATGCCGAAGGTGAACTGATTGATGAATTCATAAACCGGGCTGTAAATGCCAATAATGACCAGCCCGGCCACGCAGATTGCCAGCCCCAGCCGGGAATAGCCGTCACTCTTGAAATATTCGATCGGCTTGTCGCTCCGGTTCAGGAACATCGCCTTGACCACCAGGAGGTAGTAATAGAGGGCGATGATCGTATTCAGCACAGCAATCAAGACCAGGATATAGAGCCCTTGCTGGGCAGCCGCCGTGAAGAGGAAGAATTTGCCGAAGAACCCTGCTACCGGCGGGATCCCGGCCAGTGAGAAGAGGGCCAGCATCATGGTGAGACTCAGTTTGGGATTGGTCCGGTAGAGCCCGTCGTAATCGTCGATGGACTCTTTCCCGGTGCGGTTGGAAATCACCGCCACCACACCGAATGCACCCAGGTTCGAGAAGATATAGATCAGGACGAAGTAGATTACCGTAGTCATCCCGAGCTGGCTCTGTCCGATGATCCCAAGGAAGATAAAGCCTGCCTGGGCGATGGAGGAGAAAGCCAGGAACCGCTTGAGGTTACGTTGACGCAAAGCAAAAAGGTTCCCGATGGTCATGGTCAGGATGGAGGTAACGTAGATCACATCTTTCCACATGATGGTGATTTTCGAGAATACTGTAAATAACAGGATAGTGAAGATCATTACGGCTGCTCCCTTGGAGATCACCGAAAGATAAGAGGTGATGTTCACAGGGGCTCCTTCGTAAACATCGGCCGTCCATAGATGGAACGGTACGATGGAGATCTTGAAAGCCATCCCGGCAAAAAAGAAAATAAATGCCAGGATCTGAAGAGGAGCGCCATTGATGCCGTTCACCACCTCATCAAAATAGAGCGTTCCAACTGTACCGTAGATCATGGAGAGACCATAAAGCAGAATCCCGGAGGAGAGGGCAGAGGTAAAGATCAACTTCACTCCGGCTTCAGCCGATTTTTCCTTGAACCGTTCGAACGCCGCCAATGCAGCCAGCGGGATCGTAGCCAGCTCCAGCCCAAGGTAGAACATCAGGAAATCACCAGAGGAGAGCATGTATTCCATCCCGATCAGGGTAGATAACAGCAACAGGAAATACTCACTGATTTTCTCCTTGTTCTCCTCTTTTTTCAGCCAATCGACCGACTGCAGGAAAACGATGAACACCCCAATGGTCAGGATGTTCTTCATCATCAGGGTCAGTTGCGTGGTAATGTACATTCCGCCAAACAGGCTTCCGGCGGGTCCCGGGATGAAACCCAGGATCATCACCGCACCAAAAAGGATAAGTGCGGGCAGAATGATCTTCTGCTTGCGGTTGGCCGGCAGGAATATCTCAACCAACAATAGAATCACCGTGATCAGCACCAGCAGTAATTCATGTCTCATGATCAGCATCAGCATGTCGTCTGAATTTTATATCGTCTTATACTCTTTATTCTCGTTCGATTAATTCATGGCCAGGAGCAGCTTTTGGATCATTGGCCCCAGTCCGTTGGTAATCATATTGGATAACCACAATGGTGCAAGCCCGATGGCGGTGATCCCGAAGATCAGGGTTCCCGCACTCATCCTTTCATACCATCTGGCATCAGTAATCTGCTCATACTCTTCTTTGTTGATCTTTCCGTATAACATCATGCCGACAACCCGAAGGATATACACAGCCGTTGCAACGATAGAGGAGGCTGCAATGATGGTGGCTACCCTGTGGAATGTATCCGCATGCTGGAAAGCGCCGACGAAAATGGTCATTTCAGCGACAAAACCGCTGAATCCCGGGAGGCCGAGTGAGGCCAAACCGCCAATGACATAAGCTACCGCCAGGAAAGGCATCACCTTCATCAGGCCGCTCATTTCATCCACATAGCGGGTATGGGTACGTCCGTAGATCATGCCGATCAGGGCAAAGAAGAGGGCCGTCATGATCCCGTGGGAGATCATCTGCATGATCGCACCGTTCATAGCCGTTTCGTTGAACATCAGGATGGCAAAAAGGACCAGTCCGCAATGGCTTACGGAGGAGTACGCATTGATGTATTTGAGGTCTTTTTGCCAGATGGCTCCAAGTGCACCGTAGATGACGCTGATGGTGGTCAGGATCAGAAAAATCCAGGCCAGTTCATGGGCGGCAGCCGGAAGGAGGAAAACCGCGACGCGATAACAGCCGTACCCTCCCAGTTTCATCAGCACGCCGGCATGAAGCATCGAAACGGCTGTGGGTGCCGAGGCATGACCATCGGGCGACCAGGTATGGAACGGGAATAGTGCTCCGAGTACACCGAAACCAATAAACAGGAAAGGGAAGAAGAAAAGCTGGGTGTTTAGTGGAATGTCCACTTTTGCAATCTCAGGGATCTCGAATGTAAGCGGGCCACCGGCCGGGTTGGAGTTGAAGTAGAGACCCAGCAATCCAACCAGGATCAACGCTGAACCTCCCATCAACATCAGGGTCAGCTTCATCGCGCTGTAATGTCTCGGACCGGTTCCCCAGATCCCGATCAGCAGGTACATAGGGATCACCGCAACCTCGTAAAAGAGAAACATGGTAAACAGGTCGAGGGAGATGAAAAATCCAAATACCCCTGATGACAAAAGAATGAGCGAGGTGAAAAATTCCCTTGGCAGGTCATCCACTTCCCAGGAGGCAAAGATGCCGGCAAAGATCACCATGGAGGTCAGGCCTATCATGGCGACTGAAATCCCGTCGACACCAACGTAAAAGTGGATGTTGAGGGTTTCATACCAGACATAATTGCTGGCAAAGAGGAACTCTGCCGTGTTTCCGGCATGCCGCTCGGCCAGGAACCAGAGGATGATGATGGCTGAAGTGATCAGCTGGAATGTCATCCCGATGGCAGAAACAACACGCACCTGCTTATTGTCCCTGGTAAACAGGATCCCGATGATGGTCAGGATAGGAATAATGATCAGTAACAGAAGTATATTCATTCGTCAGCTGTTTATTAGGTCCATAAATAGATGAATACCAGGGCGAGGATGACTGCGCCGGATACAAACACCATAGCATACTGCTGCAATTGTCCCGACTGAAATCCCTTTATCCTGTCAGAGCATTGGTTGGTAACATAGGATATGCCGTTCATGGAGCCGTCCACAATGTGGCGGTCGAACCATGCAACCGGTTTGGAAATATGATCAAAGATGATCTTCTTGGTGATAAACAGGTAGAGCTCATCAACATAGAACTTTTGATACGCCGCCCTGTAGAATCCATGAAGGGAATGAGCGATCTTCTTCGGAATATCGGTTGGCTTGATGTACATGACCCAGGCTACCCCTATCCCGATCACGGCGATCACGATGGATGGTATGGCGATGATCCATTCGGTGTGGAGTTCGAACAGTTGCCTGTCGGATGTAACCAGGTGTGAGAATGGGATAAACCCGGCAAACATCGCTCCGAAAGCCAGGAAGATCAACGGGATCGTCATCGATTTCGGCGCCTCATGGGGGGTATGATGATAATCCTGCTTTTTCCCCCAGAAGATGCCAAAATAGAGACGGAACATGTAAAATGCCGTCAGGCCGGCTACCAGGTACTCAATGATGAAGAGTGCGGTGTCGTGATGGTAAGCTGCCACCAGAATTTCATCTTTGCTGAAGAATCCGGCAAACGGGGGTATCCCGGCGATAGCCAGACAGGCAATTAAAAAGGTAAGGTGCGTGATCGGAAGGTGTTTTCGCAATCCACCCATTTCATACATATAGTTGCTGTGAACAGCATGGATGATGGCCCCTGCACAGAGGAAGAGAAGCGCTTTGAAGAAGGCGTGGGTAAAGAGGTGGAACATCGACGCCATGTATCCCAGCCCTTCATGTCCTCCCATACCTGAAACTCCCAGGGCACACATCATATAACCGATCTGCGACATGGTGGAGTAGGCAAGCACCCGTTTAATATCATATTGCGTACAGGCAATGATTGCCGCAAACAGGGAGGAAAAGGCCCCCACCCAGGCGACCACCTGCAACGCGATGGGAACGGTAATATAGATTGGGAACAAACGGGCAACCAGGTATACCCCGGCAACCACCATGGTGGCGGCATGGATCAGTGCCGACACCGGAGTGGGGCCCTCCATGGCATCGGGCAACCAGATGTGCAGCGGGAACATAGCCGATTTTCCAGCTCCGCCCATAAAGATCAGGATCATCGCCCAGGTAAGTACCGACAGGCCGATAAACGTTGCCGCCGGGGGGGTGCCTATAGCCGGTCCTGTGGGACTGGTCAGTGTCAGGAAGTCAAAGGTTTTGGTATAGTATGAAAGCAACAGGATGCCGATCAAAAATCCCAGGTCGGCAAACCGGGTGACGATAAAGGCTTTTTTGGAAGCGGCAACCGCTGTATCTCTCGTATAATAGAACCCAATCAGCAGGTAGGAGGAGACCCCTACGAGTTCCCAGAAGATGTACATCTGGAAGATGTTGGTGGCAACCACCAATCCCAGCATGGAAAAGGTAAACAGGGAGAGGAAGGCATAATACCGCTCAAAACCCTTTTCGCCTTTCAAATACCCTGTGGAGTAAATATGAGCCATCAGCGACACGGTGGTGACGACGATCAGCATCATCACCGAAATGGGATCAATCAATACCCCCATATCGATGTGCAGCGTATCGGTAAACCGCAGCCATAACCTGTTATATCCTATGATCTGCTGGTATACCTCATCGACCTTTCCTACATCAAAGAAATATTTGTAGGCGGTAAAAATGGAAAGAATCCAGGAGGTAAACAGACCAGCTGATCCTACAATCCCGGAGACGATGGGCTTGAATTTATTCCCCCAGAAACCGACCACGATGAAGACGAAGAACGGTATCAGGACGATCCAGATGGTGTAAGAGAAGTCAAACATACCTTATATCAATTACGAATTATGAATTATGAATTACGAATTAAATACATCTTACGTCTTACGTCTTACGTCTTACGTTAGTACTTCATTTCATCCATCTTCTCTACATCAATATTCACGATACGCCTATAGATGTTGATGATGATGGCGATGGCCACGGAAGCTTCGGCAGCGGCCACAGCGATGATAAAGACGGTGAAAAACATCCCCTCCATGTGCTCCGGATAGAGGATCTTGTTGAACGCCACGAAGTTGATACATACCGAGTTCAGGATCAGCTCTATCGACATGAGCATGGTGATCAGGTTTTTTCTCACCAGGAATCCATACACCCCCACAAAAAACATGATGGTGCTCAGGATCAGAAACCAGGATAATGGAACTCCTTCAAACATAGGTTGGTGCTTTAGCTGTTAATCTTTACGTTTTTTAGCCAGAACGATACTTCCGATCATGGCAGCGAGCAGAAGCACGCTGATGACCTCAAAGGGTAATGCGTATCCATACCTTCCGTAGCTGATCAGGCTCTCTCCAATCTGTTTTACGTTGACCGGTTCGGCACTGCCTACAGCCCCGGGAAAGTTATATTGCAGAATGACAACGATGCAGAGGGCTGCCCCAACCAGTGCTACCAGGGCGGCAGGTATCTTTTTCATCAGCGCTGCCGTGGGCAGCTTTTCGGCAATATGGCTGGTAAGCAGGATCGAGAAGATGATCAGCACCACGATCCCGCCCGCATATAGTGTCAGCTGGATGGCTGCCAGAAAGTTGTATTTCAGGAGGAAGTAAAGGCCGGCGGTGGAGACCAGTACGAACAACAGGAAGGTGGCTGCCCGCAGGATCCGCCTGCTGGTCACCGTGAGGATGGAGAAGATCACGATGACCGCCGAAAAGAGGAGAAACATGAATTGATTGCTCGTCATCATTCTATGTCTTTAATAATGGATGATCCGGGTTTATTTAAAGTTTTCGTCAGTTTGGCGCGATCGAACACAGCATGCTCAAAGGTCTGATCCCATGCCAGGGCATTCTCCGGACAGGTTTTGACACAAAGGCTGCAGAAGGTACACATGGAGAGGTGGAAAATATGCTTGTCGATGATGCGCTTCTTTTTGCCGTCGGGTTGTTCGATGCGGTCTGAGATCACCTCAATGGAGCCGTTCGGACAGTTGGTCTCACAGATTCCGCAGCCGGTACACCGATGCTGATTGTTAGCGTCATGAGGCATGATCAGGTCTCCCTTGAATCGCTCAAACATCTTCAGTTTTTCCCGGTTCTCAGGATATTGCTGAGTGACGATCTGGCCCGGACTAAAAAAGTATCTTCCGGTCACCGACATGCCGATGAGAAGGGACTTCACTCCCCGGAAGATATCTGCAAAGTATGTATAGATACTATTCATAATCTTAGAAATGCCAACCCATTAATACGATAAAAGCCATGATGAGGATGTTGACCAGGTTGATCGGGAGGAGGTATTTCCACTCCAGGGTCAGGAGCTGGTCGATCCGTAAACGGGGGAATGTCCATTTGAACCACATCATCAGCCAGATGACAAATGCCGTTTTACCAAAGTACCAGACAAGCGGCGGGATGAAGTCCATTACGTGGTTGAACCCTTCCCAGCCTCCGATATGGAACGGCATCCATCCGCCCAAAAAAACCGTAGCTGCAATGGAAGCCACAATGAACATGTTCATATACTCGGCCAGGAAGAAGAAGGCGAACTTGATCCCTGAATACTCCGTATGGAACCCTGCTGTAAGCTCGGATTCAGCTTCAGCGAGATCGAAAGGTCCGCGGTTTGTTTCGGCCGTACTGGCAATCAGAAAGATGACAAAGGCAATGAAGGCCGGGATGTGGCCTTTGAAAATAAACCATCCGGTCGACTGTATCTCCACCACCTGGGAGAACTGCATGGTGCCGGCCAGTACGATGATGGTGAGCAGGGAGAGCCCGACTGAAAGTTCGTAGCTGATGATCTGTGCCCCACTACGCATCGCTCCGATGAGTGAGTACTTATTGTTACTGGACCATCCGGCCAGCAACACCCCAATTACCCCGAGGGAGGTTACCGCAATCACATACATGATCCCGATATCAAAATCGATGGCATGCAATCCCTTGGCAAACGGAATCGCTGCGATGGCCATGAAAGAGGCGATGATCACAATGAACGGGGCGAGGTTGAAGAGGAGTTTATCGGAGTTCTTAATGTAGACCAGCTCTTTCATCAACAGCTTGATGAAGTCGGCTATGGTCTGAAAGACTCCGTAAGGTCCTACCCGGTTGGGGCCAACCCGGTTCTGCATAAAAGCACAAACCTTACGTTCGGCATATACCAGGAACAGGCCTACAATTGCGTAAAAGAGCAGGAAGACCAGCCCGATGATGGTCATTTCCACGACCAGCGCCCAGAACGGTGGTAACCACTCATAAAGTGCCTGGTCGATCGACTGGGTGAATGATGTGAAGTCGTAAATGTTGAAAGCCATGTTGAATGGTATTATCTGTCAATATCCGGAATTACTAAGTCGAGAGAAGCGCCGATGGCCACCAGGTCTGCAATCTTCATTTCGCGGCTGATCTTGTCGAGCACCCCCAAATTCACGAAACTCGGGGTACGGAATTTCATCCGCAGCGGGGTTTTATTCCCGTCGGAGATACAGTAGATACCCAGTTCACCGCGGGCCGATTCCACGCACTGATAATACTCCCCTTCAGGTAGTCTTATGATGGGTTTCATCTTGGCGCTGTAATCCCCTTCGGGAATGTTGTCGATCAGCTGCTCAATGATCTTCATCGATTCCCTCATCTCATCTATTCTCACCATGTATCGGGCATAGGTATCTCCTTCGGTTCGCAACACCTCCCTGAAATCCACCTTGTCGTACATGGCGTATGGATATTTCTTGCGAATGTCGCAAGCCCACCCGGAGCCACGGCCCGAAGGACCGGTTACTCCATAATTGATTGCCAACTCTTTCGACAAGACACCGACTCCTTTGCTCCGGTTCTGGAAAATGATGTTTCCGCTGAGGATTTTATCATAATCCTTGATCTTCTTGCGGAAATACTTGATAAAGTCCTTGGTCCGTTTCTGGAAATTGGGATGGATGTCCTGCATCAACCCTCCGGGAGTATAGTAACTATGTAGTAAACGGGAGCCAAACGACTCTTCGAAGATGTCGAGGATGTGTTCCCGGTCACGGAGTCCGTAAAAGAAGCAGGTTAGTCCACCCAGGTCCATCCCGAAACTGCACCACCAGAGCTGGTGGGAAGCGATCCGGTTCAACTCATCCAGAATTGTACGGATGTATTTGACCCGCTCGGGGAGCTCCACCTCCAGGGCTCCTTCAACCAGCAGGCATACAGCATGGTTGTTGATGTGTGCCGAGAGGTAATCCATCCGGTCGGTGAGGTGGATGATCTGCTGGTAGGTATCCTTCTCGCACATTTTCTCGATGCCGCGGTGAATGTAGCCGCAATGGGGCTGAACCTTCTTTACGATCTCCCCCTGCAGGGTGACCACCAGTC
>JBDROF010000058.1:0-5154 GCA_043810345.1 Bacteroidota bacterium | reverse complement strand
AATTACCAAATATCAAATGCCAAATAACAAATAATAACCAAGGACCAATTATCCAAATTCACCAAACGGAAGAAGTTGAGGATGTGCGGCATTATAGTTTTGGAGCTTAGACATTGACTATTGGATCTTATTTGTTATTTGGCTTTTGGTTATTGGTTATTAAGCCTTTTTTGCGGCCTTAAGTGTATTCTGCAATAGCGATACGATCGTCATCGGTCCCACACCGCCAGGTACGGGGGTGATGTAGCTGCATTTTTTGCTGACCTTTTCGAAGTCGACATCACCGGTAAGACGGAAGCCTGATTTTTTTGATTCGTCCGGTATTCTGTGCATCCCTACATCAATCACAACCGCATCCCTCTTCACCATATCACCTGTCACGAAATGTTGTCTCCCCATAGCGACAATCAAGATATCGGCTTCCCGTGTATGTTTCGCAATATCCCTCGTAAAGCTGTGACACAGTGTCACCGTACAATTACCAGGAGTGGCTTTCCGTGAGAGCAGAATGCTGATCGGGGTTCCCACGATATGGCTTCTCCCGAGGACCACACAGTTCTTCCCGGCAGTTTCAATATCCCACTGCTCCAGCATGGTCATGATACCCATGGGGGTAGCGGGTAGCAAGGCAGGTAGTCCAAGCATCATCCGGCCCAGGTTGACCGGATGGAACCCATCGATGTCTTTGGCGGGGAGGATCCGTTCTATCACCTTCTGTTCATTTATGTGTTTGGGAAGCGGAAGTTGTACAATGAATCCGTCAATGTCATTGTCGTTGTTCAGAAAGTCAACTACCTCCAGCAATTCCGGTTCACGGATAGAGTCGGGATACCGGTAGATGGATGACAGCATGCCAACGGCATGACTATTCTTCTCTTTGGATGCCACATAGGTCTGACTGGCAGGGTCTTCGCCCACCAGGACTGCAGCCAGGTGAGGAGCCTTACCCCCCCGGTCAACCATTTCAGCTACCTCCTGGGCGATCTCGGATTTGATTTTGGCTGCAAGTTCTTTGCCATCTAGAAGGATCATATTCAATACTTTATATTAAATTCTGTGTTGGTAAAATCTCAAATATCAAGCTCCAAAATACAAATAATAATCAAGCTCCAATAATCAAGCACCAGATTTCTTGACTTGGCATTCCTAAAGATAATTGGAACTTGGAAATTGGAATTTATTTGTTATTTGGTATTTGCTATTTGGAGTTTTCCTTAGTTTCTCTTCATGTTTTTCATCATCTGCCCCATATTCCGGCCTTTGTTGGTGGTCATCATCCGCATCATTTTGCGGGTATCATCGAATTGTTTCAGTAACCGGTTGACATCCTGGATGGTGGAGCCGGCGCCTTCCGCGATACGTCTTCGGCGGCTGCCGTTCATCACCGAAGGGTCTGATCGTTCCAGCGGTGTCATGGAATGGATGATGGCCTCAATCCCTTTGAACGCATTGTCGTCGATGTCGAGGTCGCGGATCGCTTTTCCCATGCCGGGAATCATCCCCATCAGATCCTTCACGTTCCCCATCTTTTTGATCTGCTTGACCTGAGCCAGGAAGTCATTGAAATCGAACTGATTCTTGGCGATCTTCTTCTGAAGCTGCTTTGCCTCCTCTTCGTCATATTGCTCCTGGGCTTTTTCAACGAGTGAGACAATATCGCCCATTCCCAGGATCCGGTCAGCCATCCGGGCTGGATAAAAGACATCAATGGCATCCATCTTCTCTCCGATCCCGACAAACTTGATCGGCTTGTTCACGACCGCTTTGATGCTGAGGGCGGCTCCACCCCGGGTATCTCCGTCGAGTTTGGTGAGTACCACCCCATTGAAATCCAGCAAGTCGTTGAACGCTTTGGCTGTATTGACTGCATCCTGACCGGTCATCGAGTCGACCACAAAGAGGATCTCGTGCGGACTGGTTGCCTGTTTGATGGCCGCAATCTCTTTCATCATCTCCTCATCGATGGCGAGCCGGCCTGCCGTATCCACAATAACGACCTGATATCCGTATTCCCTGGCATATTTCACGGCATTCTTCGCAATCTTCACCGGCTCTTTACTCCCCTCCTCCGTGAATACCTGCACCCCAATCTGCTCCCCCAGCACCTTAAGCTGATCGATGGCAGCCGGCCTGTATACGTCGCCAGCAACCAGAAGAGCCTTTTTATTCCGTTTGGTCTTCAGATGGTTGGCCAATTTTGCTGAGAAGGTGGTTTTTCCGGAACCCTGCAGCCCTGCGATCAGTACGATGGCCGGATCGCCTTTCAGGTTGATCTCCGACTGCTCTCCCCCCATCAGAGCAGTCAACTCGTCATGAATGATCTTCACCATCAGCTGACCGGGGGATACGGCAGTTAACACATTCTGTCCCAGTGCCTTTTCTTTGATATCATCTGTAAACTGCTTGGCAATCTTATAGCTGACGTCAGCATCCAGCAATGCTTTCCTGACATCTTTCAACGTTTCTGCCACATTGATCTCGGTGATGTGCCCATGTCCTTTGAGAACCTTGAACGCCTTGTCGAGTTTATCACTTAATCCTTCAAACATAACTTATCTGTCGCTATTTAAATGCAATGGTGCAAAGGTAGGAATAAAGAATTTTGTCGAATATTTGGATCGGAGAATAAATTTCTTTTGTAAGTTTGTAGTGGAAAGTAAGTATTCATTATTCACTAACAAATGTTCATTATGAAAAAAATCTATCTTTTATTGCTTGCCATCTTCATCGGGTTTGGCAGTTACGCACAAACCGTTCTTTTTGAAGATGACATGGAATCCTACGACGTGGGAGACTACCTGGCCGTAGAGAATCCCGAATGGTATGAAACCTGGTCAAACAATCCCGGATCAGGGGAAGATGCGAAGGTGGTGGACGACTTTGCATCCTCTCCTTCCAAATCAGCGCTGGTTGACGAAACCGGTGGTGCGACCGACTTGCTGCTACTATTGGGAAACAAGACAGCCGGACAATATGAAGTGACCTGGTGGATGTACATTGAAACCAACTATGCCGGATATTACAACATCCAGCACTTTGAATCCCCCGGGATTGAATGGGCCATGGAGTGCTATTTCAATACCGATGGGACCATCGACCTGTGGGTAGGTGGTAGTACTATCAACGGGACCTATTCGAAAAATACCTGGTTTGAGGTGAAGCACGAGATCGACATCGATGCCGATATCATTAAGCTTTATATTGACGGAACCCTGTTCTATGAATGGCCCTTTAGTTATCTGTCCAACGGTACGGCCGGTACCAACCAGTTGGGAGGGATTGACTTTTATGCCGGGGCTGCCGGAGCCGACAACCCAAAGTACTATTTCGATGATGTCTATTATGCCCAGACCGGCGGCGGCGGCGATCCCGAGATCACGGTAACCCCTGATAACCTGAGTAACTGGGTTGTAGCAGGAGGTACCCAAAGCGATCAGTTGACCGTTCAAAACACCGGCGAATCTGATCTCGTTTGGAATCTGAGCATCATTTATGATATCGACGCGATCGAAACCACTCCGGTTAACTCCGGATTTGTTCTCTCTTACTCGCCCAAGAATCCTGTTTCGGGTGCAACCGCTGATCCGAATCCTGTAGCCGGTGGACCCTCTAACTCGGAAGCAACCGCCGTTCTCCACTATGATGGCGACAATGCCAGCGCCATTGGCTGGAGTTCAGCACCTGTAACCGTAACCGTAGCTGCCCGGTTCCCGAGCGCCATGACGGTTCCCTATGCAGGAATGGAGTTGATTTCCGTTGAGATCTATCTCTATGATCAGAATCCTACAGGTACAAACACGAAAACCATTAAGATCTATGGTATGGGCACCTCCTATGAACCCGGTGAGCTGTTGTATGAGCAGACCTTCACCGCTCCGCAGGCTTCCTGGTCGACCATTACCCTGACCACTCCCGTTATGATTACGGGCGAAGATATCTGGGTAGGTTATGAGTTTACGCAGGAAGTTACCGGTATCTATATTCCTGGTACTGACGACGGTACAAACTACAACTCCAACGGTGACTTCCTGAGCACCGGAGTGGGCTGGACACACCTGGGGAACAACCCTGCCCTGATGTACAACTGGAATATCCGTGCCCACCTGGAAGGTGATCCGATTTCACAGTGGCTCTCTGCTACTCCCACTTCAGGCCTCCTGCCTGCACTTGCCAGTGAAATTATCGATGTAGAGTACGATGCTACCGATCTTGATGTGGGCACCTATAACGCTTTCATCCGCTTCCTCAGTAACGACCCTGCTACTCCTATCCTGGATGTTCCCGTGGAGCTGGATGTGGTTGGTGTAGGAATTGAAGAGGTTGGCAAGACCAGCGTGATGATTTACCCGAATCCGGCAACGGATTTCATTACCATCAAATCTGATAACGCCATCTCCTCTGTCCAGATCACCGATTTCAGTGGGAAGGTACTGTACAAAGGAATCGGAACAAAACTGGATATCCGGAACCTTACGAACGGTATTTACTTCGTGCGCACGGTAACGGATCAAGGAATCTCCAATGTGAAGTTTGTGAAGAAGTAAAAGACCTCTTTTGATCAGGAAGAGGAGGCTGTCTTAAAATTTTAAGACAGCCTCCTCTTTTAACGGGTATATATGGAGAAAAAGCTCTCTAATAGATAAGAGAGTTATTCCGGTATCCAGGTTTGTTCTGGTACCAGTCGGGGTAGGATGATCCACCGCTGGTAGCCCACTCTACAAAGTGGTTGTAGGCATTGACGATATCTGCCTTTTCCTTGGGATAATCAAAGCTTTCATAGATGCTGATGGCCCAGGGCAGGTTTGTTTCTGTCTTATAATACCTTCCCTGCGAAGGAATGCTATTGTCCTGTGCCTGTCCAAACCAGGAGGGATCAACCAGGCTGGTGGGAGGGTAATCCGGCAGATGCACCTCATGCCCTCTTGTTAATCCGACCATCAGGAATGGATTGAAGTTGCCAATATCCAACTGGGCCAGGGTATAGGAACAGTTGGTGAATTCGACGTAGATCTCCACGGTTTCCGGTGTCACATACGAGGCCCCCGGAGTGGTGTTCACGCCCGTTCCGGTTCCCGGGTGTGGCATGAGGTCGTGACAGTCGTCCCAGAGTATAAAGGTCGGTTTTGCCTGTCCGTTTTCCAGTCCGTTTGAACC
>JBDROF010000057.1:0-4542 GCA_043810345.1 Bacteroidota bacterium | reverse complement strand
TTATTCATCCATTGCCTGGGGACAAACAGATCATACGGATAGTATCCTCAGCGCGATATCCGGTCTATCCCCGTCAGAACAAGCAGATACATTAAATGCATTATCTGTTTTTTATGCCGGCAACAGCCAGTACTATCAGGCGAAAAGAATGGCTGAAGAGGCATTGAAAATAGCTGAATACGAGGCCTATCATGAAGGTGAATGCGACGCGTTAAAGAATATTGCTGAGGCGTATTGGGGGCTGGAGGACTACCCCAACGCTATTCAATTCTATCAACGAGCGGCAGATTTATACGGACGGCTCCAGGCCTTTACAGAACAATCATTTTGTCTGAATGCCATAGGTGCTTCTTACCGCCAGTTAAACAATTTTGATAAAGCACTCGATTTCCACTTAAAAAGCCTTGCTTTGGCCGAACGCATTAACGATCGGCAGCGAATTGCTATTGCCTCTTATTCAGTTGCATTTGTTTATCATACCATGCACAATTATGAGAAATCACTGGAATATTATTTCAGATCTCTTGAGATCGATCAGTTACTTGGGGATATTTCCAGTATTGCTGATGATCTTAATAATATCGGTGCTATCTATTTTGAATTAAAAGAGTATGATAAATCACTGGAATATATGGATAAATCGATGTCCAGTTATCGTCAGGTCGGCGATAGTGGAGGCATTGCACGCACGTTGTGTAATATCGGCAATGTCTATCTGCTGAAAGGAAAGATCCACAAGGCGCTGGATTATCACCAGAAATCGCTCCGGTTGGAAGAGGAGTGCAACAATACGGAAGGGATTGCTTACTCCTTTTCAAATATCGCTGAAATTTACAGACAATCAGGGGACATTCCCAAAGCCGTTAGTTTTAAAGAAAGAGCATTTACTCTTTCACATGACCTTGAGTTCAAACAACGGGTTTGCGATAGTCTGAGAGTGATCCATGAACAATCGGGAAATTATCAGGAAGCCCTTTATTATAGTCTGCAGGCGAGCGCTTATAAAGACAGCGTGTTAAATTCCGAAAGTCAGCAACAAATTTTAGAGCTCCAAACAAAATATGAGACGGAGAAAAAAGAAAACCAGATTGAGATGCTCAAAAAAGAGAATCTGATTGAAGCTCTTGAGGCTGGCAAACAAAAGACCCATAAAAACTATATTATTATCCTGTCTGTTATTCTGATTATCCTGATTGTGACATGGTTCAGCTGGTATCGTTTAAGGCAGTTGAATTACCGGAATGAACTGAAGAAGAAGAATCTCGCCATTGAAAAAGATCTCCTGATGGCCCAGATCAATCCGCATTTTATTTTTAATTCGCTGAACTCGGTTCAGGGTTTTATTGGCGAAAATGATACGCTTTCAGCACAGAAATATCTATCAAAATTCGCGAAACTGATCAGGTTGAATCTTGAAAATAGCAGAACTCCTTCTATTTCCTTAAAAGATGAATACGATTCATTACTATTATTTCTGGAATTGGAACGAATACGGTTTGACAATAAATTTGATTTCATCATTGATATCCCGCGGGAGATCAACCAGGAGCAGATCCAAATTCCACCGATGCTTATTCAGCCATTTGTAGAAAATTCCATCATCCATGGTATCAGGCACTTAAATAAAAAAGGGCTCATTAAAATCTGCTTTACGATGGATCGGAATAATGTATTATGCTCGGTTGAAGATAATGGGATAGGCAGGGAGAAGTCAGCGGAAATCAATATCCGGAAAGACCATCAGTCCCTGGGTTTGAAATTGATCCATGAACGGATTGAATTGCTGAAAGATCAGAATAAATCACACATTTCTGTGGAAGTTCAGGATCTGTTTACTGAATCGGATGCGGCAAGAGGAACCCTGGTTAAATTAATAATTCCTATCACTGAAGATATATAAACAACTATATTGAGTACCTTTATGAAATCTTATCCGGCCAATTTATGTTTAAGGCAATTATAATTGATGATGAGAAAAAAGGCAGATCGATCATAGCAGGTCTTTTACACCGTTTGTACAGGGATGAAATACAAATAGTGGCAGAAGCAGATAGTGTGGAATCGGCTCTTGTGAAAATTAAAAAACATCACCCTGATGTACTGTTTCTCGATATCCAACTACCTGACGGAACGGGTTTCGACCTGCTGGAGAAAGTTCCCCAGGTTGATTTTTTTATCATTTTCATCACGGCATACGAACAATATGCCATTAAAGCGTTTAAGTTCAGCGCCCTGGATTTTCTGTTGAAACCCATTGATGAGGATGAACTGATCCATGCCATTGAAAGGCTCAAAAAAGAGTACCAAAGCAAGACGTTCCGAGATAAACTGGATGTGTTACTGAAAAACCGCAACGGGTATGAGAAGATTGCCCTCCCGTCGCACGATGGAATCCGCTTTGTAAAAATCAAGGATATCGTAAGGTGTGAATCGGACAGCAATTATACCAGATTTTACCTGATTCATCGTGAGAAATTTCTGGTAACCAGAACTTTAAAAGAGTATGAAGAGCTTTTGTGCTCCGAGAAGTTTTTCAGAATTCACCAATCCCATCTGATCAACCTTGCTTATGTTGAAAAGTATAAAAAAGGTGAAGGAGGTACGGTAATTATGGAAGATGGAAGTGAGGTGGAGGTGTCACGACGCAAAAAGGAACAATTCCTGGAGGTGCTCATGAGGAGGTGATGTGTTGTTAAGTCAACTCATCGCTCTCTTCTTCACTGGTTTCTTTTTTCTTTTTGTACGCCTGGTACAGTTTTTTGCCACCGTACGCTGCCCCTAGTGCCAGTAAAATCCCCAATCCCCCATCAATAGGGGCGCCATTTCTGTTTCCATTTGTATTGGTGCTACCTGTTCCCTCGCCAGGTGGAGGAGGGGGGCCTTGAGCAAATATAAGAAAAGAAGCTCCTACCAACAGAATAGTCAGGCAGATTTTGATAATAGTTATTTCTATGTTTTTCATGCTTAATTTATTAATTAATGAAGACTTTCCTGGTTTTAATAAGATCGCCTTTAATGACCCTTACAATCAGGTAGTTGTTTTGTGTATGAACCGGAACAACCACCATTTCTGATTTATCAAGTTGCTGCCGTTTAATTTCACGGCCATAGATATCGAATATTTCCAGGGTACCATAAAGATTAAAGGCTTTGCCCGTTGAACGTACATAAATATTTTTGCCATAAGCATATATATATATGTTTTCGCTTGATGAACCCGGTTCATCAAAACCAAAAATGGTCGATTTAAAATGAAGTAAAAAGCGGTTGGGATCATCCTCTTTTGAGGCACTGAATAGATAGACAGGATATTTTACCAAATCCTGAAAGAGGCCGGTCTGAAGATCTTCGATACTGACTGCGGTCCCTGGCAGTTTCTCCAGATCAGCGCTTAGGATTTGTTCTCCGTCTGCACCGGCTTTGAAACTCATTGGAACTACCTTTTCCGCTTCTTCAAGAGAATAGAGATAATTGATACTTTGTTCCCGGCCTTCCTGCGTCAGATACAGTTGCGGGGATTCAACGCCGCCAAAAAGCTTGCTTGCATCATACCCGTTATCAAACCCTTCGCTTCCGTTACTCCCGAAGCCCACCCAAACACCATCTGCATTTTCGTCTTTGCTTGCAGTCAGAATGGCATAAGCCTCGTATCCGTTTACCTGATCGCCACTTTTGTACAATGCCTGGGTGTTGTGCGTGCGGGCATCCGCCGGAATGGTCAGCACAGGCGAAGAGCCACTGCTTCGTACAAAAAAGCCCTGGCTGACCGGTATAATCCCGTTCGTTTTGGTGCCGCCACCGCCAGTAGTGCGGGTTAAATAATTGTTGGTGCCGTTATTCCAAACCCACATGGTCAGTTCCATATTCGTGCGGGCCCACGTTCCCGATTCCCAGTCGATGGCTGCTGTAAAGGGATTTCCAACCAGGTTATACCCATGGGAAGCATCCGTATAAGTTACTGTTGGTGAAAGGTTGCTGCTGCGCAGTGCTCCGGTCATAGTGGCTGTGGCATTCGATTTTGTGGCATCATCCAGCCAAACTGCCCATCCCTGGCCAACCGGCATCGAAGTGGCCAGACTTATGTTATAAGTCCACTCGTTGGTGGATTCTGTATGATAAGTAAGCCAACTCTTTGGCGAATCACTCCAATAAAAATTGTTAGCTGTGACACCCGTTGTGGATGGCGTTACCAGGTGCCATGCATTGTCTGCAATATAGCGTTCCACGCTTCCGTTGACAGCATCCGTACTCTGGATCAAAGAACCGGTTGCACCTGAACTTGACTTAATTACCAGGCCGGATGTTCCGGCGCTATTGGTAAGTGTCCCGATGACTGTCATATTTCCTGTAAGCTCCAGAATGGCCCCTGAGTTAATGGTGAGATCACCAGGATTGATGACCGTGGTTCCTGCACTCACAACGATCCTTGCCCCTGAGCCCAACACCATTTTCTGAGAAAAGGAGTGCAGGCCTGTTATGATAAAAATTAATAACAGGGCGGCCTGTTTAATGTAATCTATATTTTTCATTATCAGTTTGTTT
>JBDROF010000056.1:0-68125 GCA_043810345.1 Bacteroidota bacterium | reverse complement strand
GACTCCCGGTATCTTTGAACGCTTCCAACAGAAGGTCAGTTTCTTTGAGAACCTGATCGATATGGAGAGTTATCCCGAAACCGTTGAGATGCCCGGATTAATTATAAAGACCAACTCTCAGATGCTGAAGGGGAACCAGGTCAGCTGGGAAATCCAACCGCTGAGTCTCCTGTTTGAGAAGTATGAGATGGATGTCGAATCCCGGGTAGTGAACAACTGGGCTTTCATCCTGACTGGAATCGTCCTGCTTTCCCTGATCATTGTATTGATCGTGAAAGCCGTGAAAAGTACAATCGGGTGATTCTTTTCTTATTTTCGCATATTCCTAAATTCCATATCATGAAAATTTCAAAGATCCCGCTATGGTTGCCAGTGTTTATCATTGCGGTAATTATCCTGACCTCATGTGCCCCGGGAAATGAAAAATTTGATATAACCCCAGCAGGTTTTTGGATGGGATTATGGCACGGCTTCATTTCCCTGGTTACCTTCATCATCAGCCTCTTTAACAACGAAGTAGGCATTTACGAAGTACACAATTCAGGGTGGCCTTACAACCTGGGTTTCATCCTGGGCGTGATGGTATTCTTCGGAGGTTCTACCAAGTCGGGTAGTCATAAATGGCGGTGACACACAGGTGGTTTCCTTCAAGAAAACCGGAGGAGATTTGTATTTTTGACCTGATCCAAAAATCCCGTTGCCCATGGAAAGGGATCTACTCAGCACCAACCGAAAAGCTTTAAGTATCAACCTGGATCCGTCGATTTACGGGACCATTGCGGAGATTGGGGGGGGCAGGAGGTAGCCTGAAATTTCTTCCAGGCTGGAGACGCTTCAGGCACCATAGCAAAATCGATTTCCGCATACGATAAATTATTCAGCGACAAGCTCTACAATAAGAATAAACCCGGCAAGTACGTTTCTGAAGCCAGATTATGCAAAATGTTGGATGCCGAGTACGATGATCTTGTCGGAATGCTCACTGGCAACCGGGAAATTCCGACGAGATTCTTTGCTTTTGCCAATACCGTGGCTACCTTGAATTACCAAAAGGACAACTACATCCATGGCTGGATCGGGATGCCTTGCTCCAACAGCAAACGCTTGGCATTCTGGGTGTGAATCTGATCTATGCCTGTTATCATTTAATAAAAAGGAGAAGGGGTTGTTCGGATATGAGGGAGAAGTGTGATTTATTGTGGGCCCACCAGGACTTGAACCTGGGACCAATAGATTATGAGTCTACTGCTCTGACCAACTGAGCTATGGGCCCTTTTCCAATGACGAATGACGAATTAAGGCAAAGATACAACAATCCTCTTTTCCCCGTGATATCTTCCCCTAAAATTCCCACCTTTGCAATTAAAACCCGCCAGCATGTTAGAGATCCCGATTAGGAACATCATTTTCGACTTTGGCGGTGTGATCTGCAACATCGATATCTCCAGGATGGAAAAAGCGTTCGTTGCACTCGGGATCAAACAGTTTGACAAAGAGTATTCCGTCACCGAAAGGGATAACTTCTTTGGTAGTTTTGAAACCGGTAAGATCAGCCCAAAACAGTTCAGGGATACGCTGGCGAACTATTTTGATCGCCAGGTTACGGAACAAGAGATTGATGCTGCCTGGAATGCGCTTCTCCAGGATATCCCAGCATCCCGGATTTCGTTGCTGAGAAACCTCGTTCACCATTACCGTTTGTTCCTCCTCAGCAATACCAACGAGATACACTTCAATAAATACCTGAAAGAGTTGCAGGAGGTTTATGGAGTATCTGGTTTTAAGGATCTCTTCGAGAAAGCCTACTTCTCCCATCAGATCGGGCTCCGGAAACCCTTCCGGGAGGTATTTGATTTCGTAATCTCAGATGCCGGCCTGAACCGGAAGGAAACCCTTTTTATCGACGACTCCATGCAGCATGTGGAAGGAGCACGGAAAGCAGGATTGCAGACCTATCATCTCCGGGAAGGAGAATCGATTACCGACCTTTTCACCCCAGAAATGCAATTTCTTCGGGAGGGTTAACCTGAAGGTCTTTCTGCATAAAAAGAACTTGACTTTCAGCTAAAATTGGATTAACTTTGCAGCCCCCAATCACAGGCTAAATCCATTATGAAGCTTTCACATTTTCGCTTTCATCTGCCTCAGGAACTGATTGCCAACGACCCCCCAAAGCAGAGGGATGATGTCCCCATGATGGTTTTAAACAGAAAGAGCAGAACCATTGAACATAAGAATTTCAGAGACATCTTAACGTATTTTGGAGATGGGGATGTTTTCATCCTGAACAATACCAAGGTTTTTCCTGCCCGGCTATATGGAGAGAAAGAGAAAACGGGCGCCAAAATTGAAGTATTCCTGCTTCGGGAATTGAACCGTGAATCCCGGCTCTGGGATGTATTGGTCGATCCGGCCAGGAAGATCCGGATCGGCAACAAGTTATACTTTGGGGAAGATGACTCGCTGGTTGCGGAAGTGATTGATAACACTACTTCACGGGGTCGAACCATCAGATTTCTCTTTGATGGATCCTATGACGAGTTCAAACGGACCATCCGGCGGTTAGGTCAGACTCCGTTACCTAAGATACATAACCGCCCTGTGACAGAAGAGGATGAGGTTCGATACCAGACCATCTATGCCAAACATGAAGGGGCGGTTGCAGCTCCCACTGCGGGATTGCATTTCAGCCGCGAGATCATGAAACGATTGGAACTGCAGGGGGTCAACTTCGCCGAGGTCACCCTCCACGTCGGCCTTGGTAATTTCCGCTCCATCGATGTGGAGGATTTGTCCAAACACAAGATGGACAGTGAGGAGATCATCATAGAACCAGAGACCGCAGAAATTGTCAACCGGGCTAAGGCAAAGAAAAAGAAAGTGGTAGCAATCGGAACAACCACCATGAAAGCGGTGGAATCGTCGGTAGCTATTTCCAACATGTTGAAGCCTTATCGTGGATGGACCAACAAGTTCATCTTTCCCCCTTATGAATTCAGCATCGCCAACGCCTTGGTGAGCAACTTTCATTTGCCCCAGTCCCCGATGATGATGCTGGTAGCAGCTTTTGCAGGTTACGATTTCCTGATGGAAGCTTATCAGGAAGCTATCAAGAAGAAATACAAGTTCTTTACTTACGGCAATCCGATGTTGGTCCTTTGATGAAGGCAGCCATCATCGTTGCTGGCGGGACAGGTACCCGCATGAACTCCCTTACTCCGAAACAGTTTCTTCTGTTGAAAGGGATCCCGGTTGTGATGCATTCACTTTTCGCCTTCATTCGTTTCGATGAATCGATGAAGCTACTCCTTGCATTACCGGAGTATTTGTTTGACAGGTGGAAGGAATTACAACAAGAACATGGATGGAGTATCCCATATGACCTGGTTCCTGGAGGTGAAACCCGTTTTCATTCTGTCAGTAATTGCTTACAACGCCTTGACAGTAAGGGACTTGTAGCTATCCATGATGGCGTCCGGCCGCTTCTTTCTCAATCATTGATAAACCGACTTTTTTTGACAGCCGAAAAAGAGGGGAATGCCATTCCGGTTGTGCCTGTTAATGAATCTATCCGGCAGGTAGAAGGATCCTCAAATAAACCGGTGGACCGCTCCCTTTTCTGGCTTGTTCAAACGCCTCAGGTTTTCCATACTTTCATGATCAAGCAAGCCTACCTGCAATCCTACCAGCCAGGTTTTACCGACGATGCCACTGTGCTTGAATCCCTCGGGAAACCGATTCATCTGGTGGAAGGAGACCCTGCCAATCTTAAAATCACCTATCCCTCTGACCTCCTGATGGCAGCGTCTTTATTACACTCCGGCAGTTAACGGGCGACACCCTCCGGCCTTTCCACCTTACCGGAATCAGAAAGGCCATTGGACCGACTATGGTTACATAGATTACCTGAAATAATTGTGCAAGGATATACCAGGGCCAGAGGTGTTGTTTCCTGAAAAAGCGGGCCATGGAAAATACCAGGGGAAAATCGACCAGGAATTTGAAACCCAATAAAGATACCGCCAGGTAAATGTAGAGAGGAGAGAGAAATCCAAGGAAGAATCCGGTAAGAATCATCGCCTGAAAAAGGTAGCTGACCATTCCGATAAAAAGCACCACCCTGTCGCGATACCCCCTGCTTTTCGAAATCCAGCGAAGTCGCTGCTGGAAGAAAGATTTAACATCACTTTGTGGTGGAGTAGTTACAATGGCCTGCCGGACATCCAGGTAGCGTATGGAACGCCCGCTGTATTTTTGATGGATCTTCCATAGCAAAAACTGATCATCGCCGGATGCATACCGTTCGGTTCCATCGAACCCTCCTACTTGGCGAAACGCCTCCTTCTCATAACCGAGATTTGCCCCGTTGCACATCACCGGGTGCCCCAGGTTTGCAAATCCGGCAGTTAGCCCCATTACTCCCAAGAATTCAAGCGTTTGCAATTTTTGAAACAGGTGATTTTCGTCTGAAAACATGACCGGTCCAAGAATCATCTTCGCCCCGGTTTCACGATAACATCGAACCATTGATGAGATCCACCGGGGATCGTGCCCGGTATCGGCATCCGTTGTGATGATGAGTGTACCCAAAGCCTTATTGACTGCTCTCGCCAAGGCACTTTTTTTACCAACACCTTCGCTATTTTCCGGATCTCCCTGCACAATGACACACCTCATTTGCGGATGATTCTGAATGAAACTCTTTACCACTTCCAGTGTCCTGTCTTCAGAAAAGTCATTACTAACCAGCACTTCGAACTTATCAGGCAGATAATCCTGTGAAATCAACGATTCAAGGCATGGAATGATCCTCTCTTCTTCATTTCGTACCGGAATGATGACACTGACAAATGGGTCTGGCATGACAGGACGGGATGTAGCTCTTGCCGGGAGTGACAATCCTGAAAGGGCTCCCAGCAAGATACTAGCATAGAGAAGCGCCAGCAGGATCATCACGCTTCCGATGATCGCCAGTGAGATCATTCTTTGGCATTGTTTGCAGGTTTTCTGAAGAACTTCAACCTGAATACAAACACGCTCCCAACCAGTGCCGGAAATCCCAGGTTGATTGCCCAAAGAAGTGTGGAAGCTGCGAGGATGCCAAAATTGATAGGTTCGGTTATCTGGGTCATGCCGGAAAAATAGATCCCGAAAAAATAGAGCGCCACAGATCCCCTGATTCCTAATTCCGTAAAAGCGATCGTAGGAATGACAGCCATGACAAAATAGACCAGGGAGATCAGCATCAGGGCATCCAGAAATGGAATGGGTACTGCAAAAATCCTGAGCAATAGGTAGAACTGGGTGGAGAAGATCAGGTACCTGAAAAAGCTGTACAGCAACACCGTGATTAATTCCCGGTTGTGATAGAAGGCAAAGACCCGGAAGAATTTCCGAATCTTTTTCAGCCCGTTCCGGAGGATTTTCTCTTTGAGGGTTGAGAGAAATGAGACATTCAGGTAGAAGCCCAGAATCAGCACGTTAAAACCAATCACCACGGCCACAACGGCATAATAGAGATACCCGTTATAATTCCAGTAATGGGTCATGAAGAGCGGGATAAAGGCCAGAAGCGCCAGGCTCCCGGTAAAGATCGTGATCAGCAGCTGGCTCATGCTACCCAAGATGGTCACCAGGATCCCTTCAATTCTGCTTCCTGTATTGAGGATAAAGACCCGGCCGAAATACTCCCCGATGCGATTGGGGGTGAAAGAGCTGACCGTAACTCCAACAATGACCGCCTGGTAAGATTTCCAGAATCCGATCCGTTCGATCTTGGCCATCAGGTATCTCCACTTTATCGCTTCAACGGCCCAGTTGATGAACATCAGGAGAACCACCAAACCCATCCGCCAGATAAAATCCTGACTGCTGAAATTTTCATGGAGAGGCTCCAGAAGGTGAGGTAACTTTTCCCGGTAAAATACCTGATCGTAGATGAATCCATAGGTCAAAACCAGGATAGCTACCTGGATCACTTTGTTATAAGTTTTACCTATTTTTGCTTTGTTATTCATTCTTTTCATTGACTGGCGAACGCATCATATTGGGCATTGATCCCGGAACCAACATCATGGGATTTGGCATCATTTCCGTTTACGGGAACCGCATGAAACTGGTTGCACTTGGGGTTTTAAAATTAGTGAAAACCGATGATCATCCGCTCAAGCTGAAGCTTATTTTTGAAAAGTCGTTAGCCCTGATCAATGAGTTTAACCCTGATGAGCTGGCTATTGAAGCACCGTTTTTCGGTAAAAATGTTCAGTCGATGCTAAAGCTCGGCCGGGCTCAGGGGGTAACCATGGCCGCCGCACTATCCCGCTCCATTCCCATTTTCGAATATTCTCCACGAAAGATCAAGCAGTCGATCACCGGCAAAGGAAGTGCCTCCAAAGAGCAGGTAGCCTCCATGCTACTTCATCTCTTATCCCTGAAAGAGGCTCCCGAACATCTGGATGCCACCGATGGCCTCGCCGTGGCTGTTTGCCATCACTTTCAAAAGGGAAAACCAGGGTCGGAAAAGAAATTTACAGGGTGGAAAAGCTATTTGTCAGCGAATCCGGATCGGGTTGACCCCTCCCCTTAGCCCCCTCCCCAATTTGGGGAGGGGAAATCTACATCAGCTTCTGGTATACCATCCACCAGCGGTCCGGAATCTCCTCTCGCGTAGCCTGCTGATAATCTTTGTATGAACAGGGCACCAGGTAGTGCCGTTCGTATTTGGCCCGCTGTTCAGCCGGCAAAGGGATCTCCATCCACCAGCGGTCGGTCTTCTTGCTTTTGTAAAATGTGATATCCTGTTGATGGTCGCTGATTGTCACGTGGTACTTCAGGTAATCCTCATCATTCCGGAATGGAAAATCATGAGGGCGACTGTAAAATCCTTCCATGAAATACCAGACCATCTGGGCAATGAGATGCGCTGTTTGTCCATCATGGTCAAACTTCGGATTGTATTCGTAAAATCCGATGGAGGTCAGCTTATCACTTAATCCGGCATACCTGATGATCTGACAGGCCTCTTCCCCGTAAAAACCATTTGGGGTAGTATTGTGATTACCTGGTGCATCGGAGGACCTGACCGAAGAGATATCAAAACTCAACACATCCGCATTTCTTACGATGGGTTCCACCTCTTCCATATCCGCCCTCACAATGCCCAGCCTATATGTATCAAAAAACAGGTTGTTCATCAGTTTCAGCGCGTCCTGGTCGATAAAGTAGGTTTGGTACCCAATATTGGCATAGTTGAAAAGGTAGTTGGGCTGATGGAGGATGATACTGCTTAACCAGGATTGCGAATTCATTTCACCTTCTGACTTTCCCAGATCAAACATGTTGTCGATACTTACAATGTTTATGATTTGTCCGAGGTTCTTGTATGCCTGGTAGTTGGAATAGGTTAAATCCTGACTCCCTCCCAGAATGACCGGGATGATATTGTCATTCAGCAGTTCCGTTACTGAACCGGAAAGGGCGAAATAGGTGTCCTTTTGCGTATTTCCCCTTTTCAGGTTTCCAAGGTCAATGATCCGGGGATTGAAGGACCCGGGGAAAAGTTTGTACAGGTATTTCCTGATGAAATCGGGGCCCTGGGCACAACCCTCATTATTCACTGCATTGCGATCTTCGGGAACGCCAATGATGGCCAGGTCTGCCTGTTCAAATTCAGGAAAAGCTCCGGCTTCAGAAAACAACCGGATTATGTCACCGATTCGGCTATGGCCCTCTTCTTCCATGGGAAGAATTTCGTTCAGGTCAATAGGGTCAAAAAACTCTTCCATAGGTCAATAAAATATGTGTCTCTATTTTGACTTGCGTGATTTGCTGGACTTGGTTGGTTTAGAACCGGTAATGATTTTCCGGCACTCCTCAAGGGTCAATTCCTCCGCTACCTTCTCTTTTGGAATCTTGTAATTCAGCCTGTTGAAAGATATATAGGGTCCATATTTCCCTCTCAGGATCTTCAGATCCGGATCTTCGCTGAACTCTGTTACTGTCTTCTCCTGATCTAGTTTTTTCCTCTCTTCCATGATCTCGGATGCCCGTTCTAAAGTAACAATAAGGGGATCATCTGTCTTCATCAGAGAGAAAAACTGGGATTTATGTCTGATATAGGGTCCAAACCTTCCTGTGCCTACAACCACATCGGCATTGTCCACTACACCCAGTGTCCGGGGAAGTTTAAACAGTTCCAGCGCCTCCTCCAGGGTGATGGACTCCATGCTTTGTCCTTTCTTCAGGGATGCGAACCTCGGCTTGTTTTCCATATCTGCCTCCCCCATCTGGACCATCGGACCATATCTGCCGATCTTTACGTAGACGTTCAACCCGGTGTTGGGATCTGTTCCAAGCAGTTTCTCTCCGCTGACTTTCCTGGTTCCTTCAAGTGTCTGTTCAATCCGGTTGTGAAATGGGCCATAGAAATCTTTGATCATGGCATTCCAGACCAGTTTCCCTTCGGCAATCTCATCGAACTCCTCTTCAACTGAAGCTGTGAAATTGTAATCCATAATGTCTTCGAAATGCTCCAATAAAAACATATTAACCAGGGTTCCCACATCTGTAGGGAACAACTTCGCCTTCTCCGATCCTATTTTCTCGCTCTTCTCCTCTGGGGTTATCTTTCCATCCTTCAGGGTGAGTACCTGAAAAGTCCTGGTTACTCCCGGGCGATCCTCCTTGACTACGTATTCCCTTCGCTGGATAGTAGAAATGGTAGGAGCATAGGTAGAAGGCCTGCCGATTCCGAGCTCCTCCATTTTCTTGACCAGCATCGCTTCCGTATACCTGGGTAGTTGTTGCGTGAATTTCTGCTGAGCCTGGATCTGGTTCATCGCCAACACATCCCCTTTATTCAGAGAGGGAAGGATCCCTTCTTCTCCATTGTTCTGCTCTTCATCGGTCGATTCCATATAGAGTTTCAGAAATCCGTCAAACTTGATGATCTCTCCTTTAGCCAGGAATTTCTCTTTGGCAGTGGAGATCCCGATGGTCACCGTGGTTTTCTCCAGGATCGCGTCTGCCATCTGGGAAGCAATGGTTCTTTTCCAGATGAGGTCATACAACCGCTTGTGAGATTTGTCTCCTTCAATGGTTCTGGCATTCATGTAGGTAGGCCTGATGGCTTCGTGTGCTTCCTGTGCTCCTTTCGTACGTGTGGTAAACTTTCGGGTCTTTACATACCCGGCACCAAATGATTCGGTGATCTCCTGTTTCGCCATCCCGATTGCGAGGTTGGAAAGATTCAGCGAGTCGGTACGCATGTAAGTGATCTTACCCGATTCATAGAGATCCTGAGCCACCCGCATGGTGTTGGTTACCGGAAATCCAAGCTTTCGTGAAGCCTCCTGTTGAAGTGTTGAGGTGGTAAATGGAGGGGCTGGTGATTTTTTCGCTGGTTTGGTTTCAATATCTTCTACCACAAATGCAGCGTCTTTGCATCTCCCCAGAAAGGCTTCTGCTTCCTCTCGGGTGCTGAACCGTTTGGTCAGTTCGGCCTGGAGTGGTACCAGTTTATCTCCATTGCGGACAATGAAATCGCCAACAATCCGGTAGGAAGAGGCTACCTTGAAATTTTTGATCTCTTCTTCCCTTTCTACGATAAGTCTCACAGCAACCGATTGAACACGGCCGGCTGAAAGGGCTGGTTTAATTTTTTTCCAGAGCAAAGGTGAAAGCTCAAAACCAACCAAACGGTCAAGTACGCGGCGGGCCTGCTGGGCATTGACCAGGTCGCGGTCAATGCCTCTGGGGTGCTCAATGGCTTCCAGGATGGCAGGTTTGGTGATCTCATGGAAGACGATCCTGCGGGTTTTGGATTCGTTGATATTCAACGCATCCATCAGGTGCGCGGCAATCGCCTCCCCTTCACGGTCTTCATCAGAGGCCAGCCAGACCAGATCAGCATCACCGGCCAGCTTTTTCAACTCATTTACCACCTTTTTCTTATCCGGTGAAATGACGTATTTAGGGATAAATCCCTGACCAATATCTACACCCAGATCCTTCTTCGCCAGATCCATGATATGACCGAAACAGGATTTCACCTGATACTCCTTTCCCAAAAACCTTTCTATCGTTTTGGCTTTGGCCGGAGACTCAACAATCACAAGGTTTTTCGTCATCTTATTGTCCGTTTTGAATCCCAAATCCGGGTACAAAAGTAAGACAATAAAGTTAATACCTACCTTTGCAACCGTTTTTTACCATTAATCGGATTCAGGGATAAAAGGTTATACATGGATCAGAAAAAAAACAAAAAAATATATATCGAGACCTATGGTTGTCAGATGAATTTTTCTGACAGTGAGATAGTTGCATCTGTTTTAACGGATCATGGATTTACGATTACGGAAGCTATTCAGGATGCCGATATCATCTTTGTGAATACCTGTTCCATTCGTGACAATGCCGAACAGCGGGTAAAAAAAAGGTTACGGCATTTTCACTCCGTTAAAAAGAAGAATCCGGGCCTGACCATCGGGTTGTTAGGCTGTATGGCCGACCGGCTCAAGAGGGTCCTCCTGGAGGAGGAGCATCTGTTGGATGTGGTAGCCGGACCCGACGCTTACCGGGATTTGCCACGATTGCTCAAACAGGTGGAGTCGGGACATCGAGGAGTAAATACATTGTTATCGATGGAGGAGACCTATGCCGACATCGCGCCGGTCAGACTTGGCAGCAACGGCGTGTCTGCATTCATCTCTATTATGCGTGGATGCGAAAACTACTGCTCCTATTGTGTGGTGCCCTCTGCCAGGGGAAAGGAACGGAGCAGGGATGCAGGTTCGATCATTCAGGAGTCACAAGATCTCTTTGAACAAGGATACAGAGAGGTGACCTTGCTTGGGCAAAACGTCAACTCCTATCAATGGATAGAAGAAGATAACGTGCTTTCGTTCGCCGGATTGCTGGGACGGGTAGCTGAGGTCAGCCCACTGCTCCGGATCCGGTTTGCCACTTCACATCCGAAGGATATTTCCAACGGGTTGCTTGAAACAATAGCCCAACATCCAAATATCTGCAGGGCAATTCACCTCCCTGTTCAATCGGGGAGTACCCGGGTACTGGATCGCATGAACCGGAAATATACCCGCAAGGAGTACATGGAACGGGTGGAAGCGATCCGCAGAGTCATTCCCGGTTGCGCCATCTCTACAGATATCATAACGGGCTTTTGTGATGAGACCGAGGAAGATCACCAGGAGACACTCTCCCTTATGGAGTGGGCCAGGTTTGATTACGCCTTTATGTTCAACTACTCCGAACGTCCCTTGACCCTGGCAGCCGAAACAATGACCGATAACGTCCCGGATGCCGTCAAAGAACGTCGCCTGACTGAGGTGATCAATCTCCAGCACAGGCTCTCTTATCAAAGCAATCAGCAGGACCTTCACCGGGAGTTTGAGGTATTGATTGAAGGGGACTCCAAACGATCCAGGGAACACTTCATGGGGAGAAATTCACGGAACAAGGTGGTTGTCTTTCCCAAAACCAAAACTAAGCCCGGTGAATATGTTTCTGTTAAAATCACCTCCACCACATCGGCCACCTTGCTAGGAGAAGTTGTGTAATTATTGAAAATACGCTAACTTTGTCGGGCTTTATCAACGCAACCTATGAAAATCCGATACTTTCACTCCGGCAAATACCTGATTCAGATTGCCCTGATTCTTCTCATTTTTGCTTCCTGTGTGCCACAGAAAAGGATCAAGTACCTGCAAACCCTCCAGGAACAGGATGCCACCAATGCCTATGTCAATAAACGACCGCTTGATTATAAAATCCAGGCTAATGACAACCTCTACATCCGGATCTTCAGCCTGGATGAGAAGACCTATCTCTTTTTCAACATGGTCTCTTCCTCCAATTACCAACAGTATACCAGCGATGCCTCTATCTATCTAAACAGCTATACCGTTGATAAAGACGGGTACATCGATTTTCCTATCGTTGGGAAGGTCCTGGTTAAAGACCTGACAGTGGAACAGGTCAAAGAAGTCCTCCAGATGAACGTGGATGAATACCTTACGGAGACCATGGTGATCGTCAAGATGGTGAATTTTAAAATTACGATTTTAGGTGAAGTGCGAGGGCCAGGAGTGCTTACCATTTACCAGGATGAGATCAACATCTTTGAGGCAATCGCCATGGCGGGCGACCTGACCGATTATGCTAACCGGAAGAAAATTGCCCTGGTAAGGCAAACGACGGATGGCTCCAAAGTCGTCTATCTGGATCTGAACAAAGCAGATATCATGTCTTCGGAATATTTCTACATGATGCCCAACGACATCATTTATGCTTCTCCGTTAGGGATCAAACAATGGGGGTTTGCAGCATTCCCCTATGCCCTGGTGTTTTCGGCAATTTCCACTGCATTGTTGTTAATCAATTACTTTAAATAGTTAATCCAGTGAACGATAACTTACAGGATTTCGCCCAACAGCAACAGCAGGCTATTGACTATAAAGTCATCCTGTTCAAATTCTACAGATACTGGTACTTTTTCGCCATTACCATATTCATTGCCCTGATCATTGCTTTTGTCTTCAACAAATACTCTAAACCGGTCTATGAAGTCAAGGCAACTGTCCTGATCAAGGACAAGTCGGAAAACAAGTTGAATCCTCAGAATATCATGGGATTAGGCATGTTAAACAACATGCAGAACCTGCAGAACGAGATCGGGATCCTGAGCTCCTACTCGTTAACTTATAAAACCATCCTGAAGTGTGGTTTTGAAGTTGCTTATTATAGTGAAGAGAATTTCATAACTCAGGAGTTGTACAAATCATCCCCATTCACGGTTGAATTTGATACAACCTTTCCGCAACCCGCCAACATCCGTTTCAATATCTCCTTTTTATCAGGCACCGAGTTCCGGCTTGAGGTCAAAGATGAAAAAGTCAAGTTTTTTAACTATTCCACCAAAGAGCCAGTTCCCAATCGTGAAGAGAACATAAATTTTAACGAACCCTTGAGGTTTGGCCATGAGATTGAAACCCCTGACTTCAAGTTTAAAATTCTGTTGAATGCCCATTACAACCCGGATGAAGATAAAAAGAGATCCTTCTTTTTTGTCTTTAACCCCTATCCTGGGTTGGTCACAGAATTCAAAGCCTTCGGGATAGAACCCATCAATCGCGAAGCCTCCATCGTGGAACTCACCCTCAAAGGAGGCAACGTGGAGAAGATCGCTGATTTTCTGAATGACCTGACCAACGAATACCTTTCCAGGGGATTGGAACAAAAGAACCTGGTTGCTATAAGAACCATCGACTTTATCGATCATGAATTGAGTGGAATTTCCGATTCCCTGAACCTTTCCGAACGATCTCTCCAGTCGTTCAAAGCCTCCACCGAGATCATGGACCTGGATCAGACAGCCCAGCAGGTATTTGAAAAGATGATACAGTTGCAGGATGAGAAAGCGGTCATCATTGTAAAGTCAAAATATCTGACCAACCTGCTGGCATATATCAATAAAAGCGAGGGATTAAACGAGATCATTGTTCCTGCATCCATGGGGGTTGACAATCTTATGCTCAATGACCTTACCATGCAACTTACCGGCCTCTACAACCAGAGAACAGAACGCGCTTTTTATTCAACAGATAAAAACCCGGCTCTAAAGGCGCTCGATTCGCAGATTGAATCCACCAAAAACGCACTTGCAGAGAATATAAGAAGTGCGATCAACACCAACGACATCGCCCTGAAAGATATCGACGACCGGATTGAACTTCTCAATTCAAGGATCAGTGGACTTCCTGAAAACCAGCGTATTTTAGTAGGGATTCAACGAAAATACAAACTGGTGGATGCCATCTATACCTTCCTCCTGCAAAAACGGTCAGAGGCCCAGATCACCCAGGCTTCCAACCTGCCGGATAACGAAGTGATTGATGAAGCCCGCTTTGAGGGATTGAGCCCCGTGTTCCCGAAAAAGAGCCTCAACTACCTGATCGCCCTGATCATTGGAATCATCCTTCCGGTGGTTTACATACTCGGGAAAGACTACTTCAACGATAAGATCATGGAACGGGAAGATATTGAAAAGATCACCCAGCTTCCCATCGTCGGGCACATCATCCATAGTGATAAAGAGAGCAAGGTGGTGGTGGCCGAATCGCCCAAGTCGTCGATTGCCGAGTCGTTCCGTTCGGTACGTACCAACCTGACCTACCTGTTGCAAGGGAAGGAAAAACAGGTGGTACTGGTCACCTCCGACATGGTGAGTGCGGGCAAGACCTTTTGCTCTATCAATCTGGCATCGGTCTTTGCACTTTATGGCAAGAAGACCCTATTGATGGGCTTTGACCTGAGAAAACCGAAAATCTACCAGGACTTTGGCCTGACCAACACCGAAGGGATCAGCTCCTATCTTATCAATAAAAGCTCCATCGAAAATATCATTCAACACTCAGGGATTGAATATTTCGATATCGTAATGGCAGGACCAGTCCCTCCCAATCCAGCTGAGCTGATTGCTTCTGAAAAGTGCACAGAACTCTTTGCCCGCCTGAAAGAGATCTATGACTACATCGTTATCGACACTCCTCCGGTTGGACTGGTTACCGATGCCTTTTTGCTGATGAAGCACGCCGATGCAAACCTTTTCCTGGTTCGGCAGAACTTTACCCACAAGAAGATCTTTGGCTCTATCATCAAGGATATGGAACAGCGGAATATCCCGAACCTGGCCATTCTGATCAACGACGTCAAGCTGAGCCGGAACTCATACGGTTACGGGTATGGTTACGGATACGGGTATGGCTATGGCTACGGGTATGGCTATGGCTACGGTTACGGGTATGGCTATGGCTATGGCTACGGTTACTATTCCGATGATAAGGATTCAGAGAAAAAATCCGCATTCAAACGCCTTTTCAGCAAATCCTAATCCCTGTTGGTTTCTCACAATAAATAGAAGAAAAAAGAGTTTAGTTGAATATTCTTTTTTCAGTTCAATTAACAGACTACTTTCATGAAGATACGACCCTGCTTTTTAGTGCTGATATTCCTTTTTTCACTAACCCTTCCGGGGTTTTCACAGGAAACCCCCATTGGTCAATGGAGAGATGAATTACCCTATTACCAGGTAATCTCACTAACCGAAGCCGGTAATTACATCTATGCTGCAACTCCTTATGCTATTTTCTACTTCGACAAAGAAGATAACAGTGTTCAGCGGATGTCTAAAATTAACGGACTCTCGGATATTGGGATCACAACTATTGACTATAATAAAGAGACCAAAACAGTAGTGCTGACCTATTCCAATGCCAACATTGACCTCATCAGCAACCTGATGGTTACCAATATATCGGATATCAAACGGAAACAGATCCTGGGAAACAAAACCATCAACAGCATCTATTGCCATGAGAAATATGCCTACCTCGCTTGTGGCTTTGGGATTGTGGTACTGGACCTGGAAAAAGAGGAGATCAGGGACACTTACTATATCGGGCCGAATGGAAGTCCGATCAACGTGTTATCCATCACTTCCGACATCAACGACACCCTTTGGGCAGCCACAGAATTAGGAATTTACAAAGCCTATATCAAAGATCCCAACCTGGTGAATTTTGCCGTCTGGGAGCTTGATGCCCGAATGGAAACGACCATGCGGTACAACACGATCACCGCGATAGGCGACAAGGTTTTTGTCAATAAATCCCGCACCACTCCGAACCGGGATACCATTTACATCCACAGCAACGGTAACTGGACCCCCTGGAATACGGAATTGAGTAATACCCTTCATAAACTCCATTCCATGTATGACAGGCTGATCATCACATACAACTACTTTGTTTATGCTTACGATCAGGCATTGCAACAAGTATATACTGTATGGAACTATTCACCCGGGGCGCCGTACCCGCTGGATGCCATTCAGGATAAAGACAACCTGCTATGGATTGGCGACACATATGCCGGGTTAATTTCATACCATATCGCAGAAAATTATTTTAGCAGGTATGACCTCAGCGGACCGCTCACTGCCAGCGCCTTCAGCATGACCACCAGGGGGGATGACCTGTTAATAGCAGCCGGAGGCCGTGATGGATCTTATGTGCCAATCTATAATGCAGGACAGGTTTATAAATTTGATAATTCCAACTGGACCAATTTCTCCGGATGGAACATCCCCACTATGGCTGGGATCAATGACCTGGTGACTGTCGCCATTGACCCGAATGATTCCAAACGGTTTTATGCTGGTTCGTGGGGAAAGGGGTTGATGGAGTTCTACGGAGATGAAAATACGAATAGGTATGGTTCCTGGAACAGTACTTTAGGTAGCCATTCGGCATCCGATACCGGAGATATCCGGGTGGGTGGAACCGCTTTTGACAAGGATGGCAACCTCTGGGTGTCCACTTCCCATACCAATCACTGCCTCTCCCTGAAACGTGGCAATGACTGGAAAGGGTTCACGATCACCGAAGTGCAGGAATCAGATCTCGGACAGATGATCATCGACCGGTACGGCCAGAAATGGATCGTGATGCGCTACGGGAACATGAATGCGAACTCCCTGATCGTCTTTACAGATAACGGAACGCCGGATAATCCTGCCGACGACCATGCCAAAAAACTCAACTCCTCAGAAGGACATGGAGCTATCCCGGGGACGATTGTATTCGCCATTGCCGAAGAGCACGATGGCGAAGTGTGGATTGGTACGGAGAAAGGGGTAGCCGTGTTCTATAACCCTGAGAATATTTTCACCGGGGGAAACTATGATGCACAGCGGATCCTGGTGGAGTATGGCGGATATTATCAATACCTGTTGGAAAATGAGACTGTGACGGCCATCGCGGTAGACGGATCCAACCGAAAATGGATTGGGACTGACCGCAGTGGAGTATTTCTCTTTTCTGCCGATGGGACCAATGAGATCCATCACTTTACGGAAAACAACAGTCCGCTCTTCTCTAACCGTATCACCAGTTTGGCTATCAACGCAAACGGCGATGTATTTATGGGAACAGATAAAGGTGTGATCTCCTACCGTGGCAGCGCTACCCAGGGGACTGAAACCATGGACGATGTCTATGCCTTCCCTAACCCTGTGAAAGAGGGATACAGCGGTATAATCGGGATCAAAGGATTGGTAACCAATGCCCAGGTCAGGATTACCGACATCAGCGGAGCCGTTGTCCATTCTACCAAAGCGGAGGGTGGCCAGGCTATCTGGGACGGCACCAATTTGAACGGGAAACGGGTCAAAACAGGAGTCTATCTGGTGTTTGCCAGCGACGAGAAAGGGAAAGAGAAAGTGGTGACGAAAATCCTCATCATCAACTGATGCTTTATAAAACCAGGGGGATTGTCCTCCATTCGGTCAAATACTCAGAATCCAGTTTAATTGTTAAAGTCTATACCGAGACATTTGGATTACAATCTTATTTACTGAAAGGGATCCGAAGCCAGAAAGCGAAAACCAAACCAGCCCTTTTTCAACCATTGACCTTGCTTGATCTGGTTGTTTACCATAAGGAGAAGAGCTCCCTACACCCGGTGAAGGAGGTCAGTCTGGCAACGCCCACCCATTCCATCTCATCTGATATCAGAAAAAGTTCGATTGCATTGTTCCTGGCCGAATTGATCTACCGTACAATCCGTGAAGAAGAGGCAAATACCGCTCTCTTTGAGTTCCTTTGGAATGGGTTCATTCTGCTTGATACAGTCGAAGAACCTGTTTCAAACTTTCACCTCCTTTTTGCCATTAAACTCAGCCGGTTTTTGGGATTTCAGCCCCAGGGAAACCGAACAGATTATAACCGGTTCTTCCATTTACGGGAAGGTTGTTTTCATCCTCTTTACTCCTCCCCGGATGACTGTCTGGATGAGCAAGAGAGTGGCTGGTTTTTTCAACTGATTAAAACAGATCTGGATCAACTTTCCCTGCTCTCTTTTCCGGCAAAGATCCGATCACTACTGCTGGATAAGATCCTCCATTTCTACCGCCTTCACCTCCCGGGATTTAAAGAGATCCGGTCACATGAGATCCTCCATACAGTACTCTCCTGAGAACCAATTCATCCCTTTTCTATATCTTTGCGCAAATTTTACTCCATGGAACATTCATTGTCTGAACAGGAACAGATCCGGCGGGATTCGCTGCAGGAATTGGTGAACCTCGGCATCGACCCTTACCCCCCGGAGGCCTTTGCAGTGAACGTGACTGCACAGGAGATCAAGCAAAATTTTCCTGACGACAACACGCTATACCAGGATATCAGTATCGCCGGACGAATCATGAGCCGCAGAATCATGGGTGCGGCTTCGTTTGCTGAAATTCAGGACGAGACCGGAAGGATCCAGATCTATGCCAAACGGGATGAGATCTGTCCAGGTGAAGACAAAACCCTGTACAATACCATATTCAAACGTCACCTGGACATAGGAGATATCATCGGGATCACCGGGTTTGTATTCATCACTAAGATGGGTGAGATCACCATTCATATTACCTCTCTGAAACTTTTATGCAAATCACTGAAGCCCCTTCCGATAGTCAAAGAGAAAGAGGATGCCGTATTCGATGCCTTTACCGATCCCGAGCAACGGTTCCGCCAGCGGTATGTTGACCTGATTGTGAATCCGCATGTCCGGGAGGTCTTTGTCAAGCGTACCCGGTTGATCAATTCGATGCGGGATTTCCTGAACGCCAAACACTACCTCGAGGTGGAAACCCCTGTCTTGCAACCTCTTTACGGAGGTGCTGCGGCACGACCTTTCACCACCCATCATAACACGCTCGACATGACCCTCTATCTCAGGATCGCCAATGAGCTGTATTTGAAACGGTTGATCGTTGGGGGATTCCCCGGAGTCTATGAGTTCTCGAAAGATTTCAGAAACGAAGGAATGGACCGCTTCCATAATCCGGAATTTACCCAGATGGAGCTTTATGTAGCCTATAAAGATTATCTCTGGATGATGGATCTGGTAGAGGAGATGGTGGAACAGATCGCCCTGGATCTGCATGGAAAGACGGAGATACAGGTTGCCGATCACCTGATCGATTTCAAACGTCCGTGGAAACGGTATACCATGTATGAAGTCATTCAACACTACACCGGAGTGGATATCTCCGGGATGAATGAGGAGGCGTTGCGCAGGACCGCCAAAGAGCTGACCGTGCAGGTAAACCCTACCATGGCTAAAGGCAAGATCATTGATGAGCTCTTCGGAGAGAAGTGTGAACCAAACCTGATCCAGCCTACCTTTATCATGGATTATCCTGTTGAGATGTCACCTCTAGCTAAAAAGCATCGTACAGAGGAAGGTCTCGCGGAGCGGTTTGAGGCAATCTGTAACGGGAAAGAGTTGTGTAACGCCTTCTCAGAGCTCAATGACCCGATTGATCAGCTGGAACGATTTGAAGCTCAGCTGGAGCTCGGCAAGCGTGGTGACACAGAATCGATGGTGTTGGATGAAGACTTCCTGAAAGCACTGGAATATGGTATGCCTCCAACGGCTGGCATGGGTATTGGAATCGACCGGCTGACCATGATCATGACCAACCAGCCATCCATTCAGGATGTACTGTTTTTCCCGCAGATGCGGCCTGAAAAACGGACTACCTGATCACCACCATCCGGTGTGCCTGAACGCTACGTGTGGTTTTCAGACGGTATATGTAAACCCCTCCGGGAACTTTTTGTCCCCTGACATTTGTTCCATTCCAGGAAACCTGATGAACTCCCTGTAACAGGTTTGCATCCAGCAGAGTACGGACCACCTTGCCATCCATATCCACCACTTCCAAGATCACACCTCCATCAGCGGATAAGGTAAACGGAATGACCGTCTGATCCGAAACCGGATTAGGATAACAGTGGCCGAGATGATCAGGAATTTGAGTCAGGTCGGGTGTTGATGTAATGAGCAGTGAATCATCTACCATGATGATAACGTGGATGGTATCGACCGATGTAATGATGGTCAGCGTATCAAAGACGAAAATCCCGGAATTATCCAGTACCGGAAGAGGGATGATCACCCGGATCGAATCGGTTCCGCCGCTGGCAATGGTGTATGGACAAACAGGAGGATCCGTCACAAACCAGGAGAAGTCAGATGTATATCCTTCGGTTTCAATGAAATTGATCATAATTGGCCCCATGGTATAGTTGTGCAGCATCGTGACCTTTCCATACAGGCAGTCTTCAAGTGTCAGAAACCAAAGGGTGTCCGGTATCGCTGTGATGTTGGTATAAACCGTATTGAACTGAAATGGATCAGGTTCCCCGATATAAGGTGCATTCGCATGCCTTCCTGAATGATCGGCAGCGGTCAGGCAATAATCAATGGTGTTTTCTCCGGGTTGTTTCGGAATGATGCCGGAATAGAAACTGCCTGAGGTGTTCACCATATTAGTAGTCAACCAGGAACCACCATTTACCCGGTAATGGATCAGAACAGAATCATTGATAACCGTAGTATCGCTGCAAACAATCAACTCGGCATCGATGACATAATTCTCTTCACAGGGATACTCTCCATAAAGCGGATAATGCCGGATGTAAAGTAATCCTACATCGGCGATCCCTTTGGCTCGACAGTGCAATGCGTCTGTTGGCTCCCAAGGAGTAGAAGGATTCCCGATGATGCCAATCACCTCGTAGCCTGGCATAGCAGCCTGGTAAACGCTGAGGGCACTGTCGTCCCAGATGCTATTCATAATAGGGACCAACACTTTCTTATTCAGGATCATAGAATTTGTATAGGGTTGGTTATTTGGTGTATATGTCCGATAGACCTGGTAGTTATATCCATAGGCACAGGTTTGTGTTGCCCAGTACGCAGCTGCCAGTTCAATGTAAGTATACCGTGGATGAGAGGGAGGTACGGATCGTACAAGGATCTTGTCAGGGGCCATGAACTTCGCCCAGCAGTCAATGTGGTCGATGTAGGTCCCGTTGGGATCGGGCACCACATGGTATTCTTCAATGCCCAGGTAATCAAGTACCTTTTCCGCTACCTGCTCGTGGGTTAGCAGCGGATTCTCTTCCCACACCAGCGTGGTTGAAGCAGAGTTACCATACCCATCTGTCATGTAATTGCCCCCGGTATGGATCAGGTTCATGCCAAACCATGGGATCCCCAGCATATCAGCTACCTTTTTCGGAATCTCATCATCCAGAGGCCGGGGACGGTTGTAAGGAAAATCAATGATTCCGATCTGGTTGGCACTGTCAGATTCAAACCATGGACCATAATCCCGGGTCCAGTAAGAGTTGGTACCGGCAATCAGGAAATTGCAGTGACTGGTATCCACCCCGTTGGAAACGTATAGATTGATCACCAAATTTTGCTGGGATGTGCTGTTGACAATGGTGGTAACCATGATCTCGTCTTCAGCCATCTCCTTGATCAGGGCAACCGGAATCCCAAAGGGATAACGAACAAGGACTCCCTGCATATGGTCAAATTCGGCTACGTTCCTGATCGGAGAGGCAGGTGGGTCGGTTTCCACAAATGCCATCCCGATCTCATCGAGACGGGTCATCTCTTCGGGCGTAAGCCAATGGGTTAATTTTTCAGGAGCATCAGGAGAGTCCTGAGCGATGGAAATAACAGGAAGAGTGGATGATAGCGCAAAGGACAGGAGGGCCATAAACACAATTCCTGGTCGGGTCAGATGTCGGGTTATCATGATGAACTGGAGGATTGGTGATACTCGCCACAAAGATAGTAGTTTCGGAAAAAAAACATCTACTTTTGTAGTAAAGCCATGGATGTGAAGAAGAAAGTGGCTGTTGCCCGTCTCTCTATCTTATCAAACTCCTTACTGATCATCATGAAAGTGGTGGTGGGGGTAATCAGTGGGTCGGTCAGTATCATCTCCGAGGCGATTCACTCCTTTATGGACCTCCTGGCTGCAGTCATTGCCTTTTTCTCTGTCAGGATCTCCGGCCGGCCTGCAGATTTAAAACACCCTTACGGCCACGGAAAATTTGAAAACATCTCAGGCGTAGTGGAGGCCATCCTCATTTTTGTAGCTGCCTTCTGGATCATCTATGAGGCTGTAAAAAAAATCATTCATCCCGAGGCTATTGATTCCATCTGGATTGGAGTCGTGGTCATGACCATATCTGCGGTTGTCAATACGTTTGTGTCACAGAAAATCTATAAAGTTGCCCGAGAAACAGATTCGATCGCTCTGGAGGCAGATGCACTCCATCTGAAAACCGATGTGTATACATCGATTGGTGTAGCGGTCGGACTGGCGCTTATCTGGATAACCGGCTATCATTTTTTTGATCCTGTGGTAGCTATTCTGGTAGCTCTCCTGATCCTGAAAGAGTCGTACAACCTTCTCCATAAAGCCTATGGTCCGTTGCTGGACACTGCCCTGCCTGAAGAAGACGTAGAAACAATTCGCCAGACTATAAAAAGCCACTGCCTGGGGAAGATCGACTACCATAACCTCCGGACACGAAAAGCCGGGAACTTCCGGTATATCGATTTTCATCTGAATGTACCCAGGGATATGACCGTGAAAGAGGCACACGATCTGTGCGATCAGATCGAGCATGGCATCAAAAAGCCGTTCGACTCCACAGAAGTGACCATTCATGTCGAATACATTTGAGAATACCCTTCTCACGGGCACTTTTTTCCCATGCCCAACGTTTGAAAATGGGGATTGGTTAATTAACAATCCGATGTTAATCAAAATCATTGACCATCCAACAACAGAGGCCATATTGATCTATTTTTGCAGGAACCTGGTATAATATATACTCCAAAATCCTCACTCAGATGAAACAACTAAGATGTTTGCTCCTTCTTCTACCTCTTTTTTCAGCCTTATCACATGCACAGGACACGACTGTGACTGATTCCACGTTTTCATTTGTCCTGATAGAAGATGATCCGGTTGCTTCGATGCTGGATAGCCTCTCTCTCCTCACCATCTTCGAGAGTAATGGCTATGGAAAAGTCCACTCTCTGAAAGATTACTCCTCTGCGGCCATCCCCTATTTCCCGGATTCGGTTATCCGCGACAGGATCCTAGCCATGAATGATCAGACTCCTTTTGAATACATTTATAACAACCAGGTGAAACAGTTCATCGAGTTATATGCCTATAAAAAGCGGGCAATGACCGGTCGCATCCTGGGGTTGGCCGAACTCTATTTCCCCCTCTTTGAAGAACAGCTTGACAGGCGCAATATGCCCCTGGAACTGAAATACCTGGCCGTGATTGAATCGGCGCTCAACCCTACCGCTAATTCCCGGGCCGGAGCCAAAGGATTGTGGCAGTTCATGTATGGAACCGGAAAAGTATACGGACTGAAAGTCACGTCGCTGGTAGATGACCGGTTTGATCCCTATAAATCAACCATCGCTGCCTGTGAGCACCTGCAGGATCTCTATGACATTTATGGCAACTGGTCGTTGGCTCTGGCTGCCTACAACTCCGGTGCGGGCAATGTGAACAAAGCAATCCGCCGCTCCGGTGGTCATAAAAACTTCTGGGTGATCTACCCCTACCTTCCCAGGGAGACCCGTTCCTATGTGCCTGCGTTCATAGCGGCAAGCTATGTGATGATGTATGCGGATGAACACAATATTGCAGCGGAAGAACCCACTGTCCTCCATTATGAGATCGATACTGTAACCATCCGCGATATCCTGACCTTTGACCAGATCTCTGAGATGCTTGGAATTCCAAAAGACGAGATCGCGTTCCTCAATCCAGCCTATAAACAGGGCATCATTCCTGCCGGGCCTGAAAATCCCTATTTCCTCCGTATGCGAAAGAAGGATGTAGGGGACTATATTACCAATGAGGCCAATATCTATGCCTACAAAACCAAACAAGCCCTGGAACGTGACTCTCTTGAAAAGATCGTGGAAGAGAGCAAGCGAGCAACCCAGTATTACATCGTTAAAAGTGGTGATAACCTTGGACTGATTGCCAGCCGGTACCGTATGACCGTGTCGCAGCTCAAGAGCATGAATAACCTCCGCTCCAATACCATACATCCAAGACAAAGGTTGATTGTCTATAATGGATCCGGACCGATGCCTGCAACCAGCTCTAACTATTCCAGCAACACCCCTGCTCCAACACCTTCTCCAGCTTATCACACGGTGAAACGGGGTGAGAATCTTGGATTGATCGCCGGTAAATATGGTTGTTCAGTAAATCAGATAAAAACATGGAACAACCTCTCAAAAACGACCATCTATCCTGGCCAGAAATTAAAGGTATCCGGCTCAAGAAGTGCCGGGCCATCGGGTTCTTCCGGATCTTCTGCCAGCTCTTCTACCTACATTATCTACACCATCAAATCCGGAGATAACCTCTGGGACCTTGCCCAGAAATACAACTGCACCGTTAGCGAGATCAAGAAGCTGAACAAAATCACCAACGCAAACCGGCTGCGTCCTGGGCAGAAGATTAAAATTCCGAAGTAGACAGACCGGCTTACATGTTGGCCGTTGACAATCACAGGTCACCGAGTCACGAGTCACGGGCCACCAATCACGGGCCACGGGTCACGATTCATGGGCAATCCCTCCAATGCTACCTGCGAAACAGCCGGAGGGATGGAAAATATCTGTTCGATGGCATCAACCAACTCTTCCATGGTGTGGAGTGATTTTCTTGTTACCTTTTTCCCTTTCGCCTCAATCAGCATCATATTCTGAATTGACCGGGAATAAACGGCACCGAAGCGAACAAGCAGGAGGCAATTCATGAACGTGGCATCAGGCCGAAAGGAGGATGAAACAGCGTGTTCAAACTCTTCAACATGCCTTGGGGCAGGTTTCATCAAATACCCATGGCGGGGAATGCCGTCGAGGAATAGATTGAGTGGTGGAATCTCTTTGAGGCCAATTGTCCGCAGGTAATACAGCTTTGAAATGGTCTCAAAAGGAACCCTCATGACATGATTACGTACTATTTGTACAAGTTCCCCGTATCCCGGTTTCTTTCTGCGAATTCCCAGAACCTTCAGGTAACGTTCAAAATCCCCGGTCATCGAATCTTTTTCATTCACAGTTCAAACCTACTTGAAAACAATTTGTTTGACAAGTCATTAAGGCGTGAATTGCTATTTCTTAATAACAAGATTTTTTTCGCTTTTCGCTTTTCGCTTTTCGCTATTCGTTAACCTCTTTATCTTTCGATTTTGTGACCCGGTGACTCGAAAAAGAACTAAAAAAATTTGGCGTATTGAAATTATTATTATTTTTGACCACCTGGTTAAACTTAATGATTAATCCGGATAGTTAAATCATATGGTTAATTCTCAGCAGGCAACGGAAGAGAAGATCCTGGAAGCAGCTAAAAAGGTATTCCACCGGAAAGGATTTGAAGGAGCAAGGATGCAGTAAATCGCTGATGAAGCAGGGATCAACAAAGCCTTGTTGCACTATTATTTCCGGAGTAAAGAGAACCTCTTTGAGGCGGTCTTTCAGGATGCCTTCTCCAAAATCATGGGCCGGGTCAAAGAGATCTTCTTCTCCGACATGCCTCTGATGGAAAAGATCCAGGCTTTCCTGACCAACTACCTGGATATGATCACTGAGAATTCCTACATCCCGTGGTTCATCCTAAACGGCTTCTATGAACGGCCTGAACAGCTGAAAGCGATCTTCGAAAAAACCGAGATCAATCCGGCGCAGCTGATGGAGCATCTGAGATCACAGATAAAAAAAGAGTATCAACTTGATATGGAGCCGTTCCACATCTGGTTGAACGTGCTCTCTCTGAGCATCTTCCCGGTGGTAGCAAAACCGATGATCCGTGAGATCTTCCAGCTATCCGAAGAGACGTACAGTCAGATCCTGAAGGAACGAAAACAGGTGGTTCCCCAGTTTTTCATCAACGCCCTGAAATCCTATGAAAAACATGAAGATACGTAAGTATATCGCCAACTATTGCGGGTTGTTTTTCCTGGCCATCCTTGTCCAAACGGCATCCGTGCAGTCGCAGGATACCATTACACTTGACTATTGCTACCGGATGGCCGAACAGAACTATCCCCTGGCCGGACAAATCGACCTGCTGGCAAGCAGTAACGTGTTGAAGATAAAGAATCTGAACAAGAACTGGTTGCCTGCGATCAACGTCAATGGACAACTCTCCTACCAGTCGGATGTGACAAAGGTGGAGATTGACCTGCCGGCCGGGTTCCCTCCGTTACAGATGCCGGTACTGGAGAAAGACTGGTACAAGGCTACGCTGGATGTCAGTCAGACTATCTGGGACGGTAACGTGACGAGGGACCAGAAGAAGCTGGAAGAGGTGAACCTGCAGGTCGATCAGACCAGTGTCAGAGCCGAACTGTACAAACTGAAAGAACGGGTGAATCAGTTTTACTTTTCGATCATTTTACTGAATCAGAATGAAAAGCATCTGATCTCCACCCGAATCCAGGTTGGAGAGAAACTGGTTGAAGTGAAGGCCGGCATCCATTACGGTGCTGTTTTACAATCCACCGCAGATGCCCTGGAAGCAGAGATCATCCAAATTGATCAACGGCTGACCGAAACACGGATGGATAGAACCGGGCTTTTTCATATGTTGTCAGAGCTTCTGGGAGTCGATGTTCCGGAGTCATCTCACCTGATCCTTCCCAATCCATCCATAACCGGTTACTCCTATCAAAACATGCGTCTGGAGAATGAAGTGTTTGACCTTCAACGTGCCCGCCTTGAAGTGATGCGAAACATGGTCACCACCAAATGGAACCCGAAATTTTTTGCATTCGGGCAGGCCGGGGTCGGCAGACCCGCTCTCAATATGCTAGCCAACGATTTCGAACCATTTTATGTAGTGGGAGCCCGTCTCAACTGGACCCCATGGAACTGGAACGCCAATAAGAACGAAAAAAAGATCCTGGAGATACACTCTTCCATCCTGCTCCGGCAGCAGGAATCATTCGACAAGAACCTGAAGATCCAGGCTGAAAAAGATCTTTCGGAGATTCTGAAAAACCTCGAAGTAATGGAGAAAGACCGTGAGATTATTGTCCTTCGGGAACGAATCTCTCTGGCAGCCTCCTCTCAGCTTGATAACGGCGTTATCACCTCCAGTGAATACGTTACCCGGCTAACCGAAGAGAGGCAAGCAAGGCTGAATTACGAGATCCACCGGATTCAGCTCGCCAGAGCCAAGCTAGCCTATCTGTATAACCAGGGAAAATTGTAACAGTCTAAACAAGATCCTATGAAAACACGAAATTATCTTTTCCTCCTGATGATCCTAGTCCTGGGAGCCTGCTCCGGGAAGGATGATCAACCGGATGCCTGGGGCACCTTTGAATCCACGGAAATTACCGTTTCGGCGATGGCTACCGGAAAACTTTTGCAGTTTAACCTCGAGGAGGGAGAATTGCTGGATGCTGGCCAGATGGTGGGTTTTGTCGACACCACTGACCTGTACCTGAAAAAACGTCAGGCTATTGACCAGCGTAACGCAACCGCTTCGAGAAAAACGGACCTGCATGCACAGATCGCGGTACAGGAACAGAACAGGGAAAATATACTGATTGACAAGCAACGGGTGGAGAGCCTGTTAAAAGCCGGTGCAGCCACCCAAAAACAGATGGACGACATCACCGCGGCACTGAACCTGGTTGATCGTCAGATCTCTGCAATCCAGGCCCAGTTCGGTGGACTCGAAGACCAAATCGGGAGTATCAGCCAGCAGGTTGCCCAACTGGAGGAGGCGATCCGGAACGCCTACATAGTGAATCCTGTCAACGGTACCGTCCTTGCAAAATTTGCTGAACCTGAAGAGGTGGCGGCATTTGGAAAACCACTTTACAAGATCGCGGACCTCCGGGAGATGATCCTTCGTGTATACGTCAGCGGATCCCAGCTTCCCCAGGTAATCATCGGACAGGAGGTCCCTGTCATATATGATAAAGATGAAAAGGAGAATACCGTTACATCCGGGATTGTCAGCTGGGTTTCTCCTACCGCCGAATTCACTCCCAAAACAATCCAGACAAAAGAGGAGCGGGTGAACCTGGTCTATGCTGTCAAGGTCAGGGTAAAAATGACGGCAGCATGAAAATCGGCATGCCGGGAGAGATCAAACTGAAAAATCCGTAATTTCATCCCCTTTTTAATACAAACCAAAACCAAACCCTATGAAACGTATCATCACATCAATCCTGCCAATGCTGGTTCTGATCCTGTGGACGGGAACCAACCTCAGGGCTCAAACCTTCAACGCCGACGATATCGTGGGCACCTGGCTGAACGAAGAGGGAACCGCGCAGGTCGGGGTTTTTAAAGTCGGTAGTCAATATTACGGAAAGATCGTTTGGTTGGAAACGCCCAATGATTCCATCACCGGTCTTCCCCGCACAGATAAGGAGAATCCCGATCCGGCAGAACAAAAAAAACCACTGATGGGACTGGTTAACCTGAAAGGATTTGTGTTCGACGGGGATGATGAATGGAAAGAGGGCACCATATACGATCCGAAAAACGGGAAGACCTATAGCTGTTATATGAAGTTTGTGGATGAAAGTAAAAATACCCTGAAGATCCGGGGATTTATTGGAATCTCTTTACTGGGACGTACCACCTACTGGACGCCGGTAAAACAATAATCTGTGAAGATCTGTATTTTCCGTGTTATCTGTGTGCCATGTTTTTTGAACACGGATTAATCAGAAACCATGGCTATATCGGTTGAAGTTCGGAATCTTACAAAGCACTATGGCGATGTGGAAGCGCTGAAGGATATCTCCTTTTCTGTTGAAAAAGGGGAGATCTTCGGCTTCATCGGTCCCGACGGCGGCGGCAAGACTACCCTCTTCCGGATCCTGGCAACCCTGTTGCTGGCCGATTCAGGAACTGCGACAGTTGAAGGGTATGAAGTGGTGAAGGATTACCGGAAAATCCGGCAGATCATCGGATACATGCCCGGCAGGTTTTCCCTCTACCAGGATCTGAGTGTAGAGGAAAACCTTCGCTTTTTTGCTACCATTTTCGGGACAACTATTGAAGAGAACTACGACCTGGTGAAAGAGATCTACAGCCAGATCGAACCCTTTAAAACCCGCAAAGCAGGGAAACTTTCCGGAGGGATGAAGCAGAAACTGGCTCTCTCCTGTGCCCTGATCCATAAACCGGAGGTGCTCTTCCTGGATGAGCCCACTACCGGTGTTGATGCGGTTTCGCGACAGGAGTTCTGGGAGATGCTCCAACGGTTAAAAGCCCTGGGGATCACCATCGTGGTATCCACGCCGTATATGGATGAAGCCGGATTGTGCGACAGGGTGGCGTTGATACAGGAAGGATCCATCATGCAGATCAGCACCCCGGAAGCGGTGGTGGATAGCTACCCCCTTGAGTTGTACACCGTGGTCTCGTCCGATATTTACCAGCTGCTTCACGATCTGAAGAAGCTTCCCGGAGCATCCCGTGTATTTGCATTCGGACAGTCGGCCCACCTGTCATTTCAGAAAGGGAAATTATCCAGGGAAGAGGTGCTTAACTATTTACAGGAGACAGGGCACGGGGAGGTGAGGATTGAAGCGATAAAACCGAACATTGAAGATTGTTTTATGGAATTGATGCAAATAGAATAGGGGAATTTGTCTCAGACAAATGAAAATATCATCATCGTCAGGGACCTCGTAAAGAAGTTTGGAAGTTTTGTGGCAAATGATCACCTGACTTTTGAAGTGAAGAAAGGCGAGATTTTCGGCTTCCTGGGAGCGAACGGGGCTGGTAAGACCACAGCCATCCGTATTCTGTGCGGCCTCTCTTTTCCAACCTCAGGCGAGCTCTCAGTTGCCGGATATAATGTTTACACACAACGCGAAAAGATCAAGCAGAACATTGGCTACATGAGCCAGAAGTTTTCCCTGTATGATGACCTGACCATTTTTGAGAATATCCGTTTTTATGCGGCTATTTATGGTTTGTCCAGGAATGAGATTGCCCAGCGGGCCGGAATCCTGATGAAAAAACTGAACCTGGTAGATGCCAGGAACAAACTGATCCGGGATATTCCATTGGGATGGAAGCAAAAACTGGCCTTTTCGGTGGCCATCATTCACGATCCAAAGATCGTCTTCCTGGATGAACCAACCGGCGGAGTGGATCCAATTACCCGTCGGCAATTCTGGGATATGATCTACGAAGCTGCCCGAAACGGCATCACGGTATTTGTCACGACACATTACATGGATGAAGCTGAATACTGCGACCGGGTATCCATTATGGTCGACGGCCGGATTGCGGCACTGGATACGCCGGTGGCGTTACGTGAAAAATGCCACGCCAAAAACATGAACGAGGTCTTTCTGAAGCTGGCCAGGTCACAAACAAAGGAGGTGGCATGAAGCGGTTCTGGGGATTTGTAGTCAAGGAGTTTCTGCACATTTTCCGGGATTACCGTACCCTGTTGATCCTCTTTGGCATGCCGGCAGTACAGTTGATCCTCTTTGGCTTTGTGATCACCAATGAGATCAAAGATGCCCGGTTTGCCATTCTGGATCTCTCTAAAGATGAGACCACCCGGCAGATCACCGAAAAGATCACCTCTTCCGGGTATTTCCGGCTCGATCGTAACCTGCATACTTACAGTGAAATCGAAGAGGCTTTCCGGGAAGGGGATATCCGGTTGGTGGTGGTATTTGGACCCGATTTTGCCCGGCGGCTGGAAAAAGAGAGGGTAGCGCATGTTCAGCTGATCGGGGATGCTTCGGATCCCAACACAGCCAACATCCTGGTGAACTATGCCACCGGCATTCTCAACAACTACCTGTTTTCGATGAACTCCAAAGCCATTCCGTTGCAGATCGTTCCGGAGACACGAATGATGTACAACCAGGAGCTGAAGGGAGTCTTTATGTTTGTACCAGGCCTGATGGCTATGTTGCTGATGCTGATCTCGGCCCTGATGACCTCGCTCTCCATCACCCGGGAAAAAGAGCTGGGTACCATGGAACTGCTATTGGCCTCTCCGCTACGACCCATTCAGATCGTGGTGGGGAAAGTCTTTCCTTATGTTTTTCTGGCATTCATCAATGCCTGCATCATCATCCTGCTGGGATGGGCTGTTTTTGGAGTTCCCGTCCGGGGCAGCCTGGCTTTGTTGCTCTTTGAGAACTTTCTCTTCATCTCCATGGCCTTATCGCTTGGGATCCTGATATCCTGTATCACCAACAGCCAGCAACTGGCCATGATGATCTCCCTGGTGGCCCTGATGTTGCCAACGATTCTCTTATCCGGATTTATCTTCCCCGTTGAGAACATGCCGAAGGTCCTGCAGTGGCTCTGCCATATCATGCCCCCCATGTATTTCATCACCATCATTAAAAGCATCATGCTGAAAGGGAACGGCCTCTTCTTCATCTGGAAGGAAACCTTGATCCTCATCGGTTTTACTCTTTTCTTCATCCTCCTGAGTGTCAGGAAATTCAAAATCCGGCTGGCCTGATAATGAGAACCATCTTCTATATCATCCAGAAAGAGTTCATCCAGATATTCAGGAACAAACGAATGTTGCCAATCATTTTTGTGCTTCCTATTGTCCAGTTGCTGATCCTGGTCAATGCTGCCACCTTTGAAATGAAGCGGATCAACATGGCGGTGGTAGACCTCGACCTGTCAAGCTCCTCACGACAACTCACCAGCAAATTTCAGGGATCCCCTTTTTACCGGATCATCAGTGCCCCTTTCTCCCATGATGAAGCCACAGAATTGATGCAAAAGGGGGAGGTGGATGTCATCCTGCAAATCCCCTATGGATTTGAAAAAGACCTTGTCAAAGAGAGCCGCACACAGGTTCAGTTGATTGTTAACGCCATCAATGGTGCCTCGGCCGGACTGATCAACGCTTACTCAACCAACATCATCCTCGACTTCAACCGGGAGATCCTGATCGAATGGCTAAATCCGGTTGAACTGGGCGGCATCCGGAGGATCGTGACGGAGAGCAGATATTGGTACAACCCAAAGCTCAACTACACCACCTACATGGTTCCCGGGATTCTTGTACTGCTGGTAACCATCGTCGGCTTGCTCCTCTGCGGGATGAACATTGTCCGTGAAAAAGAGATCGGGACGATTGAACAGATCAATGTAACACCGATAAAAAAGATTGAGTTCATCGCCGGAAAACTGATTCCATTCTGGCTCATAGCGCTGTTTGAACTGGCGTTCGGGCTGGTGATCGGAAAGATCCTTTTCAACATTCCGATCGAAGGGAGTCTGTGGTTGATTTTTCTCTCAGCAGGTGTTTATCTTTTTGTAATTTTAAGCTTTGGATTGCTGATCTCAACACTGACCAATACCCAGCAGCAATCCATGCTCGTATCGTTCTTTTTCATGGTGGTCTTTATCCTGATGAGCGGATTGTTCACGGCGATTGAGAGTATGCCAGGTTGGGCGCAAAGAGCAGACCTGGTTAATCCTCTTGCATATTTCATCAAGATCATGCGGATGGTGATGTTGAAAGGGTCCTCTTTTGCCGATATCAGTCAGCTTTTTTACTCGTTGGTTGTATATGCCGTGTTGATCATCAGCCTGGCCATCTGGAGATACCGGAAAGTAGCTTAAACATCATCATATCAACTGGATTCGATATCTTAAATGGTTCCTGGGAGGGGCTTTCCTCATAGCCGTAGTGTTGATCATGGCTGTGGCCTTCGCCCTCTATATTTCGCCTAAAGAGGAGGTGCCGAAAGGGGCAATCCAGTACATCAAAGACCGGGGGCAATTGATTGCCGTTCTGGAGCCCAACACCCTGAACTATTTCATATATAAGGGAGAGGCATTTGGCTTTGGGCTTGACCTGCTACAGGAGTTTAGTTTGTACTTGAAAGTCCCGCTCAAGGTGATTGCCTGCAGTACCGTTTCACAGGCCTATTATTATCTCGATTACCATGTAGCCGACATCATGGCCTATAATCTTCCTGTTACCCGTCAGGGAAGAAACCTTGCCCACTTCTCTTCCCCGCTGCAGGAAACCAGGCTGGTTCTTGTTCAACCCTCTGCTGAAAGAGCTAAACAAGATACGAGCATTACGTTTATCTCCTCCCTGAAGGAGTTACATGATGATACGGTGGTAGTCCAGTTGAACGTGTTCTTTCAGCCACTGTACAAACGGTTTCTTTCCAAAGCCGGAAGAGATGTTTTTCTGAAGGAGGTGAATGAAACCCATGAAGAGCTTTTCAGAATGGTTTCTGAAGATGCTGTTAAGTATATCCTCTGCCCTGAAAACCTGGCAGCGGTGCTGAACCAGGCTTACAACAACACAGATATCCACCTTGTTGCCACCACCGCTTACCCGATGGCCTGGGCTTTGAACCACTCTTCAGATTCTCTTCTGACGATCCTGGATTACTGGTTTGATTCCATCGCCAGCAAACGGTTGCTTCATAAAACATGCCAGAATATCTACCAGAATCCACGGGTGGTGAACCATTTTCGAAGCGATTATTTTTCCCTGGTCAACAACCGTATCTCCCCCTGGGATGAACAGCTTAAGCACTACAGCAAGCTCTTTTGGTGGGACTGGCGGCTGGTTACATCCCTGATGTATAGTGAGTCTAATTTCGTGCCCGGACTTACTTCGCATAAAAATGCCTACGGCCTGATGCAGATGATCCCCGAAACAGCTGAGATCTATGGACTGGATACCTCATCCAGCGCCTCCCATCAGATCATGGCCGGGATCAAATATTTGAAGTGGATCGATCGTCAGCTGCCAGCCGAAATCCGGGATCCACGAGAGCGGGCCAGTTTCACCCTGGCAGCTTACAATGTGGGTATCGGTCGCGTACTTTCACTCCGGAAAAAAGCAGAGGAGTACGGGAAAGATCCGAACCGGTGGCATGGAAATGTGGAGTATTACCTGCTCAGTCGTTCTCATTCTGACCCCTACGGGCATGAGGATACGCTCAGGGAGTTTCCGGTGAACTATACGATGGATGGTTATGTTGACGGAATCATCAACCGGTACTACCACTACCTGAACCTGGTTCCGGATTGAACTCATTCAGGAAAAACCCACATATCTCCCGGATGGAATCCTTCGGGGAAATGAATTCAATGCCAATCCTTTCCCTAATTTTCTGATTGGAATAGGTATAGTTCTGCACGGAGGTAGTGGCCATTTCGCGGGTTACTTCTGGTTTCGAGCGGGTGATAAAACTCCGGAGCGCTTCCACCCTCCAGGCTATGTGAGACAAGGCAGGAGGCACTTGAAAAGAGGGAGCCGGCTTTTCCAGGTATTTTGCCATCAATGTAAATAGCTGCTGGTACGAGAGATTTTCAGCCGATACAATGAAGCGTTCCCCAAATAGTTCCTGCTCCATTAATTCAATCATTGCCCGTGCTACATCTCGGGCATCCACATACCCATTGACCCCTTTGGTGTAATATTTTAATCCCTGGTAAACCAAACGGAACAGTCCTGAGTTATCTTCCCAGAAACCCGGGCCCAGGATCACTGAAGGGTTTATGATCACCGCGTGCAAGCCTTCAGCAATCCCTCTCCAGACTTCCCGTTCGGCGGCATATTTACTCTGTGAGTAGACTGAATTCTTTTTCGACGGCACCCAGTGTGTTTCTTCGTTGCTCTCTCCGTTGTTCTCAGCTCTTCCAAGGGTTGCAATGGAGCTGACATAACAGAATTTTGCTATTTTCATGTCGAGTGCCAGGTTCACCAGGTTAATCGTACCCGTTACATTTATCTTCAGCATCTGCTTATGGTCCTTAGGATAAAATGAAACAATGGCTCCTGCATGAAATACCTCTGACATACCTTCCATCGCTTTCTCCATGGCCCTATGATCCAACAGGTCGGCTTCCATCCAATCAATTCTGGCAAAGAGCTCTTCCGGATGATCAGTATAGTAGGAGAATACCTTTCTGACCATCTCTTTCTTACCAGCATTCCGGAATATCGCCCTGACTCGCTTATCCTGCTTCACGAGATCGAATAACAGGTGTGAGCCCAGCAAACCAGTTCCGCCAGTAACAAGTATCATGTGTGTTGTATTTGGGGGCAAAAGTATTGAAAAAGGGCGGGATCATAACAAGTAATGGCATCTTCTATTGTCTAACAAGGATATTATTAGCAATTTTGCACTTAGAAAAAACCCCAAAACAAAATCATGACCAAAAAACTTTTACCTCTCCTTTCCATCGGCCTGATCATTGCTGTGGCCTGCAATCAGGGACCGAAAGAGACCAGTGAAGACATGACGGTGGATACCGTTCTATTGGCCGTTGCCACTTTTGATACAGCAGCTCCCCATTATGTGAACCAGCCCGTTTGGATTGAAGGAACTGTTTACCACACCTGCAAACATGGTGGAAAACGAATGTTCTTAGTCGATGGGAACGACAGTGTGATGGTGGAGATCACCACCGGGCCGGATATCGTGATGTTCGACGAGGCCCTTGTCGGTAGTCGTGTACATGTGCTTGGCATCCTGAAAGAGGAGCGCATTGATGAGAAATACCTCAACGAATGGGAAGCCGAAGTAATGGAACCGGAAGAGGATCATGAGGCCGGGTTGCATGAAGGAACCATGGGACATGAAGACCAGCCGAAAGAGGCCAAGCTGGAGCAGATCAAAGCGTTGCGTGAGCAGTTGAAGGAGAGCGGCAATGATCATCTTTCTTTCTTTTCTATCGAAGCGATCTCGTTTGAGGAGCTACCGGTAGTTGAAGAACCAAGTGATTTGTGACCTTCGCCTTTGTGTTTTAGTGGTGAATAATATTCCGTCTACATGAAACGAAAAACCCTGCGCCGCTGGAACAATGCCCTGCACCGGGATATCGGGTACCTGGCTTTCGGAATGACCATCATCTACGCCCTTTCGGGTATTATCCTGAACCATTTTAAATCGGGAGATTTTCAGCATCCCGATTATGGTAAAAGATATGAAGATCTCCAGGTCCAGCTTCCTGTTGAAAAACACATCACTAAAAGTTACGCCTTGGAGGTTCTCGAACAGGTTGGCGAACAGGATGAGTATAAGAGCCACGTTACAGGGAAAGGTTACGTTCAGATCTTTTTCAATAACGGCTCAGTTTACATTGATCTCACCAACGGGTACGCCCAGCTGGAGAAGAAAACCCCCAGATACCTCCTGAAAGAATTTAACATGCTCCACTACAACAACATCAAAAAGTGGTTCACCTGGTTCTCGGATGTCTATGCAGCTGCCCTGATAATTCTTGCGATTACCGGGTTGTTCGTACTAAGGGGTAAAAACGGGATTCTGCGACGGGGAGCCTGGTTCGCTGCGGCTGGAATCATCATCCCTGCGATCATCATTCTGCTGTACGCCTGATCACTTTTTTTATAGAAACCTTGACAACAATAAAAAAATGTACTATTATTGCAGAATCATTTTGATATCATTTTGATATTTTAAATTTAACCCAATGGAAAAAGAAAGACTTACCTCTCCCGTTTCAGGCTACGTGGGAGTAATCAGCTTGCTTGTATTGATTATACTGGCTGTGATTGATTTCGTTATGTATTCCCCTCAATTGTGGGCAATTATTCTCGGGATTATCTGCATTGCTCTGGTGATCTTCATCCTCCCCGGATTTCTTGTGATCAACCCGAACGAGTCGTCAGTACTCATCCTCTTTGGAGCTTACAAGGGAACCCTGAAAAGGAATGGCTTTTACTGGCTGAATCCTTTCCTGGTCAGAAATAAAATTTCACTCAGGGCCCGCAATCTCGACAGTGAACCTATCAAAGTAAATGACAAGATTGGTAATCCGATCATGATCGGGATCGTCCTTGTATGGCAGGTGAAAAATACCTACAAAGCTGCTTTCGAAGTGGATGATTACACTCACTTCGTTGAAATTCAGAGTGAAGCTGCCATCCGGAAACTGGCCGGCCATTATCCATATGACAACTTCGAGGATGATCATGCCGAGATTACCCTTCGGTCCGGTGGAGAAGAGGTCAACCAGGCCCTGGAGGATGAACTCACCGAACGGCTGGCCATTGCAGGTATCTTTGTGATGGAAGCCCGTATCAGTTACCTGGCCTACGCCTCTGAGATTGCGGGAGCCATGCTCCGTCGTCAGCAGGCTACCGCCATCGTTGCCGCCCGTCAAAAGATCGTGGAAGGGGCTGTTAGTATGGTTGAGATGGCTCTCCAGGAACTCAGTAAGAAAGGTGTTGTGGAACTCGACGAAGATAAAAAAGCAGTCATGGTGAGCAACCTGATGGTGGTCTTATGCTCCGATAAGGATGTTACGCCAGTGCTGAATACAGGCACACTACACCAATAAGTCAGGGTATGTCGAAGAAGAAAGTATTTATGCTTCGACTGAACCCGGACGTTTATGCCGCCCTCGAAAAGTGGGCGGCTGACGAGTTCCGGAGTGTGAATAGTCAGGTTGAGTGGATTCTCGACAAAGCATTGAAAGAAACGGGACGTTTGTCAGTTAAACCGGGGAAAAATGCTGCTCAGAAGAAGGGATAAAAACGAACTGCCTCGCCCCGTTATCAGGTTTGAAATGGGACCCGCTGACTGGATCCTCGAAGGGTTGTCCATCGTGGCATTGCTGAGCTTTTTTGGCTTCATCCTTTATCAATACCACCTGCTACCCGACACCATCCCTACGCACTTTAATGCCACCGGTACACCCGATGATTATGGGCGGAAAGATACCCTATGGGCATTGCCGTTTGTCACCCTGATTATCTATACTGTTCTGACGGTTATTTCCCGGATCCCCGAAAAATTCAATTTCCCTGTGAAGATTACACCGGCCAATGCCCGTGTGCAATATTTGCTAAGCCTTCGCCTTTTCAGAATCCTGAAATTAGCAATCACGCTGATGTTCTTTTACATTGGTTACACTTCCGTAATGATTTCCCTGAACCATGCAGATGCCTTGGGGATATGGTTCCTTTCCGTTTTTCTTGCAGCGATCCTGATCCCTATTGTCATCTATTTCATTTTGGCCATGAAAAATAAATAAACGCTACAATGAATATCAAAATCTTGAATTTCGCTTCTATCCACTTCAGATGAACAAATTCTGGTCAACGTCGGGTTATTAGCCATCTCGATGGAGAGAGCAGTGAAAAACCTGAGGGAAGAGATTCCATTTTGGAATTTTAATGGCATGCCAACATAGGCAACCAAAGCCTGGGACAAGGAGTTGCAAAGGGTCCCACACCTCGTGAATGGCAGAAGTGATAATTGCCGGTGCAGGTGCATAGTGTCATTTTTCGTATTTTCGCAAAAATTAACGTGATGAATTTCATTGAGGAACTACGCTGGCGTGGGATGATCCACGATATGACGCCGGGGACCGAAGAGCAACTGATAAAAGAGATGACCCGGGCCTATATAGGGTATGACCCTTCATCTGATTCGTTGCATATCGGTAATCTCGCCACCATCATGATGCTGGTTCACCTACAGCGAGCCGGACATAAACCGTTTGTACTTGTCGGTGGGGCAACCGGAATGATTGGAGATCCTTCCGGTAAGACCGAAGAGCGGACCCTCCTCGACGAAACCACACTCCGGTACAACCAGCGATGCATTCAAAGACAGCTCGAAAAGTTTCTCGATTTTGACGCTGGTGAAAATTCCGCAGAGATGGTCAACAATTATGACTGGACAAGTAAGTTTGGATTCCTTGAGTTTCTTCGGGAAGTGGGCAAGCATATCACGGTCAATTACATGGTGGCAAAAGACTCCGTGAAAAACAGGATGGAAGCGGGTTCAGGGATCTCTTTCACCGAGTTCTCCTACCAGTTAGTTCAGGGTTATGATTTCTGCTGGTTATTTGAAAACCGGCAGGTAAAGATGCAGATGGGTGGCTCCGATCAGTGGGGGAATATCCTGACAGGCACTGAACTCATCCGCCGTAAACTTGGAGGAGAAGCTTATGCTCTTACCTGCCCCCTGATTACCAAAGCCGCAGGAAGTAAATTCGGGAAGACCGAGGAGGGGAACGTATGGCTGGATCCAGCTAAAACCTCACCTTACAGGTTCTATCAGTTTTGGTTGAACACCTCAGATGAAGACGCCGCCGAATACATTAAAAAGTTCACCCTGCTCACCAAAGAAGCGATTGATCTCCTGATCAAAGAGCATCAGGAGGCTCTCCACAACCGGATCCTGCAGAAAGCTCTCGCCAGGGATATCACGATCAGGGTTCACTCGGAAGCTGAATACATGGCTGCCCTTGAAGCCTCTGAGATCCTTTTTGGTCAAGGCACCACGGAGACCCTCAGCAAACTTCCGGTATACATGCTTTTATCGGTATTTGAAGGAATTCCGCAATACAAAGTGACAAAAGATGATTTAGCAAAACCGATTCCCGTGGTTGACTTTCTGACCACGCTGACAGGAATATTTCCATCCAAAGGGGAAGCCTGGAGGATGTTGAAGGACAACGGCGTATCCATTAACAAACAGAAGGTTACGGAGACTTTTGAAGTGGGCGGGAAAGATCTGCTGCAGGAGACCTATATATTGGTCCAGAAAGGGAAGAAGAACTACTTCCTGGTGAAAGTGGTCTGACCTGTCAAAAGATTTACAACATCAGGATAGATGGAAGCAATTCGTACTGTTATTCCACAAACTGCTTTGCATAGTATTTGGCGGTCAGCTTCTCTCCGGTTGCCTTTTCGATCATATCGTTCCAGTAATATTTGGAACCACCTTTAAAGACATTGTTTTTCAGGTAGTTGCCAACTTCCTTTTCATTTGCAAAGCTTTGGAATCCGTAGTCATCCGAATGAATCACGTTGGCCACGATGTAGTAATAGAGTTGAGAAGCCAGTAACTCCCCTAACAGATAGTTGTGATAATAACAGGGAAAGAGGGCAACATGGATCTTGGTGGCCCAATCCGGTTCATCGCGATCGGGTGGACGTTTCATCAACTGATACTCTTCCACCAGATCCCACCAGAGTGTATTCAGATCCTGCTTTGGATCATCGTACATAGCTTTTTCAAACCGGTACATGACCTGCGACCAGCGACTGAACACCAATTGCTCCAGCCGAAGGGTTTTAAAGCAATTATCTGCAATCTTCCGTTTCTCCTCTTCACTGACACCCACCATATCCTTTAGCCACTGAGGATTGGATGCCTGTCGGCCGAAGATCATGGCAATGGCTTCCGTAGTAAATGTATGAGCTGGTTCCCGCAACACGAACGGAAGCGAATAGTCGATGTTGTAATCGTATACGGCATGGCCATATTCATGCAACATCGTATTCATCCAATACGAGTTGGGTTTGATGTTGCATAGCACCCTGACATCTTCCAGCCGGTCGATGCTGATGCAAAAGGCGTGCTGGTTCTTGCCATTTTTCTCGTAGAGGTCGCTGTTCTTCAGTATGCCATCAACGGGAAGTCCGATACCATAATAGTAGGCTGCCGTGAGTGATTCCAGGTTTTTATCCGCATAGTAAGCTGAGAGGTCAACATCGTAAATCCGTGGAGCTTCCTGGAAAAATCGATTCTGGTAGTTCCAGGGCATTAATTCATCTTCACTTTTAAGGTTATAGTAACTGACAAAATAGTCGTCGACCTCCCCTTTCACCTCAGTATAGACCTCTTTGGTAAGAGAGTCAAGTTCATCAAAAAGGCTGGTGATTACTTTTGGGTCCTGTTCACTGAGGACGAGCTGCATCTGATGATAATTTTTAAAGCCCATCTCTTTGGCCACTTCGTTCCTCATGGTAACCAGTTTGATCAAATCCCTGGCAACAACCTGGCCAATCTTTTTCTGTGCCATCCACACCCTTTTCTGTTCATTCACATCTTTCGAACTTCTGAGTACCTCCTCTACATCGTTGTCGGTCATCCCTTTCCCATTAATCTGTGTCCTGAAAATAGAGAAATCCCTCTCAATCTTTGTCTCCATTTTTACAATGGCGTTCAGTTTTGAAGTATCTGCCTTCGCCATTAAAAACTGGTTATATAACAGATCCAGCTGACGGGCCAGGAGGGTATCATTAACCAATCCCGACACCTTGATCTTATTCAACATAGCCAGTGCCTGGGTGTCGGAATATACCTCCACCATTTTCAATTGAAACTCCTGCGCTTTGTTAAAATCCTCTTCAGATCCGGTGATGGCGGCTTTCCAGTAAGCCAGATTGGTCTCCTTGGATAAAGGGATTATAATTGAATCGTGCTTTTTAATAAAATCAACCAGTTCCTCTTTCATCTGTTTTTGTTTTGTCTGGCATCCGGCAAAAAGTCCCATTGCCAGTACCGGTAGTAAAAAAATGTTTAACCTCTTCATCACTTGTTTGTTAGCTACTTTAATTTATGCTATAATTCACGAATATTTCACCCTATCACCATGGCACTACCGCACCATGGCACCACATTATTCTTTCGCCCAGGTCGCCCCATTTTTTGTGTCTTTCACCACAATGCCCAGTTTTTCTAACTTGTCCCGGATCCGGTCAGAGGCACCCCAATCCTTTTTTGCCCGGGCATCCTGTCGTAATCCGATGATCAATTCCATCAACTGATCTACGGTTCCTGGCTGATCCCCGGAAGATTCATCCTGCAGCGCAAGAATGTCTGTGACAAAGGTTTGAAAAAGGAGATCCATCTGGATCAATTCTTCCTCTGTCAATCTCTCCTTCCCCTCGGTTACGGCGTTTATGATCCGGACACTTTCAAACAGGTTAGCTATCACAACCGGACTGTTGAAATCGTCGTTCATGGCAGCATAACAGCTGGAAATATGATCCGAGATCCGGGATCCGGGATCCATAGGTTGAGCCGTGGTTCCATGGTGCAGTGGTGCAGTGGTGTCATTTATTTGAGAACTGCTAACTGCCAACTGCAAACTTTTCAACGTCTCCCAGCCAGCCATCAACCGTTTCAGCCCTTTTTCAGCCCCTTGCAGCGCTTCATTCGAGAAGTCAAGGGTGCTGCGGTAGTGAGCCTGAAGGATAAAGAACCGAATGGTCATCGGACTATAGGCCTTCTCAAGCAATGGATGGTTCCCGCTGAAGAGTTCTTCGAGAGTAACAGCGTTTCCCAGGGATTTCCCCATCTTCTGCCCATTGATGGTAATCATGTTGTTGTGCAACCAGTACTTTACTGCTTCCTTCCCGTGAGCGATCCGCGACTGGGCAATTTCACATTCATGGTGAGGAAAAAGGAGGTCCATCCCTCCTCCGTGGATATCAAACGTTTCACCCAGGTACCTCGCTCCCATGGCCGAACACTCGAGATGCCATCCGGGAAAACCTTCGCTCCAGGGAGATGGCCAACGCATGATATGTTCGGGTTGCGCTTTTTTCCAGAGTGCGAAATCTGCCAGATTTCGTTTTTCTTCCTGCCCCTCCAGTTCTCGGGTATTGGCGATCAGATCTTCCAGCTTGCGGCCTGATAATTTCCCATAATTATAGGACTGGCTGTACTTCATCACATCAAAATAGACAGAACCGTTCTGCACATAAGCAAATCCGGAATTCAGGATTTTCTGTATCATCCCGATCTGCTCAATGATGTGTCCGGATGCCCTGGGTTCAATGCTGGGCTGAAGGACATTCAGCAAGGCCATGAAGTGATGATACCGGTCTGAATAATACTGGACTACTTCCATCGGCTCCACCTGATCCAACTTCGCTTTTTTAATGATCTTATCCTCCCCTTCATCCAGATCCAGTTCCAGGTGACCTACATCGGTGATATTCCGCACATACCGGACGTTGTATCCCAGGTGCTTCAGATACCTGAATACCAGGTCGAATGTGATGGCTGGCCGGGCATGCCCCAGGTGTGGATCTCCATAAACCGTTGGACCACAAACATACATCCCCACGAAAGGTTCGTTCAGTGGTTTGAAGAGCTCCTTTTTCCGGGTCAGCGTGTTGTATATAGTCAGTCCGGTGTCCATGGATCAGTTAATTCTGCTACAAAATTAGGAAAATAAATGATTTCGTTTTTCTCTCCCAATCTTCCTATTTTTGCAGCTGAAACGACACACCTCAGAGGTTCATGGAAAAAATTCTGGTCATTGGATGTTCGGGACAGATCGGCTCTGAACTAACACTTGAACTGCGAAAAAGAGTTGGCGACCCCAACGTGATCGCCACCGATATCCGCCCGGCTCCTCCTGACATCACTGAATCCGGGCCATTTGAGATCCTGGATGTTCTGGATGAAGCCAAGCTGAGGCTCATTGTCGAACACGAACACATCACCCAGATCTACCATCTGGCTGCTATCCTTTCCGCGAATGCGGAGAAACGTCCGCTACCTTCCTGGGAGATCAACATGCGAAGCCTGATGAATGTCCTTGAATTGGCCCGCGAGATGAACCTGAATAAACTATTCTGGCCCAGTTCCATTGCAGTTTTTGGCCCGACCACACCCCGTTTGAACACACCCCAATATACCATCATGGAGCCCAATACGGTCTATGGAATCAGTAAATTGGCAGGAGAACGATGGATTGAATATTACTATGAAAAATATGGCGTGGATACCCGGAGTCTTCGCTACCCTGGTCTGATCAGTTACAAAACGGAAGCGGGAGGGGGTACCACCGATTATGCGGTGGAGATTTTCTATGATGCCATCAAGCAGCGGAAATATGAATGCTTCCTGAGTGGTGAGACGACTCTTCCGATGATGTTTATGCCCGATGCGATCAAAGCGACGATCGATGTGATGGAGGCTGATTCCTCCAGGATTAGTTTGCATTCCAGTTACAACATGGCAGGGATCTCTTTCACGCCACATCAGCTGGCCGGCGAGATCAAAAAACACATTCCTGACTTTGAGATCACCTATGAACCCGATTTCCGGCAAGTGATTGCCGACTCATGGCCTAATTGTATTGACGACAGCGTGGCCCAGAAAGACTGGGGATTGACATGTGAATACGATCTGCCCCGTATGACACAGGTAATGATTGATGAGATCCGAAAAAAATTGGGGTGATGCCTTGTCCCTACAGGATATCTGTTAACGCAAACGCCTCCTTCATCCGTACCCCCTTTTCTGTCATCTGAACCGTGCAGCATTCGTGGTTGATGTCGTGTTCGAAAAACAGGATGTATCCATTTTCGGCCGCTTCATTCAAGAATTTTTCCTTCTCTTCCAGGGTAATGAGCGGACGAGTGTCATAGCTCATTACGTACGGGAGCGGGATATGCGCTGTGGAGGGTAGCAGGTCTGCCATGTAGACAATGGTCTTGCGGTTGTACCGGACGAAGGGAATGACCTGTCCTTCCGTATGGCCATGGAATAGGCGTACAGAGATCCCGGGATAGATCTCGGTGTCCCCGTTAATCAGCTTCAATGTCCCCTTCGTATTGATCGGGTGAATATTTTCCTTCAGGAAAGAGGCCTTTTCACGATTGTTCGGGTTGGTTGCCCATTCCCACTGTTGCCGGCCCGTACAGTAAATGGCATTGGGGAAGGTCGGGATATAGTCTGTTCTATCTTCATTCCACCGTACTGCTCCACCGGAATGGTCAAAATGGAGGTGGGTCAGTATTACGTCAGTAATATCATCAACATTATACCCCGCTTTGGCCAGTGATCCGTAAAGGGTTTCTTCCCCATTGAGGAAGTAGTTGCTGAAAAATTTCTGTGACTGCTTATCGCCTATTCCACAGTCGATCAATATCCTCCTGTCGCCCGAATCGATAAGCAAACAGCGCATGGACCAATTGCAGAGGTTATTCTCATCGCAAGGATATAGCTTGTTCCAGACCACTTTTGGGACCACACCGAACATAGCACCGCCGTCGAGTTTAAGGTTTCCGGTATTTATTGAATATAGTTTCATGAAAAGTTAGATCACCATTTCACCATCTCATTACTTGTATTCCGACACCTCGATTTCGCCCTTGATCACGCGCAGAGCATTGGAGGCCATGGCCTGGATTTCGTTGTCGCCGGCGTACACAATGACCTGGGCGAGGCGGCTGACATGGTCGCGGATATAGTTGACCACATATTCTGAATAGGCGAGGTCGCCGGTAAGCAGGATGGCATCCGCCTCCCCTTTGAGCGCGACAAACATTTCGCCGATCGATTTGGATACCTGGTATGCCATCGCTTCCATGATCAGGGAAGCATGCCGGTCGCCATTTTTGATTCTGTTCTCAACCTCACTGATGTCGGTGGTTCCCAGGTGGGCATTGATTCCTCCCTGGTGAGTCAGCAGGGCAAATACCTCTTCTTTGGTTTTGCTCCCATCGGTGCACATGGTCACCACATCTCCCAGGGGGAGGCTTCCGCAACGGATCATCGAGAAGGGGCCATCGCCTTCAAATCCCTGGTTAACATCGATGACCTTCCCTTTGCAGTGTGCCCCAACGGTGGTTCCATTACCCATATGAGCCACGATGAGGTTCAGTTCATGGTAGTTTTTCTTGAGGCTCTCAGCATATAACTTGGCTATCGCTTTCTGGTTGAGTGCATGAAAGATCGATTTGCGTTCTACACCAGGAGCTCCGGTTATCCGTGCCACATCCTGCATTTCATCCACCACCGTGGGATCGGCAATCAGGGCAAGGGCGCCTTCAATCTCTGCCGCTACCGCATCTGCCACCAGGCCGCCAAGGTTGATGATATCGGTTCCTATCGGGCTGTTACGCAGGTCGTACCGAAGTGACTCATTCACCTCATAGATCCCGGAATGAACCGGTTTGATCAACCCTCCCCGCGAAATGACAACCTTCACCGAATTTTTGTCGAAAAGGTTGTTCTGCAACTCCTTGAATACGACATCCCGCCTGAATTCAACCTGCTCGTAGATGGTTTTGAACTGTCCAAGTTCCTCGGTAGAGTGTCGTCTGTTGTTGATATATAGCAACTTATAATTATCAAAGACAGCAATCTGGGTTACTTTGTCCTTCGGATTGACAACCAAAATATTGAAGGTCATAATTCCATTTTTTTCGGGTTACATACTTCTTCTGTATTGTCCGCCCACATTAAACAATGAATGGGTAATCTGGCCGATGGAGCAGATTTTGGAGACCTCCATCAGACTTTCAAAGATATTTAAATTCTGGATGGTGGTATGTTGCAGATCATGCAATGTCTTCACCGACTCTTTTGCCCATGTTTTTTGGAGTTGTTTCAGCATATCGATCTGATATTGCCTCTCCTCTTCTGTCGACCGGATCACTTCTCCCGGAAGTACGGTCGGGGAACCCTTGCTGGAGAGGAATGTGTTAACCCCCATGATTGGCAGCTTACCTGTGTTTTTCATCATCTCGTAGTAGAGTGACTCTTCCTGGATTTTACTGCGCTGATACATCGTTTCCATAGCACCCAGAACGCCCCCTCTCTCTGATAACCTTTCAAATTCAAGCATCACCGCCTCTTCTACCAGGTCTGTCAGCTCTTCAATGATAAACGATCCTTGCAAGGGATTCTGGTTTTTTGCTAATCCCAATTCGTAGTTGATGATCATCTGGATGGCCATTGCGCGGCGTACAGACTCTTCGGTTGGTGTAGTGATTGCTTCATCGTATGCATTGGTATGCAAGGAGTTGCAATTATCGTAGATAGCATACAACGCCTGAAGGGTTGTCCTGATGTCGTTGAAGTCGATCTCCTGGGCATGTAAGGACCTTCCGGATGTTTGAATATGATATTTCAACATCTGTGACCGGGAGTTTGCTTTGTACCGGTATTTCATCGCCTTGGCCCAGATCAGTCTCGCCACCCTTCCGATCACTGAATATTCCGGATCAATCCCGTTAGAGAAGAAGAAGGAGAGGTTGGGCGCAAACTTATTCACCTCCATCCCCCTGGAAGCATAGTACTCCACATAGGTAAATCCATTGGAAAGTGTGAGCGCAAGCTGGGTGATCGGATTTGCTCCAGCTTCCGCAATGTGGTAACCGGAGATAGAGACGGAATAGAAGTTCCTGACGTTATTATAAATGAAGTATTCCTGGATATCCCCCATCATCTTCAGGGCAAAATCGGTAGAAAAGATGCAGGTGTTTTGTGCCTGATCCTCTTTCAGGATGTCGGCCTGTACGGTTCCCCGTACCTGGCACAACGTGTCTTTCTTGATTTTCTCATAGACATCTCTGGGCAAAACCCTGTCGCCCGTTACTCCCAGCAGCATCAGTCCCAGTCCGTTATTTCCCCGGGGAAGTTTTCCCTGATAGGCAGGTCGTGTGGTGCCTTTTTTCCGGTAAATCGCTTCGATCTTTTTCTCAACTTCCTCCGTCAGACCCTGTTCCCGGATGTATTTCTCACATTGCTGATCGATGGCGGTATTCATGAAATAGCCTACCATGGCCGGTGCCGGTCCATTGATCGTCATGGAAACCGAGGTGTTGGGATTCAGCAAATCGAATCCGGAGTACAGTTTCTTTGAGTCGTCGAGACAGGCGATCGAAACGCCAGAATTACCAATTTTCCCGTAAATGTCAGGCCGGAGACCGGGGTCAAACCCATAGAGTGTCACAGAGTCATAGGCTGTGGAGAGGCGAACAAATGGCATCCCATGGGAGAGGTAGTGGAACCGTTTATTGGTCCGTTCCGGTCCCCCTTCTCCGGCAAACATCCGGGTAGGATCTTCGCTGGTCCGTTTAAAGGGAAATACGCCTGCAGCATAGGGAAATTCACCCGGCACATTCTCACGCAGATTCCATTTCAGGACATCTCCCCACCCCTTGTACTTAGGCAAGGAAATCTTGGGGATCTTCAGGTGGGACAATGACTCAGTATACGTTTCCACCTTGATCTCCTTATCCCTCACCTTGTAAACGAAGGTCTCCTCCTGTAAATTCCGGATCTTCTCCGGCCATTGCTTCAGGATCTCCTGATTTGCAGGATCAAGTTCCTTCCATGTTTTTTTATAGATCTTCCCCAGCTCTCTGATGGCAGCCATCTGACTTGTGGATTTTTCCTTGGATGAGGAGTTCTCGGTTTTCAGAAGTGTTTCCCGGGCTTCATGAAGGGCATAGAGCCGCTGGGCCACTTCCGATTGTTCTTCCGACCACTGGTTGTATCCCTTTATTGTTTCGGCAATCTCTGCCATGTAACGGGTCCGGGATGGCGGGATGATGAAGATCTTCTCTGCCATTTCGTCTTTTCCCTGAAACCGGCTGGAAAATGTCACTCCTGTTTTATCCGCGATGGTAGAGATGATGGCCTGGTAGAGTTTGTTGACGCCGGGGTCATTGAACTGAGAAGCCACCGTGCCATAAACAGGCATCAGATCCAGATCATCATGGAAGCGATTATGGTTCCGTTGGTATTGTTTCTTCACATCCCTCAACGCATCCAGGGCTCCCCTTTTATCGAATTTATTGATCGCGATCAGGTCGGCGAAATCGAGCATGTCGATCTTTTCGAGCTGGCTGGCCGCACCGAACTCAGGCGTCATTACGTAGAGTGTCAGGTTACTGTGGTCTACGATCTCGGTATCGGATTGTCCGATACCTGATGTCTCCACGATGATCAGGTCAAACCCGGCTGCTTTGGTGATGGTGATCGCATCTTTAACATATTTTGAGAGGGCCAGGTTGGATTGCCGGGTGGCCAGGGAGCGCATATAAACCCTCGGATCGCTGATGGCATTCATCCGTATCCGGTCGCCCAGCAGAGCCCCTCCGGTCTTTCGTTTGGTAGGGTCCACCGAGATGATGGCGATCGTTTTATCGGGAAGGTCATTCAGGTACCGCCTGACAATCTCATCCACCATGCTTGATTTTCCAGCTCCCCCGGTTCCGGTGATTCCAAGGATCGGCACGTTGTTTTTCCGGGCTTTGGCTTCCAGCTTACCCAGCAGAGGCTGAGCCCTTTCCGGATCATTCTCGGCCAGGGTGATTAGCCGGGAGATCATTTTCTGGTCTCTGGTTTCGACCTTATCAGGGGCAAACTTTTCCAACTTGTTTAGTGGAAAATCACACTTTTCCAGCACATCATTGATCATGCCCTGCAGGCTAAGTTCCCTTCCATCATCAGGGGAATAGATCCGGGTGATACCATATTCATGAAGTTCTTTGATCTCTTCGGGAAGGATAACGCCTCCGCCCCCTCCGAAGATCAGGATATGCCCGCATCCCCCTTTGTGCAGGAGATCGTACATGTATTTAAAGAACTCCATATGGCCTCCCTGGTAGGAGGTTATTGCCACCGCATGAGCATCTTCCTGGATGGCACAATCAACGATCTCCTGCACGGCCCGGTTGTGTCCGAGATGGATCACCTCCGCCCCGCTGGCTTGCAGGATACGGCGCATGATATTAATGGCTGCATCGTGGCCGTCAAAGAGAGATGCGGCCGTAACGATGCGAATGTGGTTTTTCGGTTTATACGGTTTAGGTATTTTCATTGAACAGGGTAGACTTAGTCGTTCATGATCGCCCGTGAGATGATGATTTGCTGGATCTCACTGGTTCCTTCGTAGATCTGAGTCAGCTTGGCTTCACGCATAAGACGTTCTACGTGATACTCTCTCACATAACCATACCCTCCATGGATCTGAACTGCTTCCGTGGTGACATACATGGCGGTTTCGGCAGCCCAGTATTTGGCCATGGCGCTGGTAGTCCCGTAAGGCAGCTTCTGGTCTTTTAACCAGGCTGATTTTAGTGTGAAAAACCGTGCTGCTTCGATCCTTGTATGCATCTCTGCCAGCTTGAACCCAATTGCCTGGTGGTTGATGATCTCCGTGCCAAATGCTTTCCGTTCTTTGGCATACTGCAAGGCACGTTCATACGCTCCCTGGGCAATACCCAATGCTTGAGCAGCAATTCCGATCCTGCCTCCTTCAAGGGTCTTCATAGCCGCTTTAAATCCGAAGCCATCCTCTCCGATCCGGTTCTCCTTGGGAACTTTCACATCGTTGAACATCACTGAATGGGTATCAGAACTACGCATTCCCATCTTATCTTCATGCGGCCCGAGCGAAATGCCAGGAGAATTCTTCTCCACGATCAGCGCATTGATCCCTTTATGGCCCTTCTCTGGATTGGTTTGTGCAATCACCACATAGGTAGAGGAGCAATTGGCATTGGTGATCCAGTTTTTTGTTCCGTTCATCAGGTAATGGTCTCCCATATCAATCGCAGTCGTACGCTGGGAAGAGGCATCAGAACCGGCATCTGGCTCCGACAGAAGGAAAGCTCCAATATGCCTTCCACTGGCAAGCGGCTTGAGATACTTTTCCTTCTGCTCTTCCGTGCCAAACTCTTCCAGTTCATAGCAAACCAGCGAGTTATTCACCGAAACGATAACCCCAATGGATGCATCGACCTTCGATAACTCCTCCACGGCTAGAACATAGGAGATGGTGTCCATGCCTCCTCCGTCGTACTTGGGATCAACCATCATACCCATGAAGCCCAATTCGCTCAATGCCTTTACATGCTGTGTGGGGAATTCGCAAGTGGCGTCGCGCTCCAGGACGTCTTTGATCAGCTCACGCTGGGCGTAATCCCTGGCAGCCTGCTGGATCATCTTTTGCTCTTCAGTTAATTCAAAATTCATTGGATCTGAAATTTAAAATTTGTTTCTCAAAAATACAGGTTTTATTCAAACAAAAAAACAGGTAATTATCTCCGGAGTTTTCATGAAAGAAACCAATAAGCAGTTAGTTAACTCCGTCTGCCTGCGCTACCCTGATTTTCTGGTAGGTTATTATGATCCCGCAATCCGCAGATCAGGATCAACTAATGACTTTTTTCTACCACTACTATCGCGGTAGCCAATTCCTTAAGATGCGATAAAGAAACATGAATTTTCGAAATCGTCTCCTTCTCGCACCACTCTTTTGCCTTTCCGTATACATTGATTTCAGGCTTCCCCAGGGGATCATGAGTGACCTCGATATCGCCAAACCGGATACCAAATCGCCACCCGGTTCCGATCGCTTTCAGGAATGCCTCTTTCGCAGAAAAGCGAGCGGCATAATGCTGGTATTTATGCCGTTTGGATTCACAATATTCAATCTCATGAGGGGTAAAGATCTTATCCCTGAACCCGATGTCGCGTTCCATTACTTTATGAATCCGCTCCACCTCAATGATATCTGTCCCTATTCCAAAAATCAAATCGCTCCGAGTTGTCTTCCGACTTTGGTGAATTTGTCGATCGCAAACCGGATCTGATCCGTGGAGTGCGCTGCACTGATCTGCACACGGATCCTTGACTTACCCCTGGGAACAACCGGATAATAGAATCCGATGACATAGATCCCCTCCACCAGGAGCTCGTTGGCGAAATCCTGTGAAAGCTTGGCATCATTTGGTAGATGCCCCAGCAGAATGGGGGTAATGGGGTGGATCCCCGGCACGATCCGGAAGCCGGCATCCTCCATTCCTTGACGGAACATCCGGGTGTTAGTAAACAGCTTGTCGCGCAGTTCTGTGGTTTCCGAAAGCATGTTGATCACTTCCAGGGTGGCGCCAGCGATAGCAGGTGCAAGTGAATTGGAGAAAAGATAAGGACGGGAACGCTGCCTGAGCAGCTCCACGATCTCCTTTTTGCCAGAGATACATCCCCCCGAGGCACCTCCCAGCGCCTTCCCAAATGTAGTGGAGATGATGTCCACCCGATCCATGGAGTTCCGATACTCATGAGTTCCCCGCCCGGTAGGCCCAACAAACCCAGTTGCATGCGAATCATCTATCATCACCAGGGCATCGTACTTTTCGGCCAGATCACAAATTTTATCTGCCTGGGCAATGATTCCATCCATGGAGAAAACCCCGTCAGTTACAATGAGCCTGAATCTGGCAGCACCAGCCTGTTGGAGGACTTTTTCCAGATCCTCCATGTCATTATTCAGGTACCGGAACCTTTGTGCTTTGCAAAGCCTTACACCATCAATGATCGAGGCGTGGTTCAGCTCATCGGAGATGATGGCATCCTCCTCACCGAGAAGGGGTTCGAAAACACCTCCGTTCGCATCAAAGGCGGAAGAATAGAGAATGGTATCTTCCATGCCCAGGAATTCGCTCAGTTTCGCCTCCAGGTCATTGTGCACCTTGTGGGTGCCACAGATGAACCGAACCGAAGCCATGCCGTATCCATACTTGAAAAAAGAGAGGTTGGCGGCTGCCATCACCCGGGGGTTGGAACAGAGCCCCAGGTAGTTGTTGGCACAGAAATTCAATACATCCTGTCCCCGCAGGGTCTTGATCTGTACACCCTGTGGGGTTATCAAAACCCGTTCATTTTTGTAGAGTCCCTCTTCACGAATGACCTCAATCTGCTGCTGTAAAAAATTTTGAAAGCTCCCGTACATAGAAGTGCCTGTTTTTAATGGTTTTCCTTAGCGCAAAGGTAGGAAAAAATTATTTGAGCGCTCTCAGATTCAACCTCCTCAACAGAGGCGCTTTTTTCGCAATAATCCCCACCACGAGCAGTGTCATCGACCCCCCGAAAATAACCGAGGGGATCAGCCCCATGATCTTTGCTGCCAGGCCGGATTCGAAAGCACCTATTTCGTTGGATGAGCCGATAAAGATACTGTTGACTGAAGCTACCCTTCCTCTCATCTCGTCGGGTGTTAATAGCTGCAGGGTGGTGGCACGGATGATGACGCTCACGTTATCGAATATCCCGCTCATAAAAAGCATTGACAGGGAGAGGTAAAAGTTCCTGGAGATAGCGAAGCAGATGATGCTCAGCCCGAAACCGGCAACCGAGATAAAAAGCCATCGTCCTGCATGAGTTGCAGGAGGTTTGTAAGCCAGGATCAACGACATGATTACAGCCCCGAGCATGGGAGCGGCACGCAGGAATCCCAAACCCTGGGGACCTACATTAAGGATCTCGGCCGCGAAAATGGGTAGCATGGCAACCGCTCCGCCGAAAAGAACCGCAAACATATCGAGCGACATCGTCCCCAGTAAAATCTGATTCCTGAAAACAAATCGTATTCCCGAGGAGAGTCGTTGCCAGATTTTCTCCGTCATGATCACCTGCGGGTTCTGGTACCTTTTCACGATAAACAACAGGCTCAATGCCACAACTACAAAACCCACCACGATCAGGTATGCCACCTGGACGCCAAAAAAACCATAGATCAATCCACCAATGGCAGGCCCCGAGATGGCGGCGATATGCCATACCGTACTGTTCCAGGTCGAAGAGTTGGTGTAGAGATGCCTGGGAACAAGTTGCGCCATCAGGGCAATCGTGGAGGGATACAGGAATGCCCGAACGATCCCGGTCAGCGCAACTACGAAATAGATTGGGAAAACACCCAACTCCAGGATGGCCATCAGCCCTTCGTAGCTGAATGCAAGCAGCAAAAGCGTTCCTAAAAGAAATAATACCGAAAACCAAGTGATGACCATCTGTCGGTTATACCTGTCTGCCACATGGCCAGAATAGAGAGCTACCGAGATAAACGGTAATGCTTCGGCCAGACCGATCAATCCGAGTGCGAGGGGATCATGCGTCAGCTCGTACATCTGCCAGCCCACAATCAGGCCCTGCATCTGAAAAGCAATCGTAATGAAAAAGCGGTAACTGATAAAGAGACGAAAGTCCCTGACTTTCAGGACAGCGTAGGCATCGTGTTTCTCATTGGAACCAGCCATGTTAAGAACCCCTCCCTTCTTGGGGAGGGGTCAGGGGTGGGGTACTGAGGTTAATCCTCGTCCTGTTCCTCCTCTTCGTATGCTTTCAGCAATTTATCCTGAACATCGGCAGGGACCTGGACATACTCGGCGAACTTCATGTTGTATGTGGCACGTCCACTGGTCAGGGAACTGAGTGCAGTAGAGTACCGGTTCATTTCGGCAAGAGGCACTTTGGCTTTGATCTTCTGGTAATTTCCTTCACTCTCCATCCCCATAATCAGGGCACGACGTCCCTGAAGGTCGGTCATCACCTCTCCCATCTTCTCCTCGGGAACGATCACCTCCACATCATAGATCGGTTCCAGGATCTTTGGGCCGGCATTCTTAAAAGCCTCTTTGAAAGCATGTCGTCCGGCCAGTTTGAAGGAGATCTCGTTGGAATCAACAGGGTGCATCTTCCCGTCGTAGACGTTAAAGACGATATCACGGGCATAGGAGCCTGTTAACGGACCTTCTTCCATCTTCTCCATAACCCCTTTCAGGATAGCTGGTATAAACCTCGTATCAATGGCGCCGCCAACGATACAGCTATGCATGACGAGCTTGCCTCCCCATTCCAGTTCAATGGTATCACGGCTCCGGATCGGGAATTCAGTCTGATCTGCCATGCCTTCTTTGTAAGGCTGGATCATCATATGAACCTCCCCGAACTGTCCGGCACCACCTGATTGTTTCTTGTGACGATAGGTGGCTTTCGCTGATTTGGTAATCGTTTCCCGGTATGGGATTTTGGGGGCCAGGTATTCGATGGGAATCTTCTCAACATTTTCCACAAGCCATTTGACCAGATTGAGATGAAGCTCCCCCTGCCCCTGCAGGATCAGCTGCTTCAGCTCCTTCGAGAATCCGAAGACCAGTGTCGGATCCATCTTGGCAAGTTCATTTAGAACTGCTCCGATTTTCTCGTCATCGGAAGCGTTTTTCGCCTTTACTGCCACCCTGAATTTTGGGTTCGGATAGCTCATCTCTTCAATGATATCATCCGCATTCTTCTGTGAATTGAGGGTGTTGTTGGTGAAGGTACTCTTCAGTTTGATGGTAGCTCCGATATCGCCGGCGACAAACTTCTCCACTTTCTCCCGGTTCTTGCCGTTGATCACAAATAGCTGGGAAATTCGCTCTTTTGTATGTCGCTTGGGGTTTACCACATCCTGACTTTCCACTACCTCACCAGCATAAACCTTGAAATGGGAAATTTCGCCCAGGTGCATCTCGATGGCTGTCTTGAAAATAAAAAGAGAGGTCGGATCTGTTGTTTTGCAGGTTAGCTCCTTCCCATTGGTGGTTTTAACCCCTGGCATTTCGTCCGGAGCAGGCACCGAACTGGCAATAAAATCCAAAAGCCGGCTGATACCGATGTCGTGCTTCGAACAGGCACACATTACCGGAAACATGCTCCGAGACATTAGTCCCAAACGCAACGCTTGGTTAATCTGCTCTTCAGTCAGGGTTCCTTTGTCAAAGTACTCTTCCATTAGGGCTTCGTCTTTGGATGCCAGCTCTTCAATCAAAGCAGCATGCATCTCTTCCGCTTTATCTTTTTCTTCAGCCGGAATATCGAGAATCTCTGGCTTTCCTCCCCCTTGCGGGTACTTGTAAAGTTTCATTTTGAGAAGGTCGATAATGGAGTTGAATCCGTTGCCCTGATTACCAGGATACTGAAGAACCGTCACAAAGTTGCCAAACTGCTGTCTCAGCTGACGTACAGTTTCATCAAAATTGGCCAGTTCAACATCCAGATGATTTACCACAAACACAACAGGTTTTTCCATTCTGCTGGTGTGCCTCCAGGTAATCTCTGTACCCACTTCCACTCCATTCTGAGCATTCACTACCAGCAAGGCCGTATCGGTAACTCTGAGCGCAGAAATCACCTCTCCGATAAAATCATCAAAACCTGGTGTATCAATGATGTTGATCTTTTTATTGTCGTATAGCGTGTAGAGTACGGAAGCGGTAACCGAGTTCTGGCGCTCCAATTCAATCGGACGGTAATCGGATACTGTATTCTTGTCATCCACGCTTCCCCTGCGGTTGATGACGCCTCCTTCAAACAGCATGGCTTCTGCCAGGGTCGTCTTTCCCGATTTTGCCCCACCGATTAATGCGATGTTGCGGATCTCATTCGTCTGAAATACCTTCATGGTAATGATTAAATTTACGTATGTGCTTGATTAAGATTAATTTCGAAAAGGGCTGCAAAGTTACAAGGTTAAAATGAAATATCAAAGGATTTAACGTAACAAGGTAACCCTTCTTCTAACCATCTCCCAACGCTCAACCGGCATCTTCGCTCCGAGCTCCTCAATGATATTTCCGGCCAGAAGTGCACCGGCTTCACCACACTTCAGGAGAGGCCAGCCACGTGAATGACCGAATAGAAAACCAGACGCATAGAGGTCGCCAGCACCGGTTGTGTCTATTGGATCGACCGGGATGATGCCAATTTCTGTGACGATCTCCTGCGACTGTACCATGGAACCTTCGCGGCCGGTTTTCACGACGGCCACTTCACAAAACTGTGCCAGATGATGAAGAGCCTGTTTGGGTTCAAATCCGGTAAACGCTTTGGCCTCCTCTTCGTTGGCAAATATAATGTCCACATGTTTGGCGATGATCTCTTCCAGAAACTCCAGGTTGGCCTCCACCACATTGTAGCTGGCCAGGTCGAGAGAAACCAGTAACCCGTTTGATTTTGCCAGTGCTACCGCTGTCCGGATCAGGTCGTGATTCTGAACCAGGTAGCCTTCGATGTGGAGGTAGTCGTATCCGGAAAAGATACGCGATGCGAGATCTTCGATATGCGATTGATCAAGTTCAACCGCAGCCCCAAGATAGGTAGCGAAGGTACGTTCGGAATCGGGGGTGATGAGGGTGATCGCCCTTCCGGTTTCGGAATCGCTCCGGATCAGGTATGGTTCTACCCCGGCACTATGCATATCCGCTTCAAAGGAGTCCCCCAAAAGGTCTTTTCCGATCGTTCCAATAAACCCTGTTTCGGCTCCCAGCATGGCCAGTCCATGCACGGTATTGGCAGCAGACCCTCCGGCCGCGGTACTCCTGGGAGCATGTTGCAAGGCGTCCAGGATCTCATCACTTCGCAGTTTATTCACCAGTTGCATGCTCCCTTTGGGCAGGTTCAGCTGTTCGAGAAGGGATTCCTGGTCAATCCGGATCAGAATATCCACCAGGGCATTCCCGATGCCAAGAATTTTCTTCATGGGTTATTTTTTACAAATTTAGGGAAACCGGGATGAATCCTTCGTAATTTTACCTCATAACCAGTAAATCATATGAGCTCAAGAATAGGTTATTTACTTTTGATGGTGCTTATCTCCATACAGGGGTGCACACAAATTCAATCGGATAACAAGATGGAATACAATAAGTTGACCTCGGAGGAGGCACGTGTGATCCTCCACAAGGGAACTGAACGTCCTTTTTCAGGAGCCTATTACGACTTCTGGGAGAAGGGAACCTACTTCTGCAAACAATGCGGAGTCGGCCTTTATGAATCGGCTGCAAAATTTGATGCGGGATGCGGGTGGCCTTCGTTTGACGAAGAGGTGCCCGGAGCCGTTCTCCGTCAGCAGGATGCCGACGGGCACCTGACCGAGATCCTCTGCGCCCACTGCGGGGCTCACCTGGGTCATCTCTTTGAAGGGGAAGTATTTACTGCAAAAAACACCCGTCATTGTGTGAACTCCATCTCCATGGTTTTTGTGCCAAAAAAAACAACTCCCATAACCGACACAGCTATCTTTGCAGGAGGCTGTTTTTGGGGTGTTGAGAGAAGCGGTTTTGAGGGCATTTTGGCTGATTGACGAAGTAAGTCCCCTTTAGAAGGGGATTTGGGCCGAGGAAGAAGAGGGGTCATATTCGCACTTTTTCCTATTTTTGAGGAAAATCCAGCCAGATGGCCTCCGCCCTTTCCAAGAACCTGTTAAACAAGCTCAAGAGCTGGAATTTCCCGTTGATCATCCAGGCATGGATTTTTTTTCTGGTCATGCTCTTTTTTCAGCTGATCTGGGAAAGTTTTGAATCCGAACTAAATTCCTTCCCGCCATTTGTGTTTATTAGTGATGCCATAGGAAAATTCCTTCTGAATACTACACCGGCTATTATCAACCCAGTTTTTGATGTGGATATCGTTCGTGACGGAATCAGTCTGATCCTGCCAAACGGACTTTACATCAACTACTTCTTCTACCTTTCGGGAGTCAAACAAATGTGTCTGGTCGTCACATTATTTCTCATCATGCCAGGAGCTTGGTTTAAAAGGCTTTGGTTTATCCCATTGTGCCTTATCATTATCCAGATCACGGTCTTTGTCAGATTTTTTGTGCTCAACATCCATTGCCTGACCCAGCCTGAACACATACATCTGTTGCAGGATATGTTATTCGGCCCCCTGTTCTACTTTGAAATCCTGGTGCTATGGCTGGCCTGGGTGTTGATTGTGGCAAAAACTGCCAGCCTGAAACATCCGTCACCCACTATCAGAAAATCTTAGTTATTGGTACTTCTGAGTTGCGGCACCTTGATCTTATCATCTTGTGACAGACCAGAAAGCACTTCAATGTTGATGCCGTCTGACAGGCCGGTTTTGATCATCCGTTTCTCATACTGCTGAGGAGCAATTTCCACCTCCACAAAGGTGGAGTCATCTTCAAACTGCAACAGGCTCTCTTTGATAGCCATAACTTCGTTGACCCGCTGTAATACAATATCGGCGTTGGCACTGTACCCGGCCCTGATGAACTTTTGGGTTTTTAATTCTACGTCAGCATCCCTGGTTTGATTTTACCAACTTCTGTTTCATCCACCTTCATAGAAACGCAAAGTTCCGGCATTCAGTCTGCGATCAGAAAAGAATTAGATATACATCATTAGGAAACCGATGAACCCTTGTTAATTCGGGATTTAAGCCTCACAATAAAAACAAAACCTCTTTTCTGCTGGATAAAAAAGAGGTTTTGATTTTGCTTCTGTGGTTTCTTTATCAATCCCTGTAAGATTATAAGCACATACATTATCCAACGCGAATTCCTGTCCCCCCATCATCACCTCCGTGATTGGGCCGGTGATGGTTACAGTTCCTTTAATGCCTCCGGTAATTGGAATCGAGGTTACATTGATCGAATAAGGAGGCGGAACAGTGGCCGCCGTCAACTCACCGATGTATGGCGGAAGTCCGCTGACACTTAGGTTTTCCATGCCACCCAGGTGAGCAAATTCAAAGGTCACTTTCCCGACCTGATAACCGAGTGCAGCGAATGGAAACCGAAGATTTAAATTGTTCAATTGCATGATGTGGCCTGCTCCGAACCCACTAAACGGTAGTCCAATTAATCCTGTGCCAAAAGTACCTGATGTAAGGGTCCAGAAAAACCACTCCACATGCACGGGAATGTTATTTTCAATAAAAAGAGTAAAAATTTGATTTTCATAGTGACCTCCTTTTTTTATGGTTTATATATACTACACTACGGTGGATGTAAACCCTGATACCGGAACCTGTACTGCCAGTAATGAAAGTCGATACAGGTTAATTGGAAACCCAGGGTGATGTGATTAACCTTATGTTTAGTCCGACAATATACGAACTAAATCCTCATATTCAAAATTTATATATACTCAACCTGCAGAAAAACCTTATCTTTGCGCCCCCAAAAATTTTCAGATGACATTGACAAAACTTCGAAATATAGGAATAGCCGCGCACATCGACGCGGGCAAGACCACCGTAACTGAACGGATCCTTTTTTTCACTGGGACCACCCGTAAGATGGGTGAGGTGCACGACGGCCAGGCAACGATGGACTTTATGAAGCAGGAGCAGGAAAGAGGCATCACCATTGCATCGGCTGCCATCACCTGTGCCTGGAAGGATTTTCAGATCAACCTGATCGACACCCCCGGACACGTCGACTTCACCGTAGAGGTCGAACGGTCACTTCGGGTGATCGACGGAATGATTGCTGTTTTTTGTGCAGTAGGCGGGGTGGAACCACAGAGTGAGACAGTCTGGAACCAGGCCGACCGCTACCGGGTGCCCCGCATTGCGTTTATCAACAAGATGGACCGTACAGGCGCCGACTACTGCCCGGTGGTGGAACAGATGAACAAATACCTGGATGCCAACGCATTCCCCTTTCAGATCCCGATCGGGGAAGAGGATTTCTTCACCGGCATCTGTGATATCATCGAACGCAAAGCCTATATCTTCGCCGGGCCTGACAGGATTGAGCAAGAGATCCCGGAAGCGCTGAAACCCAAATGTGAGGAGGTGCGTACCAAATTGGTTGAGAAGGTGGCTGAATTTAACGACGAGATCATGGGGCTCTTCTTCGAAGCGGCTGATGTACCTGTAGAGTTACTGAAATCAGCCGCCAGGGATGCCACCCTGAAATTGCTTATCACGCCTGTTTTCTGTGGTGCAGCATACAAGAACAAAGGGATCCAGCTCCTGTTAGACGCAGTGATTGACTACCTCCCTTCTCCGGTTGATGTGGGAGCCGTGGTGGGTATTGATCCGAGCGACGAAGAGAAAACACATACCTGTCATCCCTCTCCCACAGAACCCTTTTCAGCGCTGGCCTTTAAGCTGATCCACGACCCCTTCGTGGGACAACAAACTTTCACCCGGATATTTTCGGGCAAACTAAAAAGCGGAATGCAGGTTTATAATTCCTCTAAGGGAAAGCATGAACGGATCGGCCGGATCCTGAAGATCCACGCCAAAGACCGTGAAGAACTTACAGAAGCGGGGCCCGGAGACATTGTGGCACTAATCGGCATGAAATTCACCAAGACCGGCGACACCCTCTGCGGTGATGACCATCGGATGCTCCTGGAGTCGATCCACATCCCGCCCTCAGTGATCGACCTGAAGGTCACCCCGGCCAAGCGGCAGGACCAGGCCCGGCTGGGGGAGGCGCTGGCCAAACTGGCAAACGAGGATCCTTCGTTCAACGTTCGCTACGACGATGAGACCGAAGAGACCGTGATGTCGGGGATGGGCGAACTGCACCTGGAGATCATCGTTGACCGGCTGAAACACGAATTCAAAGTGGATGCGGTGGTGGGTGAACCTTCAGTGGCATTCCGGGAGACAATTACTACGGAAGTGGAGTCAAATTACAAACATGCCAAGCAGACCGGCGGGAGGGGGCAGTTCGCATATACGGTTATGCGGTTGGAGCCCAACCCGGGACACGGGTATGAATTCTCAGAAAAAATCAAAGGGGGTGCGATTCCCAACGAGTACATCCCGAGTGTGAATAAAGGGATCCGGAAGATCCTCGAGAAGGGGATCCTGGCTGGTTATCCGGTGGTAGATGTGAAGGTGGTGCTGCTGGACGGGAATTTTCACCCGGTCGACTCTTCCGACATGGCCTTCCAGACCTGCGCCTCCATCTGTTTCAAGAAGGGCTTCATGAAAGCCAACCCGGTTTTACTCGAACCGGTCATGAAGGTGGAGGTCAACACTCCGGATGAATATATTGGCGATATCGTCATCAACCTGAACCGGCGTCGCGGCAAGATCGAAGCAATGCGCCGCCACCGGAAGGGAGCCCAGAAGGTCAATGCTTTTGTTCCCCTGATGGAGATGTTCGGCTATGCCACCCAGCTGCGAAACCTCTCCAGCGGCCGGGCCAACTATTCCATGGAATTCTTTGAATACCAGCCTTTGCCTAAAGGCATACAGGAGGAGGTGCTGAAGAAGTAATTGCCATCATTGCACATCATTGCACATCATTGCACATCATTGCACATCATTGCACATCATTGCACATCATTACGCATCATTTTCTGTTTTGGAAATGGTGTGCAATGGTGGCAAGAGCGTGCAATTATCTTGGCTTTCTAAAATTTCCTCTGGGTTTCCTTGGGTTGTACTCCGGGGTTTCGCCGAACTGCACCGGTACGGTGCCTTTGTGGACCAGCTTTCCCAGTAGCTTTTCGATTTCGGCAAATTTCCACTGGCCGGCCGGATTGATAAATGTAATGGCCACTCCTGAAGCTTCTGCCCGGGCGGTTCGTCCGATGCGGTGAATGTAGTCCTCCGCGTCGTTAGGGACATCGTAGTTCAGCACCAGGTCAATGTTCTCCACATCGATCCCGCGTGACACCACATCGGTGGCCACCAGCACCTGAATCTCTTTGTTCCGGAATGCCCTCATTACCTTCTCCCGCTCCTTCTGTTCCAGGTCGGAGTGAATCTCCTGCACCTCCAGTCCGGCTTTCTTCAATTCACGGCTCAGCAGTTTGGTGCTGCTTTTGGTGGAGCAGAAGATCAGGATCGTCCGGCCTTTCGAGGTGCCCAACAGGTATTTGACCAGTGGAAGTTTTTGTGTATCATAAACGGAGTAAGCCAGCTGGAGGATCTTATCGGCAGGTTTCGAAAGGGCTATATTGATCTCGGCAGGATCCTGCAATACCTTCTTTGCCAGCTGTTTGATGTCTGTCGGAATGGTTGCGGAAAACAACAGGGTTTGGCGCTCTTTCGGTACACGGGTTACGATCTTCATGAGGTCGTCGTAAAATCCCATATCGAGCATCCGGTCGGCTTCATCCAGGACGAGGGTTTTGATGGAGGAAAAATCCACATATCCCATGTTCAGGTGGGCGATCATCCGGCCGGGGGTGCAGATCACTATATCCGCCCCTCCGATCAAGGCGGCTTTTTCCCGGATAAAGGTGGCTCCGTCGGTTCCTCCATAAATGGCCAGGGAATTGACGGATGTAAAATAGGACAATCCCTCCATGTGCTGGTCGATCTGGACCGCCAGCTCCCGGGTGGGGACGATCACCAGTGCTTTGATTCCGGGACCTGAATCTTCGTTCAGGATCCGGTGCATGATGGGAAGAAGAAAAGCAGCAGTTTTTCCGGTACCGGTCTGGGCCGCACCAATCAGGTCTTTTCCCTCCATGATGATGGGGATGCCCTGTTCCTGAATGGGAGTGGGTATAGTAAATCCGAGTGAGTCAATCCCTTCCATAACGCGGGGATCAAATCCGAAGTCAGTGAAATTCAACGTGTGAAGTGGTTAATGAAACTGGAAATTTTTACAAAGGTAGAGAAATTTCTCCATGTTAAAGTCTCACTCATCTTAAATCCCATGAAAAAAGTAGCATGCCAAATGAGAGAAAAGTTAGAATGTTACTGGTCAACTAAATTAGGATGATTCTGGCAGAACGCTACTAAGTGTGAAAAGTTTTCATACTTTTGAGATGCTTAATCCATCTTGAAAAATCCCAACGTATGAGTGCTACTGTTTACAGGAAGGATGTGTTTTTTAATCCAGATCCCAGGCGGATCATTGCCCGTTTTTTCTTTCCAGGGCCCGAAACCCGTGTGCAATCCATTATCCAGAAGGTGATTGATATGCCGGATCAGGCAGCACACCTGGTGCTCAATCAAACGTTGCGCGATTTCTCTTCACGACACCGGAATATCTCAAAGATTTTCCAAAAACACTTTGAACGAGTTCGTGATATTATGGCAGGGAGAAATGGCGACATGAACAACCTGCCCGAGATAAAGCGGCTTCTTATCGGGGCCTATTTTACCAATGAGTATTCCATTGAGTCAGCTGCTTTTTTTAACCCGTCGATGGTGGAGCATCCCGACCAAACCGGGTTACAGGAAGGCCAGAAACGGGTAATTATTAGTTTTCGGGCTACCGGTGAAGGGCATATCTCATCGCTTGTTTTCCGTAGTGGAGTCCTTGATCAGGACAATAATTTTAAAGTACTAGTTCCTGGTAATCTGGTTGATAGAGCTGAGGCAATCAGGAATTTTGTCTATCAGAAAGAGACTTTTTGTCAAAAACTTTCTGAGATGCATATCGAGAAGGGCATTGTAAGCAAGGTCATGGATAGGCTCCGTTTTGAATTCGATTACAATGAATTAACCCAGGCTGTGGAAGTGACGATTCAGGAGGTAAATCCCGATTTTGTACAAAAAAAGATGCTCCAGACCATCACCTGGTTGGCTGATTCTCATTATGAGATCTCCTTTTCGCTGGATACTGCCATTTCAGAACGGGTGATCTTTCCGATCGCTGCCGCCGAAAGCAATGGGATTGAAGATGCCCGTTTCGTCAAATTCACCGATGATGATGGTAGTGTGAAGTATTATGCCACCTACACAGCATATAATGGATACTCCATTATGCCAAAGTTGATAGAGACGAAAGATTTCTACAACTTTACCTTTATGCCTATCCACGGCGAGATCGCTCAAAATAAAGGCATGGCTCTGTTTCCACGGAAAATAGGCGGAAAGTATGTCATGCTTTCACGTCTTGACGGGGTGAATAATTATATTATGTTTTCTGATGATATTAATCTCTGGCAGGAGGCGATTAAGCTTCAGGAGCCCAAATTCCCCTGGGAATTTATTCAAATCGGGAACTGTGGCTCTCCCATCGAAACCGAATACGGCTGGTTGGTGATTACCCATGGGGTAGGGACCATGCGAAAGTACTGCCTGGGAGTTACGTTACTCGATCTGGAAGATCCGACAAAAATCATCGGTCAATTAAGTGAACCGCTCATCTCACCGGATGAAGAAGAGCGCGAGGGGTATGTGCCTAACGTAGTGTATTCTTGCGGTTCTCTCATCCAGAACGATATGTTAATCATTCCCTATGCCATGTCGGATACATCCTCAACCTATGCAGCTGTACCGCTTGATGACTTGTTCAGCAGATTGATCCCGCTGGATTTTCTGAAAGAGAAAGGAGAGGCTGCTGCAAAAGCACGAGTTTTAGTAGTGGAGGACGAAGCATTATATCAAAAGATCATTGCCGGGATGTTAAAATCGGCCAATTATGAAGTAGAAATTGCACCTGACGGAATCGTGGCTCTGATGCAGATTGCTAAAGGAAAATTCGACCTGATTCTTTCTGATATCTCCATGCCGAATTTCGATGGATATCAATTACTTGACTACGTAAAGCACAATAATATTGATATTCCGGTTGCTTTTATGACAAGTTTTACCAGCAAACAAGAAGAACTTAAAGGTTTGCAAATGGGTGCAGTTGAGTACATTAAAAAGCCAATAGATAAAGAGTTGCTGTTACTCAAACTTGATAAAATATTGACTCTCAGGAAGTGAGATAAGGTTCAGCAATTAACCACGACATCAGGTAAGAGATGATACTTTCAGCCCCCTGATCCTGACTGATGCTCAATTCTTCTATCCCATCGTTACATCCCTTTGTTTCATTGTCGTAAAGTGGCAGGTTCAAATCGTTATTCCCAAAAAACCATCCAAAACACATTTTTATCTTATTCAGGCTTTCATCGTCTTTCTTGATTTTATGGATTGTATCATATAGGATGATCATGGCCAGGGCGTCAACAGGCTGTTGTGCAAAACCCGGGATTTCTTCACCTCCCCTGAACCATTGCTTGTTGCCGATGATAGATAAATGTCCGTTTTTGAAACATTTACTCTCCAGAAAGCGGGTGGTTATATCAGCGATTGTGAGATATCTCTCATGAGCTATCAGCCGATATGCTTTGTATAAAGCGGCAGGTAAGAGTCCGTTATCATAAGTGAGGGAAGCTTCGTACCATTCCCAGTTTTCTCTTTTGTGTTGTTCATAACAGTCACATAATTTGTCAGCCATCATACGAAGGATTTGTACCGGTTGTTCCTGGTTAGGGAATCTCTTGATATAATGGTAAAATCCGAGAATACAATTGGCAAATCCACGGGAATACCCCAATTGCGAAATTCTAAGGGTGGATGTATTAAATAATTCAATTGCAAGTTGAAACAGGGAATCACTATCGGCAAACCTGATCAGGTAACCCAATGCCCAAACGGCACGGCCATAAGCATCATCAGATCCGCTGACTTCACTACTTTCACGATTGTAGTTGAGGAAATTTTTAAAACTGCCTTCCTGGTTTTGCATATAGATTAGATAGGCGAGATACCGGTGAATATAGGTGATGTATTTTTGATCCCCAAATCGCCGATACGCTTTAACACTTAAAATTAATGCCCTGGAAGTGTCATCGAGACAATAACCGGTTTTGTAATTTGGGATACATCCCTTGCTGTGTTGAATAATGCTTGTGTAATCGGTGAGTCGTTCAACATGTTGAAAACAGAATTCAGGTACATGAAAGGCGTCGAATAATTCACGCTCTTTTTCTTGCTTTCTTTTGGTTTCTTTAACTTCTTCAAACAGGTCAAGATACTGATTTCCAATTTTAGACCATGCAATTTGACAGCCATAATTGAATGCATTATTCCTATAGCGATCCAGCTTCTCCGGATGATCGAGTAAATCGATCACAATGTCAGCCAGTTGCAAATGATCATGGAAATCAAAGAGGATGCCGCGATTTTCAGCCAACAGCTCTTCGGCATGCCAGTATGGGGTTGAAATTACGGCCAATCCGGCACCAACAGCATAAGATAAAGTACCACTGGTGATTTGTGCTTTGTTCAGGTAAGGGGTGATATATATATCACCTGATAAAAGGTATGTGATGAGATCTTTTTCAGTGGTATATCGGTTGAGGAATTTGACATGTTCCTCAAGATGGAGCTCCCGGGTTAGTTTTTTAAGATATGTCCGATACTCTTCACCAAAAAATTTTACTACATGAGGATGGGTTTTCCCCAAAACAACGAACAATATATCAGGGTGTCTCTTAACAATCTCAGGCAATGCCTTAATAATGGTTTCAATACCCTTATTTCTGTTGATGAGTCCAAATGTGAGCAGCGTTTTTTTGTCCTTAAAAATCCCGGACTTTCCAGGATCATTTGTCCTGAATAATTGAAAATCAGGCACCCCGTGTTCAATCTGAATGATTTTTTCGCGGGGAAGGTCAAAGTGGTAAATTAAAAAATCGATGGCAAGCTTACTCATGACAACAAGCTTGTCAGAATACATCCCGATTTTTTTAATGACCTCTTTCTGATGAAATGAAGGTTGTTCCAAAACCGTATGAAGGGTTGTGATTATGGGGATGTTTACCTGTTTGAGTAATGTCAGGATCAGGAGCCCGCTATTCCCTCCGAAAATTCCAAATTCATGTTGTAATAAACAGATCGTTGCTCCCGATTGATTGATATATTCCGCGGCTCTCAGGTAATTCTCTTTGTCGCTATCATCAAGAGCGTGCGATACAATGGGAGGATAGTCATACCTCTGTCCGGGTTCATTCATCGCAATCACCTCAATTTCAACATCCTTTTTGTGAGTTTCTGCGGATGTCAGGATTGATTGCACCAGGTTTTCAGTAAATGTGGCAATGCCGCATTTCCGGGGTGGATAATTGCCAATACAAATTATTTTCATGCCAAAAAACATAAATCTTCGTAAGATACAAAAAGAAGTGCTAAAGTACAATCATATCCTGACTTTGGCACATAACTGATCAATTACACCCTTTTTTCAAACCTGGCAGCATTCGACTTCCGGTAAACTATCGCTGGGAAAAAAGATCCTTTTCAATCCTCAGAAAAAGTAAAAAGAGTAAAGTTACAAAAACTAGGAGTATCCTGGATATTCTCGTCCTTTTCTTCTTTTTCGGCGAAAATTCATGTAAAAAGAGATACCCAGGGCCAGAAAATACAATCCTGCGGTACATACATCTACCCACTTCTCATTGGGAGTTAATCCTGTCAGACGATGGATCAGGTAGGCTATGTAGGAATCGGGGAGGGCTGTTCTTCCTAGTTTTTCAAGCACCTGCCAGTGCCATTCTGTCAGGGGACAAAATCCAATGCCGTAAAAGATCCCGAGGATAAACCAGGACGCCCCGGTAAGTAACAGGGTAACCAGGTTCAGAATACGGGTATTTTTCCAGATCCATCCGAAAAGATTGAACAGGATCAGCGAGGTATGAAAGACGACGAAAAAAACATCCAGGATTGCAATCACAATACAAAGATACATTCATTAATCTGAACAAGGGAAAGTAATTCACCAAGAGGTTTATGAGTTTTTCAATTGCCGGATTTTTCCGAACATTTAACAAAATTAAGTTGTTGGATTTTGATTTTTATAGTATTTGCCTTACATTTGCTGTAACCAAAACCAATTATTCACTAAAAATTGAGATTATGAGAGTATTTACATTGACAGTTTTGATGGTGCTGTTTTCGTCTACCATCATGTTCGCACAGGCATCACGTTCAGGTTGTGACGAATTCGACACCTACACGGCCGGCGAACTTCTCTGTCCTCAATCGGGAGGGCTCTGGACAACCTGGTCCAACAATCCCGGGGGATCTGACGACGGGTATGTAACCGACCTGGAGTACCTCTCTCCGCCCAATTCTCTCGCCATTGATCTGGCCGTGATGGAATCAGACCTGGTTTACAACCTGAACCAGACCACAACAGGTGCATGGGAGATCTCCCTGGATATCCTGGTCCCTTCCGGAGGAACCTGGGGCGGATACTATAACATCATGCAGGACATGGTCTTATTTGGAGCTGCCAACGAGTGGGGATTCCAGATCTATTTTGCTTCCGACGGAACCGGTTA
>JBDROF010000055.1:0-20533 GCA_043810345.1 Bacteroidota bacterium | reverse complement strand
CCGGCTACATCCACCGGGATGATCACCTTGGTGCGGGGAGAGATGGCCTTTTCAATAGCTTCCACCGAAATATTGAAGTCCTTGCCTGCATCTGCAAAGACCACCCTGGCTCCGCAATGGACAACCACATTTGCGGTGGCGCAATAGGTATATGCCGGAACGATCACCTCGTCTCCCTCTTTCACTCCGAACCAGCGAAGCATCAGCTCCAGCCCGGCTGAACCGGAACTGACACATAATGTGGCAGCCTGTCCGCCATAGGCTGTAAGCATCTGTTCGAACTGCTTGGTTCGTGGCCCGGTGGTGATCCAACCCGAATAGAGCGCCTCAACAACGGCGTCGGCGATCTTCTTGTCCATTCTTGGCGGAGAAAAAGGAATCATATTAATTGATAATTAACAATTGATAATTGATAATTATTTGAGTTTGGAGGTTTTGATGATGGATGTCAGAAGTTTTAGAAGTTCGTTATTGTCCTTTAATAGAGATTGAAAAAGGTTTGGTTCTAGGTACCCAGTATCTTTTAAAATATTTAACCAATAGTCTGTTTCGTTTGCCTCCTTTAAGGATATTGATAATTTATGTATGAAGTCAGCATTGCTTTCTGCATGTTCACTCTCTCTGACTAGAGCTCCAATGGCAGTTCCACTTCGTAATAGTTGTTTTGAAAGGGTAAATTCTTTCTTCTCTTCACATAGGAACTTATAAAGTTTCACAATCCGGATTGAAAAAGCATAACTCTTTTGTTTAACAACATTATCCTTTTTCATAAAGGAAACATTATCAATTATCAATTATCAATTATCAATTAGTGAGTTTGCAACCAAATCCTTATATTCCTCTCAACACGTTTGATCACCTCTGAGGTATCTGATTTGACGAACTTTTCTCCTGTGATCTTTTCATAAAGTTCGATGTATCTTTCCGAGACTTGATTGACGAACTCATCACTCATCTCCGGCACCTGCTGACTCTCTTTCCCCATGAAGCCATGCTCCATCAGCCACTCCCTGACGAACTCCTTGCTGAGCTGCTTCTGCTGTTCGCCTTTCGCTTGTCGCTCTTCGTATCCCTCCAGGTAGAAATACCGCGATGAATCGGGGGTGTGGATCTCGTCGATCAGGTAGATCCTGCCATCGTCCCCTTTCCCGAATTCATACTTGGTATCCACCAGGATCAACCCCTTCTCTTTGGCCATCTCCGTCCCCCGTTTGAAGAGCTCCATGGTATATTTTTCCAGCAGTGTGTAATCTTCTTGTGAGACCAGCCCCTGGCTGATGATCTCCTCTTCTGAGATATCTTCATCGTGCCCCTCCGTAGCTTTGGTGGTAGGGGTAACGATGGGTTCAGGGAACCGTTCATGCTCCTTCATCCCCTCCGGGATAGGTACTCCGCAGATCTCCCGGGCGCCGTTTTTGTAAGATCTCCATGAACTACCTGTGAGGTAACCGCGGATGATCATCTCCACCGGGAAGGGTTTGCAATACCTGCCTATGGTGACACTGGGATCCGGACTGTCGATTTTCCAGTTGGGACAAATGTTGGAAGTGGCATCGAGAAACTTGACTGCTATCTGGTTCAACACCTGGCCTTTGTAAGGGATCCCTTTGGGCAACACCACATCAAATGCGCTGATCCGGTCCGATGTGACCATCACCAGGTATTTGTCATGGATGTTATACACATCACGTACTTTCCCTTTGTAGAGGCTCTTCTGGCCGGGAAACTGAAATTCGGTTTTGAGGATTACATTCTGCATAGAGGTTCCATGTTTGTTTTCGCAAAGATATACTTTTTCGTGGCACCATGGCACCCCGGCACCACCTACTTCGCGTAAGCCCTGATGATCCTGCTCACGAGCTTATGCCGGATGATGTCTTGTTCGTCGAGGTAGACGAAAGAGATCCCGGGGATATCGTTCAGGATGGATTGGGCATGGATCAGTCCCGACTCCTGTTTTGGCGGAAGGTCGATCTGGGTAATGTCACCCGTTACAATGAATTTGGCGGAAGCACCCATCCGGGTCAGGAACATCTTCAGCTGTCCGGGCGTGGTGTTCTGCGCTTCATCCAGGATAGAGAAGGCATTGTTCAGGGTACGGCCGCGCATAAAGGCCAGCGGTGCTACTTCGATGGTGCCGTCTTCGAGGAGAGCCAACAGTCTTTGTGTAGGCAGCATGTCACGGAGGGCATCATAGAGCGGTTGCAGGTAGGGGTCGAGCTTCTCCTTGAGGTCGCCGGGAAGAAATCCGAGATTTTCACCGGCCTCCACCGCCGGCCGCGTCAGGATGATCCGTTGTACCTCTTTGTTCTTCAGGGCTCTGACCGCCAGGGCAACGGCTGTGTATGTCTTCCCGGTTCCGGCCGGACCGATGGCAATCATCAGGTCGTCCCGGTCGATGGCTTCCACCATCTTCCTTTGGTTGGGGGTCCGGGCCCGGATCAACAGCCCGTTACGGCCATGGACCAGCACCTCAGCATGGTGGCCCTCCGGCTTCAAGGGGATCTCTCCGTTCCCGGCAGCCAGGAGGTAGGTAATATCCCCTTTGGTAAGCCGGCCGAAGTTTTCATAATGCAGCAGAAAGGTGGAGAACTTCTCTTCAAACTCCAGCAACAGCGACTCTTCTCCAATTGCTTTAACCACATTATCGCGGGCAATGATCTTCAGCTTCGGAAAGAAACTCCTCACCTCATCAAGGTTCTGATCATTGACACCGAAGATCTCCAGGGGATCGGTTGACTCGATCCGGATAATTTTTTCGCTCATGTAAAAAATATCTACCTTTGATTCGCAAAAGTACAAATAAATTGATGCCTGTCATCACGCTGACCAGTGACTGGGGAAAGAAGGATCACTACTGTGGAGCTGTAAAAGGAGCTATCCTGTGTCTGCTGCCGGATGCAGTCATCATAGATGTATCGCACGAGATTCCGCCATTTGACCTGAACCAGGCTGCTTTCATCATCCGGAATTTCTATACCAGTTTTCCCGAAGGCAGCGTACATATCATCGGAGTAAACACCGAAGCTTCCATCGAATCTCCTCATACGGTGGTATTTCACAAAGGCCACTATTTCATCGGAGCCGACAACGGCATCTTCTCATTGATTTTTGATGAACTACCGGAACAAATCATTGAACTCGATATCATCCAGGATTCCGACTATTTCACCTTTTCCACGCGGGATGTCTTTGTGAAGGCCGCTTGCCATATTGTTGCCGGTAAACCGGTGAAAGAGCTCGGTCATAAAAAAGATAAGGTGCTTACAAAGATGGCGTTCAAGCCTGTGATCAGCGCCGGCCAGATCAAAGGGAAGGTGATCTATGTAGATCGTTCCGGAAACGCCTTTGCCAACATCACCGAACACCTTTTTAAAACCACCATTAAAAACCGGAAGTTTGCCATCACCTTCCGCTCCCCCTCTTACCGGATCACCCGGATCAGCAAATCTTACCAGGATGTACATGAAGGAGAGATGCTGGCTCTGTTCAGTACCAGTGGTTACCTCGAGATCGCCATCAACCGCGGAGACGCCAGCAGTTTGCTGGGATTGAGGCTGGATACTTCCGTGTTGATAGAGGTGGAATAAAATTTTAACTTTGCACCCTAAACGACTCGAACTACATGTACACCCTTTTTAAGAAGGAGCTAAACGGATTTTTAAACTCACTGATCGGGTATATTGTGATCGTGGTTTTCCTGCTGATCATCGGGCTCTTTTTATGGGTTTTTCCGCTGCAATTCAACATCTTCGACTTTGGGTATGCCAATGTTGACGGACTCTTTCTACTGGGACCGTTCGTATTCCTCTTTCTGATCCCCGCCATCACCATGCGCTCGTTTGCCGATGAGAAGAGAAGTGGGACACTTGAACTGCTGATGACGCAACCCCTGACCGACCTGCAGGTGATCCTGGCTAAAATTTTTGCCGGTATAGTGCTGGTGATCTTCTCCCTGATCCTTACACTGATCTATGTTTATACCGTTTACCAACTGGGATTGCCTCCGGGCAACCTCGATCTCGGCAGCATCTGGGGCTCTTACATCGGATTGATCTTATTGGGTGGTGCTTTCGTGTCGATCGGAATCTTTTCATCTTCCCTCTCTGATAACCAGATCGTCTCTTTCATCATTGCCGTGTTCCTGAGCTTCTTCATGTACATCGGATTTGAATTTATCTATACCTTCGTCATCTCCGGGAAAACGGGGTTGCTGATCCAGTCGCTGGGATTGAATGCCCATTACTCTTCCATGAGCCGGGGAGTGATCGATACACGCGACCTGGTCTATTTCCTAAGCGTGATGGCGGTGTTTATTTTATTAACGAAGGTGAAGCTGGAGAGCAGGAAATGGTAAACGTAAATAGCGAGGTAGCGAAATAGTGAAATAGTGAAATAGTGAAATAGTGAAATAGTGAAATAGTGAAATAGCGAATGAAATGACGAAGCAAAAGAAGCGGAACATAAAGCGAAATAACCTTCTCCAGATTTCCCTGGGGGTAGTAATCATTGTGCTCATAAATATCATCGCTTCGTTTGTTTTTACCCGTATTGATCTGACAGCTGAAAAGCGTTATTCTCTATCCCCGGCGGTAAAAACGATGTTAAAAGGCCTCCAGGATGATGTTTTCTTCAGGGTTTACCTCGATGGGGAACTGCCCTCAGGATTCCGTCGCCTCTCCAACGAAACCCGTGATATGCTCAATGAGTTCAGAGCCTATAGTGATCATATCCATTTTGAATTCATCGATCCTTCAGCCAGCCCGCTTGCGCGGGAGCGGAACGACACCTACCGGCTGCTGGTGGAACAGGGCCTTCAGCCAACAGATCTCCGGGTTACCAACAAAGGAGAATCTTCCCAGCTAATCATTTTTCCAGGGGCTATTGTAGTATACAGGGGTCGGGAGCTGCCGGTCCAGATCCTGATGACCCAGTTGGGACAGGATCCTCAGAAGGTGCTGAACAACTCCATCCAGGCCCTCGAATACAATCTTGGCAATGCGGTAGACAAGCTGATCAACACCACCAAACCCAGGGTGGCCATTCTGGAGGGACACGGTGAGTTGTCGCGGGGGCAGACGATTGACCTGGAGGGGGCTCTGTCAGAATATTACAATGTAGAACGGATCGCCATCAACAGTAAGATCAACAGCCTGACGGTCCGGCTGCAGACCGACTCTTCGGGCTCCCCCCTGGTAAACACCTTCAAGGCACTGATCATTGCAGGACCTGAAAGGAGCTTCAATGAGAAGGATAAATTCCTTATCGACCAGTTCATTATGAGGGGAGGCAGGATTTTGTGGATGATCGACCCGGTATTCGCTAAAATGGACAGCCTGCAGCAATACGCTTCTACCATGGGACTGGCTAATGACATCAACCTCGATGATATGCTGTTCAACTACGGGGTGAGATTGAACAAGAACCTTGTGATGGACATGAGCGCTCTCCCTATACCGGTTAAGACGGGACAGATCGGGGATCAGCCACAGTTTGATTTTTTCCCCTGGTACTACTTCCCGTTGATCACTCCTTCCAGCAATCACCCGGTCGTGAACGGTCTGAATGCCATCAAAACAGAATTCATCAGCAGCCTCGATACGGTGGAGGCTTCTGGTGTGAGAAAAACAGTGCTTCTCACCTCATCACGATACTCCCGGATAGTGAACGCTCCTGTGTTGATCGACCTGGAGATCCTCCGGCATGAACCTGATCAGCGAATGTACAGCAGTGGGCCACAGCCTGTAGCCCTGTTGCTGGAGGGAGAGTTCACTTCAGCTTACCTCTTCCGGCTTCCTCCCGAGATCGAACAGAATGAAGATCTGGGCTTTCGGAAAAAGAGCAGGCCAACCCGCATGGTGGTGATCGCCGATGGAGACATCGCTAAAAACCAGTACCATATTACGCAGAAATACCCGTTACCACTCGGGTACGATCAGTACACGGGTCAGACTTTCGGAAACAAAGAGCTCCTGATGAACATCATGAACTACCTGTGCGACGACTCAGGACTGATCTCCATCCGTTCAAGAGAGCTGAAACTGAGGTTGCTGGACATGACCAGACTGACATCGGAACGACCTCTCTGGCAAACCCTCAATGTGGTTGTTCCCATTCTGCTGATCGTGGGATTTGGGCTGGTGAAGTACCAGGTTCGAAGGAGAAAGTACGCGAAAAGGAGTGGATAACATTAGTATACTATGAAGAAAAACCGGATCATCCTGCTTGTTGTCCTGGCACTGGCCATTGTCGCCATTATCCTATTTCTTACACAATCGAACAAAACGTTTCAGAGCTCCCTGAGTGAATTTGCCGTGACAGACACAGCTACAGTTACCAAGATCTTCATGGCAGATAAAAATAACAACAAGGTCACCCTTACCAGGAAACCCGATGGAGGGTGGATGGTCAACGACACGTACCTGGCTTCGAAATTCAACCTGGATATGTTGCTGAAAACCATGCTCAACCTGGCGGTCAGGGAGCCTGTTCCCCAGGCAGCGCACAATACCGTGATCAGGGAGATGGCAGTCAACTCAGTGAAGGTGGAGATCTACCAGAAGGTTTACCGGATCGATCTGTTCAACACCATCCGGTGGTTCCCGCATGAGAAGCTAACCAAGGTTTACTACGTAGGCGGAGCCACGCAAAGCAACCGGGGGAGTTATATGCTGATGGAAGGATCTTCCACCCCCTTTGTAACCTTTTTACCCGGTTTCAGAGGTTTTGTCTCACCGCGCTTCACTCCGATGGTAAATGTCTGGCGCGACTATACCATCTTCAAGAAGGAGATCCCCCAGGTCGCTTCGGTTCGGGTGGAGATACCGGGAAAGGGAAACGAATCGTTTGTGATCACCAACAACCAGAACCTCTCCGTTTCTCTTTACGCTTACCCGGAGATGCAACTGATCCCCGATTTTGACACACTGGCTGCGTTGAATTTTCTCACCGGCTTCCGGAATCTCAATTTCGAAGGGATCCTGAACGACATGGATCCGGCTCAGAAAGACTCGATTCTTTCGTCTACACCATTTACGATCATTACGCTGACAGATACGGCCGGTGTCAGTAAAACCATCCGGACCTTTTTCAAAAAGGGATACGGGGATGTGGATATCCATGGAAATGTGATCCTGTATGACCTCGACAGACTCTATGCACTGGTCAATGACGGGCAGGATTTTGTACTGGTTCAGTACTTCGCATTTGACAAGGTGTTGCGGCCGAGATCGTTCTTCTTCAAAGAGTAACCGTGGAAGTGGAAACACGTACTTATTGATGGTAACAGATGAGAGTACTTTTACTTTCAGACGTAAACTCAGCTCATACAAAACGGTGGGCAACTTCCCTGAAACAAAAAGGAATTGATCTGGCTATTTTCAGCATCTCCGGTGCCTCAGATAACTGGACCGGGGATCAGGGGATCAGGCTCTTGTCCCGTGCAAGCTATAATCCCGGGATATTTTCTACTACGTTACTCGTAAAATCTACCTTTCTAAAACTGGTCCCCTCCCTGAAGAGGGCGATACGGCAATTTACACCGGATCTCATTCACGCACATTATGCCTCCAGCTATGGCCTGCTTGGGGCTCTGACAGGTTTTCATCCTTTGGTGATTTCAGTTTGGGGGAGTGACATTTACCAGTTTCCCATGCAATCTTTGTTGGGAAAAATGATTGTCAGGTTCAACTTTAGCCGGGCGGATACCATCTGTTCCACGAGTGTGAGTATGATTCCTGAAATCAAGAGATATACCAGGAAGGACATTGAGTTTGTGCCTTTCGGTATCGATCTGGAGCGGTTTCACCCATCCCCGGCAGAGAGTCCTTTTGAACCAGGGACGTTTGTCATTGGAACGGTCAAAGCATTGGAACCTGAGTATGGAATAGATCAGTTGATCAGGGTTTTTGGGGTGGTCAGGAACAGGCATCCGGATGACCGTCTCAAACTAGTAATTGTTGGAGGTGGACGACTGATGGATGATCTGAAGGATCTGACTGTTTCTCTTGGGATCCCGGAAGATGTGGTTTTTACAGGAAAAGTACCTCACAGCGAGGTGCCGGCATATTTGAACATGTTTGATCTGTTTGTCGCCCTCTCCCGGACGGAAAGTTTTGGTGTCTCCATCCTGGAAGCTGCTGCCTGCGAGAAGCCGGCAGTCGTTTCGGATGTTGGAGGATTGCCCGAGGTGGTACAGATGGGAATGACCGGATTGGTTGTTCCCGGCCATGATCTGGATGCGGCTGTCACAGCGGTGGAAACGCTTATGACCAACAGGGAACTGGCTACGACCATGGGTAAAAACGGCAGAAAACGGGTGGAAACCCACTATGACTGGAATGTTTGCGTGGCAAGCATGATCAGCGTGTATCAACAACTCTTGCCGGCGAAGAGCAATAGCGATTAACGCAATGAGGATTCTCTTTTTAACACAATACTATCCGCCCGAAGTGGGTGCTCCACAGAATCGGCTTTCGGAGCTGGCCATCCGGTTTCGTCGAGCAGGAAACCATGTGGAGGTTCTAACCGCCATGCCTAACTACCCGTTCATGAAGCTGTTTGATGGCTATAAAGGCAAATGGTATATCAGGGAAGAGATGGATGGAGTGATCATACATCGGGCGGCGGTTTTCGTTCATCAGAGTCAGTCGATCCTGATGCGTCTTTTGGTTTATTTTTCATTTGTACTTTCCTCCATCTGGGTTGGATTTTTTAACCTGAAACGGTTTGATCTCATCATTTGCGAGTCCCCTCCTCTTTTCTTAGGTATTTCAGCATGGATTCTGAAAAAGCTCAAAGGCGCAAAGCTGCTCTTCAATGTCTCAGATCTCTGGCCGGAAAGTGCAGAAAAACTGGGACTTGTCACAAACCGGTTCCTGCTCATGATCTCGCGGTCACTGGAAACGTTCCTTTACAGGCACTCCGATCTCATCAGCGGACAAACCCAGGGAATCGTCCGGAACATCTCTACCCGGGTCCCTCAAAAACCCTGCTTCTGGTTAAAAAACGGAGTCGACCTCTCCTTCTATTCACCTGGAAAGGGTAAAGCAGGTTGGAGGGAAGAACTCGGATTCTCCAATGAAGATTTCATTGTATTTTACGGGGGAATCCTGGGGCATGCCCAGGGATTGGAAGTGATGCTGGAGGCTGCCAGGGTGTTATCTCATGACCCGAGGCTAAAGTTTGTGATTGCCGGCGAGGGTCCCCTGAAGAGAGCCTTGACGGATCAGGCTGAGCAGTGGGGCTTGAGCTCAGTCACATTCCTCCCTGCTTATCCCAAAAACCGCATGCCTGATGTGATCAGGGAGATTGATGTCTCCATCGTTCCACTCCGAAAACTGGACCTGTTTCTGGGAGCTATCCCTTCAAAGATCTTCGAAAATCTGGCGATGGGAAAACCGGTCTTGCTGGGGATAGCGGGCGAAGCCAAAGAGTTGTTCGTGGATAGGGGAGAATGTGCCCTGGCCTTTACACCAGAAGATGCAGATGACCTGGTCCGGGCAATAACGGAGATCCGCATGGAGCCAGACCTGTACGACCGGCTTTCTAAAAATGCGTATATTTACGTCTCTGAATATTTTGATCGGGAGAAAATATTTCTTGATTTTCAACGGTTTATAGAAAAAAACCTCAACTTTTCTGAGCACCGCAACTAACATATCGTGGCGCAAAATATGGGAGTGGATTGGCCTGTTCCACAGGTACATGTACATTCTCTTTCTGATCTGTCTCTGTTTTTTTATCCCCATCAATAATGTCATTGCCAAATTTTTCATAGGCTTTATGGTGATCAACTGGGCTGTGGAGATGCGGTTTATCGCCAAGATCAGGCGGATTTTTCAGGAACGAAGACGCGTCCATATCCTGTTGTTCTTGCTCTTTTACCTGCTGTACCTTGTCGGACTGCTTTACTCCGACAACATGGATTATGGCCGGTTTGACATTGAAGTGAAGCTCTCTCTGGGGATATTTCCCCTTCTCTTTGCCACCTTCGAACCGGAGATCTTCCGCATCATTCGCCTCCGGTATCTCTTTTTTGCTTTTGTGGCTGGTTGTTTCTTCGCATCAGGATTCTGTACAGTGAACGCTGTCATTGGTTATGTTCAGACTGGAGATCCAGACGTTTTTTCCTATTCCCGGTTCTCCATGTTACACCATACCAGCTATTTTGCGATGTTTCTCAATTTTGCCGTGGTGTTGATCCTGGCCTATTTCCGTGAAAACTTCCGTTCCATGACCCGCTGGCAACTCATAGGAATTACTTTGTTGCTGCTCTACTTTACGTTGATGGTGGTGCTGATCGCCTCCAAAATAGGGCTGGTCAGCCTAATGACGATCTACCTGTTGTTTACCCTTCTGATTCTCTCACGGAAGCGGGAACGGAAGATGGCGCCCTACCCCGTCATCCTGGCGGTGGTGATGGTTGCCATGATGATGATGAGTCCGGGCACCATGCACCGGGTGAACACCACCACCGATGCCATGGAACATGTGAAAACGGTACCTCCCGATGCTTCAGAATCGACAGCAGAAAGGATCCTGATCTGGCGCTCCTCCGTCGATATCATCCGGGAACACCCCCTCTTTGGAGTGGGGACCGGTGACGTAAAAGACGCTCTTCTCAATGAGTATGAACAACATGGCATCAAATATGCCATGTCACGACGGCTGGATGCACACAACCAGTATTTTCAGACGACCCTCTCTCTTGGATTGGTTGGATTCCTGGCCCTCATCACCATGCTGGCCTGGCCGGGCATCCTGGCATTCATCCGGAAGGATTACATCTACGTCTTTTTCATCCTTCTTTTCAGTATGAATATCCTGGTGGAGTCGATGTTTGAGAACCAGGCCGGCGTAGTCTTCTATGCCTTTTTCAATGCGTTGCTCTTCTGGTACCTGCCCGGCAGGGATGAACAGGATCAGGAGAAGCTCATGCAAAGATATTCTGGAGCAGTGTAGCCAGCTCTCTCTTCGGGAAACAATAGATGTTATCGTGCCTGGGAAGCTGGTCAGTCCGGGTGATTTCCACCAGCTTTGATATCCGTTCTTTTCCTTTTCTTTGTTTGAAAATCCGGTAATCCCCGGCCTCTTTGATAAAGTGATAGAGGTCCGCAACGGTCGCGTTTAAATTTTCCCTCATCTCACTGCACTCCAGGATCAGGATAGGGGCCTCACTCCCGGCCAGGATCCCGCCGCATCCCTTCAGAGCTTCCAGTTCATACCCTTCAATGTCGATCTTGATGGCCCGGATCTTTGTTTTCCCAAGATGCCCGTATTCATCCAACCGGATGATCTCCACGGGGTGATACTCTTTGCTCGCCTCCGACCGGATAAGGGAGGCAGCCCCCCGTTCCACTTCAGTGTCGAGGTAAAGCTTCCCCTGAGACCGTTCGGATCCGATCGCATCGGGAGAGACCTCCACGTTGCTGACCCGGTTGATGGCGAGGTTGTAGTCGAGAATTTTCCTGGTCTCCGGATTGGCTTCGAATGCAATCACTTTTCCGGAGGCGCCTACCAGCATAGAGCCGTAAATTGTCATGATGCCAATGTTGGCCCCGATATCGATGAAAAGATCCCCTTCGCGGAGGATCTGCTTCAGTATGAAGAGGGTTCCTTTTTCATAGGTACCGGTATAGTAGAGGCTTCTCTCTATCCCTTTATGGGTAGCAGGACTGATGCGAAGAAGGAAGCCGTGATAGGTCCTGGCAACCACCTCCTCCCGTGGCCGGGGCAACAGCAGGGTGCCTATGAGTTCGGTAATGATACCGCTTCCCCGCATCCGGGCAAATACCGACCGCTGGATCAGCCGGTAGGTCCCGGTATAGTCCACCTCTTTCATGCATGCAAATCTAGTAAAAACCGGGATACCATAAAAAGAGAGGACTGCCTCCGATTCCTCGAAGACAGCCCATCCTATGTAGTGAAAATGAGTATAGTGATAGTTAAACGAGTCCCTGTGCTAACATGGCATCGGCAACCTTCACAAAACCACCGATATTGGCCCCCTTCACGTAGTTGATGAATCCGTCGGATTCGGTACCGTACTTCACGCAGACCTTGTGAATATTGATCATGATGTTGTGCAGGCGTCTATCGACCTCTTCACGGGTCCACGCCAGACGCAGGGAATTCTGCGACATTTCGAGACCTGAGGTGGCCACACCACCGGCATTGGCAGCTTGTCCGGGGCCATAGAGGATCTTCTTGCCGAGATACACTTCTATGGCATCCGGTGTAGAGGGCATGTTGGCTCCTTCGGAAACAAGGAAGCAGCCATTGCTGACCAGCATTTTGGCCTCTTCGCCATTGATCTCATTCTGGGTAGCGCTCGGCAGTGCGATGTCACATTTCACCTCCCACGGACGTTTTCCGGGGAAGAACTGTGCTTCAGGATATTTGTCGCAATACTCCTTGATCCGTCCGCGCTTCACATTCTTCAGGTGCATGACAAAAACGAGCTTATCGGCATCGATCCCCTTAGGGTCGTGGATGTAGCCCTCGGAATCGGAGAAGGTAACCACTTTCCCGCCAAGCTCCGTGGTCTTCTGGGTGGCAAACTGGGCTACGTTACCGGATCCGGAAACCGTGCAGATCTTGCCTTTAAAATCCATACCACGGGTCTTCAGCATCTCTTCGGCGAAATAAACCTGGCCGTAACCGGTCGCTTCCGGACGGATCAGACTTCCACCCCAGTCAATACCTTTTCCGGTAAGTACTCCGGTGAATTCATTCTTCAACCGTTTGTACTGTCCGAACATGAACCCGATCTCACGGCCACCCACACCGATGTCGCCGGCAGGTACGTCAGTATTCGGTCCAATGTGACGCCAGAGTTCGCTCATAAAGCTCTGGCAGAATTTCATCACTTCATTATCGGACTTGCCTTTGGGATCAAAATCACTTCCACCTTTTCCACCACCCATCGGGAGGGTCGTCAGACTGTTCTTGAGAACCTGCTCGAAGGCCAGGAATTTCAGGATGCCAAGGTTCACGGTCGGGTGGAAACGCAAGCCACCTTTATAGGGGCCAATAGCGCTGTTCATCTCAATGCGGAAACCGCGGTTGACCTGAACCCCACCTTTGTCATCCATCCAGGGTACACGGAAAATGATCACCCGTTCAGGTTCAGCGATGCGTTCCAGGATCTTGTTGGCCTTGTACACCGGATGTTCTTCAATAAAAGGAATCAGTGACTCGGCCACCTCCAGTACTGCCTGGTGAAATTCAGGTTCGGCCGGGTTCTTGGCAATGATCTTTGCCATGAACTCATCTAATTGTTGTTGATAAGGATTGGTTGCCATAAATGCAAATTTTGGTTAAAGATAGATGTGATTTTTTGCACAATTTTATGGAAAAGATTTCTGTCTACCAAGAATTTTCGGTTGTTTTTTACGTATCATGTGCTTATTTTCAAATACTTACGAGATATGCTTAGAGGAATTACGTGTTTTACGTAAACACATTTCCGTACTATGCGTAGTTCTTGTCTGACAAGCTTCTAATTTTTTCTGTTCCGAAAGTTTGTGGTAATTTTGACAGACCATCTATTTTTTCTCCATGCCTGGTAAAGAAGACAGAAAACGTACGGGTAAAGTACTTGTTGATTCAAGTGACTTTCAAAAACTCCTTAGCGATAATCGTGAACGGCTCAAGGAACTGGCAGCGATCAATAAAACGACCGCAATCATAAAAAAGGGAAAACCTGTTTCAGAAACCCTGCGTCAGATTTGCCTGATACTACCGAGTGCATGGCAGTATCCGGAATTTACCGCCGGCAGAATCCGATATGGAAATTTAGCGGTACAGACTCCGAATTTTCGCGAAACACAATGGCGGCAGATCCAGGGATTTGAAACCATAGACAGCCAGGAAGGATCTATTGAGATTTGTTATTTAAAAGGGTTCCCGGAAGCATTCGAAGGACCTTTCCTGGAGGAGGAAAGGACTCTTCTGGTCAACCTGGCGAATCTCATTACGGGATACTTAAACTCCATCAAGGGGAAAGCCATCCTTAAAGGAAAACCGCCAGCAGATCAGGAGCAGGGCACATCAGCATCCGTGCAACCGGATGGAACTCCCAGCCGGCACCTGCTCCAGACGTTTCTGAACCGAACCAATACCAACCGGGATCTGTACCACGACCTGATGCCCTTCAAAGTTCGTGAGATCCTGCTGGTGGCGAACCTGTATGATGCTTACAGCATCGAAAAGGAGGGTCGCTTTTCAGAGCATGTGCTTGGGCAATATTATCAATTGAGTTTAAGTACGATGCCCCGGATCACCGGAGTTTCTTCGAAAAAGGAGGTAATGGAACAGCTGCAAGCCAAACATTACGACCTTGTGATCATTATGATCGGCGTCGATAAAGAGTTCCCTGTTGAACTCAGTAAAGAGATTAAAAAAGCGTTTCAGTATATCCCTGTATTCCTGTTGTTAAACAGCAACCTGGATGTAGCACTTTTTCATGAGGACCCGGCGCGACTGACCTGGATCGACCGACTTTTCATATGGAATGGCGATACCCGGGTTTTTTTCGCGATGATCAACTACCTGGAGGATAAGATCAATGTAGAGAACGACACTACCCTTGGGATGGTCAGGGTGATCCTGCTTGTAGAGGACTCTCCGCAGTATTGTTCGCTTTACCTTCCGATGCTGTATAACATCGTACTGGAGCAAACGAAGCATATCATTGAGGATGTCACTACTGATGAGCTGTACCGCATTCTCCGGTTGAAAGCCCGCCCGAAGATCTTACTCGCCTCCACGTATGAAGAGGCGATGTACATCTTTAACAAATACAAGGAGTATATCCTCTGCCTGATCTCAGATGTCAAATTCAAGAAGGATGGCAAACTCAATGACACTGCAGGATTCAGCCTGGTGAAGCAGACACGCAGAGAAAACAGGGATCTGCCGATTGTAGTACAATCCTCTGACGATCATAATGCAGCTGAAGCGTATAACCTGAAAACTACTTTTATCAATAAAAATTCAGAAACATTGCTGGTCGATTTCAGGAGCTTTATCACCCACTACCTGGGATTCGGAAATTTTATCTACCGGGATAGGAATGGGAGGCAGATCGGGCATGCCAGATCTCTGAAAGAGTTTGAAGATCAGCTTAGAACTATTCCGGAAGAGTCACTTCTTTACCATGCCCGCAAGGATCATTTCTCCCTTTGGCTGATGGCACGGGGTGAGATCAATGCAGCGAAAATCCTGAACCCGGCAAAAGTCACCGACTTTAACGATCCCGCCAGCCTGAGGGAATACCTGATTTCCGTCATTGCCAATTTCAGGAATGAACAGAGCAGGGGAATGGTGATCCCCTTTGAAGAATCATCCATTACGGACGCAACCAACATCGTAAGTCTGGCAGAAGGATCGCTGGGCGGGAAGGGGAGAGGCCTTGCATTTTTAAACACGGTGATCTATAATTACGACTTTTCCCGTCACGTTCCCAATATCCATATCCTTACCCCGGTTACCTCCATCATAGGAGTGGATGAGTTTGACTATTTCCTGGACCGGAATCACCTTCGTGAAAAAGTGTTGCTGGAGACAGATTATTATAAGCTCCGGAGATGGTTTATAGAAGGGAAGCTTTCTGAAACATTGATCAGAAAGTTGAAGATCCTCATCAAACACATTACCAAACCTATGGCAATCAGGTCTTCCGGCTTGTTTGAAGATTCTCTGAACCAGCCTTTCTCCGGGATATTTGAAACCTACCTGATCCCCAATGACCATCCCGACCCGAAAGTCCGTCTCGATCAGTTAAAAGATGCGATCAAACTGGTTTATGCATCCATCTACTCCCCCACGGCTAAAGGATATATAGAAGCGGTGCATTACCGGCTCGAACAGGAGAAGATGGCGGTCGTGATCCAGGAGGTGGTAGGAAGCCAGCACGAGGATGTTTTCTATCCGCATATCAGTGGTGTAGCCCACTCATATAACTATTATCCCTATGGACATATGAAGCCTGAAGAGGGGGTTGCAGTGATTGCACTGGGACTTGGCCGTTATGTGGTGGAAGGAGAGAAAGCATTCCGGTTTTCACCCAGCTACCCAAACCTTGAGATCAACTCCCCACACATCCAGTTAAAGGGAAGCCAGGTCCGTTTCTATGCAGTCAAGTTAAACAAGCAGGATCTGAACCTTCTTGAAGGAGAAGAGGCCGGATTGAAGATCCTCGATATTGATGACGCAGAACGACACGGAACGATCCGGCATCTGGCATCGGTGTTCAGCCCTGAGAACAACCAGATCATTCCCGGACTGAGCCATACCGGTCCCCGGGTGATCAATTTTGCCGACATCCTGAAATACCACTACGTCCCGCTTGCCAGCACCATTGAAATCGTTCTTGATGTGGTGAAAGAGGCGCTCGGTTCACCCGTGGAGATCGAGTTTGCCGTGGACCTTAATAAAGATCAGGATAACAAAGCTTCATTTTATCTACTCCAGATCAAACCGATGATCGGGAATACCAAAGAGTATAAAATTGATTTAAGAAAGATCCAGAAAGAACATATTCTGCTCTATTCGGAGCGAGAGATGGGAAACGGATTCATCGATGACATCAAGGATGTGGTCTTTGTTGATCCAGCGTCGTTCGATAAATCAAAAACCCTTGAGATGGCCGATGAGATGGAGACGATCAATGCGGATATGATCAGGCGGAACAGAAGGTATATTTTGATCGGACCGGGCAGATGGGGCACCCGGGACCGGTGGATCGGGATCCCGGTAACCTGGCCTCAGCTATCCCATGCCAAAGTGATTGTAGAGACCAGCCTGGAAGGCTTTCCACTGGATGCTTCATCCGGGTCGCATTTCTTCCATAACGTCACCTCCATGAATGTTGGGTATCTGTGTGTCCAGCCTGAGATCTCAAAAAGTTTTATCAGGTATGACGTGCTTTTTCAACAAAGCGCCCTGACCAAACACCAGTACTTTCGTGTCGCCACCTTTCAAGAACCCCTGATTGTCAGAATGGATGGGGAAAAAAGGATTTCTGTCATTACCTGGGGTGAACAGAATCCCCATGATGTGTGTAATTAATTTCTATCTTTGCGCGAAAAAACTGACTGTTTATTCAGTTCTACACCAACTCATCACGTATGTTTCAGATAAGCAGAAAACAGGAATTAGCGAAAGGCACGATTGTAAGGTTTGACATCGTTGCTCCCAAGATTGCCAAAAAAGCGCAGGCGGGACAATTCATCATTTTGAGAGTGAATGAAACGGGTGAACGCGTTCCTATGACCATTGCCGATAAAGATGAATTTGCCGGGATCATCACCATCATCTTTCAGGTAGTTGGGAAAACAACCGCGTTGATGCGTTCCCTGAAAGAGGGTGATTTCATCCGGGATGTTGCCGGACCGCTTGGACGACCCGCTGAGGTAGAGAAGATCGGTACCGTGGTCATGGTTGGAGGAGGTACGGGAGTAGCCATTTTGCATCATGTTGCCAAAGCATTTAAAGAAGCCGGCAATTTTGTGATCAGCATCATTGGCGCCAGGGAAAAAGAGCTGGTCATCCTGGAGAACGAGATGGACCTTATCAGTGATGAACTGGTGGTGACCACTGACGACGGGAGCTATGGTTCCCGTGGATTTGTTACCCAGCCGCTTGAAAAATACCTTCAGGAACGAAATGATATTAAACTGGTCTATGCCATTGGACCAATCGTCATGATGAAAAATGTTTGTGCGCTCACGAAGAAATTTGATATTCCGACCCTTGTCAGTCTGAATCCCATCATGATCGATGGCACGGGGATGTGCGGTGGTTGCCGGGTCAAAATCAATGATAAAGTGAAGTTTGCCTGCGTGGAGGGACCAGATTTTGACGGGCACCAGGTCGATTTTAATGAACTAATGAACAGAAACTCAATCTATCTGAAGGATGAAAAAGATTGCTTGTTGTTTTCAATCCATTAAACCCAGCCTGCCATGATGGAACAAGATGTAAGATCCCTGAGGTACAAGACCTTCCTCAATACTTTTTGCCCGCATTGCAACCGAAGTTTCAACGTAGAAGAGAAAGATGGCAAGTCCATTATTTTCAATACCAGGTATAATGGCTCTGACCTCCAGCTCAAACTCAGCCCATACCTGGATGTATTCGGGATCGAATCATCCATTCCAATCGGAAAGGATGAGATCCTAGATGCATTGGAATGTCCTTACTGCAAAAAAAGTCTTGTTAAACCTGATACGCCTTGCGGCGAGTGCGGATCACCTGTAGGAGAGATCACCATCTCAACCCATTCAAAGCTGATTCCGTTCTACCTATGCCTGAAATACGGGTGTGATTGGCATGGGTTGACCAAAGCTGATGAACGAAAGATCAAAACGAAGATTCCCCGCCAGGAGATGCCTGAACAGGATCCTAAGCTGAGAGCAGCAAATCACCAGGAGGTTCCTTACGGATATACCTCTGAACTGGCCCTGCTGGAAGCCGGCCGTTGCATTCAATGTAAAAATCCGAAATGCGTCGATGGATGTCCGGTCAACATCGATATCCCTGAGTTCATCCGATTGATCACAGAAGAGAAATTTGATGACGCCATAAAAAAGATCAAAGAGCGGAATGTGCTCCCTGCCATCTGTGGACGTGTTTGTCCGCAGGAAAATCAATGTGAGGAAAAATGCATTGTTGGCGTGAAAGACGAACCGGTAGCAATAGGCAACCTGGAGCGTTTTGTGGCCGACTGGGAACGAAAGATGGAGCTAATAACCATCCCGAAGATCAAGAAAAAACTAAACCAAAGAATTGCCGTCGTAGGCTCAGGACCAGCTGGTTTGACCGTCGCTGCCGACCTCCAGCTTCTCGGATATTCCGTGACCATCTTTGAAGCATTCCATGAAACGGGAGGCGTTCTTACTTACGGAATTCCGGAATTCAGGCTGCCAAAATCCATCGTCCATTTTGAGATCAACTACCTGAAGGAGATGGGGGTAAGGGTAGAATTGAATCACGTCATCGGAAAGATCAGTACGGTGGATGAATTGCTTGAGCATTTCGACGCGGTCTTCATTGGCGTGGGTGCAGGGTTGCCCAAATTCATGCACATCGAAGGAGAGAGCCTGGGAAATGTTTTCTCAGCCAACGAATACCTGACCAGGATGAACCTGATGAAGGCCTATAAGTTCCCGGAATACGATACACCCAAACCAACCGGGAATCGGGTGGCGGTCATTGGTGGTGGGAATGTGGCCATGGATTGTGCCCGGACAGCTATCCGGACAGGTTCTACGGAGGTGACCATCGTTTACCGCAGATCAAGAACCGAACTTCCGGCACGTCATGAAGAGATACGCCATGCAGAAGAAGAGGGGGTGAAATTCCGGATGCTTACCTATCCGATCAAGTTTCTCGGGACGGATGTCAATACCCTGAAATCCATGGAGTGCATCAAAATGGAACTGGGAGAACCGGATGATTCCGGCAGGAGAAAACCGGTTCCAATTGAAGGATCGAACTTCATCCTGGATATTGACCTGGCGATAGTGGCCATCGGGAACGACGCAAATCCAGTCATTTTCCAGACAGCACCTGATATAGATAGGAATAAGTGGGGAAATATAGTTGTGAATCCTGAAACCAATGAAACCTCCAAAGAATTTGTTTATTCAGGAGGCGACATTGTAACAGGCGCGGCCACGGTGATCGAAGCCATGGGTGCAGGACGGGTTGCTGCCAATGCCATTCACAAGAAACTTTCCCAGATGAAAACAGGACGGATTGAGTAACCAAAGTCTGCAGTCCGCAGTCCTCAGTCCACAACCATCTTTTATGTCAACCATTCACGGTTCACGTCTCACGTTACACGTGTATATTCCATCACCCCCATCACTCACATCACATCCATGACTTCATGACTTCATGACCTCATGACTTCATGACCTCATGACTTTTATGTACATTTGATTTCCCAAATCCCATGAGGTGAACACCAAAAAACAATTGGATCCCACCAAGTATTATTTTCTGGATACCGAGTTCAACCTGATGATGAAGAAGCGGATCTACCAGGTGCTGCTGATTTCCAGTACCTACGATGCGTTCATGCTGGAAGAGGATGGCCGGATCGATGAGCAGATCTTCATGGAGTATGTGTCGCTTAATCTCCGTTACCCACCGCAATTCATCAAGGTAACATCCGAAAATGAAGCGTTTACGGTACTCGAAGATAAGCGGGTAGACCTCGTTATCTCGATGCTAAGCATAAAAAAATCGGATACGTTCGATCTTGCCTTACGGATTAAAACAAGGTATCCCGGGATTCCGATTGTGGCCCTCACTCCTTTCTCCCGTGAATCCAATATCAGGTTGCACCAGAAGAACCTGATTGCCATTGATTACGTCTTTTGCTGGTTAGGGAATGCCGATATCATGCTGGCTATCATCAAGTTGATTGAAGACCGGATGAATATAGACCAGGATCTCAAGCAGGGGGTGCAGGCGATCCTTCTGGTAGAGGACTCGATACGCTTTTACTCCAGCTACCTGC
>JBDROF010000054.1:0-15070 GCA_043810345.1 Bacteroidota bacterium | reverse complement strand
AACTTTAATGGCTTACGACCTTTGGAATGAACCTGCATCTGTTTGGCCTGAAGATACAATTGGGCACTCAAAGCAGGATGTATGTGAAAAAGTTAAAATGTGGTACGACACGGTTAAGGCAGGTGATCCTCACCACCTTGTTACCATGGGTGGGCAAGGGCATCATGATATCCTTGAATATGATCATGCGGTTATGACGCTTGATTTCTATTCACCACATTTATATCCAGATGCTCGTCAATATGAAGGTCCGACCTATTTCGAATCTTTAATGAATTCATTTTATGGGAAACTTTACTGGGTTTCAAATAATTGCAAGATGCCATGGATTATCGGGGAAACCGGGTTTCGCGCCATTGAGAATTCCGTTTTTAGTACGAACTATGATGGCACTTTATCAGATCAGTACGATTTTGCCGATTCAGCTACTATGAAGACATGGGAATGCGGAGGTAGCGGCTTTAGTTGGTGGTTTTATCAGGATGTATGTAATGATGGTTATGGGATCTTAAAGCAAAATCAAGCATGTACAAATTGGCCATGTAGTACAATTCTAAAACCGGTATGGGAGGTGTTTGACGATTTCACTCCTCCGGCAACCGGCGCCTGCTCCGAGCCACCTTATTATTATGATCCCTTCTACCATGGAAAATATTCACCAAAAACAAATATTGTAACCGGCTATGTTTTAGATCGGGAAGATAATCCAATAAAAGATGCAGTGATTTTTGCCCATACTCGATTATATAATGCACAAAACCCACAAGATCCTCCAATAACATATGATATGCATTATACTTTTACTGATGAAGATGGTTTTTTTACTGTAATACCATATGATTATGATACAGCCTATCCAAATTTTAACACAATTGAAGGTCTGACTATTTCAGCTGCTGTTTGTTCAAGATTGCGGGAATGGTGTGAACCAGATTCAGCTAGTGTCGGGGTCGACTCAGGACAAACATATAGACTGGACAGATTTGATCTGAATTATGAAGAATCATTTGAATCTCTCACTATAGCTGGAAACGAACCTGTTGTATTGCAGGCATGGGATCTTGTTTCCCTGACGGATGTCGAAGTTCAGCAAAATGCAACCTGCGAGGTAAAAGCCCGTATTGAAATTAGTGTGAACCAGGAGTTTACTGCTGCCAATGGAAGTGAGACCTGGATCCATACCGGAACTCCTTTTATTCCCTGTGACAGTTTATCTTCATTTACCGAAAGCTCTTTTGGTTTTTTTATGGAGAATGAACTTGATAAGCACGAAATAGCTAAAGAAATTACATTGAACTTCACACCTGTTCAAGGATCATTTGACGTACTTATCTATCCAAATCCGGGAAGAGGATTATTTACAATAGACGTACAATGTTCATCACCACTGGATAATTTGACGCTGTCCGTATATGATACATTCGGTAAAACAGTTTATTCCTCGATAATTCAAGGACATAAATCCCAACTTGACTTAGCTCATCTCAGCAAAGGATTCTATATTATTCAGATTTCTAACATTGATTACCAGACCGTAAAAAAAATCATAATTCAATAATGTTCTTGTATCATGAAAACAATATGTAAAATAATGTTCATTCCTGTAGTCCTATTGTACTCACACCAATTTATACTCAGCCAGAACTGCTCCTGGTCTTACCAGGCGGGAGGAACTCAACGGGAAGGCATAAAATCACATGTCGCCGACCTGAATGGAAACAGTTATCTAGGAGGAGGTTATCGGAGTGATCCTTTCTATACAAATTCTGGATCGTTGGTTTGCAATGGGATAGATGATCTGTTTCTCATTAAATTAGATCCCGCGGGAAACGAAATCTGGGCAATCAGATTTGGGGGACCGAATGAAACGGTTTCCGAATCGATAGGTTCACTGGTACTCGACACCTTGAATTCGCGGTTACTGATCACAGGTTCATTTTATGATACAATAGCATTACTTGGCACAGGTCTCTCCGGAACCGGACTAACTATTTTTATACTAGTTATGGATTTGGACAAACATGTACTTTGGGCCAGGGCTGCCGGTGGAAACGGTGTAGACAGGGGGTATGGGATTACATATGATGTTCAGGGAAATGTTTATATATCGGGGAGCAACTCAGAGGATGCCACTTTTGAACAGACCACCATTCCCCGGGGAGGTTTTTTAGCGAAATATACGAGAGAAGGGAACCTGCTCTGGGCAAAAAATAAATTTCGTTATATGGGCTCTACGTATACTTTTACTGAAGCTACCCCCTGGAACCTTTATTTTTATAATCAAAATCTTATTGTCAATGGGGATGCTCTTCGTAACACAATAGTTATTGACACAATTTCATTGACACTTCCAATGGGATACGGAGCCACATACCTGGCAAATTTTTCACCGGAAGGTGATATTCAATGGCTTAGAGTTGCAGGGGCTCCAGATGGGAGTAGCGGAAGACAGATTTCCCTCGATCATGCCGGAAATATCTACCTGACCGGAACTATGTGGGGCCCCATGGGAATATTTGGCGACGATACCTTACACAGCCCTCATGGTGATTGTTTTCTCGCAAAATATTCTTCCGAAGGAACTTACCAATGGGTCAGGGGTATCCAACCATCCGGATTCGCCAGTGGAAATGGAATTTTAGCCGACAGAGAAAACAATGTGTATTTTACAGGTACCTTTATGGGGTATGCCCATTTTGGGCCCTACCTGCTTTTTTCATATGCAACCAGTCCAGACACAATGGACATATTTCTTGCACGCTATACCTCAGAAGGGGAATGTATGGGAGTAAGGCACTATTCAAGAGGATCTTATCCCACCCCTACCGTCGACCAAACCGGGAATATTTTTCTGAGCGGAGCCTTCTTAAACACCCTTGACATAGGACCTCAACCCTTGATATCGAGGGGAAAATCCGATGCCTTTGCCGCCAAATGTTCACCCATCACCGGCATTATTCAACCTAAGCATTCCCCTTCAAACGCCCTGCTGATATACGCCAATCCAAACACCGGCGAATGTAAGATAACGATCCCGGATGAGTTTCAGCATGAAAAAGAATTAAATCTTGAGGTTTACGATCAGACAGGCCGTTTGATCCAACAGGCCAGGATGAAAATAGCAGGAAATTCCGTGGAACTCGATATCCGGGCCCAGGCAAAAGGTCTCTATCACGCCATTCTGAGTAACGGGAAGAAGAGCTATTCGGGGAAGATTATTTTTGATTAACGTGTATAAGAAGATCGAGTACTTTTTAACCCACACATCCACCCACCTATCAGCCAGTTCACCATTTTACTACCTCGCCACCTCGCTAATTAATCTTCTCCAACAACAACCCGTTAAACAAAAGCTTATAAGTACCTTGGGTCGAAGCCCGGAATTGGGGATTAAAGCCGTAAAGTACCAATTGCCCTTTCCCTTTTTTTAACCAGACCATCACCGTTTTATCTGCCAGCTTTTCAGTTTTTTCACAATATCCGCTCATCAGGATATCCTTTTCGGGAAATGTTCCGATCACCCGCCGGTCCATATCAAACCGGGGAATGGAGGTGGCGAAAACAGGTGTCTCACGGAAAAATACCCCCGCACTCTCTTCCATACCCTGCGTCAAAGGGTGCCCCCCTTTCAGTTCTACCTTCACCAGGGACCCGGGACAATAGACTCCGGCGCTTTTAATCGATTTGGAGATATCCCTGACCGGAAGCCTGAACGACTCTGTGGTGTCACCACTTTTTATAGATAAGAGCCCTGTGAACAACTCGGTAGATTGCCCCCACGAAAGGATGATCCCGCCCTGATCGAGGAAGGTCATCAAACACTCCATCCCCTTTTTCCCGATCCCTTTGGTGAACTCCGGGGGATAGCTCGTTGGGTAGACCTCATCTTCCGAACGGTACTGACCCTCCATCAGGATCGATTTGTCGTTGTTCGGGAAAACGACTACGTCAACATCACCGGAGAAATCGGTTTCCTCAAATTCGCCCGGTTCAATGACCGTATAAGGGATGTGGTAACTGTCAAAAACAAAACGTGTCCAGCCGGCATCCATGTCGTGCATGTTGGTCTCCACCAAAACGATCCGGGGAATGGTGAAAGAGGAGAGCAGAAAATCTGCCTCGTTAAGGATGATCTCTGGCATGACGGTCATTTCAGAAATCAATTTATCAAGCTTGGAATTCTTGCCTCCATCCCGGAAGATGATGAAATCCCCTCCGGGAATTCTGGCTACTTCCAGGCCCCGCTCCTTTGCAAGAAAAGCGGCTTTGTAACTCTCGTTGTGGTTGATGCTGAAAACAGCTGCCCAGTAATTACCGGGGAGAGGCTTCAAGGATGTAAAAGGTTCTTCTATTGGTATTAGATGTTGCTGAAGTTGCTCTGATGGCTCGGTCATCTCCACGGAAGTAACCCCACGGTGAAGTGGCAACGACCAGGAGGTAATATCGTAAGGTTTGATAAGTTCCCCGTCAGGGGTATAATGTCGTTCCGGGAATTGCTGTTTTTCCATCACCTCTTTTATGAAAGGACGGTAAGGCTGAGCCAATGGGATGACAATGCTCCCCTGTGGAATGGTGATGTGGCTGGTAACAACCTCAGCGTTATTCCTGAATGCAAGGATATCCGCTTTGTTAGCAGCTGCAGTTTTCAGGATCGACATCGTTGAAACGATCTCATAATCAACAATATCACCCAGCCGCCACCAGCCCCCTGGCCAGGGATCGGGCATGTTGATGCTTTTTTTGTAGTCCCCCAACCCTTTTCCGATAACCCTAAGTTCGTTCTCTTCAATATATACGGGAGTGGCTGTCTGAACGCTGGCTGCTTCGGTCAGGAACCCGATCACATTTTTCCAGATGCAGGTGGTGGTAGAGCCTGGCCAGTAATCGTCAAAGAGGTAGTTCTGGCTGACACCCTTAAGCCCGGCTCGTGTCATGTCTTTCATCAGATTGGAACCAAAGATTCCCATCCAGTTCCAGATGCCTGCGTCGATGTTTTCCGCAATCGGATCATGCGGAGGCGGGACGAAATACCGTACGCCGGATGATCCCATCTGGTGTTTCTCCACCATTACCTGAGGGTACCATCCGGTATTGTAGATGGCAGCAATCGCTTTGGTATCCTCCTGGGAAAGGGTGATAAAATCCCGGTTGTTGTCGTGTCCCACATATTTATGATATACCTCCGGAAGGGACGATCCCTCGTATTTAGTTCCCAGGTATTTTTTATAATGGTTCACCACCTTTTCCATCCCATCCGGATTGTGGCACGGGACCATCATCAATACCACACTGTCCAGCCATGCCAGGGTGTCGGAACTGTTGTCAGTAACCAGGTCATACGCTATTAATGGCGCCGCCTGGGAAGGCCCCACCTCGGTGGAATGCATCGAGAGCGTGGCCAGTACGAATACCCGTCCGTTGCGAATCATCTCTTTCCGTTGCTGGTCTGTGAGATCCGGGTTTAGAGCTAATTGTTCATTGATCTCCCGGAGGGTATCCAGGTTACGGATATTCTCTTCCGAAGAGATAAAGGCAATGTACATTGGCCTTCCTTCAGGCGAACTTCCTATCTTTCTCATCAGCAGTCTGGAAGAGCTTTGATCCAGCAGGTTGAGATAGTCAATTAATTTTTCATAGCCGAATAGATTCCGGTCAGACCCTGGTTTAAAACCAAAATACTCTTGTGGTGTTTGGACTGTCTGTCCGTTTATGCCATCGGTCAATAGAAACTCGAAGGCAACAACAACCAGGATACAAGTGAGGAAATATTTTATCATATCCGAGAATTTAGATACCAACAATATTACTAAAAAAAAATCATCAACTCACCAACTCGCTTCTCACCTCTCACGTCCCACGTCTCACGTCCCACGTCTCACGTCCCACGTCTCACGTCTCACGTCCCACGTCTCACGTCTCACGTCTCACGTCCCACGTCCCACGTCTCACGTTCCTCTCTGTTACTTTTTTCACAATCTAAAAAAATGTTACCTTTATCCCCTGAAAGAAATCAACGTTCAACCCAATGTCAACAGACGGGATCAACTACTACAAAGAGGCTGCAAAACGTGCCGTTCAATGGCACTCGGAACACAGAAAGGAGATGATGAAATGCCGGTTCGACACCATTGCCGTTCACGGCATCTACTCGATGCAGGAGGCGTTGGACTTCAATCAGGGATCCATCATCGAACCCACTTATCTATCTACCTCCCAGGCCTACCGGGATGCAGATGAGATGGAAGCAGCATTGGGGTATGAAATCCCTACCTGGTGCTATTCACGCATCGCAAACCCCACAATGTACTACCTCGAGGGGGTATTGGCTCTGTTGGAAGGATACGGATCCGGAATCGAAACCTCTTGTATCGCCACCTCCTCCGGAATGGCAGCGATCCAGAGCGCGGTTGACCCGTTTCTGGTGATTGACCCGAGAAGGCCCTCTGCCCAAATAAATTTTGTCGCCACCGCCCAGCTTTACGGAGGAACGTTTCAGCATTTCTCCATACGTAAGAACCAGGAACGTCATGTCGAGTGGCGCAAAGTGTTGAACTCAGCCAACCTGGAAGAGTGGGAATCTCATATCGATGAAAACACACGATTCCTTTACGGGGAGCTACCCAGCAATCCGGGTCAGGCTTTCTTCGACCTCAAAGCAGTTGCCGATCTGGCCCATAAATACAATTTACCCTTAATTATCGACTCTACTGTCGCCACACCGGCACTGCTCCGCCCCATCGAACATGGAGCAGATATTGTTGTGCAGTCTGTTACCAAGTCAATCAACACCGGTGGTTTAGGAATTTGTGGAGCCGTGATATCCAGGAGAAACATTAACTCTTCGATCGATATTCCGGAGATGAAGGCCGATTTTGCCACCTACCTGAAGCTTCTCCCAAACCGGGATAATGGCCCCAATATATCGCCCATGAATGCCATCCTGGCGATTAACGATATCCGGACCCTGCGCATGCGTATGGATGTAAAAAGCCGCAATACACAGAAAATAGCTGAGTTTCTTGCCGGCCATAAACACGTGGTGCAGGTGGAGTACCTCGGGTTGAAAAGCCATTCGTTGCATGAACTGGCTTCCCGGTATATGTTCCTGGCCGATTCGGAACTGGACGAGTGCTACAATAAGAAGGTCAACCGGTTCGGTCACCTGATGTCATTTCATGTCAGAGGTACTGCTCAGCAAACCCGGAATGTATTTGATGGATTCACACGGATCTGGCGGGCAACCGACCTCGGCAGGATCAAATCGGTAGCCACGATCCCGGCCATCAGTACCCACTCACAGCAGGGAGAAAAGGGCAGGAAACTGGCCGGCATCCCACCAAATCTCATTCGATTGTGTGTGGGCGCAGAGCATCCGGATGATGTCATCAAAGACCTCGATCAGGCGCTCTCCGTCCTGGATGGAAAGAAGGTCTTTGTGACCGCTCCCGAATATTCTGCAGGCGGAGCCTCCTCTTCCACGTTACGAAAAAGCAGATCAGAAACAGATAAACATTAAACACAATAGCCATTAAATTCGACCATTATGCCAAAACAGGGATTCAACACCAAAGCCATTCATGCCGGGAGTATTAAATTCAGTCCCGATTCCATGGTGATACCAATTTACCAGTCGGTTGCCTATCCGTATGAGGATGCCCGGGAAGCAGCTGATATCTTCACCGGTGAGAAACCGGGATATACATATGGGAGGTGGGACAATCCCACCGTGGATGCTTTTGAACGCCGGATGGCCGCACTTGAAAATACCGAGTCGGCGATCGCCGCTGCCTCCGGGATGTCGGCCATTTTTCTGCTCTCCCATCACATGCTGGCGCCGGGCGACAATGTGGTCTCCTCCAATCGGGTATATGGTGGGACATTTGGACTGTTTGATGTCGGCCTGCCACGAATGGGAACCAACGTGAATTGGGTCACTTCCCCGGAATCGATAGATTCCTGGCGTGAGGCCATTACACCGCGCACCAGATTTTTATTCGTGGAAACCCCCAGCAATCCCGCTCTTTTTATTGCCGATATTCCCGCGCTTGCCGTGTTGGCAAAAGAAAAAGGACTGCCGCTGGTGGTCGACAACACCATCACCACCCCTGCCCTGCAACAACCCATTCTTTTGGGAGCTGATATCGTGGTGCATTCCACTACCAAATACATCTGTGGAAATGCCACAAGTCTGGGAGGGATCATTTGCGGCCCTCGCGACATTGTGGAAGGGATCCGGCAAAATGGGATCCGCTACCTCGGCCCGGCCATGGCCCCCATGAATGCCTGGCTGAACCTACTCGGACTGGAGTCGCTCGCGCTGCGAATGGACCGGCATTGCCACAACGCCATGGAGGTGGCTAAATTCCTGGAGAAGCATCCGAAAGTGAATTACGTGAACTACCCCGGACTGGAATCCAATCCGTATCATAAGCTGATCAAGCCACAAATGAAAGGTTGCAGTTCCCTGATGTCGTTTGAATTGAAAGGAACTTACGAAGATGCAGCTCACTTCATCGATGCACTGCGGATCATTACCCATGCCACACACCTGGGGACCAACAGGTCAATCGTGACGCACCCTGCCTCAACTACCCATTCTGCTATGGGAGAAGCGGAGATGAAGAAAGTCGGGATCTCCCCTTCACTGATCCGGTTCTCCATCGGGATCGAAGATGAAAATGATCTGATCACCGATCTGGCAGAAGCTTTCGATTGTGCTGATAATCCGGCAAAATGCAAGGAGCTCCTTAACCAGGATAAGTATCGTTAGCCAACAAAGATGTTATTCTACTCCACTAACCTGAAGGCCGAACCGCTCCCTTTCAGCCAGGCCCTGTTAAAGGGTCAGGCGCCCGACCGGGGGCTATACATGCCGATGACCATCCCTATCATCCCGCTTGAGGAGATTTACGGTTTTTCTGAGAAGCCCTATTATGAAATAGCGTATGCTGTCACCCGGCGGTACCTGGAAGATGAGATCGGGGATAAGGAGCTGATGGCCATTGTGAAGGATGCCTATAATTACGATGTCCCTCTGGAACATGTATATGATCGAAAATACATTCTTCGGCTCGATCAGGGCCCAACTGCCTCATTCAAGGATTTTGCCGCCCGGATGATGGGACGTCTTATGCAATACTATCTGAAGAGAGAGAACAGGAAACTGCTGATCCTGACAGCTACTTCCGGAGACACTGGAAGCGCAGTTGCCAATGCTTTTTACGGTCTGGACAACATTGAAATTGTGGTACTATTTCCACGCCATGAGGTATCTCCCAGGCAACGGCGACAAATGACCACTCTGGGGAAGAATGTCAGGATCCTGGCACTGGATACAAAATTCGATGATTGCCAGGCCCTGGTCAAGCAGGCTTTCGCAGATCCGGAACTGGAGTCACTCAACCTTTCTTCAGCTAACTCTATTAACATCGGACGACTTGTTCCCCAGACCGTTTATTATTTCTACTCTTTTGCTAAACTTCGTGACGGGGATCATGACAAAAAGGTGATCTTCTCCGTTCCATCCGGTAACTTTGGGGATATGATGGGAGGTGTGCTAGCGATGAAGATGGGACTCCCGGTAGAAAAATTCGTGATCGCTACGAACGAGAATGATGAATTCCCCCGATACCTCTATTCCGGAATGTATGAGAAGATTGAACCCAGCAGGAATTGCATCTCCAGCGCTATGAATGTCGGGCACCCGAGCAACCTGGCGCGCCTCGTCGCACTTTACGGTGGGATGATGGATGAAAAAGGGGTGATCCATAAACCGGCCGACCTGGATGCTATGCGAAAAGAGCTTTGGTCGGTCAGCATCTCCGACGAGCAGACGCGACAGACCATTGCTAACGCTTATAATCAGTTTGGTGCGCTGCTTGAACCGCACGGAGCTGTGGGGTGGGCCGGACTCATGGACTACCTGGGGACCATCCCGGAAGAGGAATCAAAGGGTCAGCTTTCCATCTCCCTCGAAACCGCTCACCCAGCCAAATTCCCTGAAGAGATCGAAAAGATCCTGCATATAGAACCCGAACTTCCACCAAGCCTGGAAGGCATCGATCACCTGCCGGAACTCGTTTCCAACCTGGAGAACAACTACGAGGCGTTCAAAGAATACCTGCTGAAGTTAGAAGCCAAAAGTTAGAAGACAGAACGCAAGTTAGAAGTACGAACGTAGAAGTAAAAAACTATCTTTGCTCTGAAAAGTTAGAATAAAGTTCTAACTTCTAAAATCTAAAATCTAACTTCCTTTCTATGTATATCATCTGTTCCGACCTCGAGGGCGTCTTTGTCCCGGAAGTGTGGATTAACGTCGCAGAAAAAACCGGCATCCCGGAACTTCGCCGTACTACCCGTGATGAACCGGACTACGATAAATTAATGCATTACCGGATGAGGATCCTCGATGATCATGGATTAAAACTGCACCACATCCAGGAAGTGATCGCACAGATCCAGCCGCTTCCAGGGGCACTCGACTTCATTGCCTGGATGAAAGAGAGAACGCAACTCATCGTTGTATCCGATACCTTTATTCAGTTTGCCGATCCGCTTATTAAACAACTTGGCCGGCCTACTTTGTTCTGCCACACACTAGTGATAGACGAAACAAACCGCATTGTGGATTACCACCTTCGTCAGAAAGACCCTAAACGGAAAACGGTAGAAGCTCTGCAAAGCCTTACCTACAAGGTGATCGCCCTGGGTGATTCCTACAATGACGTTAGCATGCTTGAGAAGGCCGATGTGGGGATCCTTTTCCGCCCCCCGCAAAACGTAATTGACGACTACCCTGAATTCCCGGTGGTGAATGATTATCAAGTGTTGAAAGATAGTTTAAACGATTATTTCTAACCGCCGAGGGCGCAGAGGTATACGCAGAGGGAGGAAATCTCTGCGTCCTCCGCGAAATCCTCAGCGTCCTCAGCGGTGATAGTCTGATGATTTTCCTAACTAACAAGATGAATGGAAATTGTATTTCATAAGAAGATCGTTTTGGTCACCGGAGCATCCCGTGGCATCGGAAAAGCAACGGCCCAGCTTTTTGCCGAATCCGGAGCAACGGTGATCATTCATTACCATACAAATCGTGAAGCTGCGGAATCGGTTTTTAAATCGTTGTCGGGTGATCATATGATCTGCCAGGCCGATATGGCCAAACCGGATGATCTGACTCGTATGGTCAACCATGCGATTTCACGGTATGGACGGATTGACATCCTGGTTAACAATGCCGGAATGTATGTAGAGAACGATATGCTGAATATGCCGTTTGAAGCGTTTATAGATTACTGGGAAAGCTCCATTAGAGTGAATCTCACCGGTCCGGCACTCCTGTCCAACCTGGTAACCAGGGAGATGGTAAGAACAGGAGGAGGGAAAATATTGAACGTGACTTCACGTGGGGCGTTTCGCGGGGAACCAACGGCGTGGGCCTATGGGGCAGCCAAAGCCGGACTGAATGCCACCGGGCAGAGTATGGCAAAAGCCCTGGCCCCCCACGGGATCTATGTATTTACACTGGCTCCCGGTTTTGTGGAGACCGATATGACCATCCCAGGTTTGGCTGGGGAAAAGCGAAAGGAAATAGAAAGCCAGAGCCCGCTGAACCGTGTCGCTCAACCTGAAGAAATTGCCCAGGGCATCCTCCTGCTCGCCGCCCCCGGGAATGAATACATGACCGGCTGTATCCTCGATATGAACGGAGCGTCGTACCTTAGAACCTGATCGTCCCTCATACCCTCTTAATCCTCACATGAGCACATCAGGTTCCTGTCCCCGTAAGCATCATCAATCCGCGTCACTGTGGGCCAGTACTTATCCTCCTTCAATCCTTCAGCCGGATAGGCCGCTTTTTGTCGCGAGTAGGGGAGATTCCACTCATCAGCAGATATCATGAGGGATGTATGAGGTGCTTTCTTGATCACATTCACCTCTTTATCGGTAGTTCCGGCTTTGATCTCATTGATCTCTTCTTTGATGGAGATCATGGCATCAATGAAGCGGTTCAGCTCATAATAGGGCTCACTCTCGGTGGGTTCTATCATCAGGGTTCCATGAACAGGGAATGCAACCGTAGGCGCATGGAATCCATAATCCATCAGCCGCTTGGCGATATCAAAGGCCGTGACGCTGGTTTCCCTGGCGATCCCGTTGCAGTCTACGATCATCTCATGCGCACAGTGGCCCATGCTTCCCGTGTATAAAATCGGGTAGTGAGGAATCAGAGCCGCCTTCAGGTAGTTGGCATTCAGGATAGCCAGTTTTGTTGCCTCTGTTAATCCGGCACCTCCCAAAAGTTTGATGTAGGCGTAAGAGATGGTAAGGATCAGGGAGCTGCCGTACGGTCCGGATGCCACGGCGTGAATTCCCTCTTTTCCACCGGTCTTCACCACCACATGGTTGGGTAGAAAAGGTGTCAGATGCTTGGCAACTGCGATCGGTCCTTCACCGGGACCGCCTCCTCCATGCGGGATCGCAAAGGTCTTGTGCAGGTTCAGGTGGCATACGTCAGCACCAATGATGGCCGGATTGGTCAACCCGACCTGGGCATTCATGTTGGCTCCGTCCATATAGACCTGGCCTCCATTTTCATGGATGATTTTACATATCTCCAGGATATCCTCTTCAAACACACCATGGGTTGAGGGGTAAGTTACCATCAGGGAGGAGAGGTTCTCCTTGTATAACACCGCCTTCTGCCGTAGTTCGTTGACATCGATATTTCCCTTCTCATCACATTTGATCACCACGATCTCCATGCCGGCCATCGCTGCACTGGCAGGATTAGTACCGTGTGCAGAAGAGGGAATCAGGCAGACATTCCGCTGCCCTTCACCCCGACTGATATGGTACTCCCGGATCACGAGGAGACCTGTATATTCTCCGGATGCTCCGCTGTTAGGCATAAATGAAACGGCATCAAAACCGGTTGTGATGCAGAGCTGCTTCTCCAGCTCACGGATCAGAAACTGGTAGCCTTCGACCTGGTCTTTTGGAACAAATGGGTGAATGTTCCCGAATTCCGGCCAGCTAAGCGCAAAAAGCTCTACAGCCGCATTCAGCTTCATGGTGCAGGATCCCAGGGGAATCATCGATCGGTTGAGTGCCAGGTCCTTGATTTCCAGCCTCTTGATGTACCTCATCATCTCGGTTTCGGAGTGGTAGCTGGAGAAAACTTTTTGGGGAAGGATGTCGGATCTCCGGATAATGGCTTCCGGCAGGGAAAGGATCTTTTCGTACTCCTTTGGATGGCAAATAAATTCGGAACAGAGCTTCCCCGCTGCCCTGGCCAGGATACAGAGGATCAGGTTAACATCCGCCAGTTCCGTCGTCTCATCCAGACTGATACCGATATGCTTTTCATCGAAATAGCGGAAGTTTACCTTATTCTCCAGGGCCAACTGCCGAAGTTTTTCCATTTCTACACCCTCCCGGACACGGATGTAAAGGGTATCAAAAAAGTATTGGTTCAATTGCTCATACCCGTATTTCCCTAGTTCTTGGGCCAGTACACAGGTAAGGATGTTGATGTGACGGGCCATCTTTTTCAGTCCGAGAGGGCCATGATATACCGCATACATTCCGGCCATAACAGCCAGTAAAACCTGAGATGTACAGATGTTCGACGTAGCACGCTCCCGTTTGATATGCTGCTCACGGGTCTGGAGGGCCATACGCAGTGCCCTGTTCCCATTGGCATCTACCGAGATCCCGATGATCCGGCCGGGAATATGGCGCTTGAACTCCTCTGTGGTAGCATAATAGGCGGCGTGAGGGCCTCCGTATCCCATCGGAATACCGAATCGCTGTGTCGACCCAACTACGACGTCAGCACCCCACTCACCCGGAGGTGTTAACATCACCAGACTCATGATGTCGGCAGCCACAGCTACAGATGTTTTGTTACGGTGAGCGCGTTCAACGAATTCCCTGTAATCCACCACCTCCCCTTTCTGATTCGGATATTGAATCACGGCACCGAACACATCATCCGAGAAGTTGAACTTCCTGTGATCCCCGAAAACCAGTTCAATGCCTAACGGAACAGCACGGGTCTTGATCACATCGATGGTCTGTGGGAATAGTTCATTGGAGACAAAGAATTTATTAGCGCCATGTTTCACTGCATTCCGGTCGCGGGAATTGAATAGCATGATCATGGCCTCGGCAGCAGCAGTTCCTTCATCCAGGAGGGACGCGTTGGCGATCGGAAAGCCGGTCAGACTACAAACCATGGTTTGGAAGTTAAGCAGGGCTTCCAGACGCCCCTGGGAAATTTCGGCCTGGTAGGGAGTGTATGCCGTGTACCATCCCGGATTCTCCAGTATGTTTCTATGGATAACACCAGGCAGGATAGTATGGTAGTACCCCATCCCGATAAAGCTTCTGAACAACTTGTTCTTAACTGCAATCCCTTTCAGGTGATTCAAAAACTGATATTCGTTTAATCCTTCCGGAAGATCCAAAGGTTTTTGTAAGCGGATTGAGGAAGGAACAGTTTCATCAATGAGTTGTTCGAGCGAAGATACACCGATCTTTTCCAGCATAGCCCCGATCTCAGTGGTGTTCGGACCATTATGCCGGCAAACGAAATTATTTGTGATCATAGGAATTGTGAATTAATAAACAGTAGCGCGCAGAACCGGTGGCAAAAGTACCATTTTTTTTATTTTGATGTTATCCCGATATTTGTAATAAAATATAGCAGGATTTAAATATAAGGAGATTTAACATGGCGGACATTGACGGACCCAACGAACCAAAACAATTTTATACTGATGTACCGCAAACATCAGAACGGTTTTTTTTAAAAGGGTCGAACTCCCTCGACTGGGGGATGAAAAACCGGCTGGCCCGGATCTTTAATCCGGCTAGCGGAAAAACAGTGATGTTGGCTGTGGACCATGGGTATTTTCTGGGTCCGACTGCCGGACTGGAACGAATCGATGTGAATATTGTTCCCTTAGTCCAATATGCCGATACCCTGATGATCACCCGTGGTGCCTTGCGAACGATGATCCCTCCCGATACTCAAAAGTCCATTGTTCTCCGGGTCACAGGCGGC
>JBDROF010000053.1:0-32444 GCA_043810345.1 Bacteroidota bacterium | reverse complement strand
TTCTACGGATGCTGCCGAGAAAATAGCGAATACAATCAGGGCAAAAGGGCTCAATCGCGTGGTTGTCGCTGCCTGTACTCCCAGACCACATGAACCGCTGTTCAGAGATACGCTTCGTGACGGGGGAATCAATCGATATTTCTTCGACATGGCGAACATCCGGGAGCACTGCTCCTGGGTCCATTCCAAACAAAAGGAGGAGGCTACAAAAAAAGCCAAGGACATCGTCAGAATGTCGGTAGCCCGGACTACCCATTTGGAATCTTTGCAGGAATTTGATCTGCCGGTCAACAAGACGGGATTAGTGATCGGAGGAGGTGTGGCCGGGATGACCAGTGCCCTGAGCCTGGCCAACCAGGGATTTGAGGTTCACCTGCTGGAAAAGGAATCAAACCTGGGAGGAATGGCGCTACGGATTCCTACTACACTGGAAGGCATGGATGTCCGGGAATATTTGCGTGATTTGATACGTAAGGTTTATCAGCATCCGTTAATATATGTATCTCATGATGCTACCATCACAGATGTTTCCGGTTATGTTGGAAATTTTGTGACCACCGTAAAATCTGAAGGAAGAATCAAAACGATAAAACACGGTGCAGCCATCCTCGCTACAGGTGCTGACGAATATCAACCCACAGAATACCTTTATGGTACAACTGATAAGGTAGTTACTTCGGTAGAGTTGGGCGAGCAAATCGCCCGGGGAGAAAAAAGCCTGACTGACGCTGAGAATCTGGTGATGATCCAATGCGTCGGCTGCAGACAAGAAGACAGAAATTACTGCAGCCGGGTATGCTGTAGCCATTCTGTAAAGAATGCTCTGAAAATCAAAGAGATAAACCCAAAAATAGACATCTACATTCTCTTCAGAGACATGAGAACCTATGGATTTAGTGAGGATTATTACCGTGAAGCGGCAGGCAAAGATGTTAAATTCATCCGCTATGAACCAGATGATAAGCCCCTGGTGGAAGCTATAACAGAAAAAGGCAAAGAAATTTTACGGGTAAGTGTACTGGATCCGATTTTAGGTAAGAGGCTTGCCATAGATGCCGATTTGGTCGCATTGGCTGCCGCTGTTATCCCCTCGGCTGGAAGTCAGGAAGTAGCACGATTATTCAAGGTGCCCATGAATCCGGATGGTTTCTTCCAGGAAGCCCATGTAAAATTAAGACCGGTTGACTTTGCTGCTGAGGGCGTTTTTCTGTGCGGGACAGCCCACTATCCTAAGCATATTTCCGAAACGATAAGCCAGGCGTTTGGGGCTGCCGGACGGGCTGCCACTCTTCTCTCACAGGATACAGTCACCGCTTCCGGTTCTGTGTGCGAAGTAAAAGAGCATGATTGTGTAGCATGTGGGGCATGTATCTCTGTCTGTACCTATGGTGCGATAGAGTTTCGTGATACACAAAAGGGCAAAAAGGCAACCGTCAATTCCATTCTCTGCAAAGGAGATGGTTTGTGTAACGCAGTGTGTCCAACTTCAGCAATTTCGCTGAAGCACTATACTGATGAAGAGCTGTTATGTCAGATTGATGCTGCAACAAGTTTTTAAGACCCAAGTCCCAAGATCCAAATGACAAGTCCCAAAAAGGTGTAAGAAGATAATGGTTCAGAAAAAAGATCTGTGTGAAAGGTTGCTAAAGTTTGCTGTTGATGTTGTTTTATATTTGCGCACTGTGAAAAATACTGTGGAAACAATGGACATAAAACGACAACTTGTTAAATCATCAACTTGGAATTTGGACCTTGGAACTTAAAAAAAGAAGAATGAGCACTGAATTTAGCTTTCAACCAAAAATGATCGGCATCATCTGTAACTGGTGCTGTTACGGAGGGGCTGACCTGTGTGGTGTTTCCCGTTTTCAGTACCCCCCGCATATAAGACTCATAAGGGTGATGTGTTCTTCCAGGGTTGACTTGCTGCATATATTGCGGGCCTTTACAAATGGCATCGACGGTGTATTTATTGGTGGCTGCCATCTTTGTGACTGCCACTATGTTACCAATGGAAATTTCAACACCTTCAGCATGGTTCAGGTATGCAGAAAAATAATGGAGCGCATCGGGATATATCCCGAACGATTGAGGCTTGAATGGGTATCTGCCGGTGAAGGAATCCGTTTTGCCAATTTCATGAATGAATATAGCGCGGAGATCACGAAGCTGGGGCCTCTCGGAAAAGCCGAAGGCATTGTAGATACTGCATTGGCATTTAAACTGGAAGCAGTAAAAAAGCTCATCCCCTACATTAAGCTCGTGTTGACCCAGAGGCTTCATGTTCCGGTTAGAACCGAAGAGGCCTATCACGAGTTCTTCAACAGTGCCGAATTTGAACGATTGTTTGAAGAATTAATTGCAGATAAATTGGCAATAAGCCTGATTACCACGGTCCTTCAGAAAAAATCCCTTTCGACTGGTGAAATCGCTGATTCTTTAGGCCTGAGCCCGTCGGAAGTAGCAAGACACATGAATGGTTCATCAAGGCAGGGATTGGTCAGGTACGATGTACACAGCAAACGGTATGCTATTGCTTGAAGCCCCAAGCCCCAAGATTCAAGCCTCAAGCCCCAAGTGCAGAAGGCAAATCCGCTTGGAATTTGGGACTTGGAATTTGGGACTTGGAATTTGAAATTTGGTATTTTGAACAATGAATAACGAACGAATCGATCAGATTATAGATAAACATCAGGGCGAAGCCAGTTCACTCATCCAGGTATTATTTGAGATCCAGAGCGAAAATCATTGGCTCCCTAAGGAAACCTTAGAGAGGGTCAGCGAAAAACTGCAAGTTCCTTTAAGCCTGATACGGCATATCGCTACCTTTTATAAAGCGTTTAGTCTGGTCCCTAAAGGACGTCATGAAGTGCACATTTGCATGGGTACCGCCTGTCATGTTCGTGGAGCAGCGCGTGTCCTCAACACAGTGCAAGACCTGATTGGAATTAAACCCGGCGAAACGGACCTGGATTTGAAATTCAGCCTGGACACGGTGAACTGCCTCGGCTGCTGTGCTCTGGGACCGGTGATGGAAATCAATGGGAAAACTCATGGTAAGCTGTCAACAGCCAACACAGCAGAGGTGTTCAAAAGCTATGATTAAGGAAACATTATGCCAAGGATAAACTCGCCAGCCGAACTGGAAAACTTCAGAAAGGACATCTTATCAAAAAGGGATCCTGATAAGCCGTGTATTACGCTGTGTTCCGGCACTGCCTGTCATGCTACTGGGAGTGAAAATGTGGCTGCTGCTATTGAGCAGGAAATAGAAAAACAAGGATTAAAGGCTGAGGTAGACTATAGAAGAACCGGTTGCCACGGTTTTTGTGAGAAAGGTCCCATTGTTGTTATTGATCCAGAGGAGATATGCTATCTCCAGGTCACACCAGAAGATGTTGCCGAGATTGTATCACACACCAGACAGGAGAGGGAGGTTGTCGACCGCTTACTTTATGTCGACCCAACCACAGGCGAAAAAGTGATCCATGAATCCGATATCCCCTTTTATAAGAATCAAGAGCGTATTGTTTTCGGCCCCAATAAAAGGATTGACCCAAGAAGCATTGAAGATTACCTCGCCATTGGCGGTTATCACGCTTTAGCTAAAGCGCTTTTCGAAATGACGCCAGAGCAGGTTATCGGAGAAGTGAAAAGAGCAAATTTGAGGGGCCGGGGTGGAGGAGGTTTCCCAGCGGGGATAAAGTGGGAATTTGCCCGTAACGCCCCAGGGAAACCAAAGTATGTAGTAGTCAACTGCGATGAGGGAGATCCTGGGGCATACATGGATAGAGCCCTCATGGAAGGAAATCCTTTTTGTGTAATGGAGGGCCTACTTATCGGAGCCTTTGCCATCGGCGCTCAGGAGGGATATATATACGTTCGCCAGGAATATCCCCTGGCGCTGGAGAACCTGGGTATTGCTATCGGGCATGCGGAGGAATATGGTCTTCTTGGGAAAGATATCCTCGGCTCTGGATTCGATTTTAACATTAAGGTGCATCGGGGAGCCGGTGCCTTCGTTTGTGGTGAAGAAACAGCGCTTCTTATGTCCCTGGAGGGTAAGGCAGGCGAACCAAGACCGAGGCCGCCATATCCGGCTGTGAGAGGGCTCTGGGATAAGCCGACAAATATTAATAATGTAGAGACATGGGCCACTATACCCTTGATTATTAATAAAGGAGCCGATGTTTTTGCCTCAATCGGCACAGAGGGAAGCAAGGGCACGAAGATTTTTTCCCTGGTTGGTAAGATAGCCAATACCGGCCTTGTGGAAGTCCCCATGGGCATCACCCTGAAAGATATTATTTACAAGATAGGCGGTGGAATCCCCGGAGGCAAAAAGTTCAAAGCAGTACAGACCGGGGGACCGTCAGGAGGATGTATCCCTGAGGAGCAGTTAGATTTGAAAGTTGGTTTTGATGAACTCACCACGGCTGGTTCCATGATGGGATCGGGGGGAATGATCGTCATGGATGAAGATACCTGTATGGTGGATGTCGCCAGGTATTTTATTGACTTCCTCACGGATGAATCATGCGGGAAATGTCTTCCCTGCCGTGAAGGGCTGAGGCAGATGCACAAGATTCTCACGAATATCACCGAAGGAAAGGGAAAAGAGGGAGACATCGAGCTTTTGGAAGTGCTATCCGAAACAGCCATTGAAGCCTCCCTTTGTGCTCTGGGTAAAACTGCGCCAAACCCGTTTCTAAGCACATTGCGCTACTTCAGAGATGAGTATGAGGCACACATCAAGGAGAAACGATGCGTGGCGTTGTCCTGCAAGGAGCTGATATCCTACTATATTGACCCTACAACATGCAGCGCCTGTATGATCTGCCTTAAAAAGTGTCCTGTCGATGCAATTGATGGCGACAAGAAAAAGATCCATATAATTGACCAGGAGAAATGTACAAAGTGCGAAACTTGCTTTGAAGTTTGCCCCTCTAAATTTGGTGCGGTGAAAAAGATTTCCGGCGAGCCTGTTCCTTTTCCTATCCCGGAAGAAGAGAGAATGATCGTTAAAACTGGATAAACCCTTTCTTATGTTAAGTATAAAATTCCAAGTCCTAAATTTCAAATTCCAAATTTCAAGAGGGCCTGTCTACAACACTTGGGATTTGGGGCTTGAGGCTTGGATCTTGGGGCTTTAATAGAAAACCCGTTCGCAGTATATTAACAGAAATAGAAAGAATGAATGAGATCCTTGTACATATTGATGGAAAAGAGGTCAAAGCAAGGGAAGGGATGACCGTGCTTTCGGGAGCCCAGAGTGCAGGGATATCTATACCCACACTCTGTTGCCACGAAAAACTGGAGCCTTTCGGGGGCTGCCGCATATGCATCGTAGAAGTGGAGGGCAACGGTTGGTCAAAGCTCGTTGCCTCCTGCGTGTACCCGGTGGAAGAAAACCTGGTTGTCAAAACCAGGTCTGAGAAGGTAGACAGAATTCGCAAAACCCTCCTGGAGCTGCTGCTGGCCCATGCCCCGAATTCCCCGAAACTGCAGGAACTGGCACAGGAATATGGAGCCGATAAAGATCGGTTTGAAAAAGAGGCCTCATTTTGCATTCATTGCGGGCTGTGTGTCAGATACTGTGCCGAGGTGAAGAAACTGAATGCGGTGGGATTTGTTGACAGAGGGATCCATAAGGAGATCTGTTTTATTCCTGAGATTGCCGCGAAGGAGTGCCACAGGTGCATGGAATGTTTTCCACTTTGCCCTACATCGTATCTTCAGGCTGCCTATGTCTTCACCCAGGCCATTTCATTGTCCGGAGAATATTCCGGAAATCCGACAAAGGAACAGGATGATTATATTCAAAACGACGACTGAATGACCGTTAAATCAACTATTCTGATCATTGGATCCACGGGCAGAGATATCGGAAAAACGGAGTTTGCCTGCCGGATAATTGAAAAACATTCCGCACATAAAGAGATATTCGGGATAAAGATAGTACCGGTAGATAAGGATGAAAGAAATTGTCACAGAGGGATCGATGGCTGCGGGTTATGCGACTCGTTAACCGGTGATTATCAAATTATTGAAGAAAAGATCCCAGATACATTGAAAGACACCTCACGTATGCTGAAAGCGGGGGCTAAAAAAGTGTATCTGTTGTTGGTGGACAAAAATTCTTTAGAAAAAGGGATTCAAGCTATGTTGAGAATATTACCGGATAACGCGTTGATTGTTATAGAATCTAATTCTATCAGAAAAGTTCTCGAACCGGGATTGTTTATTGTAATCAAAGACTTTACCGCCAATTCAGTGAAACAAACCTGTGCTGAAGTCATTGAATTTGCAGATAAAATAGTTGAGTTTAATAACATGAATTGGGATTTCCATCCCGACAACGTTTTCATACAAAATGAACGTTGGATAATTAAGGAATAGGCTCCTCATTCCTGGCATTCGGTGTAGCCCCACCAGGACTCGAACCTGGATTTAAAGTTTAGGAAACTTCCGTTCTATCCCTTGAACTATGGGGCCAGGACAAAGGTAGTGAATTCCAACAATATCAGTGATCAGGGATCACCCGCCTCTTTTCTTTCCAAACCAGCTTTTCAGGTAGATGTAATCCAGGTAATAAAGAACCCGGATGGAAATGGAATTGGCCGAGGGAGTGGAAAAGGTGTCCCGTAATGCATCTATATACCCTGGGCCAGGAATAGTCCCCTGATTCAGGATGGTGACATCCCGTCTTCCAAAAAAAATGGTTGGATTATTCAGGGAATCCAATTGGGTTTCAACCCAGCCATAATCATTTATCCATTTGCTGTAATCTACGGTCACTGTGACCGTAAACCGGTCACTGAACCGGAACCGGGGAGAAAAATCTGCCCAGTAAACGAATGTATTGTTACCGGAATAGGCCATAAATCCTGATTCCAATCCAACCGCGAACCGTTTTCTTGAATCAGTCCCAAGCTCAATACCCCCATTCCAGGAAGAGGGTTTCCGGTAGAACCACCCCTTTGCACGCGGTTCATAAAAGTCGCAGTATCCAAACGGACGCCAGGCAATTTCACCATATACTTCCAGATAATTTTTAAATAGCGTTTTGTTGTTGAGTTCTACATCCAGGAATATGAATTCAAATGGCTGATAGCGTGTATAATATTTGACCTGAAATTCCGTCCTGGAATTAAGAAATTTCCAGGTTGGATCAAAAATATTGTAAGAAAGAGTTCCTATATTCTGAATCTCGTTGTTTTTCTCGAGAAATCCCATGTCGTTGGGATTGTAACGGTTATCGGTGATCTGACTCTCCAGTTCATACCGGATCGTACCGCTTGGCCGCAACAATACCAGCAGGGATTGATACCCGAAATCGGGCCGGGCATGTTCCTGAAAGATCTGGCTGACATTCAACCGTCCCAGAAATGTAAACGTATTTCGTTTGTTCGTTAGCTTTGTCTCCCCTCCCGTCACGTTGGCGCAATACCCCGATTCGGGTATCCAATAGTTGGTGTTGATGAAGGTCAAATAAGAGTTATTGCTAAGGTTCTGGTCCACCACCAGCACATTGTAATTGGTAAAGGGCTGAGTACTGATGCGCCGTGTGGCCCCTGTTAACGTATCTTTTACCGTTGCCCAGGTGTTGGTGGTCATACCGTTGAAAAAACCCAAGCCGAGCCCTTTGCTGTTCCGGCCACTGATCTTGGTGGCGTTGATCAACTGGGTTAAATCCGGGTTTTTGCTGATGATCTCATCCGTATGAAGACTGTCTTCCACACTTTCATAGCCTTTGGGTTCGCTTCCTACCCTTTTTGAATAGAAGATATCGCATTTGTCGAAAAGCTCCGTCCCCTCGGTAAAAAATTGCCGTCTCTCTTCATACCTCACCTCAAAAGGGCTTAGGTTCAGGATAATGTCATCCGGCTGAACCTGTCCGAAGTCGGGGATCAGTTCCATGTCGAGCGTATAGCTCTGGTTAATCCCTTATTTCAGATCCATACCTCCCTGGATCAAGGGTGTCCAGCCTTTAAAACCGGGATGGTTTTCAATGTAAGCACCCAGGTAAGGAGTGAAGGAAAGTCTGACCGGAGTTTTTACCTGTTCAATTCCTGTGAGCTCTCCATAGTAACGGAAAATCTCTCCCACGTCATTCGGGATAAATGTCCAGATTGAGTACTCCCGGAACCGTTGCAGGTTGCGCCAGATATTAATACCCCAAACCTGTTTTTCGGTTTTCGGGAAGCGGAGAGCGCTGTACGGGATCTTAACCTCCACACTCCAACCGGAGTCACTGATATGAACTGCACTCTCCCATACCGCATCCCAGTTCCTGTCGTGGCCAACAGCGCTAAATTTGGTATCCCCCTGAATTCCGGCAGCGCTGATTTTAAACTCAAACATGTTCAATCCATCGTTATACGGAAGAATGTCGACGGTGATAAAATCGGTATTCAGGTCGTCGATCTGATCCCGGCGTCCCAGTTCACGGAGGATGCTGTCAGGATGGGGATCTGTCATGAAAGCCCCGGCATACAATGCCACATCGTCGTATCCAAACCGCACCTCCGTGCGATATTTCGGTTGAATTCCGTTATACGGCGTGAACTGAACGAACCGGTCGGCTACATACAGTGTTTTCCATACCGGTTCATCAAGGAGACCATCAATTTTCGGAGGAGCAGTGATCCGGGAAGCACATATGGTCTTCTTCGCCAGGAAGCTTGAATCGTCACTGGATTGGACCTCCTGCGCTAAGCCGGTTTGAAGTAGTGCGAAACAAAGAGAACAAATGAGGATCCCGGATACCTTGTTCATTCGACAGCCAGATCTGCCCTCAAAGATACAGACTTCCGGAAGGCCCCCGGCTTAGCCCTGAAAAAAAGTGGTAGTCCAATTAATCCATGATCATATATGAAAAATATTCGTTCGTCGATTGTCCGGATTTTATCCCTGGCATTTGTCCTATCTTTATTGGAGTGATGCACCAGAAATCTATTCGGATGAGAATTATTTTTATTGCCATTGCACTCCTCCTCGGTTCAGCCCTCCTGATGGCCGAACATGTACCGGCAGACAAAGCCCGTGAAGTTGCGACAATCTTTTACCGGATGAATGCCCCTGAAGGGATCCGGGATTACCGGATCAGCGATTATTCCGCAACTACCTTCAATGGGTTCACGACCTGTTATACCTTCTTTTTCCAGGCAGGTGGATTTGTACTTGTTTCTGCCGATGATGCTGCCACTCCGATTCTCGGGTTTTCCAAGGAGCGGACCTACTCGCCTTCCACTACTATGAGTCCAGCAACGGCGGCGTGGCTGGAGGGGTACAGCCGGCAGATCGAACAACTTGTACAGGCAGGAGCTTCAAACAGGGAGACATCGAAACGATGGGAATCGATCAGAAACCTGCGATCCCCGGTCGTTGCCCATGAGATTGGTCCGTTCCTCTCAACATCATGGGGGCAGGGATGTATATACAATGAACAATGTCCGGTTGATGAGGCAGGTCCCTGCGATCATGCCCTGACCGGGTGCGTGGCAACCGCCATGGCCCAGGTGTTGAAATACCACAATTTTCCACCGGAAGGGACAGGCTCCCATGAATACCTGCATGAAAAATACGGCATGATTTCAGCTGATTTCGGAAACACGGTTTACCGCTGGGATTCGATGCCGGATCATCTTGATACACTTCTGAGTAATGCTGTTGCAACCCTGATGTTTCATGCCGGTGTATCGGTCAATATGCATTATGGAGCATCCTCATCCGGAGCATACCTGTATGATGTCATTGAGGCGTTGGTAAATTTTTTTAATTACCACCCCGACGCCAATTATCAATATAAAGATGCCTGCTCAGAGGCTGAATGGAAATCGCTTCTTTGCGCCGACCTTGAGCAACACCTTCCTGTTATTTATGGGGGCTTTATGCCATCTGCCGGTGGCCATGCCTTTGTTTGTGATGGATTTATATCAGAAGATTCACTGTTTCATTCCAACTGGGGCTGGAACGGTAGTTACAACGGTTGGTATGCCATCGGTGCGTTGAATCCGGGCTGGAGCATGGCCTTTAATGAAAGCAATTCCGCGATTTTTAACCTGAAACCTTTCCCATCATCCGTTTGTATCCGCATCATTTCCCCGCCCTCCCGTTCGCTGATCACCGCGGGGGACACCGCTCATATCAAAGTATCCGTGCTGAAAGGGAATCCGGATTATTTGTCCTTATGGCTGGATGGAGAGGAGATCATGTACGGCGCCGGAGAGAGCCTTGAATACACCTGGAAAACAACGCTGGATGATATCGGGTCGCACAAATTCATGGCCATTGCCTACTCCGGGGAGGATAGCATTTTCTCCTTCATTACCCTGAACGTAACTGAATGGATCATCCAGGCGACCCATTTTCCGGAAGCCAGGGAAATCCATCATATCTCCGCGGTCGACAGCAATGTGGCGTGGGCAACGGCACGCTATCCCGGGTCTTCTATCTCACCATGTCATGATTTTATCAGGACGTCAAATGGCGGAACAACCTGGATCCCAGGCACCATGAAAGGAGTTGACGGGCTGGTCCCATCCATGATATGCGGTGTGGATGTCAATCGGGCTTACACCGTCATGTGCCATTCCTACGGTGAAAATCCCCCGGGAATATTCGCTACGTATGATGGTGGGATTACCTGGGTTCGACAACAACCCGACGCCTATTCTTACAACGGATCGTTTCCAAACTGTATTTATTTCTTCAATGAGACAGATGGATGCTGTATGGGAGATCCTGTTGACGGAGAGTTTGAGATCTATACTACAAGTGATGGAGGCACCAGTTGGATCCGGGTGGATGGCACGAATATTCCTGATCCACAAGGAAACGAAGTGGGAATTGTGGGTTGGTATTCCGCCATCAGGGATACCCTCTGGTTCACCACCAACAGGGGAAGGATCTTCCGGTCCTGCGACAGGGGACACCACTGGGAGGTTTTCACAGTTGGGCCACTGGCAGGCATGTATGTAGCTCCCTCCTTTCTCAGCGGCTCTCACGGACTGGTTCAGCAACGATCGCCCTATACCGGGGTGATTTGCGAAACATTTGACGGGGGTGAAACATGGACCAAGGTTACTACTTCCGGAGAAATCCATTCCTGGGATGTTTCGGAATTTTTCCACGCTGCCTGGGTGAACGACAGAACGGGATGGCTGGGTGGTACCAGTTATCTGCCTGATAAAAACGGCATCTACAAATACACCGGAAAACTGATCCCGGAATTGCCTTCGCCTTCAATGCTTCAGGCAACCATTCTAGGGTATGATATCGATTTAACCTGGGAGGTGCCCCTACCCGATACCATGGGATACCAGTTGCTGGGGTACAACATGTACAGGGATGGAAAGAAGGTTAACTCCTCCTGCATTTCGTCCTGCCGGTACACCGATTGCGGCCTCTCCCCGGGAGAATACTCCTATTGTGTGAGAGCTGTCTATGATGTTAAAGAATCAAAGCCTGCCTGCACAAAAACAATAATCGAGTTATTGCCCGATGACATGATCGTTGGGCCCAATCCGGTTGACAATTGGATGAAAATCCTTTCCGGCGCCCTGATCACCGAGATCAGGTTTTATGATATCACCGGAAAAGAGGTTTACCGGCAGGAGGTCAACTCGGATCGCTTCGATATGGATGTAAGCCGGTTTTCTTCAGGCTGCTATATCCTGATTGTTGCCACGGCCAGTGACAGTAAATTCTATAAAATCATCGTCCAATAACCACTTTGCCAAACCTGAAACATCCACCTGCGTCCGGATCATCATCCCAGTGAAGAGGAATCAGATAGGAATCGGCCAGGAGGGGCTTGCAGAAAGACAAGGAGAGGAATCAATACTTTTTTCATTTCCGACCCGAAAATACACATTTATTGTATATTTGCTGAGATTCATTACAGGGTCTAAAGATGATGTTAATCCAATGCTGAACCAGAGACTACAGCAAAAACTACAACAAAAACTATCTCCTCAGCAGGTGCTGGTCATGCGCCTGCTTCAGGAGCCGGTTATCACATTTGAACAACGGATCAAACAGGAGATCGAAGAAAATCCGGCTCTTGACGAATCCGTTGACGAGGAGAATGAACTGGATGACTTTTCGGAGGAGCCGTCTCTCGAATCAACCGTTTCCGATGAAGACGAACTGCGTGATGACCTCGAAGAAGGAGCTGAGCTGTTTAATGAGTTCTCCATCGAAGATTACCTGGAGGATGAAGAGACTCCCAGCTACCAGCTTGTACCCTCTTACAGCAGTCCGGATGAAGAGAAGCGCGAACATCCGATCATCTCCGTCATCAGCTTCCAGGATTTCCTGTTGGCACAACTTGGCTTGAGCAGATCCACTGACAGGGAGTTCATTATGGCCACTACCATCATTGGAAACCTGGATGAAGCAGGATACCTGAGACGGGAGACAACTGCCCTGATTGACGATCTGGCATTCAACCAGAACATCAATACCTCCCCAAAAGAGGTGGAGGAGATAGTGAAACTGGTGCAGAGTTTTGACCCCCCGGGAATCGGGGCGAGGGACCTGCGTGAGTGCCTCTTACTGCAGTTGAACAGGATCCCTGAACGGACGAAAGCAGTAGAGCTGGCAACCATCATCATTCTCGAACACTTCGGTGAATTCAGTAAACGTCGGTTCGATAAATTAATGATCCGTCTGAAGATCACGGAAGAGGAGCTGAAAGAAGTCATTACTGAGATTCAAAAACTAAATCCCAAACCCGGCGGAAATATCCCGGAAACTGCCCGGTTGGAGGAGTATATCATCCCCGATTTCATCATAACCAATGTCGACGGCGAACTGGAACTCACCCTCAACAGCAGAAATGCACCTGAATTGATCGTCAACCGGCAATACCAGGAAATGCTTCAGGCCTATGTGAGGAAAAAAAATAAGGCCACCAGCGGGGAGAAAGCGGCTATCTCTTTCATCAAACAGAAACTCGACTCGGCAAGAGGATTCATCGAAGCCATCAAGCAGCGACAAGAGACCCTTTTCAAAACCATGACTGCCATCATGGAATATCAACGGGAGTATTTCCTCAGCGGCGACGAGACGAAGCTGCACCCGATGATCCTGAAAGATATCGCTGAGATGGTAAATCTGGATATCTCGACCATCTCCCGTGTGGCGAACAGCAAATATGTTCAAACTCCTTTCGGTACCTTTTTGTTGAAAAGCTTCTTCTCCGAATCCATGCAAAATGTAAGAGGGGAAGAGGTTTCCACCCGGGAGATCAAGAAGATCCTTCAGGATCTGATCAAAGAGGAAGATAAAAGCAATCCCTTTACCGATGATCAGCTGGTTGACATGCTGAAAGGAAAAGGATACAACATTGCCCGACGCACCATCTCCAAATACCGTAAACAGCTTAACATCCCTTCTTCCAGGCTTCGCGTGGAACTGCAGTAGGCTAATCCCGACAGGCATGGACAACCGTATTGCCCGAATCCTTTCGTTGCTGTTTCATCCACTGCTAATCCCTTGCTATATCCTGGTGATCCTGCTGGGACTCGACACTACCTTTTCCGTTTTGCTCCCTCTGCAAATGAAATTACTGGTTGCTGGTACGATCCTGGTTACTACCTTCATCTTCCCTCTTTTCATCCTGTTTATCATGTTCCGGATGAAGGTCATCTCCTCCTTTTATCTCCCGAAACGGGAAGAACGCATCTTTCCGCTGATTACCCTGTCGATTTTCTATTACGTGACATTCTACCTGATCAAGGACATTTATCTGCCCCGGTATTTTCAACTCTTCATTCTGGGAGCTACACTGCTCACCGTGGTTACTTTGCTTGTAACCCTTCTTTACCGCATCAGCATGCACATGACGGCCCTGGGAGCTGTTGCCGGTCTCTTCCTTGCCATGGCCCTTGCTTCAGGAGGATATGCTCTGATTCTGCTGATCGGTACCATTGTGATTTCCGGATTGACGGGATCGGCCCGTCTGAAGCTGAATGCCCACCAACCGGCGGAGGTCTACTCCGGATGGCTGATGGGCGCTTTTGTGATGTGTATTACCTCTTTCCTGGTTTAAAAAGGCATCAGGAGAATTCCGATTGATAAGGGATACATCTCCGGACCATTTCCCAGGGTGAAGATTTTAGATAGGGAGTAATAGGCGTTGATATGGAACCACCTGTATCCTATCCGGAAGGTAGGACCGTAAGTAAACTGTTCCAGGTTTTTGATCTCCCGGAATTTAACCCGAAGTTTCTCCAAATTTTTTTCAATGTAATAATCATCTCCAACATACTTTGTATGTGCCGGAAGAAGATAGGCAATTTTAAAGCCGATCCCAACCGCAATCTTTGATTTTGACTTGAACCTGAATTCAATGGGCAATTCCAAGTATGGCAGAGTTAGTTTGCTGCGCTTATAATTAGCGGAATCAGGAATTTTCACTAGTGTAGTCGAATCCATCTTGCTATCGACTTGAAAATTCCCATACAGGTTCTGGGCTCTGAATCCAAGGCCGATGGCGAATCCAAAGTTACTTTTCCCAAAGGGGACATTATACATGATAAAGGTCTGGAAGCCCTGGTTGATGGTCCGGGTGTTGATTCCTTGCGGGACATCAAACCAGATATCATTGAACAAACCGATTCCAATGGTGATCCGTTTTTTAGCTACTTCGTTGACCAACTGGGCTTTTCCGCTCAAAGAGCCGAAAAGGATCAGGGCCAGCACGACCAGTAAAGCGCCGGAAAGTTGATTTCGTTTCATGGTTATCTCTTTATCTTTAATACAAATATACACTTACTCTTGATAACGTAAAATTACCGCCATAATTTTTCAGGATATTCACCTTTTTCAATCAATTGACGGATGCCGGCAACAACTACCTCCCTGTCATCCTTGTATGTCATGCCGTACCATTTCTCGTTACAGGACAATACACGGACCGTTACCTTTCTATTTTGGATCAGCTCGTTGACGGCTGTTGGAATATAATACTCCGCTCTAAGATCTTCCCCGTGTGCCTTGATGAAGGTTGTAAAACCCTGGTGAAGATGGTCGAAAAAAGAGGGTGTAAAGCCCCAAAAGTTCATGGAGACCACAGTTTGTTCCGGCAATACCACCTCTTTTCCAGCTTCATCCTGAAAGACAATGCCTGCATGGGTCCGTTCGATTCCAGTCCGTTCAACCACATCCTCCAGAAACAAAGAGGAGTCGGTCTGACATATACCCCGGGAGACGAAGCCGTGATCAGAGAGCGTCTTCCCGATTTCATAAGCCACCATGGCATAATCGTTTTCACGGGCCGGGGTCCATCTTTCATAATAATCTGCCAGTACCTGATAGGCTTTACGGCCATAGAAATCATCCGCATTGATCACGGCAAATGGGCCATCGATTTTATCTTCTGTCATTAAAATAGCATGGCCCGTTCCCCAGGGTTTGGTTCGATCTGAATTGAACGTTATCCCTTCCGGAACTTTCCAGATCTCCTGATTTACGAAATCCATGTCGATATAAGGCTTCAGTTTATCGATGACCAACTTCCGGAACTCTTTCTCAATACTCTCTTTGATTACAAATACGACCTTACCAAAACCCGTTCTGATTGCATCATAAATGGAGTAGTCGATGATCGTCTCCCCGTGGGGTCCAATGGTATCAAGTTGTTTTAATCCTCCGTACCGGCTGCCAATGCCGGCAGCGAGAATTAAAAGTGTTGGCTTCATTTTCAAGGTTTCAGGTTTCAGATTATTTCGTAATTCGTAATTCGTAATTTCTCTACCTCCCTATCTCCCCTCTTCCCCACCTTCTAACCTTATGCCCCCACCATGCATAGTAAACAATGAACAGGTAGCAGGGCACCGCCAGCCAGTAAGCCTGTTGTGAACTCCATGCGTCCGACAGATAACCCCATAAAAGTGGCAGGATTGCCCCTCCGGCAATCCCCATAATGAGCAGTGCCGATCCTGTTTTGATAAACCGTCCCAGGTCGTGAATGGCCAGGGGCCATACCGCCGGCCACACCAGGGCATTGGCTAATCCAAGGAGTGCAATAAACAAAACGGTATAAGGTAAAACCAGTTCCACGCTCCGTAAGTTCATCATATCGAAAAAACGAAATGAAATAGCGGATCCGGCAGGGACGACAATAGCCAGAATGGTGAAGAGGATACCCAGAATCCCACTCCAGGCAAGTGCGTTTTTTTGGGAGAGGATTTTCGGAATGGTGATAATGCCCAGGATGTAACCCAGAACCATGGCGAGCAGCACCAGCGAGGTGTAATATTTTGCCGATTCCAGTGGAACCCCTATAGAGTGTCCGTAGCGGATGATCGTATCTCCGGCAATCACCTCTGCGCCAACGTAGAAGAAGAGCGTAAGTACCCCTAAAACCAGGTGTGGAAACTGCAGGATGGAATTTCTGGAAGCGGCATAGCTCGAATCGGTATCCGGATCCTGTTCAAGTTCAACTTCAGGAAGGGGAGCATACCTAATGATAAGTCCCAGCACAAACAATACTCCTGTCATTACCAGGTAGGGCTTAATCACCCGGCGGGCTAATCCGTCCAGTGCCAGGTTCCGGGTTTCGTCATCCATCGTTCCCAGGCTGAGAAGAAATGCATCCCCGTCGTGCAAAATAAAATAAGCAAGTACCAATGGAGCTATCGCACCGGCCACCTTGTTGCAGATTCCCATGATGCTGATCCTTCGGGCTGCACTCTCCCTTGGCCCAATGATGGTAATGTAGGGATTGGAAGCCGTTTGCAATATCGCCAGTCCAGTCCCCAATATGAACAAACCCAGCAGGAAAACCGAATAGGTGCGAATCAGGGCGGCCGGAATGAAGAACAGGGTTCCCAGCGCCATCACCCATAAACCGACCATCATGCCATTCTTGAAACCGGTCTTTTTCAGGATCCATGCAGAAGGTAAAGCCATCACGGTATAGGAGATGTAAAAGGCGAACGCCACAAAGAGTGCCTGAAAATCAGATAACTCGCAGGAAATCTTCAGGTAGGGAATCAGGATACCATTTAACCAGGTGACAAATCCGAAGATGAAAAAAAAGATCCCGATGATGGTGATCGAAAGTATGTAGTTCCTGGAACTGATTGTCATGATATGCCTGTTTTTCCTGAATTCAGAACAGAAGCACAAAAATAACGGATTTTCATTTTGTTAACATTTCTTTTATTTTTGATTTTTCATTGTATCTTTGACCAAGAGGCTTTACTGCTGCATAAATAATCCGGGTTGACCATGATCATGGAGCACATGAATGAAAAATTTAACCTTTTAATTGTCGATGACCGGAAAGAGAATCTGATTACCCTGGAATCTATCATTGATAATCCGGAACTCAATATCATTAAGGTTTTATCTGGGAATGAAGCCCTGGCAGCCATGCTCGAACACAATATCTCACTGGTGCTGATGGATGTTCAGATGCCCGGCATGGATGGTTTTGAGACCGCTGAACTGATGCGTGGAAGTGAACGGACCAAACACATCCCGATCATTTTCATCACGGCTACATACCGCCAGCCAAAACAGATCTTTCGTGGTTACGAATCCGGTGCAGTGGATTACCTTTACAAGCCTCTTGACAGGAAAATTCTACAAAATAAGATCCGGGCTTATATTGAATTCTTTAAACAAAACCATGAACTTGAGGTAACCACCAGGCAGCTCCAGAAAACCCTTAAAGAGGTGGACCATGCCAAACGGGTTGCCGAGGAAGCCAATATCGCCAAAAGCTCCTTTCTGGCCAGCATGAGTCATGAAATTCGTACTCCCCTTAATGGGATCATTGGCATGACCGATCTGATCCTGATGGACTCAGAGTTGCCCGAACACTACTATGAACACCTGATGGACATCAAACAGAGCAGTGAATCGTTGCTGGAGATCATCAATGAGATCCTGGATGTTTCCAAAATCGAAGCCGACAAGCTGGAGCTTGAACACATCGACTTCAGCCTGAGGGAGGTACTTGGGAAAGTGGTCCGCTTGCTTTCGGTTAAAACCTTCCAGAAAAGCCTGGAATTCCTCTGTCATTGCCCCCCTGATATGATCGACAACCTGGTTGGCGATCCCACCCGCCTCCGTCAGGTCATGATCAACTTGCTTGGGAATGCCGTTAAATTTACCGAGACTGGCCGGATTACCATCTCCGTGAAGTTATTGGATAAGAGCGATAAGATGGCACGGATTGAATTCTCAATCTCTGATACCGGAATGGGTATCGCAACAGATAAGCTTCCTGCACTTTTTAACTCCTTCCGTCAGGCTGATAAATCCACTTCCCGAATCCATGGGGGGACCGGTTTGGGTCTCTCGATCTCCAAGAAAATTGTAGAGATGATGGGGGGAACCATTCATGCTGAGAGCACCCCCGGAGAGGGCAGTTGCTTCACATCTATCCTCCCTATTGAACTGGGGAAAGGAGAGGAGGATAGGTACAAGATTTGCCTTCCTGAATCAGTTAAGGATCTCCATGTCCTGCTGATCGACATGCAAATTGAACACAACAAAGAGGTGGAGAGTTTCTTCAGATACTGCGATATACCCATAACGGTTGTCACCTCTTCGGAAGCTGCCCTCAAGCTCGCCGCCAATCCTGAGGCAAAAAAATTCTCCCTCATCCTGATTGATTATCTTTTTCAGTACCATGATGGGAAACCGCTCTCTACCCTGCTGGAAGAGAAACTTCCAACCGGTACCAACCCCTCATTCATCATGCTAACCGATGATAAATCCATCCACTCTACCAAGCGGATCAAGTTGAGTGGTATCGATCATATCCTCTTTAAACCGGTTATGCAAAAAGAGCTTCATTGGATACTTCAACGGATATTTCTGAAGGAGCTGGAGCTTCCGGAAAAGGTCTCAGACACCCGGCCTGTTCATCTCGACAACCTCTTTCTGGATCTGACCATTCTGCTTGCCGAAGACAACCTTATCAATCAGAAGATCGTGGTGCAGCTGCTCTCCAAAAGGGGCATCAAAGTGATCACTGCCAGCAATGGAGTTGAGGCGGTAGAACGAGCCAACGAAAGAAAATACGACCTGGTGTTCATGGATGTTCAGATGCCGGAACTGGATGGCTTTGGAGCTACACAGCAGATTCGTAATAACAAAAAAGGTCCTAACGCAAACACCCCTATCGTTGCACTGACAGCCAATGCCATGAAGGGTGACCGCGAGTTGTGTATCGAGGCCGGTATGAATGAGTACCTTTCGAAACCGCTGAATCCGGAAGAGGTATTCCACGCGATCGAACAATATTGTAAATAAGCTGTAACAACTGCTCACTATGTGGAATAAAATCACTCAAAAAATTCACGAATACTTCCCCGACTTTAACTGGAAAACGATGAAAAATATCGGCATCGGAAAAACCATGCTGCTATGGTTCCTGGCTATTTCACTGATCCCCCTTGCATCACTTAGCTTTATCAACTACCTCTACTATTACCAGGGACTGAATATCCTGACCAAGAAGTCTCTCTTTACTACCTCTCAACTCCGGCTTAATGATCTGAATAATTATTTTCAGCAAGCGGACAATTACCTTAACTTCCTTACGGAAGATCAGGAACATATGGAACTATTTGCCAGGGTTGATCGTGAAATGAAGGCTTCAGGAATGCCTCCCTTAGAATTCGTCACAACAGCACAATACAGAACTCTTGCCGGACAATTGAAATATAGCTTTGAAAAATCCTGGGAACTGGAAGGACTCTACAACATATTGATGATTGACACCGATGGTACGATTGTCTTCAGTATGAAAGAGGAGGGAATAACAGGGGAAAACCTCCATCAGGCCAGCCTGATAAACACCTTTGTTAGCAACACCTTCAAAAAGATTCTCAAGAGTGGTTCTACCCTCTTTGCCGACCTGGAATATTTTCCCCCGTCAAATACAGTCATCACTGGATTCCTTGGGCGCCCCATCTTTAACCAGCAGGGCCGCAAGATTGGTGTATTGGGTATCCAGGTCACCACCGAGGTGATCGACAGGATCATCCAGTACAGTGTTGGATTCGGAAGTACGGCTAAGATTTACCTGATCGGCCTGGATCTCCACCTGCGATCTTTGAGTGAAAACAGGAAAAACGAAGATCTGCTGCAACTATCAGAAGATAACGACAAGACACGGATATGGCAGGCATCCAAGATCAACGCTTCCACCTCCACCCCGGATGGCAATCCCGTTATTGAAGAGGTTACTTATTACAATAATTCTCAAGGGGTGGAAGTAATGGGTTTGTTCCGGGAGATTGATTACCTGGAAAAACTGGGAACAAGTTGGGCGTTGGTGGAAGAAATTGGCACCTTTGAAGCCCATGTGGTAGGTCGGGCGCTCTCCACTTTTGCCAAGATCTCCCTGGTGGTAACAACCATCTTTGTATTCTTTATCTCCCTTTTTGTTACCCAACGCTTTGTCACACCTATAAAAAGTATCTCCGCCTGGGCCAAACAAGTAGCAGAGGGTGAACTTGTAAATAAAGACATCAAAGTATCGGAAGATGAAGTCGGAGAGATGAAACACACATTTAACCGCCTTGTTTCTTCCCTGCAGCAATATGCAGATGTTAGTCAGTCTATCGCCCTGGGAGATTACACTAAAAAGATTCCTATCCGCAGCCAGCAGGATACCCTCGGTAAATCCATGAATGAGATGGTGGAGAGTTTCAAGGGGGTGGTGAAACAGGCCAAGGCAATTGCCAGTGGGGATTACTCTACCAACGTGGTTCCCCGAAGTGACCAGGATACCCTGGGGATCTCTCTTTTCAACATGACCAAAACCCTTCGGGAAGCCTCCCTGGAGATCAAAAACCAGGATTGGCTCAAAACCGGTTTGAACCAACTGAGCCTGAAGAGCAGCGGTGAGCAAACTATCAAAGATCTCTCCAATGAGGTGCTGACTTTCCTGGCGCATTACCTCGATTCTCACGTGGGCCTGTTATTTGTTACCGGAGATCAAAACAACCTTAACCTCACTGCCATGTTTGCCTGTGACCCGGAGATCAAATCCTTCGCATTTGGAAACGGCGTGGTGGGACAGGTTGCCAAGGAAAAGAGATCAATGATCTTCAGTACGGCTTCGGAGGAGCTGCCATCGGTCAATATCGGGCCATCCACCGAGAAACCTGATCATTTCATCATTTCCCCCATTTTATTTGAGGGGCAGGTGTTGGGAGTGATCCAATTGGGTTCTTTCAACCCGTTCGATAAGGTGAAGCTGCAGTTTCTGGAGATGTCGCTCGAAACCATCGCGCTGGCCATCCATACCGCCCGATCACGTGAACGCGTGGAACAACTGTTGAAGAAAACTCAGGAACAGGCTAATGAACTGGCCGAACAGAAAGAGGAACTGCGCCAGATCAACGAGGAACTGGAAGAGCAAACCAAAGCACTTCGTCATTCAGAGGAGAACCTGCAACAACAGCAGGAAGAGCTGCGGGTCATTAACGAGGAGTTGGAAGAGAGGACCAAAGTACTTGAACTGCAACGGGATGACATCCGGAAAAAGAACCAGGCACTGCAACAGGCTCAGATCGAGATCAAACAGAAGGCTGAAGCCCTTGAAGTCGCCAGCAAATATAAGTCGGAATTTCTTGCTAACATGTCGCATGAGCTGCGGACTCCCCTTAACAGCATTCTGGCACTTTCTGAACTGCTCGCTTCCAACAAACACAAAGGAATGACAAAAGATGAGATCGAGTTTGCCCATGTCATCAACTCTTCGGGCAAGGACCTGCTCGAACTGATCAACGACATTCTTGACCTCTCCAAAGTTGAAGCCGGAAAACTGGAACTTGATATCGAGGACCTCTACCTGGAAGATCTGGATGATTACGTGAAGAAAACCTTCTCACCATTAACCAATAAAAAAGGGGTTTCCCTGGATATCAAAATCGAGAAAGGTATTCCCGAATTCATAGAAACCGATCCTCAGCGCGCATTGCAAATCATCAAGAACCTGTTATCCAACGCGATCAAATTCACCGATAAAGGAAGTGTCACCCTCAGCATCCATCGGCCTGGCAAAGATGTGACCTTCTCCAATCCACAGCTCACTTTAAACAATTGCCTTGCTTTTGATGTCATTGATACCGGGGTCGGCATCTCTGCAGATAAAGTCAATGTGATCTTTGAAGCCTTTCAACAGGCCGATGGAACTGTGAGCCGCAAATTTGGCGGAACCGGATTGGGTCTCACCATTTCCCGTAGTTTGAGCTGGCTCCTGTGTGGAGAGATCAAACTCATCAGTACCGCTGGTGAAGGATCTGCCTTCACGCTTTACCTTCCCGATAAAGCAGATTTTATAAAAGGAAGACACTCCCTTGTGGAGGATAAACCCCCGGAACAGAAGAAAGAGAAAGAGCCGCTTAGGATATTTGAAAACGAACATCCGGTACTGGTTCCGGAAGAGAAAGAAGAGCCCAAAAAGACCACGAAATCTGCCCGGAAAGAGAGTAAAGCCGACAAGGTTTTTGAGAAAAAGAAGATTCTTATTGTCGACGACGATATGCGGAATGTTTTCGTTCTTACCAAGATCCTGGAAGATAAGAAAGTTCAGATTGTGGTGGGAAAAAATGGCCGCGACGGGATCGATAAACTCAACCAGAACCCGGATACCGCCCTGGTGATCATGGATATCATGATGCCGGAAATGGATGGGTATGAAGCAATGAAGGTGATCCGCAAAGAAAAACGTTTTGCGAAACTTCCTATGATCGCACTGACAGCTAAAGCGATGAAGGGAGACCGGGAGAAATGCATTCAGGCTGGGGCTAACGATTATCTTTCCAAACCGGTGCAGCCTGAGAAATTGGTTTCACTCCTCCGTGTCTGGCTCCAGAAATAGAGATTCGGGCTTTTTGTGTTTGATCATCTTGCCGTCCACGATGAAGACCACCGATTCGGCAATGTTCGTGGAATATCCTGCAATGCGCTCCATCTGCGTGAGGATGATCATCAGGGCTGCAGCCACTACAATCACCTCTTTCTTCTGACCCATCTCCGCCAGAATCTTGCCGGCTATCTGCTGACTTCGCTCTTCAATGTCTGATGCCTGGGTGAAAATATCCCTTACGAATGTGGTGTTCCAGGTGTTGAGGATGTTGATTACATCCTTGACGATGACATCGGTCATCCGGATCATCACTTCCATATTCAGGTCCCGGAGGATCTCCGGATACTCACTGATAGCTTCAATTTTATAGGCAATCCCAACCGCATGATCCCCCATCCGTTCCAGATCGTTATTCATCTTCAGGGATGCCATGATCATCCGCAGGTCGGTAGCCACCGGGTGCTGCAGGGCAAAGATCCGCTGGCACAACTTATCGATCTTTACATCCAGCTTATCTACGATTTTGTCATTCTTGATGACCTGCATCGCCAGATCAACATCAAAGGTTCGCAACGCCAGCATGGTACTGCGGACCTGGTCTGCTACCAGGTTCCCCATCTTGAGGATCCGTTTCTTCAGTTTTTCCAGCTCCTGTTCGAAATGCCTTTCCATGATTTCAGATTTAAGTTATAATCAGCCAAACCGTCCTGTAATATAATCTTCTGTCTGCTTCTTATCCGGGGTGGTGAAGATTTTTCTGGTTTTTCCGGATTCAATCAACTCCCCCAGGTAAAAAAAGGCTGTCACATCACTTACCCGGGCAGCTTGCTGCATGTTATGGGTCACGATCACAATCGTGAAGTTTTTTTTCAGCTCAAAGATCAACTCTTCGATCTTGGCGGTTGAGATCGGGTCCAACGCGCTGGCGGGTTCGTCCATCAGGATGATCTCCGGGTTGACCGCCAGGGTACGGGCAATACACAGTCGTTGCTGTTGGCCTCCCGAAAGTCCGAGGGCCGAATGGTTTAACCGGTCCTTCACCTCATCCCAGATCGCTGCCCGTTCCAGGGAGGTGACGACTATCTCCTCCAACTTTTTTTTGTCCCTGATGCCATTGATCCTGGGCCCGTAAGCGATGTTATCATAGACCGATTTGGCAAAGGGGTTGGACTTCTGGAACACCATTCCTATCTTCTTCCGCAGATTTACCACATCCACCTTCTTGGTGTAAATGTTCAGTCCATCGATCAGCACCTCTCCCTCAATCCTTACATTCGGTATGAGATCGTTCATCCGGTTGAGGGTTCGAAGGAATGTGGATTTCCCGCAACCCGACGGACCGATGAATGCCGTCACCTGGTTCTCCGGTATCTCCACGGAAACCGTATTGAGGGCCATCTTCTCCCCATAGTAGAGGGTGAGATCTTTGGTGACGATTTTAGTCTCTTTCATTCCATTCTGCGTTAGGCCTTCACCCTCCTGCGAATCCGCGCCCGGATAATGATGGCTATAAAGTTCAGTAAAAAGGTCAATAATAACAAGACCAACGTTGTGGCAAACTGGATTGGCATGGTCCCATCTACATCGGCCGACTGGGTAGACATGATAAAGATATGATACCCCAGGTTCATGAACTGGTCGCTCAGGGAGGTGGGCAACGTAGACAGGTAGTAGGCTGCTCCTGTAAAGAGAATGGGTGCCACTTCACCAGCTCCACGGCTGATGGCCAGGATGGTCCCGGTCATGATCCCTGAAATTGACCCCGGAATGACGATCTTTTTGATGGTTTGCCATTTTGTAGCTCCCAGCGCCAGGCTCGCCTCCCTGAGTTCATGGGGCACAGTCCTTATTGCCTCCTCCACCGAAACGATCACCACCGGCAGGGTCAGCAGCGACATGGTGAGGCTGGCCCAGAGTATGTTGGGCTGCGCCCACCGAAGCTCGCCCCCAAGAAACATGGAGTCCATCTGTCCCCCCACAAATTTGATGAAAAAACCCAAACCAAAGAGGCCAAAGATGATGGAGGGGACGGTGGCCAGTGTTCGAACGGCAAATCGAATGGTTTGGGCGAAGATCGATTTTTCACTCGCATATTCTGCAAGGTATATGGCGGTGATAGTGCCAAAAGGGACTGCGGCCACCGACATGATGATCACCATCAGGGCGGTACCATAAATCGCCGGAAAGATCCCTCCCGCCGTCATTCCTTTTTCCGGGAAAGCGGTCAGGAATTCCCACGTCAGCCGATCCTTCCCGCCAATGATGACCACCACCAGGATGACCACGATGATGGCGATAATGGCAATGGCGGAGAAGGCAGATGCTCCCACCACAATGGCTCCGGTGATCTTTCTCCGTGGTTTCATGCAATCTTACCCTGAATCCGCTTCATCAATCGTCCTTTGACATAAAATTCGGCCAGTGCGTTCAGGCTGAAGGTAAAAATAAACAGAAGGGAGCCTATCAGGAAGAGCACTCCATAATGGGTGTCCCCAAAAACCACTTCCGCCATCTCCGCACCAATGGTGGCCGCCAGTGTTCGTACCGATTCAAACGGATTGGCAGAGATCAGGGCAGCGTTCCCCGTAGCCATCAAGGCGATCATCGTTTCTCCAAATACCCGGCCAATCCCCAGGAGGATGGCTGCGAAGATACCGGGAGTGGCAGCTGGTAAGGTCACAAAGAGGGCTGTCTGCCAGCGGGTAGCGCCCAACGCCAGGCTGGCCTCCTTGTAAGAGCCGGGGATAGCTGTCAGGGCATCCTCTGTGATGGTGAAGATGATCGGAATGGCAGCCAGGCCCATGGCAATGCCACCCACAAATGCGTTCAACCGGGTTTCGTACCCGAAAAGTTCCTGCAATACAGTAGCCATCACCATCAAGGCAAAAAAACCGATCACCACCGAAGGGAAGCTGGCCAATAGCTCAATGGCCGGCTTGATCCATTCACGTAACCAGGTTGGTGCAAAGGCAGCTGAAAAGAGGGCTGCGAGGATGGCAATGGGAGCTGCAAACAGAATGGAGATGATGGTGATCTTGATGGTCCCCACAAAGAGCGGCACCATGCCGTAGCGCGGATTGGAGGAGACCGGGTACCACTCATCTCCCAGCAAATCCTTCACCGTCACCTGTTCATCTCCGGATGCTCCCCCCTCTACCCCGTAATCACGGCTCCCTGTCAAAGCTGAATCCAACTCAAGTCCGTAACCCTCAAGCCTGTCAACCGACTCATCTGATTCTGTAAATACGCCGTATTGCTCAGGAACCAGCTCCTCACTTTCTGCAGTTGTACCCTCTTCCGGCTGCTGGAAAACCGGTAGGGTCTCCCTGAACACGAAGAAAAAGATCAGGACAATGATCGTGATAGAGAGAAAGGCAATGCCTGTAATGATCCTCTGAGAAAGATACTCAGATAACCTGAATTTCTTTCTCAGAGCCTCTTTCGTGAAACCATGCTGATTCATTGTTAGCGAACCGGGAAGTACCCTGCCTCCGTTACCATTTTTTGCCCGTCAGGAGTGAGGATCCAGTCGATGAACTCCTTGATCTCCCCAGTCGGACGGCTACGGGTATAAATGTACAAGTAACGGCTGATCGGGTAAAGTCCTTTTTTGATATTTTCGGCGTTTGCTTCGTACCCCGGGCTGCTGGCATCTTTCTTAACTTTACAGAGATTCACCCCTTCGGCATAGGCAGCGCCTCCATACCCGATTCCGTTTACATCCTTCATTACCGCATTCACCACGGCTGCAGTTCCCGGTAAGGTCTGGCAACTGGGAGTATAATCCCCTCTGACTACCTCTTCCTGGAAAAAGATGTAGGTGCCGGAACTGTTCTCCCGGCCATACAATTTGATCGGGGCATCCTTGCCTCCAACCTGTTTCCAGTTGGTGACCTTTCCTGAAAAAATATCACTCAACTGCTGGATCGAAAGTTCATTTATCGTGTTGGATTTGTTGATGTAAACGGTGATCCCGTCTTTTGCACAGGGGATCTCCACCCCCAGTGTATTGTACCGCTCTTTCAATTTCTCAATCTCGGATCTCTTCATCGGACGGCTGGCGGTACAGATATCGGTGGCGCCATTGATCAGCGCCGAGATCCCTGTTCCGGAACCCCCACCCGTGACCTGAATGATGATATCCGGATGGCTCTTCATAAACTGTTCTGCCCACTGTTGGGAAAGGATTACCATGGTATCGGAACCTTTCACGGTAATCTTTTTCGGGCCTGGAACACAAGTAGCCCCGGCAATGGCGATGGTAAGGATGGCCATCATAACCAGTATTTTTCTTGATTTTTTCATAATTATCTTTTTTTACATTAAAACTTGGCCTGCAACCTCAGGGTAAATACGTTTTGCGGGAATACCTCTACCCCCACCTTTTCATTGAATGGCATTTCATAGGCAACCTGGATCCGGAGGTTTTCCGTGAAGTAGTAGTTCCAGGCGAATGTGAGGGTATGGTAGGTGATATCGGAGGATCCGCTTTTCAGGCTGTTATCCACTACATGGTTGGTGACTTCGTTGAGGACGATCACAGGATTGGTGCCAACCATGGTGGTGCTGGTCTTGACATCGGATGAGCTGTTGTTATACTGTACTACTCCTATCTGGTTTCCTGTCAGTTTGGTGTTGGGATCGAAAAAATCCCAGCGAAAAGCAAATTGGTTGCGTTCCCCGACGTTTTTGATTAGGTAGACATACCCACCCATAAAGTTCCTGCGGATGGTCGGGATGATCTCCTGTGTATTTGTAAAAAGGTAGGTCATGGTGAGGGTATCATTGGTCAGGGTTGTCTGAACGGGATCCGCTACCGGAAAACTTCCACCCGCTCCCGGATAGGTGTTGATCCCCATCATGTACTCTGCCTTGATAGACATGCCACCGAGGATGTCCATGTAGAGCTGCATCTCTCCTCCTACCCAGTGACGGGGTACACTTTGACCTATGGAAACATTTTTATAAAAGGTGTAATCACTGTTCAGCACTGTCGTCGAATTCGATTTCATCCAGCCGCAATAGCCATTCACGCCCAGGTCAAGACCTCCAAAATTTCCCAGCGTGAAATTATAGGTAAGTCGGCCCATGAGGTCTTTATAGTTATCGAAATCCTTGTTTTTAGGATTTATATCGTTGCTATTCACATCTTTGATGACCATATGGTCATTGCCATTAAACACGGCAAACTGGAATTTGAGGGGTACAGAAGGGGGTGTAACTTCCAGTTTCGCCCCGATGGCACGTTCGCCGGGATAGATAGCCCGGATCACTTTGGATCTTTCAGGAACTTCACGTTTGCTGGATGAATATTCCACTTCATAATTGGGGCGGTTGAATTGTCCTGCCCACAAAGAGAATGTCTTAAGCCAGGGATCATGCAGATCTACGTAGGCATCTTTCAAGGTAAAACCACTTGGAGAAAAATCAGGTTGCAATACAAACACAACCCCTGCAAGCGGTTGATACTGTACTTTCAATCTGACACAGCGTAATGAAATATAGTTGTTCGGAAAAACCGCCGGATTCTCAAAAAACTGCCATTGTGCCTGAATGTAACCAGATAGCTTAATTTTCGTAAGTTTCTCCAGGTTGTTTTCAGCAGTGGCTACCCGTTCTTCGACTCCGCTTACCATGTCACGCAGTGTTATTGCCTCTTGTTTAATGGAATCATTTTTTTCCTGGGCGAAGATTTCTGCCTTGGGTAAAAAGGTGGTAAAGCAGACCAATACCAGCCAAACCAGCTTGTTTTGTAATTTATTGATCATAATTTCAGGTTTTTGTCGATGCAAAAATAGTGCAAGGGATTCACCCGAAAATTACGCAGATATTAAAGGAATATTAAATAATTGTTAACGGGGTTGCTCCTCCACTTCATCCCCCCGGGGGGGTGAGGTGGTTCTATTGCAAAAGGGGTAGGAAGGGAAAATGGATGGCCCGTTTACTATGCTTGTTCCGGCGTGGTTTCCTGTGTTGTGATCAATTCATACCCAATATCCCTGATAGCCTTCTCCATCTTTTCCCTGCTCACGTGGTCCTGATCAAATTCCACCAGCACATTTCCTCTACCCGGTAGATTTCCTTTTTGAAGGTCATTTTGTGTGCAAATTTAAATTAATTCTAAATAATTTGCAAATACACCCAAATCTGAAAGCTTCAGGAATCGAAAAACAGGCGTAGAAGTTACTAAAAGAAAGGTGAAAACTATTTTTTTAATCTCCGGTTCAGGATTGCCACGATCACCATCCCAATGGGTAATAACAACAAAGCAGGCTCCCAGTAGGCCGTATCAATAAAGGAAACGACAATCGCGATGACGGCTACAAGCGGTTCCACAATCATCTCCCGGTGCGTGGTTTTGATCTCCACTTCAGTAAGCCCCTTCGAAACCAAACGATGATTTTTTGTGGCATAGTACCAGGCAAAGAAACCAAACAACCCGATAAATAACATGTCCAGGTTAAAGAACTGCTGAACATAGAAATCGCTGCCGAATTTTAGGGTCAATGCATTGGGAAAAGGGGCAATGGCAATGAAAAAAAGGTAAAAGATATTGATCCAAATATAGGTGTTATCCACCCGGATGATATACTTCGCCTGGTTCAAGTTTGTACTCCAGTAGAGGGCCATGAAAAGAAATACCAGGAAGGCCGTCAATAATTCTCTGGCCTGTCCCCAAATAAATCCCGTCGGATCGCTATCATAGCCCGACCAGAAAGCAGCATCATTGAAGGTCAACATACCAGAAACGATGAACAGGACCATCGACAAGGCAAAAATGATGTCGGTTATCCGTTGTAATCGATGAGGTGAGTCAACAAAAACAGGTTCTTTTGAATGTTCCATATGTTCAGTTATTGGTTTTTCTTATGATGCGCCGGGCCAATTCCGACCAAACGTCCGATCATGATGGCGATATACAATACTCCCAGCACAGCCTCCATCATCACAATCACCTTGGCAACCTTATAGACAGGCAGGATATCTCCAAATCCGAGAGTAGTCAGGACCACAAAGCTGAAATTAGATCATATCCCCACTAATATCGTCTGCTTCAGGCCTATTGTAAATGAAGGCTCCCGGATGGATCATTTCGATAAAACTATAAAGGAAGCCAAACGCTATTCCAATCAGCAAATATACTGAGATCGCGTTACTGATATCTGAAACGGATAACGACCTGGTGGTCATGATCAGGTAGAAGAACAAACCGGCATAAACAAGAAAAAGAATGGTTAAACTTAAAAACTTAAGAGCCAGGCCATCAGGGGTTATGGTTCTGATCGTGATGTAGTTGAATCCTATGATCAGGAGGCTGAACATAATCACAATCCAGAATAAATGCCTGTGAATGGAGAGAATCAGTAGTCCCAGACACACGCAAAACGTTAACAGGATTAACGAGATTACTCCTCCATACAGAATATCTTCAAGAAATGTGCTTGCCCCCATTACCAGAACCAGGGATATTAGAAACAGGTGGTTTTTAATGAATTTCATGGCCAGAAATTAAAATTTTTTTGGCAACTCTACCCGCTTCTTTACTTCCCGCATCAGGTTTAATGGTGTCTCCGTGATCACCATGTTATACAACCAGGAGGGAACGATCCCTCCCGGATCTACAAATCCTTCGAGAGTGAGCCGGATCATCCCATTCTTTAATGGCTGAATGCTCCACTTCTGCCAGTAATTCTTAATCCTGATAATAGTTGGATCCTCAGGGATGACATCAGGAAGCGGACGAGCCAATATGACTTTGGTGCCGGTGACAGGGTCGATCGTTACCTTGGCATTCACACAAAGGTCCCGGTCCATCAACGGCCATGGAACATCGTAAATCAGGTAATACTGTGAGTAAACATTGTCCTCATGGGCCAGGACATCAATTTTTCGGATAGCGTCGTCCCACCAGTCGAAATTCTTCACATTTCCTACTACCGTCCCTATCATCTCCATGGTGGAACGTATCTCCATCACCCCTTTGAACGACTTTAACGGGCTTCCTTTCTCCTTCTGCGTGTAGATCTTGATCCCGTCGCGCTCTTTGATAAACTCCCAGGATTGTGCAAAGAGATAGATCGTTATTAAGAGGTTGAACAGTATAAGAATGGTCCTCACAGTTACCTACTTTTGAGGAGGTCAATTTTTCTACAAAGTAACATCAATATTTTGAAATATGATAACTTGGTGATTATTCCTATTTTTACTTGCCGTAATCATCTCATCATATGAAAGGAGAAAATTATGAAACCACGAAAAGACAAGGATACACGCGATCTGCTTGAGCGTATTCTTGAAGTTTTGCAAAAGAATGAACCGGTGCTAAAGGACCGAGAGGAGATTCCTCTGAAAGTCATGCAAACGATTCAAAAATCACAACGACAAAAATCTCCTCTCCGGCTGATCGGCTCTTCCAGTGTCCCTTTTTTGACCTTTGCACAGCGAATGCTTACAGCAGCATCTGTTTGCCTGCTGATTCTTTACGGGATAGAAGAGTTCATCGTAGTAAAAAAAGTGAACACCCTGGAACAACAAACTGCAGCGGTCAGGGTTACGCCTGTTAATACGTTGGCCAGCCGGCTGGAAAAAAGCGGCATCACGTTTGTATCGTTGCAGCAAAGATTCCAGGCTCGCAAAAAGCTCATCGCCGCACAACCACATGAAACCAGGTACCAACTTGATGTTACAATCAAAACCTCACGACCATGAAAACTCGAGAGATCCTGACAATCCTGTTCGTTGCCGTACTGATTTTCAGTGGATGCCGTGAAATTACCGTCACTACCCAGGTCCACCGCGACGGATCCTTTACCCGCATCATCCGGATAACAGGCGACTCATCCTCTGTCTTCAAAGGCGATTTACCCTATCCGGTAGACTCGACCTGGGAACGGATCGCGGTCAAAGATACCTCCGGGGATGAGGAAAGTAAGGATGACTATATCCTCACCTACACAAAAACATTTGGAAGCAGCGAAGAGCTCAATGCAGAGATCGCACAGGATGCCGGGTGGCGGGAACGGTTGGACCGTCATGTAACAGTCAGGAGAAGCTTTGGGTTCTTCTATTCCTACCTGACCTTCCGTGAAGTATTTCAACCGGCCAATCCCTTTACTTCCCTGTCATACGAGGAGTACCTTACGCCGGATGATCTGCTCTGGTTATCAGGACAAAAAAATATCATCAGCCGTTCCGATTCGATCCATCTTCACTTGGCTGAGGAGAAGGCTCTAAGGTTCATTGCAGCTTCGGTTACCGCAGAACTGGAAAAGATCCTTAGGGATGGGATTGCCCGTTTGAACGATCCGACACTTCCAACTAGCGACGTGGTCCGATTTCACGACAGCATTTACAGGTACGTTGAGGATTGGGAATTTGATCAACCGGAGAAACTGATTGATGACCTCCGTAACTGGACAGGTAATACTGCAGTGTATCAGCTTCATGACCTGACTCCCGGTATCTTTGAACGCTTCCAACAGAAGGTCAGTTTCTTTGAGAACCTGATCGATATGGAGAGTTATCCCGAAACCGTTGAGATGCCCGGATTAATTATAAAGACCAACTCTCAGATGCTGAAGGGGAACCAGGT
>JBDROF010000052.1:0-2110 GCA_043810345.1 Bacteroidota bacterium | reverse complement strand
CCAGGCTATGGGCGTATCGACATGTCAGACGGGTCCATATATTGGCAAGTTGTATTAGAAAAAAATGAAATCGATCTTGTCTCCCGTCGAGCTATTGCTGATGATTGTCGTGCACTTTTAAAGAAGAGACCAAGTGCGTTTCTATCAGAACCGATCCAAGAAAAAATTGCAACGTTCCCAAGACACGGATACGGTGTAAAACTTGTCACAGCAATTCTAAAAAACGGCATAGAGTACAAAAACGTTATGGTCGCATGGTCACGCGAGGTTATCCACGTGGGCGGTTATGCAAATGTTCCATTTGATGCGCGTAAGGTCATAGATGTGCGGTATGACGGAATAAAAAAGTAAAACGTATAACACCGCCAATGATCAGCCCGGGATTAACGCTCGTTTTTTTTTGAAAAGCTCCGTGGCCCGGCGGCTCATGGCCATCGTTGTGCAAGGTGACTGATGTCGGGTAAGCGACAGCACTTTATTCCTCAGTTCCTTCAAGAAGGCTTCGCTAGTCTCAAAGTCGGAGACGCAGTCTTCACGTGGGTCTATCGTAAAGACAGACCTCCATTCAATACGAACATCATAAACGTCGGAGTAGAAGGCCTTTTCTATACTCAGGAGCAGGATACGCTGGCAGATGACCTTATTACGAAGGCAGAAGGACCACTTAGCATTCTGGTGGAGGAACTCAGGAACTCGGCTCCGAGTGGTATATCCGATCCACGCGTACCTGTACTGATTGCACATCTTGAGTTTCGAACCAGACACGTCCGGCAGTCTGTTATGCAGACAGGCAGTTATTTGATTTCGAGGCTGATCGATTTCGTCGCAGATGAGGATTTCTTCATACATTACTTAGAGCGAAAATTCCAGAATGACCCTTCCCTGCTTCGAGAGTCTTTTGCAAAGGAATTCCGTGAGCAAGGGCTCCCGCAAAGCTTGTTTGAACCAATGACGAAAATAGCAATGCCTCTTATTCCCGTCTTCATGGCTCAACTGAAACCAATGCTGCCAGTGATGGCCGCTCAGTTACGCAAAGGTCTGATAGAGAAGTTACCGGAAGCAGTAAAATCCGGCCACATAAAAGCCCTAAGGCAACCGGACCCTCCTGAACTCAAGATTCAGCGGTACAAAGAGCTCGTTTACAATACACTGCCAGTGGAGGCTAACTCGCTGATTCTTGGAGACTCGGCTGTCCTGTTCAATGTTGAAGGGTCAAAACCATACAAGGTCCTATTGGAAAATGACGATATCCTAAGGCATGTGTTCCTCCCGCTCAGCCCTCACACCCTCCTTGTTGGCTCTTGTGACGGCCCCTCACCATCCGTATCAGAACTGCGGCAAGCGCTTGCTCGCTGCTCGTTGGAGTACTTCATAGCTCACGAAAGGTCCGATGAGAACAATCTTCTTAGGGAACAGATAGGCGAAGAAGCCTATCCTCTCACTATGGAGCAGATGGAAGAGATTATTGTCGAGATCATGAATGGATAATGCCGGGTTGAATGACTTGGCCAACAAATTGATGCAGCCGACTCCTTACAATCGTGGCTGATCATGGCGTTAAACAATTCTTCTGTAAATCATCACTTCTTTCACCACATCGAAAAGGTTTAATTGTAGGTGGAGTTGAGAGGCAAGAGTCCTTCCTGGAACACGCATCTGAAAGCTGAACCTGAAAGAAGTACATTTCAACAGGGAATCTACGAAAAGTTCCCATAAGAATATTAGTTAGGAAGCCACTTTTTAAAGTATGCATGGCGGGAAACATCCGTTACCTTTTTTTGAGAATAGCTTCATAATGCAAAAAAATATGGTACAGTATGTTGAGCATAATATGTTGACCAGAAAACTGGATAACATGACAAACAGAATGTTTTGCAACTTCAAAGGTATAGTAAACTTAGGAAGTTACGTCAGGGTTAATTTTATGTTTTTCTTGATCTTGCCTAGAAATTCTGATATTATCCAGAAAACTGGTTAATAATATGTTAGCCGTAAATAAAAAAGTAATACAAATCTTATCTTAAATATCGATTCTCAAAAGGTCACGTTTGAGTATGGAATCTAAAACTATTCTACTGGACGATCTGCAAAAAGGCATGCCAGCAATCAC
>JBDROF010000051.1:0-14941 GCA_043810345.1 Bacteroidota bacterium | reverse complement strand
GCTTGATAGATGGCAAAAAAAATGTTGGCGTTGGTGGGAACGATCCCGTTCCGTCTGCGAACCTCTTCGCCGTTAATCTTTACCAAGTCCTTTTCGAACGGGTTGAATGTGTTTATTGCCTGGTCAGCAAGCAGGTTCCTGTCGGTAAGAAATAACACCTTGGGACGACGGTCAGCACCATCCAGATTCCATCGTGTCTGGAACAGTTTATAGACGATCTGGTACGCGATAAATGTCTTGCCGGTACCTGTGGCTAGCGTCAATAGAACCCTCTTCTTACCGCTTGCAATCGCCTCAATTGCCTTGTCTACAGCGACAATCTGGTAATATCTGGGCTGATTCGCACCAGAGTTATCGAGGGGCTGAACCATCAACCTTTCCTGCTCCGCCGTTGTATTGAACGTGATGCGGCTGAACAGATCATCAGGTGACGGGAACCGTTCAATGTAATCACCTTTACCAACAATCGTATCGAATTCGTAATGTTTCAGCCCGTTGGATGAGTAAACATACCTTACTCTCAAATCATTGGCATAATCGATTGCCTGTTGCAACCCTTCCGTTGGGTGCTTGTCTGAACTTTTGGCTTCGATGATACCAAGGTTGACATTGCGGTGCTTGAGCAGGTAATCCACGAACTTCCGCCGCCCACGTCTGTTGTTGAGAATCTTACGTCCATCCGTGAAATAGTATTCCCGCTGGATATTATCAGGTTTCCAGCCGCAGTCCAATAGTAAGGGATCAATGAAATTGGCGCGGGTATCAGATTCGGAGTGGCGCATTCATAAAATAGTTGTTAACAAATGTAAATAAGTTAGATGACATGGCAAAAAAGCGTAAACTCCATTCCGGTGCGACCATCAGCATTACTAATATGTGATTACACTGCTTAGGTTTGGGGTATATGCCCCCTAAAAATCCTGGAAATTTTTTTCTCCAAAAGTTTGGGCTCCGGTTGGTCGGTGAGGGTCTGGGTGTTGGGTGATCGATGGGAAACGGAGGTGGTTTAATATGAATTAATCTTTATAGTAAAAAAGGTCTGTTGGAGCTTAGTTGCGGGGCAAATTTCGGGGCAAATAAAAAACCACCTACTGAATATCGTCTGTAAGTGGCTGATTATCCTGCTCCCCCTGTTGGACTTGAACCAACGACCCTCTGATTAACAGTCAGATGCTCTAACCAACTGAGCTAAGGAGGAGTATCCCAAAATTTGGAGTGCAAAGTTAAAATTAATAGTTTAAAATACAATAAACAAACCTGATATTTTCCCAGTGTTGTTTGAGCCAGGCTCGCCCACGAAGGTCAAGGAAATCGACCCGAATGAACGATGGTTTTCAGCAGATGGTTCAAAAATATTAATTGGAAGTGAATAACTCTTGGCATTTATTCTGTGGAAATAGCTATTTTTGGTTTATCAATGAAGGGTAGTCCTATGATTACTTTACCGAAAAAGCTCCTGCCGGTTTTGTTGTTCTTCCTGGTCACCGCCGGTGGAGGAGAGGTTGTAAAAAGCCAGGATTTGGAACTCCGGGAGATCTGTTCCCTGGACTACCGGACTGATTTTGCCTCCCTGCTCGAAAAGAACAAAGACTCTCTCTTCCCTTCCTCTTCAACCCTGGGGTCTGTTCATTTCTACCGTGGGCTCTCCTACCTGGAGCAAGGCATGTTCCTTGAGGCCATCAAGGATTTCCGAATTGCCCGAATCGACTCGACGGTCTCCCGAACATTCTGTAATTTTTACATAGGCGTCGCCTTCATGAGGCTTAACCAGTCTGACAGCATTCTGAAAATCTGTAGTGAAGCTCTGAATATTCCAGCCGGCCAGCTAAAAACTCCTGCTTTCTGGCAGAATGCTCCCATCACCCAGGATCATATCTTTTCTGGCTATCTCATTGGCACAAATGAGGTCTTAAACAACCCTGCCGACACTAACCTGATAGAGGCTTGTCTCTATTTTGGCACCAAAGACCGTGATTTCCTTGAAGCCTATATCAACTATGGCGTCTGGAATTTCCAGAATGGCCGGTTCAATAAAACGATTGACCTTTATAAGCACGCTTTGGAGCTTGAACCCAAATATGACTCCACCATTATCCTATGCATGGGATATGTTTACCGCCTGGCCGGCGACCCTGATCATTCCATGAAAGCCTACATCCTGCTCAAATCTAAATATCCCCGTTTTGCAGAAGGTTATAATAACCGTGGATGCCTTTATGCTTACCTCGATAAAGACAAAAAAGCCCTGTCTACGTTAACCGTCGCGATCCGCAAAGACCGTAGGTTATTAGATGCGCTTTGCAACAGGGGACTTGTTTATCTGAAAATGAAAAAATACAATCAGGCATTCGACGATTTCTCTGAAGCCATTCAGATTGACCACAAATTCGCTGACGCCTATTATTACCGGGGCTTCACCCGAAAGGCAATGGGTGACCTGCCTGGTTCCATCATCGACTACTCACGAGCCATCGACCTGAAGAAGTAACAATGGGTTGTTGATAAAGTTTTTTTTCCGCCTGAGTACCAGCTCCCTTTTCCAAATATCTTTATCCGGTTAATCTATCGGATCTTAATGCGAAGACTACTCTTTTTTTCTGCTCTCCTTGGATCTCTATTGATTTCCGGAGTAGCACATCCCCAAACTCAGGGTGTTTTAAGCAAGAAGTGGTATGGCAACTGGTCTGTTGGCGTCGGGGGAGGGCCAACTATCTTCTATGGGGATCTGAATCCCTACAGGATAGTTCCTGGCATTTCAACGTTCGATGAAATAAAGTACGCAGGAACTTTTTACCTGATTCGTCAGCTCAGTCACGTTTTTGCTCTTCGCGGACAGGCGACCTATGGTGAAATCTATAGTTTCAGAAAGAATTATTCGAATGGTGCTCCCATGAATCAGTACTTCACGGGAAACATCCTGGAGTACAATCTCAATACAACCATTAACTTCAGCAATCTGCTCTTCCGTTATAAACCCAAACGGATCTTTTTTATCTATGGATCTGTTGGAGTGGGGATGTCAAATTGGATCACCAAAAAGACGGATCTCATCACGCACGAGCCGGCTGGAGGAAGCGGATCAATTAGAAACTGGACAACAGAATGGGTGGTTCCAGCTGGACTTGGTGCCTATTTCAATATCTATGATAAAGTTAACCTGGGTGTGGAGTGGACCCTGCGGGGAGTTAACTCCGACAAGCTGGATGCCACTGTGGGTGGATTCCAATATGATATTTACTCATTTCTCTCGTTGAACCTGGTCTACAACTTCAACCGAAGAAATCCGGTGGAACTGGATGCAGTGAAAGCAACCATGCCTCCGGTGGTGTTCCCCAAAGCTCACCCTCCTGTTCAGGAAAAACCTTTGGTTGACACCGTATCCGTAACCAAACCTGTTGCAGGCCAGCGGACAGCACTCTCTCCGCAACAGATGGAAGTAGCATCACAAGCTGTTCCGGTTACCAGGAGTCCTGAACCTTACCAGCTTCCCGGTCTCAAGGCTGACATTTTCTATCGTGTCCAGATATTTTCTTCTTCTACAGGTCAGCGAAGTGCCGACAACCTCCGGGCCTATTTCAAAGTAGCTCAACCTGTTATCAAGGAATTTTCTGAAGGGTATTACCGTTATTACGTCGGGGAATTTGAAAATGACGCCGAAGCCAAGCAGCTTGCCAGCAACCTGCAAGGCAAGGCCGGATTGAAAGGAGCTTTCGTGGTGAAATACATCAATGGTGTACGTGAGTTGACCCACCCGAAGTGACGCGGGATGACAAATTTCAAATTAAAGGGGCGGCATTACTCTTCCCGGAGTATTTGGGTCAGATCTCTTTTAAATACGCGTTGTGCCGGGATCAGGATCCACACTGCTCCGCTGATCCAGATCACCAGCAGGATCACCAGGAGAAAACCTCCGGGCATCTGGTAGGCCGGTGAGATCAGGGACGGAAGTATTCCTGCCACAGCTCCAATGATGCCCAGGAACATCCCGGCAAAGAGGATCAGGAGGTATTCGATCATCAGCATACGGCGTATGAAATTGTTCCGGAACCCAATAGCCATATAGAGAGCCAGTTCTCCGGATCGTTCGAGGTTGTTTCGCCAAAGGATGATACCAAACCCAACGGTACCGATCAGGATACCCAGTGCACCAAGTATCATGAAGACAGAAAGGTAGGTGTTCTCCACAGAGTTGAATTCGGCCAGGCGATCCGATACCGGAACGGCCACCAGTCCGTAATCCAAAAATAGCTCCTGAAGCCTGTCTGCTATCTCCTTTCGACTGGCAAACGGTCCGTCAACCAGCATGATTCTGGTTCCACTGATGGAAGGGAACCGGTTTTTCAACAAGCTGTCGGAGACCAGGATATGTCCCTGGAAAATGGAGTTATCCAGGCCTCCCATCAGTATCACGTGCAGTTCTTCCCCTGTTTCGTTGTGGTAGAGGAGGGTGTCCCCAACCTTTTTCCGCAATCCCCAGGTGATCACGGTTTGATCAGCGAAGGCTGGAATCACACCGGGTGAAATCTCCCTGCGAAGTGTAAGCCAGGGGTGTTCCTGATCTACATCAGGCAGGGTATTCACCAGACGGAATGCACCCAATGAATCAAAATCCTGTTCCGGGATTCCGAGTATCATCGGGTTTGGAACCTGGTTCAGGTTGAGGCAACTGGCGTCATTCCCTTCAAGGCGATGTAGTTGAAAAAAACGGAGATCTTGCAACAAGTGTTCATCTTCCAGCGCAAAGTAGGCTTTCCCGGAGGCAGTATTGAGGTCATACAACAGGGGCATCGTTGCTTCAGCCCATAGTAAAAAGCCCCCAGTTCCTGATTGTCTGTCCCTTTCCGTCCCATAGAAAGTTTTCCTGTTGGCGCCTGTGATGATGATCGTAAAAGTTCCCAACGCCATCAACGTGATAGCCGCCATGCTCCTTTTCCGTTTCAACGATCCGATCCTTAAAATCATCGTGAGAAAACCGGTTCCTCCGGATGTCGGTTTTTCCGATTGCCGGATCAGAAATGCATTCAACAGGCAGATCCCTCCCGCCATCATCATCCCTCCCGCGGTGAGGAAGAGGTCTGCCTCAGGTACTGCGGCGTTTGTCAGTAACACCAGTAGTATTACAAGGGCTACGATCACGAAAATGATTCCAGATCCCAGCCACAACCGTTTTCTCTTTTGCAGATCCTGAGGAAGAGGATCTGTTGTTCCCTTCACCAGGTCGGATACTGTGTGACGGAGCTGACCTTTCAGGGCCAGGAAGAGCACTCCGCAAGCCAGAATAAACCCGGCAGTGGCACCGGTTGCCAGAGAGGAAAAATTCACCACCATGCTGAGCATCGAGGTCCTTACGGCATCTTGCCAGAGTGTATTTAATCCTATGAGGATTAGTTTATTATATAATATTCCGACCATGGCTCCCAGGATCACTCCAGGGATCGATACCAATACAGCTTCTGAAAATAAAATACGGATGATCAATGGTTTCCGGAATCCTAGTCCGGATAACACCCCTAATTCCGAAATCCTTGTCCGGGCATGCAGAGAGAATAGCAGCGCGATGAGCAGGAGGGAAGAGGCAATGAGAAAGAAGCTGAGACTCAGGAAGAGGCCTCCAAAATCGGTAGAGTTTGCCGCCGCCTGTTGTCCCTGTTCCCATACAGGCTGAAACACAAACCGGTACCAGGAAGGGTATATGCTGGCCATGATTGCTGAATCAATGGATACTATTGGTATACAGTTTTTTTCTTTGCCTGACTTAAAGCGGAAAGCAGTAACAGTTCCGAACGGATTTGCCCAGAGTCTCTCACCATCTGCCAGAGTGATGAACGCTTTGGGGGTGCCACGGAAGGTATTCCAGTAGGCTTCATCTTTATCACGGATGCGGTCCAGTTCCACCGGGGCTCCGGTGTTCCAGTCGCGACAATGGCCGGCATCATTTAGTCCGGGAAAATCGGGCATCAGGTTTTCACCATAAGGAATGGCGTGGACGGGAACAATGGCCGAAACCTTAAATCCAGCCTGCTGCTCGTGTAACCTGCGAAGCGGACCCATCACATAATAGGTCATGTAGAGCGAGTCCCCCGGGCATATACCAAGATCAGCAGCAAGCCAGTCGGTGATAAGGATCTTTCCGGGTGACAGTGAAATAGGTAATATTCCCTCATCTATAGCTGTCACAAACGAGTAAGGTGTCTCTTTCCCGTTGGCGGAGAGGGTGTTTGCCAGATAGGTCAGGAGAGGTTGGGCATCTGGAAGACGCTCATGGATTGCACGGGCAGTTGAATTGTCAAAGAATATCCGGTCTGTCACTATCTGGTATAACCCTTTTGCATCAAGCCGGGTCATCCTGATTCCGGCATCCTCCATCTGCCATACTGATGAAAGTGCACTGTCGAGATGTTGAACCGTCAGCTCCCGGGTCCCGGTTTCAGGTACCAGCAACAAATTGGCAGATTCAGGACGGCCAACCTGGTAGGCAAGCTGGTCCAGTGAAACAAATGCGTTGAATGGAGCCCGTTGATTGCTCTTCAAACTGAATCTTCCCATTTCTTCCTCGTTGGCTAAAGCTATGATCGTAAGCCTGATGGAAGCTGCCGGGGTCTCATCAGCCACAAAAGGGGCATTTTGTGGTGCCTCTTCAACTTTTGGCAACCGGATCAACAATGCATCTCCGATTTCAAGGCCCAGCTTTGATGCCAGGTTTCCACTGATGACCACTTCATCTTCTTTCGGCAATACAACTGAGGCATTCCACAGGAAGGCGAAACTGCTGTCGACACCCACGACCTGGATATCCTGTAACCGGCTGCCGGTTTCGACATTTACTCCAATCCCGATCAACTGCATTACGGGCACAACGGGTTGGTCCAGTTTCCGGGAGAGGTCACTGGCCAGGGCCGACCGGAAATATCGATCGCCCGGCTGCATAGCCCAATGCGTTGTGCCCAGCCTCAGTTCAGTTAGTCTTCCCAATGATCCCCTCACAGAATCTCCCACCAGGAGGGCACCGGTCAGCACCGCGGTACTGACCATCACACCAGCAAGGATCGCCAGGTAGGGCCACCGGTAAAAGAATAGATTTCGATAGATCAGGGTTCTGATATTCATGCCTCTTCGAGTTTTTCAAGCCTTCCGGAATGGAGACGATAGATCACCTTCATTCCCCTGGCCAGCTCCACCGAATGAGTTACCACTACCATGCCCATCTCTTCTTCAAGATTCAACTCCACAAGTAGCATTCCCAGGGCGCTGGCATGTTCTTCGTCCAGCGAGCCGGTGGGCTCGTCGGCCAGAAGCAGTCCAGGTTTGTTGATCAATGCTCTTACCACAGCCGCACGCTGGCACTCACCCACCGAAAGCTGCCCTGGGTGGTGCGTTATACGGTCGCTTAAACCCACCCGTCCCAGTAACCGGAATGCCCGTTGTTCCGCTTCTTTTACCACCGATCTATCCTTTTCAGGAAGTATCGGGAGAAGGATGTTCTCCAGCAACGTGAGCTGGGGGAGCAGGTGATGACGCTGAAATACAAATCCGATGAAACGGTTCCTGATTCCGGCCAGCTGATTATCATCCAGTGATTCCACCGCTTCGCCGTTGAGAATGACCCGGCCGGAAGAGGGACGATCAAGTGTTCCCAGGATATTCAGCAAAGTGCTTTTGCCTGATCCTGAAGGACCTATGATGGCTATTGAATCTCCACGATGAATGGTCAGCGAAATCTCAACCAGCACGGGGTAATCATACTGCTTGGAAATCTTTTGAAGTGTTGCAAGCATACTGTCATTGTTTTTTTTCGAGGAGCTGTTGATATATACCCACTATTTTCCGGGTAAGTTGCCGCAGTAAAATGTCCCCCCAATACCCGGTACTATCTGAATGATCTTCATGGCCCGAACGCATAAAGGGTTCCGTCGTGTGCCCCTACGAGAATCAACCCGGAAGTGATTGCCGGGGTGGCCGTTATCTGGCTTCCGATTTCGTAGACCCAAACCTCTTTTCCACTATCCAGTTCCAGCAGATGAAGCCTGCCGTCGGAAGAGGCAACCACCACCAGGTTACCTGCAATGACCGGGGAGGCATCCACCTTTCCAAGCGCTTTGTACTTCCACAGCAGTTCTCCTGTCGTCGCCTGATAACAATAGAGGTAGCGATTCTGAGACCCGATCAACACCCGCTCTCCGAGGATGGCCGGAGAGGATAGAAAGGGCCCTCCTCCCCCGGTCTTCCAGAGAATCTTTTTTCGGTTCAGATCAGCGCAATAAAACTCTCCATCGTAATTTCCGAACCAGGCTTTGCCTTCCCTGATAGCTGCCGATGAGGCAATGTAAGTGTCCAGGTTGATGGTGTCATCCACTTTTCCGGTTGCCGTGTTCACCAGGTGCAGGTACCCGTCGCAACCGCCAAATACGGCCACTTCACCGCTGATGGCAGCTGCTCCGTTGATGAAGTTGTTGGATTCGTATTTCCACAATGGCTTCCCTGTGATAGCATCCACTGCATGGAGGTTGTAATCATAACTTCCTGTAAGAATCTCTTTCCGTTTTCTGTTTGCCGACCACGTCCAGTTGGAAGATCCCGAGATCTGTCCCTCAGTTGGATACTTCCATTTCAGGCTGCCCGTTTCCGCATTCAGCGCAAAGAGGATCCCTTCAAGTGATCCTACATATAGGGTATGATCCAAATACAATGGAGCAGCTTCGACGGATGTTCCTGCATTGTATTTCCACTTTAGTTTTCCGTCGGGAGAGAGTGCATAGATAAACCCGTCGTCGGATCCAAAGCAAATAAGAGATTCGCATATCACCGGAGAGGATTTAATGGCATCGCCGGCCTTGAACGTCCAGAGAAGTTTCAGCGGTGGTTGAATTGAAACCGGGGAGGTACCTGTAAGCTGCGGGTCCCCACGGAACGAAGGCCAGCAGTCAGGACTTTTCGCCTGGCTAAAACCTGTTCCGACAGAACCCAGGGTCAACAAGAAGAACAATGCAGTTATTTCATTTTGCTTCATCTGAACATCTTCAAATATTTCATTATCACCATCTTACTATTCCACTATTTCACTACCTCACTACCTCATCACCTCATCTTTTTTTTTATCCGCCAGTGCTCCCGTCGGGCATCCCTCTACACATGCCCTGGCAGTTTTTACCAATCCTTCTTCCATTGTTTTACTGAAAGGCACTTTGATCCTGACATCGAAGCCTCTTCCAACATAGGCTAACCCCAATAGCTCTTTTTCATTTTGTGTGATCTCCACACACAATCCGCATCGGATGCACTTCTCCGGTTCATACACCACCAGCTCGTGCTGCAGGTTTCGGGTAAGCCGCTTTCGTTCCGCTGGCGCAAATCTTCTGCGGTTGGCGCCATATTGATCGGTATAAATCCTCAGCTTGCAACTTACCGGTTTCCGGCAGTCGCAATGCATGCACCGGCGGGCTTCCCGGATCGCTTCATCAGGCGAAAAACCGCTGAAGTATCCACGGTTGGGATCGGTTCTGGGATCGTCAGTGGCCTCCTGCATATATTCCGAATACTCATCCTCTCTCAATGGACCGATGGTGGAGTTGAACATCGGTTTCCGTCGCAGCTCGTCATTCCGTCTGAGATAGGCATCTGCCTCCAGGGCCGCTTTTTTACCCTGGGCAACCGATCTCACGGAGAGCAGCTGTTCAGAGATGATGCTGCCACACCCAAACACACCTGGTTTACCAGAAGCGAAACTTTTCCTGTGAATGACCGAACCCGTATCCAGGATTGGTAGTCCAAATTCATCCACGGGGTGCTCCTCCTTAGATCCGGTAGCCAGGATCACTGCATCAAATCCGGGAAGGATCTCCCGCTCCCAGAGCTCTCCGGTAACCCTGCAGTTCAGTCTGAACTCACCTCCCAGTGTGTAAATAGATTCTATGTCGGCGTCGAGCATTGGTTTGGGCAGCAGGTCACCGGGGATGCTGTAACGTAATGTTCCGCCCGGAAGTTCATTCTGATCGTACAGCACACAGGCATGACCCATCCGCAGGGTATAAAATGCGGCTGCCATTCCGGCCGGACCGGTACCGATTACCGCTACCCTTTTCCCGGTAGTTGTTTCCGGTTTCTCCAGGCCTGTTTTCAGGATGATTTCATCCTGTGCGGTAAAGCGTTTAAGCAAACAAATAGAGACCGGTTGGTCAATTTTTTTTCTGCGACAGGCATTTTCACAGGGGGCCTGACAAATATACCCGAGCACCAGGGGGAGGGATATCTCTTCCCTCACCACCCGAAGCGCCTCTGCATCCTTATTTGCGGCTATCAGGCGGTTCATCAAAGGGATGTTCATGAAAGCCGGACAAGAGATCCGGCAGGGGGCTTCGCAATCGCCAACATGATCACTGAGCAGTAACTCCAATGCCTCTTTCCGTGCCTCCATCACATCTTCGGAGGAGGCCGATAGGTTCATGCCGTCAGTTACCGCCATGGCACAGGAGGGGAATAGGTTACCGCTGTCGAGATCCTTGACCAGGCATATCATGCAGGAGGGGTGATTGGTATGCCCCGGCAGGTAACACATGTAGGGGATCAGGATGCCCGCTGATTCGGCAGCCTGCATGACGGTCTGTTCTTTGTTCACGTCAATGGTGATATGGTCGATCGTAATCTGCATGGATCAGGTGATCAGGATGGCATCCTCGGGACACACCGACCGGCAGATGTCGCACCTGATGCACCTCTCCTGATCGATGAAATGTTTTTCAAACGGTTTGTATTCAATGGCTTCTGAGGGGCAGCGCTGGGCACATCTGGTGCAGCCAATGCAATCGTCGGTGATGGAATAGCGGATCAGTGGCGTACACTTTCCAGCCGGGCACCTTCCCTGCAGGTGTGCTTCGTACTCTTCCCGGAAATAGACCAATGTGGAAAGGACCGGGTTCGGCGCGGTTTTTCCAAGTCCGCATAAACTCCCCCGTTTGGTAGAACCTGCCAGGTGTTCCAGGGTTTTAAGGTCCTCCGGAACTCCTGCTCCGTTGCGGATTTTTTCCAGCAACTCCAGCATTCGCTTTGTTCCTATCCGGCAAAATGTACATCTTCCGCACGACTGGTTCTGAGTGAAGGTTAAAAAGTAATACGCGATATCCACCATGCAGTCATCCTCATCCAGCACCACCATTCCCCCCGATCCCATCATGGATCCCACTTCTATCAGTGCTTCAAAATCGATCGTCAGGTCGGCCAGGGAAGCCGGGATGCACCCGCCTGAGGGTCCCCCAATCTGTACTGCTTTGAAACGCTTCCCGTTGGCGATCCCACCACCGATTTCCTCTACGATCCTTCGGATGCTCATTCCCATCGGGACTTCGATCAACCCGCCCCGGTTCACCTTCCCGGCCAGGGCAAAGACCTTGGTGCCCCGGCTCCCGTTGATCCCGATCCGGGCAAAGGCCTCTGCTCCATGACGGACAATCCAGGAGATGAAGGCAAAGGTTTCGGTATTGTTCACCAGGGTTGGTTTACCCCTGAAGCCCATCCGGGATGGATAGGGCGGCCGGATCCGGGGCATGCCGCGACGACCCTCCATAGAGGCGATCAGCGCGGTCTCTTCACCGCAGACGAAAGCTCCGGCCCCTTCAAATATCCGGAGGTAGAAAGAAAATCCGCTTCCCAGGATATACGTTCCAAGAAGACCTTTTTCGTTGCATTTGTCGATGGCCTCCTGTACCCGGCTGACCGCGAGGGGGTATTCAGCCCGGATGTACAGGAATCCCTCGGAAGCTCCCGTAGCAAACCCGGCAATGATCATCCCCTCGATGACACGATACGGATAGGATTCGAGGATCATGCGGTCCATAAAGGCACCAGGGTCTCCTTCATCCCCGTTGCATATCACCATTTTAGGGGATCCCTCCTGGTCTTTCACCAGCTGCCACTTTTTACCTGTCGGAAAGCCGGCACCACCCCGGCCTCTCAATCCACTTTCGGAGATCAAATCGATGACCTCCTTAGGAGTACCATCCTTCAGACATCCCGACAGTGCTTCAAAACCACCTGATCGCTGGTACTCTGCCAGGTCGGTGGGTCTTACAACTCCCCTGTTTTCTGTTGCAATATTCAATTGGGGATCAAGAAATTCCGTTACCGGGCTATCTCGTTCTTCTGCTTTGTAACGCCTGACCGATAATGGGGATCCATCGTTGAGGATCTGTTCAAAAAGTCCAACTACATCTGTCTTCATGCGGTTGAAAAAGCCCTCCGGCCTGAAGTGGCTCAACACCACCTCCTTTACCTCCTCCGGCTTGATCTTTGCATAATAAGCGGCTGGTTCGCCGGGTTTGACAATCTCCAGAACCGGTACCTGGTGACAGATCCCCACGCATCCCACCTGCTTTACATTTACGTGGATATGTGCATCCGCCAGGGTCTTCTCCAGTTCTGATTTCACCTCCGAGCTGCCACTGGCAATGCAGCAGGATCCCAGTCCGATCCTGATCTCTCCCTGGCCGTTCGGGCCAATGTTTTCAACCGGGTGGTCATCCTGTTTAAGGTTGGATTTGTTTATCAGGAAGTCCAGGAGGATCTCCCCAGTTTTTTCAGGAACCACCTGTCCGTAGGTTACTGAATCAATACGTATCACAGGGGCGATGGTGCAGCATCCCAGGCAGGCCGCTTTTTCTATGGTAAAGAGCCCCTGGCTATCAGTATCCTCCTGTCCGGTTAGCTTCAGCTCCCGTCGAAAGGCATCGTAAACCTGCCGGGCTCCTTTCACATGACAGGCTGTCCCCGTACAGATTTTTATGCTGTGTTTTCCGGCCGGCTGATGCCGGAACTGTCCGTAAAAAGTGGATATACCAGTGATGCGGGAAGGCGAGATGTCGGTGATGGCACAAACCCTTTCAAGAGCCTCATCCGGAAGGTAATGGAACTCCTCCTGGATCGCTTGCAGGATCGGGATCACGGTTTCCTGGGAAGTGCCCCGCTCAGTGACAATCCGGTCGACAATCTTGATTATATTTTGGTTATTCTCTGACACGTTATCAGGCGTTCAATTAGATGTTAATTTCCAATACAAAATAAATGTTTATCCCCTCTGATGAAAATCTTTCCGCCGGAAAACGCAGGTGTACAGACAGATCCCTCCCCCAGGGGTGGCTCCCCGACCTGAGAATATACCTTATCAGCCCTGAATATATGCATGATCCCTGTTTTATCCATCTGATATACCTTATCCTCGACCAGTACAGGTGAAGCATAGGTGTTGTTATCCAGCTCTTTGATCCAGTACTCCTCCCCGGTTTTGGCATCGTAACATACAATTACACCGTAACTGGTGACCAGGAAAAGAACCTTGTCATTGGCCACCGGACTCGGGATATCCGACAGGTAATCAGATAACTCCCAGGCTACCTGTGGCGGATCTCCCAGTTTAATAGCGACCAGTTTGGCATATTCATTGGTAGCGAACAGATACCTGTCCGCATAGGCCACAGAGGGTCCTACTTCTCCGTAAATGCAATTCAACCGCCAGCGTTCTTTTCCGGTAGCCGGGTCATAGGAAGCGACATAGGGGTCGGCGGAAAGAATCAGTTCCATGTGTTGACCTGTATTGACCAGAATGGGCGAAGCCCAGGAGACCCTGACGTCACGGGGGGTATTCCACACCAACTCTCCGGAGGCGCCAGCAAAGGCTTTTACACTGGCGCCCTGCGATTGGTCATATTGAACGATCAGCAGGTTGCGGTACATGATAAGAGAAGAGGAGTGTCCGTAATGATTCTTTGGCAGTCCCAGGTTCTTCGACCAAACCAGTTTCCCTTCCATATCCAATGCCACCAGATCGCCTGTAGCGAAGATGGCGTAAACCCGCTGGCCGTCGGTCGTCATGGTCGGAGCAGCCAGACCGGTTTCCCTGTCCACTTTCGGTACAGTAGATGGAGCTCCCTTTATAGCAGAGACATCCTTCTGCCATAAGATTTTTCCTGTTGTTGCATCAAAACAATAGACCTCCCGTTTGCTGGCATTGGCGCCCGATAAAAACACCTTTTCGTTCCATACGATGGGTGAGTTGTGCCCCGGTAGCGGGATCTGGGCTTTCCATTTGATGTTCGATCCGGTTTTACCGTTCCAACTGACCGGAAAGTTCTTGCTGAAAACAACTCCGTTTCCGTCAGGACCGCGGAATGTCAACGAGTTGTCAAGGACTTCCTGACGGGAAGGAAACGGCTGAACTGGGACTGGATTGGCACTTGCAGCGATCAGGTTATCGGACTGATCTTCAGGTGTGTTGTTCGAGACAATTAGTTGATTTTCTTTGCCTTGTGTCGGTTCAGTGTTACTATATTCAGTTCTGGCCGTTTCTACTGAATCGGTTGGCATCTGTAATGCAGTGGATTGATCTTGAAGTGTTTTCCCGATCTCAGAGTACGTGAGAAAGGCCAGAATAAGAGAACCGGCAACCAGAAATATCCCGGTATAGATGATCCAGCGTTGGTTGATTTTCCGTTGTTCCCAGAAGCTATCTTTGACCGGTTCCGGAAAGGGTGGGATCTTCGGACGGATCAGTTCGATCCACTTCATGCAGATAACCGCAATCAACACGCAAATCAACAGAATGTACCCTCCTGTCCGGATCTGCCACTGACTGGTAAAGAAAGCTTTGCGTGAGAGAAGGTCGAGTTCACGGATCTCGTTACGGAGAGTCTCATCACCTGGATTGTTCTTCAATCGTTCCAGCAGGACAGTCATGGCCGGGGTATTGAGCGGATCCACCCGTTTCACCTGGATGTAATTGGCAATGATGAGGATGCACAGGATGAAGGCCACGATTCCGCTGATGAGGGCGATCCGGTTCAGCAGTTGAATGGTTTGTTCCTTGGATGTCAGGTTTTCCATTGTTTGGTTGGTCCTTAATAAGATTTAACCGGACAATAATCCACACACCGGGTACAGCTGAAGCAGGTTCCCCGGT
>JBDROF010000050.1:0-54891 GCA_043810345.1 Bacteroidota bacterium | reverse complement strand
GTGGACAATACCGGCATCGACAGCTCCAGGTTATATACCCAACCCGGGCATGTGGCTTACGCTTATGAGCAGCTGATGCAGGTGAGCGACCGGTTTACGATCGCGGCTTCATTCGGGAACGTCCACGGTGTTTACAAACCCGGCAACGTGAGATTGGAGCCTGTCATCCTGCGTAATTCCCAGGAGTACATTCAGCAAAAATTCGGAACAGGTCCAAATCCGGTCAATTTCGTCTTCCATGGCGGCTCGGGTTCAGAACCGGCTCACATTGCCGAAGCGATCTCCTACGGGGTCATCAAGATGAATATCGATACCGACACCCAATGGGCTTTCTGGGCGGGTGTACTGGGCTATTACCGGAAAAACGAAGGCTATCTTCAGGGTCAGATCGGCAATCCCGAAGGGGAGGACAAACCCAATAAGAAATACTACGACCCGCGAGCCTGGCTGCGCGACGGAGAGAAATCGATGGTGGAGCGGCTCAGGGTTGCTTTCGCGAATCTGAATTGTATAGACCGGTGTTAATTCGTCGCTATCGTCATCAACTCCCTGGAATGAATGCTCAGGACCGGGATAGGTGAATGGTTTACGACTTGCTGTGCGTAGGGGCCCATCCACAAATTAGAGGTGGTTGTCTCCTGTTCAGTCATGATCGAGATCAGGTTGGCATCTGCCTCTAAGGCATAAGCGATCATCGCATCAGCGAGGTTAGTCACCTCTACTGTCTCTATCCGGTGCCTGATCCCTTCCTGGGTAAAATAGCGGGCCACCTGGGAGGCATAGAAATCGACATTCTGCCGGATAGCTTTTACCTTGGAGCTATAGAGGCGTAATATGTGTACCTCAGCGTCATGCATCTTGGCAAGGTGGCCGGTAAAGGTGGCCTTCTGGCGGGTTTCCAGGGTGCTGTCGACGGGAAATACAATGCAGGATAATGGACGCTTGATGTTTATCCCGGCCCGGATGGTGATGACCGGACATTCGCAGGCCGAAACAATCCGGTTGGCATTGCTGCCAATCCAGAACTCATCGAATCCGGAGGCGCCATGCGTGCCGGCCACTACGAGCATGGCCCGACTGACTTTGGCTTCGGTAGCGATCTCTTTGTAGACCGTCCCAGTCTGGATTTTGTAAGAGATCTTGCTGGAAGGGAGCTGCGGTTGGTATTTAGTAATCATTTCGTCAAACCTCTTTGTAATACCCTTCACTGGATCATCTATATGGTTTTCATACTTTTCACGTTGGCTGGCAGGTTTTCTAATCCAAACCAGGATAAGATCGCACTTGCATATTTGTGCAATGGACAGAGCATGCTTGAACGCATTGATGGAGCAGTCTGAAAAATCGATTGTAGAAATAATGTTGTGCATGACTTATTGTGTTATTCGATATTCAATAATTTGATCTGGTCAGTAACTACGTAAGCGTTGGGATAGTCAATCTGGAGTTCCTGAAGGAATCTGAATGCATCCAAACGGGTTCTGAAATCCCCAACCCTGACTTTATAATTTGGTGAAATGAATGTTAAATAGACGCCTGTACCCGGGTATCTCCTGCGAAATTTTTCATATTCCATTTTTGCATTAATTTTGGAGTTGGTTCCTGAATCGAAAAAAATCTGGATACGGTAACCCGGAATGCCTTCCCGGGTCTCATTCACCCTGATGTGTTTCTGAACCAGTTGGTCAATTGCCGGGTCCTGTATGATCTTCACGTTTCCCTCGCCGGTGTCCTGAGCCGGAAGTACAATGGGCAACCACAGAAAGGAGACGAGGATCATGGCTGTTTTCATTTCATTCATCATTGCAAAGAGAAATTCTCCTGTGGGTGAATACTCAGTACCGGAACGGGCGACTGGCTGATGATCTGTTGGGCATGCAACCCCAGTAATGCGTTTGAAGGGGTCTCCTGTTCCGTCATGATCGAAATCAGATCAATCCCCACATTGACAGCATACTGCAGAGTGCCTTTGGTGAGATCGTTACTCACAATGCTGTCCTCCACAAAGGAAACTTCATTAGCGTAAAGATAGGAGGTGGCCTGTTGAACATATTTCTCTGCCAGTCGCTGGATCGAATTCAGGTGGCTGGAGTGGGTGGCAAGGATATGAACCTCTGATTTGAACATGTTGGCCAGTCGTACCACGTAGGGAAGCTTCTGAATGGTCTCAGAACTGCTGTCAATGGGTGCCAGGATCCGGTTTATCCCCTTTTTAATCGCAAAGTCGTGCCTCACCACAATCACAGGAGCGGAAGCATAGGTGACGATCTTGTAAGCATTGCTGCCAATCCAATACTCTTCGTATCCGCTGATCCCATGCGTTCCCGCAATGATTAGTCCTGCCCCCTCTTGCCTTGCCAGGTGGTCAATTTCATGGTACACCTTCCCCTTCTTCAGTTTGTAGTCCATCTTCAACCCTTTTCCCATGCGCTTGCTGTACATTTTAATGATCTCCTCAAAGCGTTTCTTGGCTTCGACCCGGTTCTGATTGGATGTATCCGGGTAGAGAGATTCGGTGGGACTGATCTTGTCAACCCAGATCATCAGGATGTCGGCTTTGAATTTATTGGCCAGGGGAATCGTATACTCCAGCGCATGAAGTGAGATGTTGGAGAAATCAATAGCCACTACAATCGCTTGCATGATGAGGCATATTAAAATGATTGAAGTAAAAGTAAAAAAAAAAAATAAGAAACAAAATAATAAGGGAAGAATACGATCTGCCGGAGGAAATTATCCGGATAGCGGGTGTCGGAATTATGCGTTTAGTTTAAGTAGGGGAGATAGTTGCACCAGTGGTTTATTGTTTTATGATTTTTTTTATCACCCGCCAATTTGAGTGGATATCCTGTATGGAAATCAGGTAGATAGCAGGTGGTACGCCTTCCAGGTTCAGCTCCTGCTGAAACTTTCCTGCAGGAAGTTGCCACTCCGTTGACCTTATCAGATGACCCAAAGTGTTATACACCTTCACCTGGATCTGTTCCGGTTGCTTCAACGAGATTTGTACCCTTAAATAGGTCTCCACCGGGTTGGGAAAAATGACCACGCTGACAGGGTTAGAGGAGGGAGGATCGTCAATCCCCGGAAGGGCTGCATACACCATTAACTCCAGGCTGTCGGCAAAGGGATAGTTCTCATCCAACATCAGGTCTAGTTTCTGTGAAAATCGTCCCGTATATTCACTGAAGATCTGGTACTCTCCTACCGGAACCTCGTCAAAGAGAAACTCTCCGGAGGAGCCGGTATAGGTGCAGTAATAGGGAGTGCCTGAAGCATCAGCCAGTACCACCTGCCCCGCCTCCAATGGCTGGGACCCGCCATGTGTCTGTTCCATCATCAACCACCCATGAATATGGCCGGTTCCGGCAGTCATCGGATTGCCCGGAATCATGTATATATTTAGTTGGTAAATGTTCTGGTTTATAAAAAGTGTATCTGCATCGGTCCAACGAAGACAATCCCCATGATACGTTGGCAGATACTGGGAAAACCTGGTGGAGGATTCAAGCAGACCTGTTTTCAGGAAATACTTTCCCTCGGTGATTCCTGTAAACCAGAAATATCCAAGGGTATCGAAGTAGGAGGAGTCGAACGGAATCAGGCCGGACGGTCCGAACCGGTACAGGTAAGCGAAGGCCGTATCACCTGTAGACATCGGGTTGTTGATCGGGTAGGTGCCGGCAAAGAGCAGTCCACCGAGATTATACTGAGGGAGGATATCCACCCGTACGATCAAACAGGTGCTGTCATTACAGGGATTCAGGGTGTCGGTCCCGGAAACCGTCAGGCACACTTTGAACTCTCCGGTGTAGGGAAAGGCATGGGAAGGGTTTTCACCATGGACGGTGGAACCGTCGCCAAAGTCCCAGAAATAATCGGTGATATTCCCCGAGGAGGTATTGGTAAAATTGACGATCAGATGGTTTCCTGGATCCTGCTGATAGGTGAATGAGGCTTCACAGCTCCTCCCCACTGGTTGTGCCATGGTCCACACAGCTGCAAAGAAAAGGAACATAAGGAGTAAACTACGTCGTTTCATCTTGTTGAGTTTATAAAATTCAACCTGTACCAGATGCCGGCTCTCAATCCGATGCTGTAGGGCTGCTTATCGCCTCTGCTGCTATTCTCTTCAATGGCCTGCAGGTAGTACTTGAAAGTTGGCTCAATCAGGAGGAAGAAATTCCTGGTAAATTGATATTCCACACTGACTCCTCCAGTCAATCCAAATGTATGTTTGTTCCGCTCAGGCGTTCTCCTCTCAATATCGAGGATCCTTCCTTCGGGGATGAAGAAATTGGGAGCGGGTTCATTGATGGAAACCAGGTAAGCGTAAAGCAATCCGGCTTCAAACGAAAGTCTCCAGGCAGGTTTGTGAATGATCCGGTACCCGAACCTGAGAGGAATCTGCAAATAATAATATTTATTCTTTGTACTGTAGTCGTAAAGGTATTGAACAGAGTCGTACACTGTGACCTGTTTGATCTCAAACTGGGGATCCTCAGGATGGCCCGGTTCTACTGAAAAGGAATTCACGAAGTAATAAAATCCGACACTGTCGTTTTTCAGATAAGATATGGCATAGTCGCCGATATCGGTCGAGTAGGTCAGTCCTGCACCGCTCTGGATATAGAACCTTCCCAGGGTGTATCGGATCCCGAGGTCGAAGGTATAGTTATACTTGAAGGAGCCCGACGGATTACTGTAAAACACCATATCGGGTGTGATGTTGATGCCTATGTCGAGTGATTGTGATACGGGTTTGCGTAACAGTTCCCGGTTAGTCTCCAGTGGGATCGGGTTGGCTACAGCTTGGATGGTGGAAGGGTTGATGATCCCTGAAAGGAGGGATTCTGTAAAAAGACCGCTCAGGCTGGTGATGGGTTCAAGGGGCTCCGTCTGTGGTGCGGTGGTGGAGGTGGTGGACGTGGTGGAGGTGGTGATATTGTTGGCAATGGTGGCAATGGTGGCAATGGTGGCATTGTTGTCATTGGTGGCAATGGTGGCAATGGTGGCAATGGTGGCAATGGTGGCAATGTTGTCATTGGTGGCATTGGTGGCAATGGTGTCAATGGTGGCAATGGTGGCATTGTTGTCATTGGTCTCTTCCTGGACCAGGGTGATTACCTCTTCTGCAACTGGCTGATCGGGTGTTACTTCTCTCTCTCCCGTACCGAAATAGAGTAGACCGCCGGTGATGATCACGGCTGCCGGGATGACACCCCAGAATACTTTCGGAAGGTTGGTGAAGTGAAACTTAAGCAGCTCTGACCGGAGCAGCTGTCGTCTAAGCTTTTTCCAAACCCCCGCTACTGGTTCAGTCCGCATCTCGCCCAGAGAACTCCTGAAAAGGTCGTCCAGCCGTGCATCTTCTTTGTGAAACTTCTCTTTGCTCATCTGCGTGCGATCATTAATTATTTTTTCCGTTCTGTCAGGATCTTCCGCAGGTAATTACGCGCCCGTGAAAGTTGGGATTTGGACGTATTCTCCGAGATCTCCAGTTCTTCTGCTATGTCTTTATGACTGTATCCTTCAAATACATACAGGTTGAACACCACTTTGTATCCTGGCGGGAGTGCCTGAATGGCTTTCAATAGCTCCTCCGGTTTAAAAAGTTGTTCTCCCTTCTCTGATGGTCCTTCATCCTGGATCCAGTTACCCAGCATATTGGGGTCAGTATCCAGGAACACCATTTTTCTTGCCTTCAGGTGGTTGATGGCCTGGTTGATCATGATCCGTCGAACCCATCCCTCCAGGGAACCACTCTGCCGGAAGGTGGATATCTTCTGGAAAATCTTGATGAAACCCTCCTGAAGCACATCTTCAGCCTCCTCCCGGTTCCTGCAGTAACGCATGCATAAAGCAAACATAGGAGATGCAAAATGCTGATACAGCATGTATTGCGCTCTCCTTTTCTCTTTAATACACCCCTCAATGATGTTCGGCTCCAGTGGCATCAGACCAGTCTGCATGTGTTTAGACAGCGATTATAGTGCTAAGTTGCGTCTTTTAACCGCTTTTTATTCGATTTCAAAAATAGCGTTTTTATATTTTATACTTTTGTTTTTCATGAACGAAAACCTTGATCCTACCGGAAAAACACTGACTCCTGCCGAGCAGGAGATCGAACGTGTGCTCCGTCCAACCGAGTTTCTCGAATTTGCCGGGCAGGAAGACATCATCGAAAACCTGAAGGTCTTTGTGAAAGCAGCCCGTCAACGGAACGAATCGCTTGACCACGTGCTACTCCATGGCCCTCCGGGACTCGGCAAGACCACCCTCGCTCATGTGATCGCCAACGAGCTGGAGGTCAACATCCGGGTGACTTCCGGGCCGGTACTGGATAAACCCGGCGACCTGGCCGGTCTGCTCACCAACCTCGATGAACATGACGTGCTCTTCATCGACGAGATCCACCGGTTGGCCCCGGTCATCGAAGAGTATCTCTATTCGGCCATGGAGGATTTCAAGATCGATATCATGATCGAAACCGGTCCCAACGCACGGTCCATCCAGATCAAACTGAATCCCTTCACCCTGATCGGAGCTACCACCCGGTCGGGACTGCTCACCGCTCCCTTACGTTCCCGCTTTGGGATCAACTCCCGATTATCTTACTACCCGGCCGATGTGCTGGAGAAGATCCTCTGCCGGTCGGCCGAGATCCTACAGGTCCCCATTGATCAGGATGCCTCGGTGGAGATCGCCAGGCGAAGCCGTGGCACACCCCGGATCGCCAACCTGCTGCTGCGACGGGTCAGGGATTTTGCCCAGATCAAAGGCGACGGAACCATCAACCTGGAGATCAGCCGTTACGCCCTTGGTGCGATGAACGTCGATATCTACGGACTTGATGAGATGGATAACAAGATCCTGGCTACCATCATCGACAAATTCAAAGGGGGTCCGGTTGGATTGACCACCATCGCCACTGCAGTATCGGAAGATGCCGGAACCATCGAAGAGGTCTATGAACCTTTCCTGATCCAGGAGGGATTCCTGATGCGTACCCCCCGCGGTAGAGAGGCCACAGAACGCGCCTATAAGCACCTGGGAAGATTAAACCCCGGTAACCAGGGAAGCCTTTTTCAATAAAATCACCAAATCACAATTACCAAATAACAAATAATTACCAATAATCAATGTTCGAAATTCCGAAAAAGACACCATGTAGTAGGTTTGATCATTTGTATATTGGTATTTGGAATTATTTGAAATTTGGTAATTGTTTATTGATTATTCTTTTTTGTGAATCTACACGAGGATATTCGAAATAAAGCACTTCAGCTGGGTTTCTCCCATTGCGGCTTTGCGAAAGCTGAACCGCTGGAGTCGCTGAGGCCTTTCTATACGAAGTTTACGGGCCAGAAACAGCATGCCGGTATGGACTACCTGGAACGCTATACTGAACAGCGCCTCCACCCGGAGTTGTTGTTGCCCGGGGTCAGGACGGTCATTGCCCTGCTGATGAACTATTATCCGGAAGAGGTGATCCCGGAGAAGAATAATTTCATTATCGCAAAATATGCCTATGGCGGGGATTACGCTCCTTTTATTAAAGAGCAGTTGAAGAGATTGGCGGCGTTCCTCGACAGCTCTGTCCCGGGAAGCCGGTCCCGTATCTTCATCGATTCGGGCCCGGTGCTAGAGAAAACATGGGCCCAGCGCTGTGGGGTCGGGTGGCAGGGAAAACACACGGTGGTCATAAACGAAAGAGAAGGATCATTTTTTTTCATCGGCATCATACTCACTACTCACCACCTGGAGCCCGATGAGCCGGAACGCGATCACTGCGGTAACTGCACCCGCTGCATCGATGCCTGTCCTACCGATGCGCTCCACACACCCTATCAACTGGAGATCAACCGGTGTCTCTCCTACCATACCATCGTGAACAGAGGGGAGGTTCCATCCGCCATCCGGGGAAGGTTCCGTCACCGCATCTTCGGATGCGATATCTGCCAGGATGTATGTCCTTTCAACCGCGTTGCCAAACCGCACAGGGAATCTCATTTCCTGCCTCTGCCAGCGCTTATGGCCCTTCGAAAGCCCGAATGGCTGTCAATGAAGGAGGAAGAGTTCATGGGGATCTTCTGCCATTCAGAGATCAAACGAACCGGATATCAAACACTCAAACGGAACATGGAACTTGCCGGCGAAACACCGGAGCCCGCAGAGAACTAAACCTCTTCACCCCACCTGAATGCAGGAAATTCAAATCCGGCGAGAGAAAGTACGCGGTCCACTACCGTCATGGCCAACTCCTGGATGCTGTTCGGGTGGCTGTAAAAAGAGGGGGAAGCTGGATAAATGATCGCCCCGGCTTCGGTAAGCAACTGCATGTTACGGATATGGATCAGGTTCAGGGGCGCTTCACGTGTTACCAGGATCAACTGCCGGCGCTCCTTCAGCATCACATCGGCAGCCCGGGTCATCAGGTCGTTCGAAACACCCGAAGCAATCCGTCCCAGGGTTCCCATGGAGCAGGGAGCAATGATCATGGAGTCGTAGCCGGACGAACCGGAAGCCATCGGTGCAAAAAAATCACCGGGATCCCAAATCCGGAAAGGGATGGTGGAAGGATCGAACGAGCCCAACTCGAATTTCCATACCGGGATGGAATTGGCCGAAAAGATCACCCCGCATTCTGCCACCTGGTCACCCAGGCCAGCCAGCCTGTCGAGCAACAGCTTTCCGTAGAGAGCGCCGGAAGCGCCCGTAACGCCGACTATTACTTTCTTTCCCATTTTTTAATAATCAAATAACAAGTATCAAATAACAAATAATAACCAAAATTCAATGTTCGAAATTCCAAACTTTGAGACAAACTTTACGTTTTGATAATTGGCATGTGGTACTTGGAATTTATTTGAAATTTGGTATTTGTTTCTTGGATCTTACATATTACCAGTTCCTCCTCCCCTTGAACTGATACGACAACGACAGGGACATCACATTATTAAACTGGCCTACTTCAAACAAGATCTTCCGCCACGGCTTTCCCCCTTCCCCTGGCGGTTGCAGTTGTCGAAGGGATAGTAGCGAGTAATTGAATCTGAAAGCAGCCTTCAAGTGCCTGGTAATGTATCCCGAAGCTCCTACGATTCCCGCAAGCGTTACTCTCCGGAATGGATATATGTTAGGACTCTCCTGTCCATCCCATTGCTCGCTATACCCAAGCAAAATATCGGCGACCGGCCCTGCTTCTATGGAGATACGCTTAAAAAAAGTAAACTGATAAAGAAGTGGGATTTCGAGATAATGCAACCTTAACAAGTACGAGTTATAATCCCCGGAATCAACATTAGCCAGCTTCCTGCTACCTTTTTGAATATATTCCATCTCCAGCTGAAAAGAAGAATGCTGTGAAAGCTCGAGTTGAACAAATCCTCCTGCAAGGTATCCCGCTTTATGATATCCGTCCCAACGATCCCCATCTACCTGGCTGATGAGCCCCCCTGCTAAAATCCCCCCGTCGAATTGCTGGGCAACGAGGTTAGCATAAGGCAGAGACATCAGCATGAAGAGGAGGAGGATCGGAAAACGCGCTAGGGTCATACAGTTATAAGGTCATTAAGAAATTATATTCAATGTTGTGCAATGATGGCAATGATGTGCAATGATGGCAATGTTGTGCAATGATGGCAATGATGTGCAATGATGGCAATGTTGTGCAATGATGGCAATGTTGTGCAATGATGGCAATGTTGTGCAATGATGGCAATGTTGTGCAATGTTGCGCAATACAAAGTTATTGATTTAATTGAATCTCTTCTTACCTTTGAAGATCGATTCCAACAGGCTGATTCCGTGGATAAACATGAAGTAAGGATCCTCCTTGTCGATGACGAAGCGGATATCCTGGAGTTCCTGGGATATAACCTGAGTCGTGAAGGTTACCGGGTGGAGAAGGCAAAGAATGGAAAGAGAGCCATTCAGATAGCCAGTGAGTTCAAGCCTCACCTGGTGATCCTGGATGTGATGATGCCGGAAATGGACGGGATGGAGACCTGTACCACATTGCGTAATATGCCGGAGTTGCATGATCCTCTCATCGTTTTCCTCACTGCCCGCGGCGAGGACTATTCCCAGATTGCCGGTTTTGAAGCTGGCGCAGACGATTACATTACCAAACCCATCAAGCCGACCATCTTTCTCTCCCGTGTTCAGGCCCTCTTGCGGCGGATTCATGAATCCACGCCCGGAGAGGATCAGGAGAGTGATTTGATCGAAACAGGTGGATTTATCATCGACAGGAAAAAGTATGTGGTGATCCGGGATGAAAAGGAGATCTCGCTACCTAAAAAAGAGTTTGAACTGTTACACTTCCTGGCCTCTGCTCCTAATAGGGTTGTGACACGCGAAGAGATCTTTTCAGCAGTTTGGGGCGACGATGTGGTGGTAGGCGACCGTACCATCGACGTCCACATCCGCCGAATCCGGGAACGTCTGGGGCTCCAAAACATCCGGACGATTAAAGGGGTCGGGTATAAATTTGACGTACGATGAGGTTCCATGAGCCCAGGCTGATCTCGCTGACAAACGCTGCCGTTGTCACGACACTCTATGTGATCTTCTTCATCATTGGGGCTCTGATCATCTCGCCTGGCGCGCTGCATCATTTCTATACCATCCTCTTTCTGCTCTGTTCTGCTGCCCTGCTGTTTCTCATCTCCTTCCTGATCTTCCGCTTTACCCTGGAGAAGTTCATCTACAGCAAGATCCGGCTGATTTACAAAACGATCCACAACATCAAAACAAAAAAGAGCGAGGTCATACCTTATCGGATCAACACCAATTTCTTAGATGAAGTCAACCATGAAGTAGAGGAGTGGCAGCAGGAGAAAACCCGCGAGATTGAACAGCTTCGGCAGCTTGAACAATACAGGAGGGAGTTTATAGGCAATGTCTCACATGAACTCAAAACTCCTTTGTTCCATATCCAGGGATATATCCTGACGCTGCTGGATGGCGGTCTCGAAGACACCTCCATCAACATAGAGTACCTCAAACGGACGGAGAAGAGCATTGAGCGGTTGATCCGGATCGTGGAAGATCTGGATGAGATTGCCCAGCTGGAATCGGGTCATATGAAGCTGAACATTATTCGTTTCGACATCCGGGTTCTCACCAGGGAAGTGATGGAGCTACTGGAGATGAAAGCAACAAAAAAGGAGATCCGCATGGTGTGCACACATCAGGAGAAGCCCATTTTTGTGGAAGGTGACCGGGAGAAGATCCGTCAGGTGCTCACCAACCTTCTGGAAAACTCCATCCGTTACGGGAACAAAAACGGCAGGACCAAGGTCAGTTTCTTCGACATGGACAAGCATATCCTCACTGAGATTACCGACAACGGCATCGGGATTGAGCCGGAAGAGTTGTCCCGGGTCTTTGAACGATTCTACCGCACCCCCCGCGGCAGAGCCTCATTTGTCAAAGGGAAAGGGCTGGGACTTGCCATCGTGAAACACATCCTGGAAGCTCATCATCAAACTGTCAATGTCAGAAGCAGCACTGGCGTGGGAACTACTTTTGGCTTCACGCTGAAGAAGGTAATACTCTGAAGGTCATGTTGTCCGTTCAGTAGTAAAGATCACAAGATTTTCAAGGGAATCCCGGAAAGGAGATGAGGGAAAGGAACTGATGAGTCCGATCGCCTGCTCACGGAAAGCGAGCATCTGCTCCCTGGCGTAATCCAATCCGCCCACCTCTTTCACCATCTCCACCAGACGCTTCACCCTGCCGGCATCGGTGTTGTGATGCTTCACGGCAGTGATGATCCAGTGCTTGTCAGCTGTTGTGCAGTGGTTGAGAAGATAGATCAGCGGGAGGGTCATCTTCTGGTCCCGGATGTCGATACCGCTCGGCTTACCCGTTATGTTGCCCGTTTCATAGTCAAAAAGGTCGTCTTTGATTTGGAAAGCAATACCGGTACATTCGCCAAACAATCGCATCCGCTCCACCGTTTGCGGATCTGTTCCGGCGGAAGCCGCCCCACAAGCACAACAGGAAGCGATCAGTGAAGCGGTCTTTTTCCGGATGATTTCGAAGTAGATCTCCTCTTTTATATCCAGCCTGCGAGCTTTTTCGATCTGCAGCAGCTCCCCTTCACTCATCTCCTGCACTGCACGGGAAACGATCTTCAACAGTCCGAATTCATCCTTATCCAGCGCCAGCAACATGCCACGCGACAGAAGGAAATCTCCCACCAACACTGCAATCTTGTTTTTCCAGAGGGCGTTGATCGAAAATATCCCCCGGCGCATGTGGGAGTCATCCACCACATCGTCATGGACCAGAGTAGCGGTATGCAGCATCTCGATCAAGGAGGCAGCCACGTAGGTGCTCTCTCTTACCTCCCCGCAAACGCCAGCGGAAAGAAAGACAAAGAGCGGGCGGATCTGCTTTCCTTTTCGTTTGTAAATGTACCGTGTGATGGTATCGAGCAGCAGGACCTTGCTCTTGAGGTACACGTTGAATTTTTGGTCGAAGGTCGCCAGGTGTCCGGCAACGGGAGTTTTGATCTGGTTAAGGGTGGTCACACGAAGCAGATTAGGCTATAAAAATACAGTTTTTCAACAGGTTGTTGTAGGTTAATCGGGAGAAAAATGACAATTTTGCCTCTCTAACGAAGTTCCATGGCCGGTTTTCTTTTTCATGAAGTGGTGTTCGGTCCAGTACGCAGTCGTCGCCTCGGGCTCTCCCTGGGCATCAACCTCTTACCAAAACATACCAAATATTGCACTTTCAACTGCATCTACTGTGAGTGTGGCTGGACCCCACCGCAATCCGGCGTCCCTCCTGACCTTCCATCGCGGGAGGAGGTCCGGTGGTACCTGGAGAAGTGTCTGAAACAGTTGACCGAGGAGGATTACCTGCCCGATGCCATCACGTATGCCGGGAACGGTGAGCCCACTATTCACCCCGGTTTTCCGCAGATTGTGGACGACACGATCGGGTTGCGTGATGAACTGGCCCCGGAGGCAAAGGTGACGGTGTTGTCGAATGCCAGCATGGTACATAACGAAGAGATTTTTCAGACACTCCTTAAGCTCGATAACAACATTCAGAAACTCGATGGCGGTACCGAACGGATTTTTCGTTTGATGAACAACCCCATGGATCTCATTGCCTTTGACTCCCTGGTCGCGAATCTGAAACGCTTCCAGGGGAAGGTCATCATCCAAACGATGTTCATTCGGGGCCGGTATAGGGGTGAACCAATCGACAACACGACCGGTGCTGAAGTGACAGCCTGGCTTGAGAAGCTTCAGGAGATCGGTCCTGAATCGGTGATGATCTATCCGATAGCACGTGCCACCCCGGTACACGAATTGGAAAAAATTCCTATCTTTGAGTTGGAGAAAATAGCCGAAAAAGTGAGGGAGAAGGGGATAAAGGTTAAGGTCTATCAATAAGAGCCCCTTATGACCTCATCACCCCATCACCTCATCACCCCATGACCTTTTACTACCCTGCAAAAATATGGTTGGCGTTTGGAGAGACCTTTGAAGGGAATCAGCAGATTGTGGATTGGTTCATCAAGAATGGGTATCCGGAGGTGGCAGCGTTATCCCATGCCATGCGGGGCAGCGACGAGGCCTTTTCCTGGCTGATGAAAAACGGATATCTTCACCTGGCTGCTTTCGACAGCGCTGTTACATCTCAGGACCCGAAAGCCTACCTGTGGCTGAAAGCGAACAAGCATCTCTTCCTGATTGTACTCGCGGATGCCTGCAAGGGACAGCCAGCAGCTATTGCCTGGTTCAGGAAACATCAATTGGACGCTTTCCTGGTTATCGCCTGGAAGATCAAGAAGTTCTGTGATAGCCAGACGTTCGATTACCACAAGAAACAGTTTTAATACACAAGATCCAAATGCCAAATAACAAATAATAACCAAATGACAATTTTCAAAGCTCCAAACCATCTTACCCGGAGGGGGCAGGTAGTAAAAGGAGTGAGATCAATGGTCATTGGAGTTTTGTTCATTGGAACTTATTTGTTATTTGGAATTTGGGTATTGGTGCTTGAGCGTAGCGCTAGCTGCACTTTGAGTAGTCGCAGTTTCGGCACCTGACACACCCCTCTTCGTAGATAAGGGCTCCTTTTTCATGACATTTCGGACAATCGCGTTCAGCGGCTTTAGTCCCGTCGGGGATGAATTTCTTCAGCGCCCGTTCCACGCCATTTTTCCAGGTGTTGATCGAATCGGTTTCAAAATGGAGTTGTGAAATGAGGTTTACCACGAAGGGCAACGGCATCCCGTGACGAAGGATCCCGGAGATCAGCTTGGCGTAATTCCAATACTCTTTGTCGAACGAACGGGAGAGCCCTTCGATAATGATCTTGTATCCCTGCCGGTCTTCGAACTGAAAATCGTACCGCGACTTGGGACCTTCGGGCCGGCTCTTAACGATCCAACCCTTCTGCACCCAGGTGGGGATCCAGAAATCGTCGGACTGCCCGGTAAAGATCTCGTAGGGACGACCGTTCAACAGGCCTACAACAGCTACCCATTTTTCTTTGTCGTTCTGGAACCGGACGATTTCGGCTTCCAGCCTCTCAGGCCTGTGTGGTGCGCGAGTTTCCCGGAATTCGTTCACCTCCTCCTTCTCCTTTTTGGAGTCGTTGTTGATCAGCACGCCCGCCCGCGAGCCATCGCGGTAGACGGTCATTCCCTTGCAGCCGCTCTTCCAGGCTGTTTCGTAAATAGTGCCGATCATATCCTGGGGCGTATCGACCGGGACGTTTACCGTGACGCTGATAGAATGATCGACCCATTGCTGTACCGCTCCCTGCATCTTCACCTTGGCCACCCAGTCGATGTCGTTGGTGGTAGCCCGGTGGAAAGGCGACTTCTTGATGATCTCCTTCAGCTGCTCATCCCCCATGTGGGAAACCTCCTCCTCCCTGTAACCGTTAATCCGGAGCCAGGTGCCGAACTTGTGATGGAACACATGGAATTCCTCCCAGGTATCTCCTACTTCGTCGGTGAAGGTGATGATCACATTTTTGTCATTGGGATTGACTTTTCGGCGCCGTTTGTAGGAGAGGGCAAAGACCGGCTCCAGTCCCGAGGTGGTTTGGGTCAGGATACTGACGGAGCCCGTAGGAGCTATGGTGAGCATAGCAATATTCCGCCGGCCGTATTTTATCATATCTTCGTACACATCGGGCGCCGATTCATGGATCCGCTTGACAAAGGGATTGGATTTCTCCCGCTCGGAATCATACAAGGGGAAGGAGCCTCTTTCTCTGGCCATGATGACAGAGGAGCGGTAGGCTTCGATCGAGAGGATCTTATGCACTTCCATTGAGAAGTCGATGGCTTCATCGGAGCCGTATCGGGTGCTCAGTGCGGCCAGCATATCGCCTTCGGCAGTGATACCGAAGCCAGTGCGCCGCCCCTGAATCGCTTTCTCCTTGATGTTGAGCCAAAGAGTCCGTTCGCGGGTTTTGATCTCCTCAATCTCCGGATCCGCGTCGATCTTTTGGAGGATCTTGTCCACTTTTTCAAGCTCCAGGTCAATGAGATCATCCATGATCCGCTGGGCTTTGTGGACATGGTCGATGAAGAGACCGGAGTTGAAGTAGGCGTCGCGGGTAAACGGATTTTCCACGTAACTGTAAAGGTTGATCGCCAGCAGCCGGCAGGAGTCGTAAGTACATAACGGAATCTCACCACAGGGGTTGGTCGAAACCGTTTTGAATCCAAGGTCGCCGTAACAGTCGGGGAGTGATTCCCGAAGGATGGTATCCCAGAAGAGAATCCCGGGTTCGGCCGATTTCCAGGCATTGTACACAATCTTGGCCCAGAGGTCGCGGGCACGGATCGTCTTTTTTACTATCGGCTCTTTGTCTTCCACGGGGTACTGTTGTGTGAACTCCCCATCTTCGATCACCGCCTTCATGAATTCATCGGTGATCTTCACCGAAAGGTTCGCACCGGTGACCTTCCCGGTCTCCATTTTGACATCAATGAAATGCTCTGCATCGGGATGGACAATGGAGATGCTGAGCATCAGGGCTCCTCTTCTCCCCTCCTGGGCCACCTCACGGGTAGAGTTTGAATAGCGCTCCATGAAGGGAACGATGCCCGTGGAGGTGAGAGCGCTGTTCTTGACCGTGCTGTGCTTTGGCCGGATATGCGAAAGGTCGTGACCTACCCCGCCCCGCCTCTTCATCAGCTGCACCTGCTCTTCATCTGTCTTCAAGATGCCTCCGTAGGAGTCGGCTAACCCATCGTTTCCGATGACGAAACAATTGGATAGAGAACCCACCTGAAAGTTGTTCCCGATTCCGGCCATCGGACTCCCCTGTGGAACAATATACCGGAAGTTCCGTAACAACTCGAAGATTTCCTCTTCGTTCATCGGATTGGGATAGCGTAGTTCGATCCTGGCAATCTCACTGGCGATGCGGCGATGCATATCATCGGGGGTCAACTCATAGAGATTCCCGTCCGAATCCTTTAGTGCATATTTATTTGCCCACACATTAGCGGCCAAACTATCCCCATTAAAATATTCCGTCGATTTTGTAACTACCTCTTCAAATGAATAGCTCTTCAGAACAGGTTCACTCTTCTCACTCGACTTCTTCTTATCCTTTGCCTCCAGATTGTCCATCGTTACCTTAGGCCGTATCCTTTTGTTTAGCACCTCGTTATAATAAGTCGTCTCCGTCTGCTGCTGCGTTTTAACGATTGGAGCTTCTTCCATTTACCACGCTGTTTGTGTTGGTTTGCTTAATTGAACTAGCTAGTTTGTAATATGTTAAAAAAGAATCCCGAGGAATAAAATTCCAAGCGCAATATACTACGAAGATACGTTTTATAGGGGAATACTTATTAACAGAAACCGGGTGGTGAACTCTAAATGTTTGAATTCAAAAATTTTAGGGCTTAATAAGTCTTTTTTCTTTTTCGTACATTGTTAATATGCTCATTTTCTGCCAGTTATTCCGAATCCCGCCATTCAAGCTTCTTTCCGAAGCCCAGCCTGTTATCGGTGAGTTTGAGGATGGTGGGTTTCACACCCCAGAGGTACAGTTTGGTTAGCCGTGCGATGGGAAAGTTATTAAGGTATTCTTGCCTGGCTACCTTCAGCTCCTCTCCTGTCAGTCTGTGCATCGTTCCGGCAAACTGAACCCCCCGGATCTTACCGGTTACCCGGGTCTCCAGGGCGATGGTCCCGGCTACCAGTCCCTCCTCCCCCGAAAGGAAATCCTGAACGTGACGGGTATCGGGATCGGAGGTAAAGATAAAAAGGTTCTGTCCGGGGAGGTAACAATAAAAACAGGAACAACACCAAGGGATGTTATCCCGGCTGACGGCCAGGCTCAGTACATGGTGTTGCCGGATGAAGGTGAGGATGCGATTATCGATTGGTTTCATGCTAAAAGTCGAGACTCAGTGAGAAATAAAAAATCGGTTTCCTGATCCTTCCGTCTTCCACCCCCCAGGCGAGGTCGGCCCGGATGAAGTATCCAAGCAGCCGTGACCGGAGACCACCTCCGAAGCCCCCTACCAGCGGATCCTTGATCATCTCTACCTGGATGAAGAGCGGGTTGCGGTAAATGTACTCCCGGAACAGCTGGTTGTCTTTCGACCAGGGATTGGATCCCGTCCAGGCTGTTCCCAGGTCGCCGAATGCTACAATCTGGAAGGTGTTGAGGAAGTCGGAACGGATAGGGCGGTTGAAAAAGTAGCGGAACACCGGCATCCTGATTTCGCTGTTAATCACAAAGAAGCTGTTCCCGTTGCGGATGTTCTGATTGAATCCCCGCATGTTGGTAGCCAGGGTCTGAAAAACATAGTTCTGGTCAAATGCCACCGGCGTGTTCATGTCGAACCGCGGCCATAACCAGTTGTCGACACCTCCCATGTAATAGACCAGCTTGTTGCTCCCGAAAGAGGTGCTGGCCGCTATCCGGTTGGCCCAGATCATGGTACGGTGAAGCTTCAGATAATGGCGGAAGTCGAGCCCCAATACCACCAAGTTGGTACCGCTGCGGTTCACCAGCTGGTAATACTCCCCGAAGATCTTGTAGCGGGTCCCGTAGTAGAGGTTTACTCCGTAGTTGCGGGTATTGTCGTAAGTAAGTTCCCCCTTGATGCTCCCCCATACCTTGTGGTCGTCGGGTTCCTGTAGGTTCGCCTGATCGGTGGAGAGGAATACTGCCCTGTCGTAGCGGATCGAAGCGGTCCCCCGGATGCTGAGCACCGGGGTCAGGGGGTAAGTGGCGATGTAATAGAATTCATTGACCTTATGTCGAATGTAAGAGTAATTACCGAAATCATCCACTCCCACCCGGTGGTAAAGGATCTGGTGGTCGAGGCGGCGCTTGAAATTGCCATAACTGAAGATGTATTCGTTGTTCACCAGGTCGAAATTGAGACGCACCCCGCCGGTGATCCGGTAATCCTCCATCAGGTCCGTGACACCCATCATGAAGAATACGTTGAGGCCAGGATTGATAAACACGGGTTGGGTCCCTGTGCTGAAGGGCTGGTAAGAGGTGTTGAGGTAAGTGAAGTCAATCTGAGTGACCATCTCATCAATGAGATATTCCACATTGTAATTCAGCGCTTTGGCTTTTGCATACTTGTTCAGAGAGTCCTGTGCAACAAGGGTGAATTGCGCGACCAGACCTGTGCTGTCAGCCGCAGGAGTTCCAATGCCATACCGCTCCCGGATCCTTTGCAGGTAAGCACTGTCCTCTTCGGTTTCCTGTTCCGTTATCCGGATCAGATCACTAAGTCTCACTGTACGGAAATGGCTCTTTTGCTTCCGAATCACTTCCCGGGAAACCTGAACTGTGCTGTCACCGCTGCTGATCGCCTCTTCGATCTCTGCCTCGCGTATCTCCTTTGACATGAAGTTCGTGGGCACAAGAGAAACCTTTGAGACGTGTAATGGCCTTACCAGGTCCATCAGGTACATCCGGGAGTTCTGTTCTCCCGTCATCACCTCCGCGATGCGAGCTGCAGGCATGGAGATATCCTGTTCTACGATGCTACGTTTATAGTTGGTCACCGGAAAGGCGTTGGCGAAGTAACGGTAGTGGGTCGTGGTGTCGATAAATGCGATGGTCGAATCGAACCGGGCTATATAACGGTTGTAGATCCCGTTGGCATCGCTGAGATAGCATAGGAAATTTTCGGCATAGGGGAAGGGCTGGATCTCATTGGCAAGCGGGGTGTTGGTAATCCGTTTCAGGATGGGGCTCCTGGGCTGGTATTTATAGATGAAGATGTCGTTATTGAAGGTGAGTTTATTGATATTCACGGTTTCGTAGAATCGCACGGTATCGCTTACCCGGTTAGAGGAGAAGATGATCTCGGAGGAACCTGGCAGGAAACGGGGGGAAAAATCATCGTACCTATCGTTGGTCAGCTGATCATGGGAGCCGGCGGGAATGTCGAAGACAAAAATATCCGACTGCCCTTTCTGTACGGCCGACATAACCAGGTAGCGTCCGTCTCCCGAATAACTGATATCCAGGATCTTCTGGAAATTGTACAGGACCTGGTACTCTTTCCGTTTCTCCACCAGGTCGTAGAAATAGAGCCAGCTCTCTCCTTTGCGTTCGTCCAGGATCGCCAGGATCTCTCCTGATGGGTGCCATGCCAGGATCGGAAAACTATAGTCGGGGTGCTCTGCCAGCCGGTATCCTCCGCGAAAAATCCGATGTTTTCTTCCGCTTTCTGTATCCATCAGGAAGACCTTATAAACCCCAAGCTGGTGGGTGGCATAGGCCATGTAACGGCCATCCTGACTTAGTTTCAGCTGCCGGTAAACGCGGTCTGGTTTATTTCTCCGGTTCAGCAACCGGCCGTCGGGATTGGTCCGACCGGCATCCTGACTGGCGTATACCTGTGAATAATAGGAAAGCCAGTCGTTGAGCAGCGTCTTGTAAGGGATCCCCAGCACGTAAAGAAAGCCCTTTTCGATGTTCCGGTTCATCCTCGCCATATAAACGATGTTGGGGATGGCCGACTCTCCGTACTTCACCGTGATGTAATGCCAGAGAGATTGACCGGCCCACACCGCCTCCTTCCCGGAAAGGCGGTTGAATTTCTTGTACCGGCCGCTCAGCACCGCATCTCTGACGATGTTATCCACCTCGGTATCCCACCCTGAAGAGATGTACGAGATCAGTCCACCCATGTACCACTCCGGCATGTTGAAGAGGGCGTTGTTCTTGATCTGTGCGCCGATGCCAGTACCGTACATCATCTGGTTGAGGATCACACTGGCGATGCCCGCCCTGATCTGCTCTTCGAAATGGCCGAAGTTGCCGTCGAAATAGAGTAGCACCCGTCCGCCGATGATCCGGGTAACTCCGCCCGTGTTATAGGTGTCCCAATCGCCATAAAGCCCGATGTTGCTCTGTTTGAGGTCGGAGAGGTTGTTGAAAATGATGAACTGGATCTTATCCTCCAGTCCTGATTGTAGAGTCAGTTCGATCTTGTGGATATGCTGATCTGCATACGCGGCGGTATACTCGGCCAGTTCCCTGCCGTTTAAGTAAAAATAGGTATCGAATTTATCGAACCGGAAGTAAGTCCAGAAGAAGTCGTTAAACTGTACCCTGCTCTTCCCAAAGGTCAGCTGTGAGCCGTTGTAGAACTGGGCGTGGAGGGAGGGAGGAAAGAAGGAAGAGGGAAGAAGGAAGAGGGAAGAAGAGAGTAGGGTAATCCGGAGAAGGAGGGTGAAGAGCCGGTGATTCTTTTTTCCAGACATAAATGATCCAAGGGATACGCGTAAAAACGGGAGGTAAAGTTACGGGAAAAAATGGTATGGGAGTATGAGGGTATGAGGGTAAGGAGTCATGAAATATCCGGCATCTGGCATCTGGCATCCTTTATCAAAGTGATTTATTACCTTTGCACGATGTCAAAAAACCCTGCATGATCACGATCAAGAACTTTGTCTTCAACGCTTTCATGGTGAATACCTATCTCCTTTTTGATGAAACCCGGGAAGCCATTATCGTGGATGCTTCCTGTTCAGATGAACGGGAGGAAGAACATCTGGAGCATTTTCTGGAGGCCAATACCCTGAAGCTGGTGCGCAACATCAATACACATAATCACATCGACCATATCCTGGGCAATGCCTTCATCGAAGATCGTTACGGCCTGCTGCCTGAGTACCATTCAGCGGGTCAACCATTCCTTCTCAGAGCCAAAGATCTCGGGGCTTCATATGGATACACGTTATCGCGTATCCCGGATCCCGGACCTTTTCTCCATGATGGTGAACTGATCCGGTGGGGAGACTCCTCATTGAAAGTCATATACACTCCCGGGCATGCCGACGGGAGTTGCTCCCTGTATAGTAAGGAGCAAGGATTTGTGCTGACCGGTGATGTGATTTTCCGGGATTCGATTGGTCGGACCGACTTTCCAACCGGGAATTTCGATCTGCTGATGGAGAGCATCCATGAGAAATTATTTACCCTGCCTGACGATACGGTGGTTTATCCGGGGCACGGTCCAGAGACGGAGATCGGGTATGAGAAACGGAATAATCCGTTTGTAAGGTAACTCCTCCTTTCCCCTCCCTGATTGGGGAGGGGATCAAGGGGTGGGGTATTATAGATGCAAAAGATATTAATCATACGCTTCAGCTCCATCGGCGATATCGTGCTGACGACGCCGGTGATCCGGTGCCTGAAGGAGCAGATGCCGGAGGTGGAGATCCACTATCTGACCAAGAAACAATACATCCCGATCCTGCAATCGAATCCCTGCATCACCAAACTCCATCTCTTCAGGGAGAACTTCCAGGAGCTGATCCCGAAGCTGAAGGCGGAACAGTTCGATCATATCGTTGACCTCCACAAGAATTTTCGCTCCCATTATGTCCGGTTCCGGCTGGGCAGACCGGCCTCCTCATTTCCGAAACTCACCCTGCAAAAATGGCTGATCTCTGCCTTCCACATCGACCGTCTTCCGCGGATCCATATTGTTGATCGATACTTCCGGGCGGTACAGAAGTTTGGTATAAAAAACGACCGGAGGGGGCTCGACTACTTTCTGCTGGATGCCGAACAGGTGGACATCTCCCAACGCTTTCCGGAAATTCATTCCGGGTTCATCGCCATCGCTATCGGGGCGAAGCATCAGACCAAGATCTTTCCAGCCGGCCGGGTTGCCACTTTATGCGACCAGCTGCCTTTGCCGGTCATCCTGCTGGGAGGGAAAGAGGATATGGCCCGGGGCGAAGCAATCCGGAAACAGAGTATTGCCACGGTGGTCAACGCTTGTGGGCTCCTGCCCCTCAACGAATCGGCTTCTGTGATCACCCAGGCCAGTACCGTGATCTCAAACGACACTGGTCTGATGCATATCGCGGCAGCCCTCGGAAAGCCGGTTATCAGTATCTGGGGTAACACCGTCCCGGCTTTCGGGATGTGCCCCTATTTCCGGGAGGAGCTGAAACACCTCTCTACCATTATTGAAGTACCGGGACTACGGTGCCGGCCCTGCAGCAAACTGGGCTACAACACCTGCCCGGAGGGGCACTTTGACTGTATGGAGAAGATTGATTTGAACAAGATCCTGGATGTTGTTAACAGATACCGGATACCGATGTAAGACGTAAGACGTGAGACGTGAGACGTGAGACGTAAGATGTAAGACGTGAGACGTGAGACGTGAGACGTGAGACGTGAGACGTGAGACGTGAGACGTGAGACGTGAGACGTGAGATGTAAGACGTATGACTGTTTGACCGTATGAACATTTTTGCTGACACCCACGCACACCTTTACCTGGATTCGTTTGACGAGGACCGGAAAGAGGTGATTGAGCGGGCTGTTCGTATTGGTGTACAATACATGTTCCTCCCGAACATTGACTCCTCCTCCATCGCGGATCTCGCATCTCTTATCGCAAATCATCCCGATACCTGTTTTGCTATGATGGGCCTGCATCCCACCTCGGTGAAAGAGGATTACCGGGAGCAGATGGGGGTGATTGAGATGGAGCTGAGGGAACACAGGGAAAGTTATTGTGCAATAGGTGAGGTTGGGATCGATCTTTACTGGGATAAAAGCTTTGCAAAAGAGCAGGAGGATGTGTTTGTCAGACAGCTTGAACTGGCGCTGGAGTATAAGCTGCCTGTTGTAATTCACACCCGCAACTCCATGGATATTGCCCTCAACATTGTGGAGCGGTTCAAAGGAAGAGGGCTGACAGGGATCTTTCACTGTTTCAGCGGCAACACCCGGCAGGCGAACCAGGCTATTGAACTGGGTTTCAAACTCGGCATCGGTGGGGTGGTCACCTTTAAAAATTCGGGGCTGCAGCAGGTGGTGCAGGCTATTGATCTGGAACATTTGCTCCTTGAAACTGACGCTCCCTACCTGGCGCCTGTCCCCTTTCGCGGCCAGCGTAACGAACCGGCTTACATTCCGTATATTGCAGAAAAAGTAGCGGAACTGAAAAAGATCACCGTGGAGGAGGTGGCGGAGGTGTCGACGGAAAGCGCATTGGAGATGTTCAGGTTGGACAAGTGAGCCAGGTTTGACAGGTGAGATGGCGGTTTGAGATTCCGCTTGAAAGTTTTTATCTTTGCACCTGCAAAAACGTGATGCAGTGATGCCATGGTGCAGTGGTGAAATTCCCAAAAAGAAATTATCCAGTATCCAGCATCTAGTTATCCAGCAGGAGAGATGGCCGAGTGGTCGAAGGCGCACGCCTGGAAAGTGTGTAACCGCCAAAAGTGGTTCATGGGTTCGAATCCCATTCTCTCCGCATCTTTACTCCTTAGTCAGCTTCCTTTGTGCTTTCCAATTTTTCCCAATTATCTGGATCACATAAACCCCTTTCGAAAGCTTACCCGCATCTATCTCATTTCTCCCACCCATTAACTCGCTTTGCAAGACACACTCACCTATTATGTTATATACCTGCATTGTTACTTTCTTTGTCTCTGTATAATCAATATAAACTCTATCGATGGCAGGGTTGGGATATAGTTGGATGTCCTGATTATTTTTTACTTCATTATTCAGGTTTGCTGGTGAATTTCTTAAGCATCGAACACTAAAACCATATGCCTTCCCATCATCGTAATACGGATAGATATTAGCGCTGGCATGGTATATATTGCGATCCCAGGCGCTGTTCGAATTGTACTCTGTTGCAGACCACCAGTAACCGAATGCGCCGATATCTTCAAAAATACCATTATCGTGGGGACGGTATCCCCCCGGTAGTGCTGAAAATCCGCTTTCATTGGTTGCTCCAATGTTTGGCGCTACCCAATGATTATTTCCAATTTCTTTCATCTTGCCTCCTGCAACACTAGTACCGCCAAGATAATCTGATAATGCGGTCCATTCTGCATCAGTAGGTACATGCCAGTTTGTGGGGCAAAGATTACGGCTGTCGTTTACCGCAAACCAATTGTATAAAACACCATAAACCGAGGCGTTAGCAGCAGAATCATTAAAGCAGAAACGCTGAAATCCTTACTGGCTCGGCAATTGAAGCTACATGCTGTTATGGGCTGGTTTTAATTATTCAGTGTTCAGTTATTTAATTTTATCTTTTTAAAAAGCTAAAGTAAACAATTCCTAAAATGGATTTTGATATTTAACTGTTGCACCAATAACACCACCTGTAGTTGCACTTGTCAACCAATCAACAACATAAAATCGAGCATAATAATAAGGGAAAGTAGTATTTGACTGATCGTGGGTTTTTCTATATCTTATGACATAACCATAGCCCTTTTGGATCGCACAAGTGGGTGCATATCCAGAACTTGGTTTTATTGTAACATTACCAAGCCCACTAACTTTACCTAGATTTGCTACGTCAAATGCAGAATAAATTTGGCCGCATCCCGAACCGCTAATTGGACTAGGACAATAATTTATAGTGCCAAGAGAGTTTAAAGTACTTGGGTCCATTCCAAAATGAAAAAATATATGTGGCATATGACTAACTATAGGATTAGGATCTAACCCTTGATATATTATCCAACCAGCTGATGCATTCAAAGTAAGCGTAATTGTACCATCAGGATCAGCGACAATATCATCTTTTTTACACGATGATAACAATGCAATTAAAATTATTGTAAAAAAAGAATAGATGATAATTGTTTTCATTTTATTTTCCTTTTAATTTTCCCCTACTCGTATGGCTTTTCGGTGTCGCCCCGTTTTTCAAGTGGTTTCTGGTCTCCACTGTTTTCATTTTACTTTTTATAAACAGCCACATATGGCTTATTACTGCTATTGGTGAAGTCTCCGCCCGCATATACTCTTCCATTTTTATCAACACATACGGCTTTTATAGGGGCGTTTGAATTCAGATTCCCAACATTGCTCCAGGAAGAACCATCCCATTTTGCCACATAGATTTTTTCATCTTTATCCAAAAACTCACCACCTGCATATATATTTCCGGACGCATCGGCTACGATTGAATTTGCAAAATAGGGGACGGGGATTCCTGTAAGAAAACTCCAGCTGTTTGTGCTTGCATTCCATTTTACAATATTGTTGATGACGTTATTTTTATTGAAAAATCCGGCAGCATATATATTACCGTTTGCATCTGAGGTTAGCGACATGATTTGCCCTGTTCCGAAATCTGCTGTATTGGGGCCGCCAAGTTCAACCCAACTACTTCCATTCCACTGGGCTACATAAGCCGAGAAATTTCCGTTCGGGATGCCAAGCGCTGCAAATAGATTGCCTGATAAATCAACATGGATGATTACATTGTCACCGGGAGGGATCGTATCCCCCAGTGTACTCCAATTGCTTCCATTCCACTTGGTGATAAAATTTCCTGATTTAAGGGGTTGATTGAGCAGGTTGACGGCAGCATATACGTTACCGGCAGCGTCGGTCGCTATAGAGTGCAATCCATTATTAAACATAGGATGACCAGCAGTAGTAAGAATAATCCAAGTATTGGTGCTTTTTCCCCATTTTGCAATGTGGTATTCGGGATTAGCAAGAGGAACAAATATCCTTCCGGTGGTAAATACATTTCCCGCTTCGTCAACGGTTATAGGCCAATAAACGCCCCCGGTAAATGGAGAAGAACTTACATTGCCAAGTTTCCCCCAAACTGTTCCATTCCAAACAGCAATATCCCCCGCATAACCTCCGCCTGTATAGATATTGCCTGCCTGATCTGCGGCAATGCTGTATATTGGAGAGTCGAAAGGAGAATTATTGGTTCCTCCGACCTCTTCCCAATCTGATATGGCTGGATCGTTGTTTTCTTTTTTCTCGCAACTGTTTAAGCCAAAATAGAGACCAATAACAAGTGCTACAAAAGAAGATTGAATTAATGTTTTCATGTTCATTTTATCAGTGATTATCGTGCTGACTCCGCACTTCTACATCCTTTGCAAATTACTTAGAAACTACGACCGTATCATTAAAAAGGTACGGGGAACGCATTAAAAAGATATTAAAAAACAATCAGTTATGGATTTCCGGCAGATATTGCGGGACTCAAAGTGGGGGATCGTATTTACCAGGTTGATGATAAAAAGGTTAGTGAGTTGACAGATCCGGCCAGTCACATCCGGGGCGCTTCAGGCACATGGGTGAAGCTTACCCTAAACCGTTTTGGTGTAGCTGACCTTCTTAACGTGAATGTCCCCCGGATTTCTGTCCCGTACCAAGACAACAATTTTCTTTCCGGTTAACTCCAGGGTTAACATGGAAAAAAAGTGAGTAACAAAAGCTACTACTGTTTTCAAGAATTGACCCTACAAATCACCCCTTCTCGCTGATCTGTTTCAGCCTTTCGTAATCGAGGATCCTGAAGTTCTTTCCCTCCAGGCGGATCAACTTATCATCGTGAAACTTCTTCAGCATCCGGATGACCGTCTCCGAACTCAATCCAGATAATTCTGCCGCTGGTATGACCATCTTCGATGATTCACAGATCATGGGCTACGACTACGTTCAATAAATTTTCTCATTACCTGTTGAAGAGGCCACTTTGAAAGAGCAGGGGCTTCGAAAGAGTAGGGGCAATTCATGAATTGCCCCTACCCTTATTTATGTGAGGTAGTGGAACATATCCACCCAGAAGTGGTGGCCTAATCCCACCGAGAAGAACCTGCTTCAGCTTTTCATTCATACTGCTTCAAAGATCAGGAAATAACGTGAGACGTAAGACGTGAGACGTGAGACGTAAAACATGAAAAATTGTCTGGGGATTGCGGGGATCATTCTTAGGGTCTGGAAATAATAACTAGCGAGCGAAATCTGGTATAAGATACCTGCCCGTTCCATTGACTTGAGGGTATCCAGACGAATTTTCCGATATCCCAGTGACCGGGCTATGCTGACATAGGCATCCAGCAATGCTTTCCCGTATCCTTTGCCCCGGTATGGAGGCTGAATATACATTCGTTTCAGTTCAGCTATTCCCGGTTCAAATTGACGGATACCCACACATCCTACGGCATTGCCGTCTATTATCAGCAAAAAAGCACCACCTTGAGGAGGTCCGTACTGGATGGGCAGGTCGTTAAGCTCCCCGTCAAAGCCCTGAAAGCAAAGATCAAATATGCAAAGATAACCACGAATAAACTTTGGTGTATTTTTGTGTTTTGGTGTTTTAGTGGCTATCTATGAATATCGAGGAACTGCGTGAGTATTGTCTGAGTCTTCCGGCTGTTACAGAAGATATTAAATGGGGAGATAATCTGGTCTTTTCTGTCGGAAAGAAAATGTTTTGTCTGGCCGATCTCACCCCTCCGCTACGCGTTTCCCTGAAGGTGCCCCAGGAACAGTTTGCCGATCTGGCGGGGACTCATGGAATCATACAGGCCCCGTACTTTGCACGGAACAAGTGGATCTGCGTGGAAAACGAAACCAGGTTCACACGTGAAGAATGGGAGCAATACCTTCGTCAGGCATACGAACTGGTCAAGGCAAACCTGACGCGGAAGATAAGAGATTCGCTGGGTTTGTAAGATTTCTTTTTTCTTTTTCTCTTTTTGCAGGAAATCCGTTGATTTTTCCTTCAGCTTGTATTTGGATTTATGGAATTTATGTAACTTTACTCCATACATTCAGCTTTCTCACTATGTCTCAAGAACTCCTCCTGCTCACCATTACCGCAGCTTCCATCGGTTTCTTCCATACCCTTTTCGGCCCCGATCACTACCTCCCTTTCATTGTCATGGCTAAAGCCCGCAAATGGTCTACGGTGAAGACCTTCTGGATCACCTTGGTCTGCGGGGCGGGTCACATCCTCAGCTCCGTACTGTTAGGCATGCTGGGAATAGCTCTGGGTATCGCTGTAAATAACCTCGTCAACGTGGAATCTTTCCGCGGAGAGATCGCTGCCTGGCTGCTGATCGGCTTCGGGTTCGCATACATGATCTGGGGCATCCGCAAGGCGATCCGGAATAAGCCTCATGCCCATCTCCACCTGCACAATAACATGGAGGTGCACAGCCATTCGCACACCCATCATGAAGAGCACTTGCACGTCCATCAGAAAGAAGGCGTGAAGAACCTGACTCCCTGGATCCTTTTTACCATTTTTATCTTTGGCCCCTGTGAACCCCTGATCCCGATCCTGATGTATCCGGCTGCCACCGAAAGCTTCTGGAGCGTGGTTTGGGTGGCCTCTGTCTTTGGTCTCATCACCATCGGAACCATGATGACCATCGTTTTGATCTCTTCGTTTGGCATTCAGTTCATCCCCCTTAAAAAAATGGAGAGGTATATGCACGCCATTGCCGGAGCAACCATCCTGCTTTGCGGAATCTCTATACAGTTTCTGGGACTTTAGGCAATTGGCAGTTGGCAAAAAGCAGGCAGCATTCAGGTCAAGGCGGGATCTCCGAGGAGTTTGTCCCGCATACAGCCGGGTTCCGAGGGGAGTTTCACAACCACTCGGTTAGAAGGTTGGTGACTTCTTGCGAAAGTGGGTAGAATGCCAAAATAGATAGAGAGCAAGGGCTGTAACAACCATACTGGAGAGAATGAGAAAGAGACTGTCGGAAGAGCCAAACTCCTCCAGGCTGGTTCCGATGATATTGTTCTTCTCCAGGAAAGAGACGGTCACCGCCACCGCATTGTTCAGAAAATGGGCGAATATCGGGATCCAGAGCGACCCCGACCAGAAAAAGAGATAACCGAACAGGATGCCCAGCACAACGCGGGGAAGGACCCCGTAAAACTGCAGATGCATGGCTCCGAATAGGATCCCGGCCAGGATGATCGCACCGTGGATGTTCCCGAGCCAGTCATGAAAAAGCCGTTGCAAAAGTCCCCGGAAAAGGAGTTCCTCACCAATGGCCGGGAGAACGGCAATCATCAGAAGGTTCAGGAGGAATCCTCCTATGGTGTTGACATTCAGGAATGCCTCTGTCAGCTCCAACGTCTGCTCTTCCGTTTCCTGCATCCATTGTTCCATCCCCTTCAGCCATTCGGGAAGTCGCATCGCCTCATTCAGTTCGATCAACTGGTTTATTACAGGTATTGAAACCACCATGATCAAGGTGGCCAGTATCCAGATTTGCCAGCGGGAAGAATCCTGCAGCTTCAGGAAATGAAACGGCTTCCAGGCAAAGAAAAAAGCGGCCAGCAACGGGGGAACTATGAAGATGCCTACTTCCTGGATGATCTGAAAATATTTCAGCAACGACACCGCTTTCGGATTGGAGTAATCGGTAAGGAGGGCCATGGTCTCGGTGAGGGAAACGCCAAAGATGGGCATCGCCAGCAACAGTCCGCCTACGAAAAAAAGAAAGAAACAGGAGATGATCAGCAACAGGGTGAAAAGGATCCGGGAAAAAGGCTGAAGCGCGTGAAGCCAGGGGGTTTTCATAAATGTGACCGATTTCACTATTTTTGCAGCGAATATAGTCCATTTTGCTCACAATCAGAAATATCCAGCTTCCCCTCCCATCGCTGATCCTGGCACCAATGGAGAATATCACCGACTCCCCGTTTCGCTTGGTCTGCAAACAGTTTGGAGCCGACTTGGTAGTATCCGAATTCATCTCTTCCGAAGGGCTTATCCGGGATGCGGGGAAGAGCCTGATCAAGCTCACTTTTGGAGAGGACGAACGACCGGTGGCCATTCAGATCTTTGGCCACGATGTGGATTCGATGCGCCGGGCTGCGGAACTGGCAGAAGAGGCCGGCCCTGATATGATCGATCTCAATTTCGGCTGTCCGGTTCGAAAGGTGGTAAAAAAAGGTGCCGGGGCAGCCCTGCTGAAAAACATTCCCGGGATGCTGGAAATGACCAAAACGGTGGTCAAAGCTACCCGGCTTCCGGTGTCGGTCAAGACCCGCTTAGGCTGGAATGAAGAGGATCAGCCTATTGTTGAACTGGCAGAACGACTGCAGGACTTTGGGATTGCTGCCATCTCTATCCATGGGAGAACAGCAGTGCAGAGATATGGTAGCCGGGCTGACTGGAGGCTGATCGGGGAGGTGAAGCGGAATCCACGGATGCAAATCCCTGTATTTGGCAACGGCGACATCACCAATGCCCTGGTGGCGAAGGAGCGACTGGACCAGACAGGCGTTGATGGCCTGATGATCGGCCGGGCAGCAACCGGAAATCCTTGGATTTTCAGGGAGATCAGGTCCTACCTGCAAACCGGTTACATCCCTCCGCAACCCGACGTCGATGAACGCATTTCCGTGCTCCGTGAACATTTCCGGAGATCGGTGGCATACAAAGGAGAACGGCGAACGATCCTGGAATTCCGAAAATTTTACAGCGGCTACTTCAAAGGGATTCCCGACATGAAACCTTACAGGATAAGGCTCGTGACAGCAGATTCGACAGCTGAGATTGAGGAGATCCTAAATGAAATCCCTAATCGCGATACTTCTTCTCCACGATCTCCTTCAACGTGATGATCGTCCCTGACCCAAGCTCCCATACGTTCTTTTTCCGGAGCAGGTCGAGGTAATCCAGTGCGTCGTTCTTTTCTTTAAAGCTGTTGAGGGTCTCAATAGCTTCGTTGTATTCTTTCAGGTTCCCGTCGAAAAGCTCGTTGATGAAAATAAACTTGTCGTTGATGTTGATCAGTTGTTTCAGGTGTTCGATGGGTTCAGACTTCTGAGGAAGACTCATCTCCCTGGCCTCCTTAAGCTTCACGTTGAAGGACGGTTCTTCATCGGCAAAAAGATCCATATCGGCTCCTGTCGGGATCTTTTTCTCTGATTCCTCCTCTTTTCTGATAGCTGACTTCGGGCGCTCGACAGATTTGATTTCGGGAGGGGGTGGTGCGATGGTGCCGTGGTGCGGTGGTGAGGGTGGTGATGAAGGTGATGAAGGTGATGGAGGTGAAGAAGGTGATGGGGGTGATGAGGGTGATGGAGGTGATGAAGATGATGGGGGTGATGGAGGTGTGTCGTGTGGGGTGTTCAGTTTCTGGAGAAGGTGGAGCTGGTCATAGAATTTCCGGAGGTTTTCCAGCAGGATGTCAAACTCGATCTGTGGGATCCGGGATTGGCTGGTTCGGAAGGCCTCGTATTGTTCCTGGATGGTCTCCAGCAGATCCTGCAACTGATTACGGATGATTTCGCTGTTCATTAAGAGGAGAATTTCACGTGATTTATTACTTTTGTCTTCGTGGTGTAAAGATAGCGGGTTTTAAGTTATGTTGCTTGAAAAAAACAGACAGATCAGCCGTTTGGGCTGGATTGAGGTGATTTGCGGATCGATGTTCTCGGGGAAGACCGAAGAGCTGATCCGGCGACTGAAACGGGCGCGGATCGCCCAGCAGCGGGTGGAGATCTTCAAACCAAAGGAGGATAAGCGTTACGATACCATTAATGTCGTGTCGCACGACGAAAACCTCATCCCCTCCACTCCTGTGGAGTCGGCTTCCAGCATCATGCTGCTAACCCATGATGTGGAGGTTGTGGGGATTGATGAAGCCCAATTCTTCGACGATGAGTTAGCGGCGGTATGCAACACCATGGCCAATCAAGGGATCCGCGTGATTGTGGCCGGCCTCGATCTCGATTACCTGGGGGTACCGTTTGGTCCGATGCCAGCCTTGATGGCCATCGCCGAGTACGTCACGAAAGTTCATGCAGTTTGTATCCACTGTGGAGACCTTGCTCATTACTCACACCGGATCGTGCCTGGCGATGCGCTTGTCCGGCTGGGAGAGACCGACGCCTACGAGCCACTCTGCCGGAAATGCTTCCTGGAAGTAAAGAAAATCCGCCCGGATTGACCCCTGTCCGACGAAATTTTCATAATATTGCGCTGTTTTTAACTTAAAATTTTAACCACATGAAAAAAGAATGGATTTTTATTCTGATCGGATTCATGATCTTTAACATCTCATCAATGTCTCAGAAAACAACTCGGGAAAAAGTGGTCAAGTTTATCATTCACACTGATTACGGTGATATGAAAGGGTATCTTTACAACGAGACACCCCAGCACAGGGATAATTTTGCCAAGTTGGTCAAGGATGGGTATTACAACGACCTTCTTTTCCACCGCGTGATCTCCGGATTCATGATCCAGGGGGGTGACCCTAATTCCAAAAATGCCAAACCTGGTGTTGCCTTAGGCTCCGGCGGCCCCGGATATAACGTCCCGGCCGAATTCAACAACCACCTGATCCACAGGAAAGGTGCTCTGGCAGCAGCCCGTCAGGCCGACCAGGTCAACCCGGAGAAAGCCTCTTCCGGATCGCAGTTCTATATCGTTCAGGGAAAAACGTACTCCGTTGCGCAGCTTAATACGATGGCCGCCCAAATGGGATTGTCCTATACCGATGACCAGAAAAAGATTTATGAAACTCTTGGTGGAACTCCGTTTCTGGATATGAATTACACCGTTTTCGGGGAGATTACTGACGGTCTGAATGTGATCGACAAAATTGCCGGAGTACAAAAAGGACAGGGTGACCGTCCGGTTCAGGATATTAAAATGACGATCAAACTGATCGATTAATTATTTCTCGCAGATATGCAGGAGAAAATAGAACAGCTTCTTCAGGAAATTGAAAGCCTGACTACTTCAACCAGGGAAGAGGTGGAGCAACTTCGCCTTAAATACCTGAGTAAGAAAGGTCTGTTGTCCACCCTCTTTGACGAGTTCCGCGCCCTGCCGAAGGAAGAGAAACGGGTAGTTGGACAACTCCTGAACAAGCTCAAAATCAGGACCGGTCAGAAACTGGAGGAGCTGAAAGCTTCCTTCGAGGAGGGTGGCGAGGAGGATGGTTCCTACCTTGACCTGACCCGCCCGACCGACCAGGTCCGGCTTGGGGCCAGGCATCCTTTGTCCATTGTAAGGAACCAGATCACCGGGATCTTTGCCCGGTTAGGCTATACGGTGGCAGAGGGACCTGAGATCGAAAACGACTGGTATAATTTTTCAGCCCTCAATTTCCCGGCCGAACATCCGGCCAAGGATATGCAGGACACCTATTTCATCCAGCAAAATCCCGATATTCTCCTTCGTACACATACCTCTTCGGTACAGATCCGGGAAATGGAGATCATGCAACCTCCGATCCGGAAGATCTTCCCGGGGAGAGTCTTCCGCAACGAAGCCATTTCAGCCCGGGCACACTGCATCTTTCACCAGGTGGAAGGACTCTATGTGGATAAGGATGTATCCTTTGCCGACCTGAAGCAATCGCTCTATCTTTTTGTACGGGAACTATTCGGCGAGCAGACCCGTATCCGGCTGCGGCCCTCTTTCTTCCCCTTTACCGAACCGTCGGGAGAGATGGATATCTCCTGCAACATCTGCGGAGGAAAAGGGTGTAACATCTGCAAGTATACGGGTTGGGTCGAGATCCTGGGATGTGGTATGGTGGATCCACAAGTCCTCACTAACTGTCACATTGATCCGCAAATTTATACCGGCTTTGCCTTCGGCATGGGCATCGAACGTATCACCATGTTGAAATATCAGATCCGGGATCTAAGGTTATTCTTTGAGAACGATGTGAGGTTCCTGAAGCAGTTCCAGGGAGCTATCTAACGGAACGCAAATTCCAATAATCAAATTCCATTGGTTATAGTTGTTTTTTGTTCTTCATGATATGCAATTCAAGGTCGGTGATCAGGCTCTCAAATTGTTTGATGGTTGACGGATTGATCTCGGCGGCAAGCAGCATGTTGGGAATGGCCCGCAGGGCCTTTACCAGTTCATCTTTCTGCTGTTTTTTGAACGGTCCATCAATGATCAGGAGATAGTCGGTCTGCCTGAGGGCGGGAACCAAAAAATGATCGCTGTTCCTGTTCGACAGTAATGTGTAGGTGTTAAATCCCTCTTCATCGTAACAGGTATAGAGGGAGAAATGTGCTGGTTCTCCGGCATCCGGAATGTGAATGAGCAAGTCTTTAAAACGGGTAAATTGGAATTCGGGTAACCTATTCAGCAGGAATGAAAGACGGTAGTCTTTCAATTGCGTAGAGAGACCCAGAAGTGTGTAATAGGTGGGTTCGGAATGCACCTCCAGAAATACCCGTTTGGCCATATTTGCCCTTCATTTCCTTTATACAAAGGTACTAAAAAATTAAGGTTTAGTCAATATGTTCGGAGGAGATTCTCGACCAGGCCTTTTCGGAGGCAAGTTGTTCAGCTCCTTTGATGGAGTAATGCTGACTTCGCGCCAGGGGGGTGTCGTTTACAACCACCTCAACGATGTATTGTTTTTTGTAACCGGTTCCAACTTCATCCGCTATGTTAAACTGAAGATTTTTCCGCTCTTTCTGAGCCCATTCAATGATTTTACTTTTATAATTCAGCTCCTGGTTAACCAGTTCGTCGATGTTGAAATAGTGTTTAATGATCCGTTCCAGAATTATTTTCCGGGTGAAATCGTACCCTTTATCCAGGAAGATTGCCCCGATGAGCGCTTCGAAAGCATCCCCCCGATAGGAGCGGTAAACACCGTTGATCCCGTCAAGTTGGATCAGATGATCGAGCCCCAGCTTCTGGGCAAGTTTGTTCAGCTGGGTGCGGCTAACGATTTTGGATCTCATTTCGGTCAGGAAGCCTTCATCCCGGGTCGGATAGGTTTTAAAGAGAAAATCGGCCGCAATGGCATTCAGGATTGCGTCTCCAAGGAATTCCAGCCGTTCGTTGTTGACCTTGATCCCTCCGATTGTATCCTGTCCGGCTGATCTGTGGAGGAAAGCCAGCTTGTACAGAGCAATATTCCCGGGTTTGAATCCAAGAATATTTTTTATTGAAGCGGATAATTTCCTGTCGGTAGAAGATTTGATAAATCTGGACAATCCGGACTCGAAAAGGTTACGTTTTATATTTCTTGAAGATCAGGCTGGCGTTGTGGCCACCAAATCCGAATGTGTTGGTGAGAGCTACACCTACCCTTCGATGCTGCGCTTTGTTGAAGGTAAAGTTGAGCTTGTTGTCAATGTCCGGATCGTCGGTAAAATGGTTGATCGTGGGGGGCACGATATCGTTTTTCACCGCCAGGATACTGGCAATTGCTTCCACTGCCCCGGCAGCTCCGAGGAGGTGCCCGGTCATCGATTTGGTGGAGTTGATGTTCATGCGGTAGGCATGGTCACCAAAAAAGGAGAGGATCGCTTTCGGTTCAGCGATGTCACCGGCGGGAGTGGAGGTTCCGTGGGTGTTGATATGATCGATCTCCTCTTTGTTCATCCCGGCATCTTCCACGGCTGCTTTCATGCTCAGCACGGCACCCAGTCCATCCGGATGTGGAGATGTCATGTGGTGTGCATCCCCGGAAAGTCCGGCTCCTGCTACCTCAGCATAGATCTTGGCGCCTCTTCTTCTGGCGTGCTCATATTCTTCAAAAACCAGTGCACCACCACCTTCACCCATGACAAATCCATCGCGATCCTTGTCAAAGGGTCTGGAAGCTGTTGCCGGATCATCGTTCCGGGTGGAGATGGCATGCATGGCGTTGAATCCTCCCACTCCGGCAGGGTTGATGGCAGCTTCGGACCCGCCGGTAACAAATACGTCGGCTTTCCCCATGCGAATGTACATAAAGGCATCTGCCAGGGCATTGGCAGAAGAGGCACAGGCAGAAACCGTGGCAAAGTTGGGGCCCATAAAACCATACCTGATGGAGATGTGGCCTGCCGTAATGTCGGCAATCATTTTGGGGATAAAAAATGGGTTATACCTAGGCATTCCGTCGCCTTGCAGGAAAGCGGTGACCTCGGAGATCAGGGTATCCAGTCCGCCGATCCCGGAGGCCCAGATGACACCAACACGGGTTTTCTCCACCACCCCCTCCTGATCCAGACCAGCATCCCGGATCGCTTCATCGCTGGAGACGATCCCGTAATGGGTATAAAGATCATACTTGCGGGCCTCTTTCCGGTCGAAAAAATCTTCCGGATTGAATCCTTTCACCTCACAAGCAAACCTGGTCTTGAATTTGCTGGTATCGAACTTCACGATCGGATTTGCTCCACTTACACCACTGATAAGCCCCTGCCAATAAGCTTCGGTAGTATTACCAATAGGTGTAATGGCCCCGAGGCCAGTTACCACAACCCGTCTTAAATCCACGTGAAAAGGTTTCTTATTTTGTATTATTCTCGATGTAAGCAGTTGCTTCTCCTACTGTGCTGATTTTTTCAGCCTGATCATCGGGAATAGCAATATCAAATTCTTTCTCAAACTCCATGATGAGTTCAACGGTATCCAGAGAGTCAGCACCTAAATCATTTGTGAAGCTGGCTTCAGGTGTCACTTCACTTTCATCAACGCCAAGCTTATCAACGATGATAGCTTTAACTTTTGCGGCAATGTCAGACATATTTCTCCTTTTTTGGTTAAACGGTGTGCAAAGAAATGAATAATATTGTTACCAAACAATTAATTTTAACGATTTTTAACATTTGAAAAAACCGTTAAAACGGATTCCAATACATTAATTATGCGATAGTTAGGGTAAAAATCATACATCCGGATCGTTTTGTACTTTTGTACCGGAAACAACCTTCTCACCTATGCAACGAATTGCCATTTTTGCCTCCGGGAACGGAACCAACGCCCAGCGTATCATGGAGTATTTCCGGGATCATCCGAAGATCCGCGTCACGCTTTTGCTCAGTAATAAACCCGATGCTTTTGTCCTGGAAAGAGCCCGAAATATGCATGTTCCCTCTGTTGTCTTTACCCGCAACGACCTTTACCATTCTTATCATCTCCTGGATATCCTCTCTGTCCAGGGCATCGATTTTCTTGTTCTTGCCGGGTTTCTCTGGCTTGTTCCCGGCTACTTGCTGCAAGCTTACGCTTCCCGCATCATCAATATTCACCCGGCACTTCTCCCGAAATATGGTGGAAAAGGGATGTACGGGATGCGGGTCCACGAAACGGTGATCCAGGCCGGGGAGCTGGAATCGGGCATCTCTATCCATTATGTGAATGAACAATACGACGAGGGACAGATCATCTTCCAGGCGAAATGCCCTGTAGAATCCGGTGAGACACCCGAAAGCCTGGCAAATAAAGTACACGAGCTGGAGTGCAGATATTATCCGGAGATTATTGAGAAGGTCATGGGGGGATGAGGTAATTGCGCATCATTGCGCATCATTGCCATCATTGCCATCATTGCCATCATTGCGCATGATTTGAAATTCGAAATCAAGTCTTAAATCTTCGTCCTTCGTCCCTATCCTATGTATCCCGGCTTCCCCAACAGCTCAAACATCTTTCGTTTATAGGTCTCCACACCCGGTTGGTCAAATGGATTGACGCCAAGGGTATAGCCACTCACCCCACAGGCAAACTCGTAGAAGTAGAGGAGCTGTCCAAGATGATAGGCATCCAGACTGGGAATGGAGAGCCGGATGTTGGGAACGTCCCCACCGACATGAGCCAGCCTGGTTCCTGCTTCGGCCTGGTGATTGACCTCCGAAAGGCTTTTTCCGGCCAGAAAATTGAGACCATCCTTGTCTTCGGGGTCATCCGGCACACGGAGCTCCCTGTTGGGTCGCTCCACCGACAGAACGGTTTCGAAGAGGTGGCGTGCTCCATCCTGGATGAACTGCCCCATCGAGTGGAGATCGGTAGTATAGGTTACTCCGGCCGGGAAGATCCCTTTTCCCTCCTTCCCTTCACTTTCTCCATATAGCTGCTTCCACCATTCAGTAAGCATCACCAGTTGGGGCTGGTAGGTGACCATGATCTCTATCTGTTTCCCATTCCGGTAAAGAAGATTGCGAAAAGCCGCATAGTGTGTTGCAGGATTCAATGAGAAATCCGGTGATTTACAGGCAACCCGTTCCATCTCTGCAGCTCCATCAACCAGTTTTTCGATATCCAGTCCTGCCACCGCCATGGGGAGCAACCCTACAGGGGTAAGCACCGAATAACGTCCACCCACATCATCGGGGATGACGTAGGTTTCATACCCTTCTATATCCGCAATCTTTTTCAAAGCCCCGTGGGAGGCATCCGTAATGGCGGTGATCCGTTTCCGTGCCCCTTCCCTGCCATACCTGCTCTCCAGCTTTTGCTTGATCAGGCGGAAAGCAACGGCAGGCTCAGTGGTGGTTCCCGATTTGGATATCACAGCCACTCCGCAAGAGTAGTGATCCAGTACATCAAGCAGATCGGAATGGTAGTCCTCGCTCAAATTTTCACCGGCATAAAGGATCAATGGGGTTTCCCTCGATTTCATCAGAGCAGGAAATGAAGGAGAGAGGGCGTCGATTACCGCCCGGGCACCCAGGTAAGAACCCCCGATGCCGATGACCACAAATACCTCTGCGATCTCCCGGATCTTTGCAGCATGTTCGCGAATCCTGTTAAGTAATCCCGGATCGGTTAGGGAGGGTAACCTGACCCAACCCAGAAAATCATTGCCTGCCCCCGAACCGGTCATCAAGGTTTCCCACGCTTTATCAACCTCAGGCCGAATGCGCTCCAGGGAGCCTTCGGGGAGAAAAGGGATGGCCTGGTTGATATCGATTGAGATGTGCATATGATGGAATTAGGGGGTAAAGATAGGAGATTCCTCGCTATGCTCGGAATGACAACATAGTAGAGCCGCAATTAATTGCGGCTCTACATGAAACAAAAAATAAACAAATTCAGATGAAAAAGAGTATTTGCCCGAGCACAAAAATAGTTCAGTATGACCGGGATAAGTGTTAACGAATATTAAGAATCGTTAAAAAATGTTAAAAAGGCCGTTTCATAAATTCCTTTACATTTGTAACTATGAATCGGAAAGCACTTATAGGGATCATCATCATCATGACGATCGCCCTGATCGGGTTGCTAGGGGTCCAGCTTTACTGGATCCGCAGTGCCTCTTCGGTGAAAGAGGCCAGTTTCAGGCGGAGTGTCAACGAGGCGATGGCCAAGGTGGTCTATAAACTGGAGCGATTGGAAAAACGAAGAGCTGCCGAGATCAACCCGTTCCCGGGCATGCTGAGTTTCAATAAGCACCTCGACTATTCCCTTTTCATCACTTCTTATGAAATGGACTCGCTGATTTCCCTTGAGCTGAATATTCGTGGTGTGGACACCCGTTACCAATTCGGGATCTATAAACCGGAGCAGGATCTTTTCATCATGGAGAAATCAAGCGATTACCGGAAACAGCTGATCCAGATCGGATATGCATACCCATTGTTCTCTTTCGACATGTTCTCTACCCCGGAGTACCTGCTCATCTACTTTCCGCATGAACGGCAGTTCCTGCTGACGGAGTTGTGGGGGATGTTGCTGATCTCCATAGTCCTGATCGTGGTGATCGTCTATACCTTCTCCTACACCATCACCATCCTGATCCGCCAGAAAAAGGATTCGGATATGAAGAGCGACTTCATCAACAACATGACCCACGAGTTCAAGACGCCGATTTCCACCATCTCCCTTGCCTGTGAGGCACTGGGCGATAAAGAGCTGCCCAAATCCGAAGCATTCTACGACAACTACATCGGGATGATCAGGGAAGAGAACACCCGGCTCTCGATTCTCTCTGAACGGATCCTGCAAGCCGCTGTACTGGAGAAAGGTGAGCTGAAGATACACCGGGAGATGGTCGATCTGCATACCGTTATACAGGAAGTCATTAAGAACATCCGGATCCAGGTGGAGATCAAAGACGGTGATATCCATACCTGCCTGCAAGCAAATCCCTTCCATCTGGAAGGGGATAGAATGCACCTGACCAATCTGGTCTATAATCTCCTCGATAATGCCACGAAATATACTCCCCGGAGACCGGAGATCAGGATCCGAACAGAAAATAGTGGTCAGGGAATTACGTTATCCATTCAGGACAACGGAACAGGGATCAGTAAACATGAGCAGAAGAAGGTTTTTGACAAACTCTACCGTATCCCCACCGGGAATATTCACAATGTTAGGGGATTCGGCCTGGGCCTCAGTTACGTGAAAGTCATCGTGGGAGAACATCATGGGAAGATCTCGGTCGACAGTGAAATGAACAAAGGTACCTTGTTTAAGATCTATCTGCCTTATGAAATACCCGATTAGGAGCTATGGGGGAAAAACCGATTCATATACTGCTTGCCGAGGATGACCGGAATCTCGGGAATCTTCTGAAAAACTACCTGGATGCCAAAGGGTATCACACTACTCTTTGCTTGAACGGTCAGGAAGCTACCGATGCTTTTACAAACCAGGAGATCGATTTTTGCATCCTGGATATCATGATGCCGGTAAAGGATGGTTTTGCCGTAGCCAAAGAGATCCGGGTACGGGATAAAAAAACACCCATTCTCTTTCTGACAGCAAAATCGATGCAGGAGGACAAACTCAAGGGATTTGAACTGGGAGGTGATGATTATCTCACCAAACCGTTCAGCATGGAAGAGCTATTGCTCCGGATGCAAGCCATCCTGAGAAGGCTAGATGACAATCGCAAGCAACCCTGCGAGGAGGCGATCTTCACCATTGGTAAATACACCTTTGATGTGCACCGCCAAACGCTGATCATTGGGGAACAAGAGCAAAAACTGACCTCGAAAGAGACCGGACTTCTTCGTCTGCTGTGCCTGCACGTGAACGATGTGCTGACGCGCAACGAAGCGCTGACCGAGATCTGGAACAACGACAGTTACTTCAATGCCCGGAGCATGGATGTCTACATTGTAAAACTCAGGAAATACCTGAAACTAGACCCCACTGTCGGACTGATCAACGTTCATGGTGTCGGATTCAAACTGGTAACCAAAACATGACCCGCAAACCATCACTCTACCTGGTACCAACACCGGTGGGGAACCTGGAGGACATGACCCTGCGGGCCATCCGGATATTGAAAAAGGTGGACTTCATCCTCTCGGAGGATACCCGGAAGACCGGAATCCTTCTGAAACATTTTGATATCTGTAACAAACTGGTTTCTCATCACCAGTTCAATGAACACAAGGCCCTTGCTTCTATAATCAACCGGCTGAAATCGGGAGAGGTGGCAGCGTTGGTCAGTAATGCCGGAACCCCGGCCATTTCCGATCCCGGCTTCCTGCTCGTGCGAGCCTGCCTTCGGGAAAATCTAGAGGTGGAGACCCTGCCTGGGCCTACCGCCTTTATCCCGGCACTGGTAAATTCAGGAATTCCTTGCGACAGTTTCCTGTTTGTTGGATTTCTGCCTCATAAGAAGGGGCGGCAAAGCAAACTGAAAGAGCTATCCACGCTCCACTATACGCTGATCTTTTATGAATCTCCCCATAGATTGAGTAAATTAATTGCTCAATTGATCGAAAATGTTGGACCCGACAGGCAGGCTTCGGTTTCCAGGGAGCTGACGAAATTGTATGAAGAGAATGTGCGGGGGTCCTTACAGGAACTGTCGGAACACTTCTCCGGCCAGGAGGTGAAAGGAGAAGTAGTATTGATTGTAGAGGGCGCCCGCTGATGTTTCAGAAGATCCGATCCGGGATTTACTCATCGGTATTCAGCCATTTTGCCCGGCTCCTGATGTCGAAGGAGGTATATCCTTTCACAGGGCCTTCAGTGACCTCCACCGCATCTACCCGGGCTCCGAGCGGGCCGGTATGGCACCATTGCAGGAAATTCTCAACCGCCTTTCCCTCTCCTTCCGCTTCAATATAAACAGAGCCATCATCCTGGTTCATCACCAATCCACACACCCCATGTTTGTAAGCGGCTTCCATCGTGTAAAAACGGAACCCAATCCGTTGCACTCGTCCTCTGACAGTGATGTTCAAATGTTTCATGGTTCAAGAGCTTGATCCGGGGTGTGCTCTTGTTGCGGAAACCGGGGTTTCCTGGAACGACTCGGGGATGACCGTTTTTTCCGGACAGCTCTCCTGGCCCGTGCATAAACCAACGAAACTCCGATGAAAAAAGAGCCTGCAACAAAGAGAAGGATGACCCGCGTGAGTAACGAGAAGCTTTTCAAATCAATATAGATCAACTTGAAGGCGGCCAGAAATAACAGGATCATGGCCAGGGTCCGGCCGAACCGTTTTCGCCTGATGAAACCCCATGTCAGGAGAAGTAAGCCTCCGGCAAAGAGGATCAGGGTAGCGGGGAGTCCCAGCAATTGACTCCTGATCTCTGTACCTTCCAGTTGTGACTCAGCCCGCATGAAGATACCGGTCAGAACCATTTCCGATATCAGCAGGTAGAGAACCATCACCACAGCATAGAGGAGAAAGATCCGTTTGGCCATGGTATTCTCTTTAAACGCCCTCCCTGCATACTGCAATACGATCGCTATATAGACCAGAAACAGTGCCGCTGGGACGTAGTGCATCGGAAAGACGGTCAGGCCGGTCGGGACACCCCGTATGCAGAGACCCAGCAGTTCCACATTCTTTAAACTAAGCAGCGTAGGGTAGGTCATTGTCGTGATGACAGATACCAAAATGACGACAGGGAGGAAAGAGGATCGCTGGGCCGCCAGCCAGGGAATGGCAACGATACAATAGAGGCAATGAAACGAGAACCAGCTGATCAGTCCAGACTCCTCGAAGCCAACGATAGCAAAAGCGCTATACTGCCAGAGCCATAGCAGGCCGAGATAGAGGCCTGTAAGAAACACCCCCTTCAACAACATCCGGTACCTCCGCCGGCTGAACCATTTGCGTGAATACCGGATATCCAGATCCTTGAGTTGCCAGCGATCAATAAAGGCAACCACTGAGATAAACAAACTGGCGATCAGTCCTTTGAAAAACAGCGATGCATTCCCTGCCAAACTTCCCATGAGCGCGGCTGGCAAATAGGCAAAAATCATATCTTTTATAAAGACCAGGGCCATCAGAATCACCAGCCCCAGTGCTATGATAATGGATGGTTGATCTTTGGTTTGTCTGGAATAAAACAGAAGAAGCATGGAGAGGCTTCCTGCCAGCAGGATCAACTGATCTCTCCAGAAGAGAAGGGGGAGGAGGAGACTGATCAGCACCAGGGTAGAGACCAGGTAGGGTACCTTCCGGAAGGGCTTCCGGTAGTACTCCATCGCCAGAAGTGAGAGAACATATATTGCTGTGAGCGAGAGGGTAAAGAAAAAGAGGGGAAACTTGCCGTAAAATTTCAATAGGGTAAGCGACATCAATAGAAAAAAGAGTCCAAGGTTAGCCGCAATGGCAACCACCTCCATGTACCTGTTCAACACCCTGTGGCCGCTAAATCCCTGAAACAACAAGATCAGATGATAGGTGAGAAAGATCAGGGAGGAGAGTACAAAGAAGGAGGTCAACTGATCGCGTTGCCCGCTGATCATGATCTTTAGCAACCACCAGAGAGCAACCAGTCCCCAGGTGAAGAGAAAATGAATGCGGGTGCCTGTATGGCTGATATGCCGGCCAAAAAAGTAGAGTCCGGCCGCCACGAGGATCAGCAGGGAGAAATAGAGTTCGACCTGCCATCCATAATTACGTATAATGGCCAGCAGGGAGATGAAGACCAGGAACACAGAGATGATCTGAAATTCAGCCCGCTTTCGCCATCTCGTCAGCCACTGAAGGCCCAGCCACCCAACCAGAAGTGAGCTGAGAATCAGTACCAGGGGGAGTGTGACCGGATTGGAAGAAACCTTTAACGGGGGTGTAGCCTCTTCTCCTACCACCTGAGATGCCGGGCTTTTCTGGGTAATCATTTCGTTCGGCGAGACCAGGTTTTTGGCTATTTTGAAGATTGTGTCGGTGGAGTTGGCTGCAAACCATAAACTGGCTCCCAGGAAGAGAATCCCGATCACCCTAAGTAACTGTTTCGAAAACAGGGTTTCAATCCCTCGCAACGAGAATCCATCTTCCCGAGAGGAGGAGCGACGGCGTTTTTTGGAACGGCTGGCAGGGGGCATTTTGATGAAATTCCAGACAAATCTACCGATTTTTTTATCTTTATTGAAAATTAAATCATCCCCCATGTGCGGACGCTACTCCTTTGCCATCGAAGATGAGCTGATCAAAGAGCGCTTTGGCGTCTCGGTCAGGTCGGCCATTTACAAAGCCCGTTATAACTGTGCCCCCTCGCAGGAGTTGGCCATTATCAGCAACCATGATCCGGACGAATTCCGGTTCTTCCGCTGGGGGCTGATCCCCTTCTGGGCAAAAGATCCGTCGATCGGAAACAAGCTGATCAACGCCAAAGCCGAAACGATCACCGGGAAACCTTCGTTTAAGAATGCGTTCCGTCGCAGGCGTTGCCTGGTTCCGGCCGACGGCTTCTACGAATGGAAAAAGAATGCCGCCAAAACCCCTTACCGCATTGTCCTGAAAGACGGAGCCCCCTTTGCCATGGCCGGGATCTGGGAGAAGTGGGTCAGTGGCGATGGAGAGATCATCCACTCCTTCTCCATCCTCACCACCACACCCAATGACCTGATTGCCCCCATCCATAACCGGATGCCGGTGATCCTCCTTCCGGAGAACGAAAAAAGGTGGCTGGATGATACCAGCGAGGAGTTGTTGCAGGGACTATTGAAACCTTACCCAGCCGGGTTGATGAAAGCTTATCCCGTTTCGAATCTGGTGAATTCGCCAAAGAATGACACGAAGGAGGTAACGTTTGAACGTGAGACGTGAGACGTGGGACGTGCCTTATGCCTCTTCCTATTTCCTAATCGTTCAGCAAAAGATTACACCCACGTAGATCGCTGTGATCGAACCGGCCCAGCACTTCGAACGAACCGTCTTCGTGCAGCCGGCCGAGATCCTGGCTGGCGATGAACGGACAGGAATACCAGTTGGCCAGATCGATGATATTGATCCCTCCCGTTTTGCCTTTCCTGAGAAAGGTCAGAGGGTCGTTGGGGTCGCGGATCAGGACCTTCATCCAGGGAGGGGTATAAAACCTTCCGTCACCCCGGGAGTAAGCCTGTGAAAGCAGTTCTGTCATGCCATATTCGGAATGAATCTTTTCCACGGAGAAGGCATCTTTCAGGATTGTATGTACCTCCTCCCGCACCATCTCCTTTCGTTGCCCTTTCATTCCTCCTGTTTCCATGATGATCTCTCCGGGTAATGGCATCGGGTGCCGGTCGGCAAAATCGAGGAGGGCGTGGGTGAGACCGATGAGAAGAACAGTTGGCAGCTGGCAGCTGGCAGTTGGGAGTTGGGAACTGGATCCTGGATTATTGAGCTCTGAGCTTTGTAGTATTTCCGCCAGCCGTTCCGGTTCACTGAGGTAGAAACCACTCCCTGGCTGCGCTCCGGCGTTGATCCAGGTATTGATCATATATGCCAGGGAGGAGTTGGGATTCTCCTCAGGAGAGGGGGTAAGGGCGCAGATCAGGTAGTGCGAGGGTTCTCTGTAAAATCGCCGGAAGGCTTCCAGGAGAGATGATCGGTAAAGTGATCCATCGGCCACTTCATGGATACTGCGCTGCATCCCGCTGGTTCCACTGCTCCGGAAGATGATCTCCGGTTCCCGCGTGCAGGCATAAACTTGGTTTGTTCTGAAAAATTCGACCGGTAGAAACGGTATGCCGGAGTAATGCGTTTCGCTGGCATGATCTCGGCCAAGTGCATTTACGAAAGCTGCATAGATCCTGTTCTTTACAAGCTGATCCCGGAACGCTTTTATCGCCAGTTTGTTGAACTGCTTATCTGTTTGGATCTGACCTAACGTTTGCAAAAAAATCATTGGATTTGAAACACCCTAACAATCGGAAAATTGTTTAATTTAGCGTCTCATCAAAGATACAAAATGAACCGGCATAATCCCAAAACTCAGATCAGGGTGTTGATGACCACTCTGATCGGACTGTTGATCATCTCTTCCTGTGTCAAGCAGGAAGAGTTTTCTGAAATCCCGGAGATCTCTCTGCGGCCCTTCGTGCGGATATTCGATACGGGTCAATACGCTGTCAAAGGGGTTCTCTCTTTCGATTTCCAGGATGGCAACGGGGACATTGGACTGAATCCGGGAGATACCTTTCCTCCTTTTAACCGGGGCGGCGACTATTACTACAACCTGGTGATCCGTTATTTCGAGAAGCAGGATTCCATTTATGTTGAAGTGGTTCTTGAACCTCCATTCAGTGCACGCATACCTGTATTGAATCCCGACTATCCGGGAAAGGCTATCAGAGGCTTCATCTTGGATACGCTCGCCATGGATCCCTCCCCCGCTTTTGACACGGTAAGGTTTGAATTTTTCCTTTACGACAGGGCCCTGAACAAGAGTAATGTACTGACCACCACAGACATACCTCTCAGGAAGTAGTGTTAGAAATGGAAAAACTCTACCTGAACCGGAAATTCATCATTATAGGGCTCTTTCTGTTGACCGGGCTGGTCTTTATCATCCGGCTTTTTTTTATCCAGATCATGGCCGAGAAATACATCCTCTCAGCCTCCAACAATGTGCTTCGGTACATCACACAATATCCGGCCCGTGGCCTGATCCTCGACAGGAATGGGAGATTGCTGGTTTACAACGAAGCAGCTTATGATATGATGGTGATCCCACGGCAGGTGAAGGCCCTGGATACTGCAGAGTTTTGCCGGTTACTGAAGATCAGGATCGAGGATTTCAGAGAGCGCCTGAAACGAACCCGAAGCTACTCTTCCTATAAACCATCGGTATTTGAATCACAGATCAACAGGGAGAATTTCGGGGCTCTCCAGGAGAAAATGTTCATGTTTCCCGGTTTTTTCGTTCAACCCCGAACCCTGCGGAAATACACGTATTCCACTGCTGCTCATATGCTTGGATACGTAGGAGAGGCAAGCCCCTCTGTCATCGCCGGTAACTCCTATTACAAAGCTGGTGACTACATAGGGATCAGTGGAATAGAGAAATCCTATGAGGATGTCCTCCGGGGTCACAAGGGGATGAAGATCCGGATGGTGGATGTTCACAACCGCGATATGGGAAGTTTCCAGGATGGGCGTTACGATACCATTTCCTCTCCGGGAACAGATCTCTTGTCGTCAATCGATGTCGACCTTCAACTCCTGGGTGAACAGCTTATGCAAAACAAAAAGGGGAGCATCGTTGCCATCGAACCTGCCAGCGGGGAGATCCTTTGCCTGGTATCCAGTCCTTCTTACGATCCGAACCTCCTGGTCGGTCGTATCCGGAACCAGAACTTCTCTCTTCTCAATGCCGATACCATCACCATCCCCCTGTTCAACCGCGCCCTTATGGCCACCTATCCCCCCGGATCTACCTTCAAACTTGCCAACGCCCTGGTAGGGTTACAGGAAGGGGTTGTGTTCCCCACTACACAATACGGATGTCCGGGAGGCTTTGCTTTGGGAAACGGTCAGGTGGTAAGTTGCCACAATCATACAGGTCCCCTCAACCTGGCTGAATCGATTCAGTACTCCTGTAATACCTACTATTGTAAGGTCTTCAAGTCGATCCTTGACAAAGACGGGTTCTATGCCACGGAAGGGGCTTACAACCGTTGGCGTAACCACATTATGACTTTTGGCCTGGGAAGAAGAGTTGGCCTTGACCTCCCCAGCGAACTTTCCGGTAACATCCCGTCCAGCGCTTATTATGATAAATATTATGGCCGGAACAGGTGGAGATCCCTCACAGTCATCTCCCTGGCCATTGGACAGGGTGAGATCCTGATGACTCCGTTACAGATGGCAAACCTGACAGCGATGATTGCCAACCGGGGATATTACATCATCCCTCATGTGGTTAAGGGTGTAGGTAAACCCGACAGCGTGAACAGAACCTTCATGCAAAAACATTTCTGCAGTGTGGATCCCGCCTGTTTTGACGTAGTGATTAATGGGATGGAAAAGGTGGTTCAGGCTGGGACAGCTACTAATGCCCGTGTGGATGGTATAGTGATCTGTGCCAAGACAGGCACAGCCCAAAACCCACATGGAGATAGCCACTCTCTATTCGTAGCCTTCGCCCCCAAAGAGTACCCCAGGATTGCTATTTCTGTCGTTGTGGAGAATGCCGGATGGGGCGCCTCCTGGGCCGCACCCATTGCCAGCCTGATGATTGAACAGTACCTGCGTGGCGAGGTGAAGCGGAAGGAAATAAAAGAACGGATGATCAACGGTAACCTGATCACAAGATGAGAATAGAGCGTGGCATATTTCACCGGATCGACTGGGTACTGGTAACCCTTTACCTTGTACTGGTCTTTTTCGGATGGTTCAATATCTATTCTGCGGTGTATGATGAAATGCAGCCCGGCATCTTAGATGTCACCCAGCAATTCGGAAAACAGATGATATGGATTGCGGCAGCCCTGATCCTGGCTGTCGTGACCCTGGCCATCGATCCCAAGTTCTTTTCCCAGTTTGCTTGGTTCATCTATGCCGGGTTGATCCTGTTGCTCATCCTGGTCTTGATCATTGGCCGGGATGTCGCCGGAACACGGTCGTGGTTTCACCTTGGCAGTGTGGCCATTCAGCCTTCTGAATTTGCCAAGACGGCCACCGCCTTGGCGGTGGCCAAATACTTCAGCAAAATCGACCTCAACCTGAAAAAGAAAAAAACCTGGGTCAAAGCAACCTTGATCGTCTTCTTCCCCGTTCTGTTGATACTGCTTCAAAAGGATACAGGATCAGCCCTGGTGTTTCTAGCATTTCTGCTTGTGTTTTACCGTTTTGGGATGAGCAGTTTTGGATTGATAGTCCTGGTAGCGCTCCCCGTGATCGGCATCCTGGCACTGCTGATCAATAAATTTATCCTGATCGGAATCCTCTTTATCCTGGCCATAATATTTTACCTGTTAACCCGGAAAAAATTCCGTCACCTGCTGATCAGCCTGTTTCTCTTTGCGGGATCGGCCGGATATGTGTTCTCGGTCGATTATGCCGTTACCCGGATCCTTCAACCACACCAGCGCCAGCGGATCCATGTGTTGATCGGGAAGACCATCGATCCGAAGGGAGCCGGATACAATGTGAACCAGTCGTTGATCGCCATCGGTTCGGGTGGGGTCCTGGGCAAAGGATACCTGAATGGCACGCAGACAAAGTTCAACTTCGTGCCTGAACAGAGCACCGATTTCATCTTCTGTACGGTTGGAGAGGAGTGGGGATTTCTGGGCAGCCTGGTGCTGATCCTGCTCTATGTTGGGCTTTTAACACGAATCATCCTCATTGCGGAACGACAACGGGCAAAGTTCAGCCGGGTTTATGGCTATTCGGTGGCGGCGCTCCTCTTTACCCATTTTGCCATCAACATCGGGATGACGTTGGGATTGATGCCGGTGATTGGGATCCCGCTGCCTTTCCTCAGTTATGGAGGCTCTTCCCTGTGGGCATTCACCTTATTATTATTTGTTTTGATACGGCAGGATTCATACAGGTATGAATTAGTGTAAGCGTCGAGGGGTTACTGATTATGTCCAAATGACACTTTGGAGAGGTTTGATGAGCATGCGTGGCGCAGGTACCAGTGGTTCACGCCATCGATGGTTTTCAGGATCTTTCCTTTAGTTTGAAAATCCGCTGATTTTCCGACGATCAGGGCCGTCTGAGAATAGTAGGTGTCGATCCCGACCAGGAAAATATTTCCCGGTCCGGCGCTTGTTTGTTTGATCCACGTCTCACCCCCGTCAAACGTCTTTAAGATCATGTCGTAGTCACAAGCGCCCCAGTAGGCATCCGGGCTTAGCATGACCAGGCAGTTAAAATCGCAGGGACTGGCGGAATCCCCGTTCACCCATGTATTGCCACCGTTCCGGGTAACGGCATAATGGCCGGATTGACCATATACGATGATGTTGCTGGAATCTGTGGCCGCGACTCCGATCCAGTAATACCTGTTGTAATTCCCTTGCAGTTCAACGGAATCCCATGTGATGCCTCCGTTCAGGGTCCTGGCTATGAATCCCCACGCTCCAATCTGTAGTGGGAACTGTCCGGCGACATAAATTATATTGTCAGTGATGGCACAGATTCCCTGCATTAACCCGTGACGAAATATAGTAGTATCATAGACTGTCCACTTGTTTCCTGCATCAATTGAACTGAAAACAGATCCCTTGTCGCCACTTATCCAGAGTGTTGTGTTGTTGAGGATGGAGATGCTGTAGAGATCCGGATTCCCCGGAATGGACGGTGCAGGTACCGGGATCCAGGTTGTTCCTCCGTTGATGGTTCGATAGATCCGGTTACCGGAACATACGATCCAGGCATTTTGCTGGTCGATGGCCCACACATCATTAATATCCACTCCAAGAAACATAGTGCTATCTCCCTGCCGTTTCCAGGTCTCCCCGGCATCATCGGTGTAAAGGATCATCCCGATACCGTTGGTATCCATGGATCCCACGACCCAGGCGACCACGTTGGTATTCTCAGGTGCATCGGGAGTGGTCGTCTTCTTGCAGGAGGTGAATACGCATCCGCAAAGAGCCAGAATCACAGCGAGGAGCCTCATGTTATGCATTGTGAGAGGTATGTTGTAAACAAAGGTATAACAAAAAATACTGCCTGAACAAAGAGTGAATAAAAAAATATGTCGACTTTATTCATCTGAAGCAGAGGTTATTCCGGCTTCAGGGAATCGGGCCAGAGGGTGAGCTGGTTGATGATCGCCCTGGTAATCGTGGTATCATCAATAAAATACCAGTTCAGGGTTTGTTCGGTTGTGGTATTATCACTGGAGAAGTGAAAGAATATCACTGATTTGACCAAGGGGTATTTCACCGGGATCTCCCTCAACGCATCAGCATACCATTCACTCCTGTTGCCCCCTACAGCCAGGGAGCCGAACTCGCTGATCATGATCGGTTTGTTAAAGGATGCCAGCTGATCGTAATAGGTTCCCGCAATCTCCTCGAACGTCCACCATTGCGACCAATTGGCAACGGCACCGTAATTCAGGGCCGTGACTCCCACGTAATCAACATATTCGTTGCCCGGATAAAAGGCATCATAATATCCATATGCCGGGTGGGGAGACCAGATCCAGATGACGTTTGTGGCGCCAACCGAGTCGAAGATCAGGCGAATGTGCTTCCAGGCATCGATGAAGTCCTGTGGTTTGTTGTTCTGAGGCCCCCACGGGTAGCGATAGGGATCATTCATCTCATGGCCGATACGCAGGAAGAGAGGCTCTTTCATCTTCGCAACCTCTCCGGCCCACTCTGTGATGTATTGGTCATAGTCTCCCCTGGCAACATCCGCCAGCCCTCCTTTGTCTCTCTCTTTCACCGGGCGGAGGTGCGGGAATTCATGTTCATCGAAGTCGGTCAGCCACGGTTCCCAGGATATGACAGGGACTGATCCCAGTGCCAGGATGGTTTCCACCTGAAGCTCCGGAAACTGCTCTTCAGGTTTACTCCCCCAGGCAGTGAAAAGATGGATCAGGGGGAAGGTTGTGTGGAGCGAATCTTCGAGGTTGATAATGGATTCAAACGATTCGGTGGTTTCGTTATCATAGGTGCCTAGCAGGATGACTGAAGGGTTCTTCAGGGAATCCAGGTTTTGCTTATAGGCACTGAACCAGTCAAGTTTATTGGCCCTCTTGTTCTCCCGTTTCTGAAGGATGAAGTAGTGCTCTATATTTTTAACCATGTCCCCCATTCCGGTAAAGAGGTTCTCCAGCGGACCACGGGATTTGTCGCCAGCGAAAACAATCACGATCACGATCAGTATTCCCAATACGATTGCAGCAATGGTTGCAGCTATCCTGCCTGATCTTTTAGCCATCTTTTTATGTTTTGATGTTTTTCAGATCCACGGTATCCCATGGATCCTCAACTTTTATATTTCTTCCCTGCCAGGCTGCAATCACGCCGCCCAGCGACATCAGGAAGGCGATGAAGGCGAATCCTATCATCGCCCAGGTCTTTTCTGCCGACAAGATCAATTCGCTTTCGGGAATTAAAAACCTTCGTTGAATAATGATTACCACAACGGCCAGGATAAACAACACCACATGAACGATTAAAGGCCTTGCAAAAGGGGTGAAATAGCCCGTTACTGCCTTCTTCGCTGTCGGGATGTAAGGGATCTCTGCATTGACCACACCCAGCAGGAAGCCCAGGAAGAAGACCGGCCAGCTGGCGAATTTCAGCACCATCCCACGCCAGTGCAGACCCCGTTCTGTTTGCGGATGAACCAACCACCGCTGGATGTAAAGGTAGATGAGGATGGCAAGGATTGCCACCACCGAGCCATTGATCAGGAACTCCACAAACGGCATGCTGGCTGGTAATATCCCGGTGAGGAAGAAGAGGAAGGGGACCAGCACAAAAAAGAGGGAAGTCACCCCGACCAGGTAATAGGTTCCGATCATCAGGTAGGATAGTCGCTGCCATCCGGTGAGTTTCCTGAACAGTTTAGGAACCTCCACAAACGTTACTTCAAAGACCCCACGTGACCATTTGAGCTGCTGCTTGCAGAAGGAGCCGAATTCTTCAGGAACCAGACCGCGGCTGACGATCACGGGATTGAATACCGATTTCCAGCCGGCAGCATGGATACGGATGGAAGTGATGAGGTCTTCGGCCAGTCCAACACCATGTCCGCCGATACTTTCGAGCGCCTTCCTGCGGAAGGTGCAGTTGGCCCCAATCGCTACCGCCCCTCCTAATCCGAACAATCCCATCTGGGTGGGGCCATAAAAAGTATAGGTTTGTTCGGCTGCGCCTTTGGCGGTAAAAGATCGGTACTGGTTGTAGTATGCCTGTGAAACCTGGACAAAGCCAACCTTTTCATCTTTGAAAAACCCAAGGGTATGATCCAGGAAGTTGGGAAACGGGATATGGTCAGGATCCATGATGAGAATAAACTCCTCTTCGGTCAGCTCCAGTGCTTTGTTCACTTTTCCGGCTTTGGCGCCAGGCAATCCGACCAGTTCCAACCACACTGCCCCGTAACGTTCGGCCACTTCCCGGAACCTCGGATCCCGGGTGTCATCGAGCAGATAGGTGGTATGCGGGTAGGTGATGTTGCGACAGGCAGACAGCGTCTTTTCAAACATCTCGAGGGGCTCGCCGGGAGAACTGGTGGTGAAGATGGCCACGCGCAGACCCTGCTCAGGGGCAATGGGTTCAGGTTTTTTGATATGCAGGTAGTTGATCCAGATGAAGATGAGACGGAAGATGCCATACCAGAAAAAGAGGCTCAGCAGGATAAAGAACCAGAGGGTGCTGATGTGCTTCTCGCGAAACCACCAGTCGGCAAAATAGAGGACGCTTGCCATGCCGGCAATCACGAGCACCAGGAGGAAAAACTTATCGCGATTCTTCACCGGCGCTACGTCACGGAACTCCCAGAGGTTTTTATTTCCGCTTTTTCGCATTCCAGAGGTGGATCTTGAGTTGCAAACCTACATAATGTTCGGTATAAAAATAGGTGCTATTGTATCTGTAATCAGCACGAAGGCTGATTTTTTTGGATAGCTGAACAGAAGCAAAAGCGCTGACGGTAAAGGGGAAATAGCGCTTCTTGCTGAAGTCTTTCTTAATTACATATCCACCAGCGCCATTCGTATCCAGGTAGAAATAGGGAATCTTTGCCGTAGCAAAGAAACCCAGGTTCCCACTTGCCCCGATATCGAATCCTTTGACCGGGTGGATCCCGATAGCGACCAGTACCGAATGGATCGACTGGCGATCCGGGGTAAAATAGGGATAATAGATCCCCTTGATGCCGATAGTGGAATCGTAGTTCGCGATGATATCTGCCTTTTTCCCAACAGGCTCAAAATGATTCTCATCTGCTGTGCTGTAGCTGAATCCATATCCCAGCCGGAAATCAAATACCGAAGCTTTGAGAGGTGGTGCAAACCCCCAAATACTGAATGCATAGACCGCATTTTTATCGGCCAGGAAATAATCCAGGTTGAAGGAGGCCTGGCCATTCCATGAGTTGAAGTTATCCCAGCTAATGGCTGCTGCTAAGTGGTTTTCGTTGATCACGGTATCGATGCTGCTGACAGTGTAGAAGTATGGTTTTCTCTCTGCCTGAGCTGAGATGATCAGGTACCGGAACGACCGTTTCTCCAGCTCCAGGTTCCCTGTCCAGGTGGTAGTATTTTTATAGGGGTACTTCAGCACCCCAACGTCGGTTGTGATCTTCCAGTTCCCTTTCCAGATGAAGGCGCTGTTGCCGGCCTGAACCCAGAGGGCATTCGTATATGTTCCTCCTTGTGAAAAGAACGGAGATCTAACACTGAAACGCAGCGTGGAGAGCGGATGAAGCCAGATGCTGCTTTCGAGCACCGGAGAGATGGTTTGCAGTGGCTGGTTATCGGTATAGTAAGAGCCAGTCATCCCGATCCAGGGTGATTTTGCCATGAGGATCTCGTCACGCAGGGAGGCAGCTTCCGTGTTAGCCGGATCTGCTGTCATCAGTTCAGAAGCATTGTTCTCAGCCTTTTTGTACTTTCCTTTCCAGAAATCCATTTTGGCAAGGGCCAGTTGGACCTCGGTATTGCCCTGATAATAGACCAGAAAGTTCTGCAGGTAAGGCATTGCCTTTTCGTATTTCCCGATATCCACCAGCATCTTAGCGTAGTCGAGC
>JBDROF010000049.1:0-70504 GCA_043810345.1 Bacteroidota bacterium | reverse complement strand
ACCTGGATTGCCACGGGCAGCTCTCCAAACGTGACAGGCTACACGAATGGTTCTGGTAATCTGATCCAGCAAACCCTGTTCAATTCGGGATATATGATGCCCACGGTAACCTACCAGGTCGCCCCTACGGCGAACGGATGTGCCGGAACGCAAAATTCGGTGGTCGTCACCGTTAATCCCCTGCCGGTGGTATCTTTCCCGGTCTGTTTCGATACCCTCACCACCACCCTGGCACAACCCTTTATCCTCAAAGGGGTCGTCCCCTCCGGAGGCAGCTTCACCGGAACGGGGGTGACCGGATCCACGTTCTACCCGGGGATTGCCGGAGTCGGGACACACCGCATCCGGTACACCTACACCAACAATTTCGGCTGTGTGGACAGCGCTTCCCGCAACATCCGGATAGTGGATCCTGTACCTCATAATTGCGGTGATACCGTTACCGACATCCGGGACAGCAAAAGGTACCCAACTGTTCTGATCGGAACCCAGTGCTGGATGGCCAACAACCTGGATCGTGGTTCCACCATTGCCTCCTCCCAGATGCAACGCGACAACTGCATCAACGAAAAATACTGTTACAACGACAACCCGGCCAACTGTACGGCATATGGCGGCCTCTACCAGTGGGACGAAGTGATGCGGTACGTTTCCGACAACGGCGCCCAGGGATTATGTCCTCCCGGATGGCACATCCCCACAGAGGGCCAATGGAACATTCTTTTCAATTTTTACATATCCAACGGCTTTGCCGGCAACGCCCTGAAATCAAGCGGGTACTCAGGTTTTAATGCGTTGATGACCGGGATTCGCTTTCACAACAGCGTATGGAAGTTCCCTGCCAATGATCCGGTTCTGCGATCAAAACTCTACTGGTCATCCACACTTCATGGCCCTCAGAAAGCCTGGGCTCATGGGATGAACGAGGTAGTGGCGGACATCGAATACACGCCAAGCGTTTCATTTTATTCTGCCCTGATGTCAAATGCGTTTGCAGTGAGGTGTGTGAAGGATTGAAGAGCGATACACGTAGGAAACAACCGTTCGTCCTGCCAATCGATTTGGCATGCAACCTTTTGCCCTGGAAATTGTATAACTTTACAGGGGAAATTCGTATCATGCATCGGTTAACGTCCACCATCCTTACACTCCTATTGATCCCTGGCCTCTTTCCTGTTGTAGTTTTGGCTGAAGGTACGAAACAGATCCTCCTCACGGAGGGCGGACACGGAAAGATCGAGGTGAGGCCCAGCACCAATGATTTTGCCTGGTATGCAAGTAACGGTGCTTCCGGTAATCCAGCACACCGTTTGAATATCCATATTTCCAGCATCGGCGAAAAGATCTATTACGGATTTGGTGATCCGTTAAATAATAACGACCAGATAGTCAATGATGTTCAATACCGGATCAAAGATCCTCTGGGTAATATTGTCGTTGGGCCGGTAGCGCTTCCATTATCCGGAACCGGTCATATTTCAACCTTCGCCCAGGCTGTGACAGGACCTTCGGGAATCGTTGGTGGGTCGGGATACCCTTCTCTGTCGTATACGCCTACGATGACAGGTGATTACTTTATCGAATTCAATTTTAATACAGGCGGAGTTAATGACCGGTGTAAATTCAGATATTTTGATATCACGGTTGGAAGTCTGACCAATCAGGCAGTAGATGGCCGGGTATGGTCTAAAGCCTGGCAAATGACAGCCGACAACCAGGCACCCCCATCAGGAGTATACACTTTCTGGGGAACTCTTTACGTCTATTCTGACGATGGAATTGTAACCTCCGTTGATTTCAACGGGATGGAACCGTATGTTTTTGTGGTTTCCTGCAATCCATGGGGTTGTTACAATACCGGGGTTTTCAACAATGATCGTCGTTCTGTGAGTGGTAACCATACCCTGACCCAGTACAAGATCTTTCTGAACGATCCGGATTCGCTTACCTATCCCACAGGAATTCTGGGAACGGTGGTGCCACCCATTGTGGTTACTCCGAGTTGCGCCGGGACATCCACGATCCAGGTGGAGGTCACCAAGGCAGGCAACCTGGATATTCTGCTGAACCTCAATCCAGCTCCCGGCAAACAAGCCGAAGATGTCCAGCTTTCCGCTACCGTTACAACCGGTGTCAATACCATTCCCTGGAATGGTTTGAACGGCCTCGGTCAGCCGGTTCCCAACGGGACCACATTCGATATCATCGTGACCTATATCAACGGACTGACAAACCTGCCTATTTATGACGTTGAAGTGAATCCCTCAGGCTTCATTATTGAATTACACCGGCCAGCCGGACTGGCGCCACCGGTTTTTTGGGATGATATCCTTGTGGGAGGATCCCAGAATTTTACCGGTTGTACCTTTGTTCCACCCACTACCGGCTGTCATACCTTCGGGTACACCACCGGCAACAACAATACCGTGAACACCTGGTGGTATGCTGTGACCAGTATCTCTCCACCGGTCGTATTTACGCAACTTCGTGAACCTCAATCGCAGGGAACGATTACAGGAACCGCAACACTTTGTCAGGGTACCACAGGCCAGCAATATTGGGTCTACCTGGAGCCCAATTCCGATTCCACTATATGGAATTACACGGGAACAGGTGCAACGATCACAGTTATTAACGACTCCACAATCTCCATCGATTATGCCATCAATGCTACGTCCGGGAATCTGACCGTTGTTGGATATAACAGCGACTGCGGAGCCGGCTCCACGCAATCCACCAAAGCCATTACGGTCTTCCCATTACCGGTGGTTTCCCTGGTTCCTTTTACACCGGTATGCATTGATGCACTTCCATTTCCATTAACCGGCGGCACCCCGGCCGGCGGGACCTATACGATCAACGGGATTCCGGTTACGACCTTTGACCCACAGGCTTATGGCGTGGGAAGTCAGACGGTTTACTATACTTACATTGATCCCGGTACCGGTTGTACTTCCAATGACTCCAAATCTCTAGTAGTGAATCCGCTTCCCATGGTGACACTGGCATCCCAACCATCGGTCTGTGTCAACGACCCACCATTCACCCTCACCGGAGGGAACCCCGCCAACGGGATCTATTCCGGACCCGGAGTCAGTAACGATAGCATCTTTGACCCTTCTGTTGCCGGAACAGGGACACACAATATCATATATACCTTCACTGACGGATCCGGCTGCACCAACTCCGATACCGCTACTCTCACCGTCTTTCCTCTCCCACAAGTCATCCTGCTACCTTTTGGAAACATCTGTGTCAATGCTGCACCCATCACCCTTACCGGCGGTACTCCGGGTGGTGGCTCTTATTCCGGCCCCGGTGTCTCCGGCGGGATCTTTGATCCGGCTGCTGCCGGTGTGGGGACACATCAGATCATCTACACCTATACAGACGCGAATACCTGTACGAATTCCGATACCAGCACGATCACGGTAGATCCGCTTCCGGGAACCCCGGGAATGATCAACGGAGCAACCACCGTCTGTCAGGGAACTTCATCCGTTGCATACAATACCACCCCCATTGCCAATGCCACATCCTACCTATGGAGCATTACCCCTCCAGCAGCAGGGACTGTTTCTGGTACCACCACATCCATCCTGATCAACTGGTCGGCTTCTTATACCGGAGTGGCTCTGATCACTGTGAAAGGTCTCAACAACTGCGGAGAGGGTGTCCCCTCTGCCCCATACCCGGTTACAGTGAATCCAAACCCAGTTGTAACCTTTACCCGCTGTTTTGACTCGGTGACGCTGACCATTGCAAAACCGATCGTTCTGAAAGGGGGAATCCCTCTCAGCGGTACCTATTCCGGACCCGGGGTGACCGCCGGGATCCTCTATCCGGCCCTGGCGGGAGGAGGAGTCCATACCATCACCTACAACTATACCAATAGTTACGGCTGTTTCAACAGCACGACCAGATCCATTACCATCCAAACACCGGCACCCTGGAATTGCGGAAGCCTGCTTACCGATCTCCGGGACGGAAAGCAGTACGCCACCGTACAGATCGGCACCCAGTGCTGGATGGCAGCCAGCCTCAATTACGGACAGCAGATCATGAGTTCCACGTCACAGCGCGACAACTGTGTGGCAGAAAAATACTGTTACAACGACCTCCCCGCCGGTTGTACCTTTTCCGGCGGCCGCTACCAGTGGGACGAGGTAATGGCCTACCAGTCGGCCGAAGGGTTGCAGGGATTGTGCCCTCCGGGCTGGCATATCCCAACGGAGGCCGAATGGACCACCCTGTTCAACCAGTACATCAACAACGGCTTTGCCGGAAGCGCCCTGAAGGTCACCGGATTTTCGGGCTTCAACGCCCTGCTGGCCGGCTTCCAGTGCTTCAACCTGGTATGGAACTACGGACCTTCCGATCCGGTGCTTCGCTCCACACTCTATTGGTCATCTACCTCCCGTGGTCTTGATAAGGCATGGGCACATGGAATGAGTGAAGTAGCGGCAGATGTCGAGTATACGCCATCTGTGTCTTATTATCCGTCTTACAGATCAAATTCCTTCAGTGTGAGGTGTTTGAAAGATTGAAAAATTATGAAAAGGCCGTTCCACATTGTGGTTTTTTCCCTGGCCTGGCCGGTTTTCCTGCTTTCCCAGAATCTGATCGTAAGCAACGACACCACCATCTGCATCGGGGGAACGGCTACTTTGCTGGCTACGCCTGTGGGTGGCGGATACGGGACCGACAGCTATACCTTTCAGAACATCCCGTATACACCGGAAACCTATTCTGATGGAAACGGGATCATTTTCGCCCAGAATGGAGATGACCAGATTGCCGGGCCTTTCAATATCGGCTTCAGTTTTTGCTTCTTCAACCAGTACTATACGCAATTCTGGGTAGGTTCCAACGGCTGGATCGGATTCACATACAATGCAGCATGGGTAACGTATATTCCTACTCCGATTCCAAACACAGCAAACGGAGTCCCTAAAAACTGCATCATGGCTCCCTGGCAGGACTGGTATCCGGGTAACGGAGGCTCTTTCAGGCCACCATATGTTTTTTACAAGACGATAGGAACCTTTCCCAACCGGAAACTGGTTGTCTACTGGCTGAATTGCCCGATGTACGGGTGCCTTTCCACACTCGGCACATTCCAGATTGTTCTGAATGAACAGAACAGCATCGTCGAGAACCATCTGACCGACAAACCCTATTGCAGCTGGCTGAACAACGCAGCCACCCAGGGAGTGCACAACGCAACAGGGACAGTTGCATTCACGGCAACCGGGCGGAACTTTACAAACTGGATCGCTACAAACGAAAGTACACGGTTTATTCCCAACGGTGTTACGTGGTACGTGGGAGGATATCCGGGAGGAACCATTGTCGGATATGGGCAAATCCTGATCATCTCCCCGGTTGTCACCACCACCTATACCGCCGTGGTAGAGACCTGTGGTGGGGGAGGCAATGCATCAGCCAATGTAACAGTGACCGTCCTTGATCCGGCTTTCAACTACCCGGCCAATGCATTCTGTCAGAATCAACCAAATCCTGTCCCTACTTTTCTCCAGCCCGGAGGCATCTTTTCCTCCTTCCCGTCCGGACTGGTATTTACAAGTACTATAACCGGAGAGATCGATCTAGCTGCCAGCATCCCCGGAATGTATACCGTTACCCGAACCATCACCACACCCTGTACGGTATCCGCTTCCCAATCTATCACAATCTATGCGCTGCCATCCTCTCCTGTTCCGACAGCCCCTGTCTTCTTCCGTTGCGGACCCGGATCCATTACCGTGAGTGTAGTCGCCCAGCCAAACGAGACCTATACCTGGTACGATGCTCCCACCGGAGGGACACCCTATCCGATCCCGGGGGCCAGCCTCACCACGACCATTGCGACCACCACAAACTTTTATGCCGAGGCTAAAAACACCATCTCCCAGTGCATAAATCCTGTACGAACACTGATCACCGGAGAGGTCAGGCCAGTGCCGGTGATCACAAATTCAAATACAAACTCCCAGATCTGTTCAGGAGGGACTACCAACATTGTTCCGTTTTCCAGTATTCCCGGTTCCACCTTCAACTGGATTGCCGTCGGGAGTTCTCCGCAGGTGACCGGCTACAGCAGCGGATCCGGGAGTTCCATTGCCCAAACCCTTACAAACACAGGGTCGACCAGTCAATCGGTCACCTATACAGTCACAGCGACAGCCGACCAATGTCCCAGCCTCCCGGTTGATTTTACCGTAACGGTCCTTCCAGTGGCTGATGTCCTCTTTTCCCCCTCCTCCCAGACGATCTGCTCCGAAACATGGAGCGGGATCAGCCTGAGTTCTTCTTCCCCTGGAGTAAGCTATTCCTGGACCGCTTCAGGTACCGCCGGGATCTCCGGATTCTTGCCAGGTAGCGGAAACCTGATCCAACAGCAGCTGTTCAACTCCGGCTTTATTGCCGGATCGGCCACCTATGTGGTCACGCCTGCCATTGGAAGTTGTCCCGGGATTCCGGGGAATATCGTGGTAACTGTACTTCCGGTACCCCGGGTATCCCTGCTGCGGTGTGTCGACACTATCACCACCACTGAAGCCATGCCTGTCACCCTTTCAGGAGGGGTCCCACTGGGTGGGGAGTATGCAGGACCCGGTGTCAGTTCCTCCACAGGCGTATTCACCCCTTCGATCGCAGGAAGCGGAAACCATAAAATCTATTATACCTTCACCAATATGCTGGGATGCCCGAAAAAAGACTCGATGTACATTACCGTTCAGACCCCGCTACCGTTCACCTGCGGAAATTCCTTTATGGATATCCGGGATAACCGGATCTATCCCACCGTGCAGATTTCCTCCCAGTGCTGGATGGCAGCCAGCCTCAATTACGGACAGCAGATCATGAGTTCCACGTCACAGCGCGACAACTGTGTGGCAGAAAAATACTGTTACAACGACCTCCCCGCTGGTTGTACCTTTTCCGGCGGCCGCTACCAGTGGGACGAGGTAATGGCCTACCAGTCGGCCGAAGGGTTGCAGGGATTGTGTCCTCCGGGGTGGCATATCCCAACGGAGGCCGAATGGACCACCCTGTTCAACCAGTACATCAACAACGGGTTTGCCGGCAGCGCCCTGAAGGTCACCGGATTTTCGGGCTTCAACGCCCTGCTGGCCGGCTTCCAGGGCTTCAACCTGGTATGGAACTACGGCCCCACCCATCCGGTTCTCCGCTCCACCCTCTACTGGTCCTCCACCACCAGCGGCACAAACAAAGCCTGGGCTCATGGGATGAATGAGGTATTACTGGATATTGAGTACACCCCGTCGGTCTCCATGTATTCTTCCCTTCGGAATAACTCGTTTTCGGTGAGATGCATCAAAGATTAGGTTCAAGGGTCGAGAGTCGAAGGTCGAGGAGATTCCGGGGGATTCCTGTTAATTTCAATTAAAACGCGTTATTCCAGGCTTAATATATTTTTTGTGCTTAAATTTGTAAAACAAAACGGAAAGGGTATATTATTACATTTTTAACACGTTACCGGTTTTTTCTTTGCTCCTTCTTCCTGATCTGTTTAGCAGCACCGGTGAGGGGGCAGTTGACTGTTATCCAGGGAACAGCCATGGGCATGACTCCAGAGCAATTGGTAGCCTCCTGGCTGGTAGGTAACGGGATCAGCATCAGCAATGTCAAATTCAACGGTTCTTCCGCTTCCATCACCTCCAACCAGATCGGAACTTTTACCACAGCCGGTACCGCCCTTACTGAACTGGGTCTCAATGCCGGCATCGTGATGACCTCCGGTACAGCAGTCAACACAGTCGGACCGAATAACACCTGCGGTAAATCATTTGCCGCCGGAACCAGCGGGGATCCCGATCTGAACATCATTGCCGGTGTGAACACCCATGATGCAGCCGTGCTGGAATTCGATTTCATTCCGGAATCCGATACCCTCAGATTCCGTTATGTGTTTGGTTCCGAAGAGATCTGGTATTACTGTTACAGTTATAACGACGCATTTGGGTTTTTTCTCAGTGGGCCCGGGATCAATGGAACCTTCTCAAACAACGCGGTCAACATCGCCATCATGCCCGGAAGCATGAGCTGGGTGACCTTAAACAACATGTGCGATAATCCGGATGCCATATGGTGTAATGCACCCGTTAACTGTCCGAAATCCGGCCATCCGCCCCCCAGTTATGCCAATTGCCAGGACCCCTTAGGGAAGGGGGTGAATCTTCAGTACAATGGTCTCACCTATATATTTACCGCCTGGTATGCTGTGATTCCCTGTTCCACCTACCACATCAAACTGGCTGTGGGAGATGCGCTTGACCAGGCACTGGATTCCGGGGTATTCCTTGAGAAGAACAGTTTCAGCGCTGCAGGACTGACGATCAGTACGAATTTCATACCACCACTCAGAAACTATGCCATTGAAGGGTGTAGCAACGCCATCATCTCTTTTAAAATGCCACAGGTCACTCCTTTGCCATACGTTATCAATTATACCATCGGAGGCACAGCCATCAACGGTGTTGATTACACAACCATCCCAAACTTCGTGACAATCCCTGCCGGCCAATCCAGTACAACCCTTACCATCTCTCCAATTTACGATGGTATTTCGGAAGGTACGGAGACCGTTATCCTGGATATCGCGCAAGCGAGTTGTTTTGGAAGTCAGTCTATCATCGACACCATCCTGATCGATGATAATACAACATTTTTTATCTCGGCAGGACCTGACGACACGATCTGTTTAGGGGATACCGCCACGCTGACAGCCACAGCCTGGGGAGGGCAACGCCCCTATACATACGGATGGGTAGGTTTTCCCGGATCCGACAGCATTGTCAAGGTCTCCCCCGGATTGGGCAACCATCAGTATATTCTGATGGTGAGCGAGGGGTGCGGAGTTTCCGACCAGGACACCATGCAGTTGCTGGTGAATCCGGTACCGGTCGCAACGGCAGTGCCTGTATCAAATCCGGTTTGTTCGGGCAGTTCTATCACAATCACCCTCCAATCCTCACTGCCCGGCAGTACCTTTTCCTGGATAGCTTCAAATCCGGCGGGGCATTGTACCGGGTTCTTTTCGGGTTCGGGCAATATCATCCTGCAAACCCTGACCAATACCAGTTATGCCGTGGACTCGGTCAGTTATACCGTTACGGCTGTGAAAGAAGGATGTACCAGCGCCCCGGTTACAGTGTGGATGAAGGTCAATCCCCTTCCAAACACCATTGCTTCGCCTGCCACATCCTCTCTCTGCCACGGACAAACTACAGCGATCGGACTGACTACGAACGTGACCGGCTCAACCTTTGCCTGGACTGCCACCTGCTCCAATCCCAATATCTACGGATTTAGTGGAGGAAACGGCGCCGGTATCCTCCAAACCCTGTTCACGAGTGCCTTCACCCCCGACACGGTCTTTTATCATATTACGGCTACCGCTACCGGGTGCCAGGGTTCACCGGAAACCGTATCTGTTATCGTCAAACCCATCCATCAAGTCTCGTTCCCTGTCTGTTTCGACACCCTGACCACCACCCAGGCGCAGCCTTTTCCTTTGAAAGGTGCCATTCCTCCCGGAGGGACATTCTCGGGAGCAGGTGTGAACGGATCCACTTTTTATCCCTCACTCGCAGGTTCCGGATCACACCCGATCCGATACTCGTACACCAACAACTACAGCTGTACCGACAGCGTTTTCCGGACCATTCATGTTGCGGATCCCGTATCGCATATCTGCGGAGATACCCTCACGGACATCAGGGATAACAAGAAATATCCGACAGTTCTAATTGGCACCCAGTGCTGGCTGGCGGCCAATCTCAATCACGGTCAGCAGATCAGCAGCTCCACCTCGCAACGGGACAACTGTGTAGTAGAAAAATACTGCTACAATGATATTCCCGCCTATTGCATATCCTCCGGAGGCCGCTACCAGTGGGACGAAGTGATGGCACATCAGTCGGCCGAAGGGATACAAGGGTTGTGTCCTCCGGGATGGCATCTGCCAATTGAAAATGAATGGATCACCCTCTTCAGCCAGTACATCAACAACGGCTTTGCCGGAAGCGCCCTGAAGATCACCGGATATTCGGGCTTCAACGCTCTGCTGGCCGGCTTCCAGGGTTACAACCTGGTATGGAAATACGGCCCCACCCATCCGGTTCTCCGTGCCACCCTCTACTGGTCCTCTACTGCCCGTGGTACCAACAAAGCCTGGGCACATGGGATGAATGAAGTGGTTGCTGACATCGAGTACACCCCCAGTGTGTCGTTCTATCCGTCGTACAGGAGCAATGCGTTTTCGGTAAGATGCATCAAAGATTAGGGTCGAACCGGTACAACCTTTTAGAAAAAAGCCTGTCTAAGTCTGAAAGCTATCAGACTTATAAAAATAAATGTATATTTGTCCTAAAAATAATCACCTATAGTGCTTTTTACTCGGTCTTCCACGCATGGCGCAAGTAGGTGCGGAAATTACCTGCCCTGGTTCTTTCTTCTGCTCCTATTCACTTTTGGGATTACCCCATTCGCCCGGGCTCAACTCGAGACCAACTGTATCAACTCCAATTTCAATCTTGGAACATTTGAAGGTTGGGAGGGTTTTTGGGGCTCCCGTGCTAATCCCTATCAAAACGCCGGCTTTCATCCGACACGTCATCTCATCATTCCTGGTCCCGGAACGCTTGATCCCAATTCCTGTGACAGCTTGATCACCGTTTTCCCTGGAGAATCCTTTTCAGCCCGATTGGGTGAACCTATATCAGGGAACAAAGGCCAGGTGTTGAAATACACGACTACCGTTGATTCAACAAATTATCTGTTTATATACAGGTATGCTGTATTGCTGGAGGAAGGTGGGTCAACTCACGATTCCATTACCCAGCCCAATTTCAGGGTGGAGATTCAGGATGAAAACGGATTTGTTATTGACTCTGTATGCGGATACTACTATGTGTATGCCCAACCGGGATTACCGGAATGGCATCAATGCGATCCTCCGACGCAGGATATCACCTACTGGAAAGACTGGACTACCGTTGGAATGAATCTGACTCCCTGGGTCGGGCAAACAATTTCCATTGTATTCATTACACGAAGCTGTTACTGGACAGCCCATTTCGGCTATGCCTATATCAACACATACTGCAGTAAACTGGACCTGCAAATCTCCCTGTGTGAGGGTGATACCAATGCTGTATTGACTGCTCCGCCCGGATTCTATTACCTCTGGTCTACCACAAACGGAGATACCACCATCAATGGGGATACCACTCAATCCATCATCATCCAGACACCGGTCACCGGTGATGAATACCTGTGCACACTTACAGCCTATAACGGTTGTGTAGTCACCATCAGCCAAACCTTGAGCTACACTGTCATTGATGCCGATTTTACATCCAATAACAATTGTGCAGGGCTAACAACCACCTTTATCGACAGCAGTACGGTCAACCAGAACGAGGTGACAAACTGGAAATGGGATTTCGACGACGGATCTCCGATCCTGGAGGGGGTGCAGAATCCGAACCATATATTCGCCGATCCAGGGACCTATGACGTCACCCTTATCGCATTTTCTACGGAAGGGTGCAGCGATACCATCACTATACCGACTGTCATCGACTCACTGCCCAATGTCAGCAACGATACGCTGCGAATAGCGATCTGCAGCAGATCCAGCACGGATATCACCCTGATTTCGGAAGTTTCCAGCACCCTGTTCACCTGGACAGCTACCTCATTAAGTACCAACATCAGCGGATACAACAATAATACGGTGCCTGCCAGTTATTTGAACGATACCCTGATTAATGTCGGCGCCACCATCGACAGCGTGGTCTATACCATCACCCCGCGTAATAACGAATGCATAGGATTCGATACGCTCTTCACCGTGCTGGTCTATCCACTCCCGGTACTGTCCAATGCCACGCTGGTCAAATCGATCTGCGACAGTACTGAAACAAATATCGACCTTGAGTCCAACAACGATTCCACACGGTTCACCTGGATCTGTACTGCTAGTTCAGACAGCGTTTACGGATACTCGAACAACACCACCTCCCCCGACACCCTGATCAACCAGGTATTATGGAATACAGGATACGATATCGACACGGTTTATTATCATATTCTCCCCCAATCCTACGGATGTTTCGGCGATACGGTAATCTACAAAGTTGCCGTTTATCCTACTCCCGACATGATCAACAATCCGCCCGATACGGCTATTTGTAATGGTCAACCCACCGGGTTGAGCCTGCAGTCGAACGTCAACGGCACCACCTTTACCTGGAATGCCTATGGTTCCTCGGCGAACCTTTCCGGATATTCGGGAAACAGTGGTCCGGGAACCACTACGATTAACCAGACGCTGTCCAATTCCGGCTATACGATCGATACGGTGACCTATCGCCTGATGCCGTCGGCCAATAGCTGTCAGGGTGACTCGACCGATTACCGGGTGGTGGTATTCCCAACCCCCGACCTTTCCAACACACCATCGGTTCAGTCTCAGTGCAACAATCAGTCCACCGGTTTGACCCTGCAGTCCAACGTAGACAGTACTAGCTTCACCTGGCGGGCTTTTGCTACCTCCGGGAACATCGCCGGCTTCAGCAGCAATAGCGGTCCGGGCGATACGGTCATCAACCATACGTTGATCAACTCCGGTTACTCCATCGACACGGTCTATTACCGGCTTGTTCCCCATGCCAACGGATGTGCCGGCGACTCTACTGATTATAAGGTAGCTGTTTATCCCACCCCGGATCTCTCCAACAATCCGGCGGTTCAGTCCCAATGCCACAACCTGAATACCGGCATCACCCTGACCTCCAATGTTGCCAACACAACATTCACCTGGACCTGTACACAAACATCAGGAAATGTCAACGGCTGGTTAGCAAATCCAGGGCCAGGCGTTACCCTCATTAACCAGACCCTCGTGTTAACCGGATGGGTCAGAGATTCGGTAATCTACCACCTTACTCCCACTGCCAACGCCTGTAACGGTTTAGTCACCGATTACAAGGTTTATGTAGATCCCATACCCGAGCTCACGGTATCCCCCATGTGGGACTCGATCTGTTCGGAGGAGTTTACCAATATCAACCTCACCTCCACCGTTCTGGGGACAGACTATACCTGGACCTCTGCCCAGGGGGTTGGAAACGTCTCCGGCTTCAATGATGGTACCGGTCCGCTGATCGCCCAGCAACTTTTCAATTCCGATCCGGTAGCCGGAAGCGTGCTTTATACCATCACGCCGGCTACCAGCAACTGTACAGGTCTTGACACAACATTCACCCAATGGGTAAAACCCCTGCCGCACCTGACCAACCAGCCAAAAGGGGATTCGATTTGCAGCAATACCGGGCCGAATGTAACATTGACCTCGGACGTAACCAATACCTGGTTTACCTGGACCGCTTCCGGATCATCCGGGAATATCTCCGGATTTGGTGATCAAACCATCCCAACAACCCTGTTGGATCAGACGCTGATCAATTCGGGGTATGATTTAGAATGGGCGACCTATCAGGTTGCCCCTGCGGCGGCGGGATGTGCCGGACCGGATTCCAATTATGTGGTTACGGTTTTCCCGGTACCCGATCTGGCCAACAATCCGCCCGATACGGCTATTTGCAATGGTCAACCCAGCGGAGTGACCCTGCTTTCGAATGTCGCCGGCACCTTGTTTACCTGGACCGCCTCTGGTTCCTCGGCTTTCGTTAACGGCTTTTCCAACAACCCCACACCCACTACCTCGCTGAATGACACCCTGTTCAATACGGGATATGATGTCGAATGGGTGACCTACCAGGTTACCCCTTCTTCCAATGGGTGTAATGGGAACATATGGACCTATACAGTGACCGTTTATCCGGTACCGGATCTCTCCAACTCCCCTCTGGCCAAAGAGATCTGCAATAACAACAATACCGATATTGACCTGACCTCGAACGTAACCGGAACCCTCTTTACCTGGACCGCTACGGGATCCTCGGCCAACATCACAGGGTATTCCGATAACGCTATCCCTTCGACGCATATCGGCGACAACCTGATCAACCTGGGAGATAGCAACGAAACAGTCACGTACCACATTATACCGCATGCCAACGGATGCGATGGCATACTCGTGGATTTTGTGGTGACCGTGGTTCCCTCCCCTTACCTGACCAACAATCCGTTGGACTCCTCCATTTGCAACGGACAGTCTACCGGGTTGACCCTGACTTCCAATGTGGCAGGAACGCTGTTTACCTGGACAACAACCGGTTCATCGGGCTTCATTGCCGGCTATTCCAATAGCCTGGCACCCGGAACATTGATTGATCAGACACTGTTGAATTCCGGATTTAACAACGAAACCGTCACTTACCACATCACCCCGGAAAACAGCGGTTGTCCCGGTTCTCTCACCGATTACACCGTGACCGTTTTTCCGGTTCCGGATGTGTTTTTTGTACCGAACGGGGAAACCGTTTGTGAGGGACAGGTTTCGAACCTGTCCCTGCAATCCCATGTGACCGGCGCCACGTTCACCTGGACGGCGACACCGTCTTCACCCAACCTCTCTGGGTTTGCTGATGGATCCGGTGATTTGATTGCCCAAATCATCGATAATGCCGGGGCAACGATTGAATGGGTGACCTACCAGGTGACCCCGGAGGCCAATGGCTGTCCACCGGGAACCACCATGCCGGTGATACTGACTGTCAACCCAAGACCTGTGGTGACTGCTGTTCCGAATGGTCAGTCGATTTGCAATGGACAGGTTACGAACCTGTCCCTACAGGCCGATGTAACCGGATCGACCTTTGCCTGGCGGGCATTTGCCAGTTCTGCCAGCCTTACCGGATTCGGCAGTGGTTCCGGTCCCGTTATAGCTCAACCATTGACCAATTCAGGGTACACGATTGACTCCGTGACCTACCGGGTGGCTGCAACCGCCAATACATGTACCGGGGATTCAACCGATTTCACCGTGGTGGTTTACCCGGTGGCAGATGTGATTATTACACCGAATGGGCAGACATTATGTTCCGGTCAGGTCACGGACCTGACCCTACAGTCCAATGTGGCCGGTACCACATTTTCCTGGACGGCAACAGGCTCTTCACCATTTGTTTACAACTATTCTGACGGTTCAGGTATATTGATCCAGCAGACATTATACAATTCGGGATACATGATACCTACTGTGACCTACCTTGTCACCCCAACAGCCAATGGATGTACGGGAACACAAAATTCGGCAGTCGTTACCGTCAATCCACTGCCTGTGGTTTCCTTCACAGTTTGTTTCGATACCCTCACCACCACCCAGGCGCAACCATTTACCCTGAAGGGTGGTAATCCGCCAGGAGGCACCTTTGCCGGGACCGGTGTAAATAGTGGGCGATTCTTTCCAGCGATAGCTGATACCGGACGCCACACCATCACCTATTATTACATCAATACCTACGGCTGTGATAGCATCGACTCCATCCACATCACGGTAGTGGAACCCGCTCTCTTCTCCTGTGACGATACTTTCACGGATATCCGGGACAACCGTACCTATCCGACCGTTCAAATAGGCCCTCAGTGCTGGATGGCAGCCAACCTGAACTATGGCATCATCATTCCCTCATCGCTTGTCCAGCGCGACAATTGCGTTCCTGAAAAGTATTGCATCAACGACAATCCAGCCAACTGCACCAACTACGGGGGACTCTACCAATGGAATGAAATCATGTGTTACACTACCGACCTCGGGGCCCAGGGATTCTGCCCCCCTGGATGGCATATTCCGTCAGAAACCGACTGGAACACATTGTTCAACTTCTACATCTCTAATGGTTTTGCCGGAAGCGCACTGAAATCCAGTGGATATTCCGGATTCAACGCCCTGATGTCCGGAATTAGGTTCCACAATTCGGTATGGAAATTCAGGGTGTCAGATGCAATCCTGAACTCTACCATGTTCTGGTCTTCTACCTCTCGCGGTGATGATAAAGCCTGGGCACATGGAATGAATGAAGTGGTAGCGGATATTGAGTATACCCCCAGTGTGTCATTCTATCCGTCGCGTCAGATCAATGCGTTTCTGGGGAGATGTCTGAAAGATTAATTTCGAATTTCTTATAGTTATATGAAACCGATAGGATATTCCTTGACAATACTGGCAATCATGCTACTGCTGTGGATGAGTTGTTCCAGAAAGGAGTCTCCGCCTCCTTCCGGCAGCATCTATTCTGTTAACGGAGGAACTACCAGCCATAAAAACGGAAAAGACTGCATAAGTTGCCACAAAGCGGGCGGCACGGGTAACTATGCCTTTGGGGTTGCCGGTTCTGTTTACAAACCTGATCTGATCACCCCATCGCCAGACGGGATTCTCTATTTCTGGACTAAGGCTGGAGGTACCGGATTGCTGGTTGCCACCCTGGAGGTAGATTCTAATGGGAATTTCTTTACCACCTCCTCTATCCTGCCTGCATTGGGAGCCTATCCCCAAATGAGGGGCATCTCGGGTGACATAAAAACCATGCCTATTCTGGCCCCTACGGGTAACTGTAACTCCTGCCACGGAGGTACGGAAAACCCAATCTGGATCAACTAGACCCTTTCTGAATGAGCATGAATGACGAACCGGAGCGAAGCGGAGCTCGGCGGAGCCAATGACACGAATTATCATCCTTCCTGACTTATTTCGACTTTATCTTACTATTAACAGTAAGTAAAATCTCCTCCTCCGCTGCTTTTGTCTTCTCTACGATCTCTCCTGCTTCCTTCAACAAGGCATCCAGGTACTCCTTATCTTTAAGTCCTGAAGCGTTGATCTGCACATTCAAGTAAGCACCGATCACAGCGGAACGTGCACAAAGTGCTCCCACTCCAGCATCCGATACCGAGTTCGGATTCCCGGTCTCCGTCATGGCTTTTATGATCTTCATGGATTCAAAGGCACACTTCATCGTCCGGAAGGGAACTTCGATCGCATATTTGGTAGCCTCCTGGATGGCAGCTGTACGTGCCGCTTTCTCTTTATCGGTTCCTTTCGGAAAGCCAAACGCCTCCATGATCCGGTTGAAGGCACGTGTATCTTCATCCACAAGGTAGAGCAGTTCATCTTTGATCTGCTGCCCTTTTTCAGCCCATTCGGAAAACTCTTCCCAGCGATCGTCCCATCCTGCTTTGTGGGAGGAGAGGTTGGCCACCATCGTTCCGAGTGAAACTCCGAGAGCTCCGATGTAGGCCGATACCGAACCTCCTCCCGGGGCTGGTGACTCGGAAGCTGTTTCGTTGGCAAACCCTTTACTGGTCATGCTGATCAGCTTCTCCTGCGAAGGATCTTCAAGCAGGTATTCGATGACCTTCTCTTTCGGGTTGAAGGGTTTCAAGTCGTCCAGTCCGAGTGATTTCACGGCAATTCTGATGATCTCTTCTTCGGATATCCCTACCGACCGTTGCTGTTTTTTCAGGAAATACTTGCCGGCATCGATCATAGCCCTTTTGGGGATCAGTCCGACCAGCTCCGACCCGGTTACCCGCAATCCCCTTTCCTGTGCCTTTTTACAGGTCTCCTCAAAGGCCACATGAACAGGCGTGATGCTGATGTTGGTGAGGTTGATCGAGATTTGGGCGATACCGTACTCCTCGATGAACCAGCCGATCGCTTTGCAGGCTTTTAACGCCCCGGGGATCCAGACCTCCTTTTCATTCTTATCCAGTTTCTTCTTCCCGGTAATGGGATCTCTCTCCCGGGCAGGACGACCACGTTCCCGGATATCAAACGCAATGGCGTTGGCCCGGCGGGTGGAGGTGGTGTTCAGGTTGACGTTGTAGGCCACCAAAAAGTCCCGGGCGCCAACAGCCGTGGCTCCGCTTCTCTGATTGAATTTGGCCGGACCAAAGTCAGGTTTCCATTTCGAGTCTTTCAGCTTATCGGGCAACCCTTCATACTCCCCTGCCCTGCAGTTGGCCAGATTACGTCGGTCGGATGTGAAAGCTGCATGTTCATAACAGTAGACCGGGATCTCCAGCTCCCGGCCGATTCGTTCAGCCAGTATGTGCGCGTATTTTGCCGTCTCTTCCATCGTGATGTTGGCTACCGGTACCAGGGGACAGACATCGGTGGCACCAAACCGGGGATGTTCACCGTGATGCCTGCTCATATCGATCACCTGGCCCGCCTTCTTCACAGCCTGAAAAGCGGCTTCGATCACCGCGTCAGGAGCGCCAACAAAGGTGACCACCGTACGGTTGGTCGCCATCCCCGAATCAACATCCAGGAGCCTGACCCCTTCAACTTTTTCAATCTCGTCGGTAATCTGTTTGATGATAGCCATGTCGCGGCCTTCGGAGAAGTTGGGAACGCATTCGATTAATTGCTTCATAACGAGTGAATTGGTGAATATTGTCTTTGCGAGGAACGGAGTGACGCGGCAATGGCGAAATAGCGAAATTATTTGTTGAGGGCAAAGTTAGTAAAAACAGAAATATCCGCGAAAATAGGCTTTGATCTGCGTTATCTGTGTTCTATAATCCATAATTTTCCTAAATTTGAAAACAAATCAATAACCAATGAATATGAAAAAACATCCCTTTCTTCTGTTGCTTCCGGTTTTATTGTTACTGACCCGCTGCCAGGAAGCCAAAAAAGAACAAACCCTGCAGTTTATTTCCCAGGTTACCGTGGACACTGTGATTGATAAAATTGTGGACCAGTATGAAGAAGAAGCTGTTGTCCGCGTATCGAAAGGGGTACACCAGGTGGCTTCCCTGTGGCGGGAGAGCGATGGCGCCGTTGCCGAATTCGAGTCATTTTGTGAGAACTACTATGTGGAAGACCCGCTGGCCCTGAAGCAGTTGTTCCTGCGTCTTTCCGATAACTTCGAGACCCTTTTCGGCCACATGAACATGGTAAGCCTGAAGCTGAAGGAGCCGATCCACCTGTCGAGTTACGAACTGATGGACATCGATGAGATCTTTGCCGCATACAACCCGGGGGCCCATTTCGACGACGATCTCTTTGCCAACAAGATCGCATTTATTACTGCTCTGAACTTCCCAAATTATACCTTGAAGGAGAAGACAAAATACGCCGACCGATGGACCCGTCTGCAGTGGGCCTATGCCCGGATGGGCGACCTCTTTACTTCCCGCATCCCGGCCGAGGTGAACCAGCAGGTGGCTGAAGCCCTCTCCACCTCCGATAACTACATCTCGAATTACAACATTTTCGTGGGGAATCTCATCGATGACCAGATGCAGACCCATTTCGACAAGGAGATGAAGCTCCTCTCCCACTGGAACCTGCGCGACGAGATCAAGGCCAACTACAACAAGGGGGAAGAGGGATTGCTTAAGCAACGGATGATCTATGAGGTGATGCTGCACATCATCAACCAGGATATCCCGGAAGCGGTGATCGATAATCCGGAACTGCAGTGGAATCCATTTACCAACAAACTCTATAAGGATGGTGCTGAGGAACAAGCAGCCCCGGAGCCCGACACCCGCTACGCCACTTTGCTGAATAACTTCCGGGCGATGAAGTCGGTCGACCCCTTCACGCCGCAGTACCCGACCTTCATCCAGCGGGCTTTCGATGCCGGGATGGAAATCTCCCAGGCCGACGTAGAGGCACTCTTTACCGACCTCTGTTCTTCGGAACAGGTCAAGAAAGTGGCCGGGTTGATCAAAACAAGGCTGGATCGTGATCTCCAGCCCTTTGATATCTGGTACGACGGCTTCAAGGCCCGCAGTTACCTCGACCAGGAAATGCTTACGAAGATGACTCGGGAGAAATATCCAACTACCGAGGCGTTCAACAAGGATATCCCGAATATCCTGATAAAACTGGGCTTCAAACAATATCTGGCCAAAGAGATCGCCTCTCATATCACCGTTGATCCTGCCAGGGGTTCCGGTCACGCCTGGGGAGCTGCCATGAAAGGCGATCAGGCTCATCTCCGCACCCGGCTGAGCGCCGACGGGATGGATTACAAAGGATACAACATCGCGATCCATGAACTGGGACATAACGTGGAACAGACCATCTCCCTTTACTTCGTGGATTACTATATGCTGCAGGGCGTACCCAACACCGCATTCACTGAAGCGCTCGCCTTTACCTTCCAGAAACGCGACCTGGATCTTCTGGGTTTTACCAATACCGATCCTGACAAGGATGCGATGGAGGCGCTAGACACTTTCTGGGGCTCCTATGAGATCATGGGCGTATCTCTGGTGGATATGGCTGTATGGAGGTGGTTGTACGAACACCCGGATGCCACCCCGGCCCAATTGAAAGAAACCGTGATCGCCAAAGCCAAAGAGGTGTGGAACAAACACTTCGCCGAAGCATTCGGCATCACCGACTCCCCCATTCTGGCCATCTATTCGCACATGATCGACAATCCGCTCTACCTCTCCAATTATCCGGTGGGACACCTGATCGACTTCCAGTTGAACGGCTCCCTCAAAGGGAAGAACTTCGCCGATGAGGTGCTCCGGATCTACACCCTGGGCGACATCATCCCCCAGTTCTGGATGAAGCAGGCCGTGGGATCTGAGATCAGCATCAGACCGTTGCTGGAGGCAACGGAGGAGGCGCTTAATAAAATTAAGAATTAGGAATGAGGAATTAGGAATTTTTAACCACGAAGGTCCTTATTTAACAATTGAACTGGCTATATTGGGACTGGCGGGATTGACATCTATGTTTCGTGTGGAGGGAATGACGATCAGGTCCATGTCCTCCATAGGGATGGCTCCAAGCAATACCTGATCGCCCAGCACCAGTGCCCCGGTGTAACCGATCCTATTCTTGAAACGGATTTCCACCGGTCCGACGTAAGGAACCAACTGCCTTGAACCATCGGCAAGTGTGATCTCTTTTGTATCTGATTCTTCCAGCTCCAGTTGGATTTTTATATGCTCCGGAATGCACAAATGTACGGCTCCCGTATCGGCCATTGCATTCACTGAAATACCATCAAGATCCGGTTTTCTTGGATTCTTCAGTATTAGTGTGGCATTGGCAAGTCCCATGGCATTCAAATTTTCTGTAAATATACTAAAAATCGAGGGATTTCCTCCGTGGCCTCTATGCATTCCTTTTTGGCCTTTGTGGTCAAAATCGTAAATCGAAAATCGTTCATTCGGAAATTGAATCTGGCATCCGGCATCCTGCAACCAGCATCCAGCATCTCACCATTTCACCATTTCACCATTCAAGATCACGGAATCAACCTTATTACTTCCATACGCATAGGGCATGAACGCATAAGAGGAGATGGGTTTGGTGATGAAGAGGTTGGCCTTCTTGCCCCGTGCAATACTACCCAGGTCATCACTGACTCCCATCGCGTAGGCGCCGTTGAGGGTGGTGGCATGGATGGCCTCTTCGGGCAACAACCGGTAGGTGATGCAAGCCATCGAGAGGATCAGTTGCATATTGCCTGAAGGACTGGAGCCCGGATTGAAGTCGCTGGCAAAGGCAACCGGCAACCCGGCATCGATCATCTTGCGCGCCGGGGCGGCGATCATGTTCAGGAAAAAGGCGGCGCCGGGAAGAATGACGGGCATGGTTTCGGATTGAAGGAGACAAGCGATCTCTTCGTCCCCTGTATATTCAAGGTGATCAACGGACAGGGCATTGTATTTCACCCCGACCTGGAGCCCTCCCGAGTAATCGAGTTCGTTGGCATGGATTTTTGGCCGGAGCCCATATTTCATGCCAGCATTGAGGATCCGGTCGGTCTCCTCCTCCGTGAAGAAGCCCCGGTCGCAGAAGACATCGATGAAATCAGCCAGATCCTCCGCAGCTACCTGCGGGATCATTCCGTGGATGACAAGGTCGACATAATCAGATTGCCTCCCTTTGTATTCAGCAGGAACCGCATGCGCTCCCAGGAAAGTGGCTACGATGGTCAGCGGGGAGAGCTCCTTCAGTCTCCGGATCACCCGGAGCATCTTTAATTCATCTTCCACCGTGAGGCCGTATCCGCTTTTGATCTCCACGGCTCCTGTTCCCAGGCTGATGATCTCGTTCAATCGTCCCATAGCCTGCTTCACCAGTTCCTCCTCAGGGGTGTTGTGAAGCAATTTTGCCGAGTTCAAAATTCCTCCTCCCCGTTTCGCAATCTCTCCGTAACTCAATCCTTTGATCTTATCCACATACTCCATCTCCCGGTTGCCGGCATAGACCAGGTGTGTGTGGGCGTCGCAGAAGGAGGGGAAGACGAAGCGGTTCGTGGCGTCGATAACGGTCAGTTTGTTTCCGGCATCCGGTATCCCAGTTCCGAAATCCTTGATCCTGTCATCTTCGATCAGCAGCCAGGCGTCTTTCAGGGTATTCAAATGAGCCATCGCCTTTCCGGCAACGAATGACCGGGGTGACTTATCGATGTTGATGAGCCCTTTGATGTTAGTGATGAGGATCTGTTTCATGATAACGGTATTTTCTGAGAGATGATACAAAAGTATGGAAAATTGATACCCGATACCGGATACCTGGTACCGGACCACCTGGTCCTACAGTCAAATGATCACAAAGTCACTTGATTATATATTTTTTGTATTTTTGTAGTTTAAACCAATGCTTATTCATTCATAAAACCAAACCAAATGAAAAGATTCACCCTTCTCTTTTCCCTTTTGTTTTTGGGGATTACATGTTCAGTATTTGCGAAAAAAGTAGATGTTTCTCAGGCCCGGCAGGTGGGCAAGAACTTTTACTTTGAGCGAATCAACAGCAAACAACCGGTTACTTTTAATGAAGTAAGCATCACCGGGACGGTTACCGTGTCGGAGAATGATCGTCCGGTCTACTACATCTTCAACATCGGAGAGTCCGGATATATTGTGGTGTCGGCCGATGACCAGCTCTTTCCGGTGATCGGTTATTCTTTCGAGACCAACTGGACCGATGAAGAGATGCCGGCCCATGTCCAGTTCTGGATGAACGCATACAAGCAGGACATCCTGGAAGCCATTGAGCTGGGATATCCGGCCGACGATGCCATCATCGCAGCATGGGAACGGTACAGTTCAGAAACCCCGGTGACCCTGCCGGATGAACTGCTGCTGGATGTGGATCCACTGGTCACCGATATCTGGGATCAGGATTTCCCCTACAATGCCATGTGCCCGGAAGATCCCCAGTCAGGTGGTTCTTACAGCGGACGGGTTCCGGTGGGTTGTGTGGCCACGGCGATGAGTCAGGTCATGCATTACTGGCGTTATCCGGCAACCGGACAGGGATCCCATTGCATTGCCCCTCAGCAAACCCAGTATGGCCCGCAGTGCGCCAATTTCGGAAATACAACGTACGAATGGGGCGGGATAACCGATAATCCTACCAAAGAGTGCGATCCTGTGGCTACCCTTGCCTGGCACTGCGGTATCTCTGTTGATATGCAGTACGGACCAACCGGATCAGGGGCCTATACCTATAAAGTGGCCAACGCACTGAAAAACTATTTTAACTATGCTTCCAGCGCCTATTATGCTGAGAAGTATGCCTATTCTACCAGCCAGTGGAACAACATGCTCAAGACGGATTTGGATGCCGGACGGCCCATCGAGTATTCCGGATCGGGATCCGGGGGCGGCCATGCCTGGGTGTGTGACGGGTACCAGGGAACCAATTACTACCATATGAACTGGGGCTGGGGTGGAGCCTATAACGGCTATTTTTACCTCAATGGTCTGAATCCGGGCGGATACTCCTTCAACAGCAGCCAGGCTGCCGTATTCCAGATTCAGCCTGATCCGTCCTATTACCCACCCTATTGCAGCGGGCAAACCGATTTAATCACCTACGATTTCGGTTCCCTGGATGATGGCAGTGGACCCGTACAGGATTACCAGAGTAACGCCAACTGCTCCTGGCTGATCGCTCCGGATGACGGAGTGGAGACTGTAACCCTCTCGTTTCTCCGTTTCAATCTCGCCTCCGGCGACGAACTCAAGATCTACGATGGCAATTCTACCAGTGCTACCCTTCTTGGAACCTATTCCGGTGCAACCATACCCCCGAATGTTACCTCCACGGGGCCGGCTATGTTTGTCACCTTGACTACCAATGGATCAGGCACTGCGCAGGGATACCTTGCAGAGTATAATTGCACCCTTCTCAATTTCTGTGCTTCCAGTACTAACCTGACCGATCCCTCGGGTGATATCAGCGACGGGAGTGGTAGCTTTGACTACCGGAACAGCACCATGTGCAAATGGTACATCAAACCTGAAAATGCCGCCACGGTGATCCTGGATTTCAACAGCATCAATACCGAAGAGACCAAGGATAGGATCCAGGTTTATGACCTTGGCTCAGGGACGCTGCTGGGTACCTATTCCGGAAATGTAGCCAACCCGCCTACCGGTATCACAGCTAACAGCGGCGAGATGCTGGTGATGTGGAGCTCCAACAAGACCATTCGCGGTATCGGCTGGGATGCCAGCTACTCCATCACGGTAGGCACCGAGGAGTCAGCTGCCGTAGATAACCTATATGTGTATCCGAATCCTGCTCACGATTACCTGTATGTGAAGTTTGACGGATCATCCTTGCGGACAGTTCAACTCGACCTCTTCTCCCTCAAGGGTACCCGTGTTTATACCGAAGTAGTGGGTGGCATCCAGGATCAGGTCGAAGAGCAAATCAACCTCAACGGCCTTTCAAAAGGCGTTTACATGCTCCGGATCACCAGCGAACAGGGCATATCCAACACAAAAGTAATCATCAGATAACCATCTGCAAAGAACTTTTAGTAACTTAGCGTACCGGGACCTAACCTCAAAACGGGAACCCGGTACGTTTTTTTTTAAACATTCCACATCATGAAACGATTTGGTTTTTTTCTCCTTATGCTGTGTTTTCCGGCTTTCACCGTTTTCTCTGCCCGGATTTCCACGGAAGATGCCGCGCGGGCGGCTATCCGGTTTATGTCGGAACGGATGTCTCCGGTTCTCCCTTCCGGTCTTTTCGACTTACAATTATCTGAAACCTTCATCATCAGAGACCAGGAGATGCCGCTTTACTATCTTTTCAACCTGGCGCCGGAAGGATGGATCGCCATTGCGGCCGATGATGCCGTGTTTCCCATCCTGGCCTACTCCTTCGAAGGATCGTATGAGGAGAGCAACCAGGCACCGCAGTTCACCGCCTGGATGAAGCAGTATGAGGATCAGATCCGGTATGCGATTCTCGATAATGTTCCACCTTATCTCCATACTGAAGCGATGTGGAGCAGGCTGACTGATCCCGGATACCGGATGCCGGATCCCGGATCCAGGATCTTCCGTTCCGTTGAGCCGCTCATTACGACCCATTGGAACCAGAGCCCATGGTACAATGAACTGTGTCCGGCCGATCCCGCCGGTCCGGGTGGCCATTGTGTGGCAGGGTGCGTCCCAGTCTGTATGGCCCAGGTGATGTACTATTTCCGCTGGCCGGAGACCGGGACTGGCTCCTACACCTACACCGAACCAAACTACGGTGTGCTAACGGCCAATTTCGGAGCTACGACTTACAAGTGGAATGAGATGACCAACAGCATCAACCGGAGCAACCTGGCTATCGCCGAACTGATCTACCACCTGGGGGTGTCGTGCGACCTGCAATACGGTCCTGCCGGATCGGGTATGTACAATCACAAAACCGCCTACTCTCTACAGACCTTCTTCAAGTACTCTCCCGAAACGCAATACCTCTATCGCGACAGCACCACGCTCAACTGGGACAGTGTGTTGATCGCCCACCTCGACCGGAAGATCCCGATGTACTATGCGGGCTGGTCGGACCCCAACATCAGCGGCCATGCCTTTGTGTGTGACGGCTACCAAGACTCCTGCTTTTTTCATTTCAACTTTGGATGGGGTGGCAGCAGCGACGGTTACTTTTATTCCAGCGACCTGACACCTGGCGGTTACAACTTCAACCTGGCACAGGAGGTGGTGATCAATTGTTTTCCTGATACGGTCAACTATACCTATCCCGTTCAATGCTCCGGCGACATGGAGTTCACCCATAAGGTCGGTTCCTTCGAAGACGGAAGCGGACCCGTGGACGATTACCTGCCAACCGCCAGCTGCAGCTGGCTGATTAACCCCCAGACCATCACCGATTCTGTATCCAGCATCACCCTGAACTTCGACCGGTTTGACACCGATCCTGATGATTTCGTCACAGTTTATAATGGCAGCACCACCAGCGACCCGGTCATCGGAAATTATTCCGGCGACCAGCTACCCCCTGAAATTGTCGCCCCCGGAAATCAACTCCTGATCACTTTTGAAACCACTGGAAATCCCCCGGCCAATGGTTTCCTGGCCAATTATAAGGCCAACCTCCCGGTCTGGTGCAGTGGCATCACCAACATCAAAGCTGATACGGCCGAGATCTCGGATGGAAGCTTGGAGTTCAACTATTACAACAGTACCCTGTGCAAATGGAAAGTGGAGACCGAATCGGGCGAACCGCTGACCATATACTTTGAATACTTTGATACCGAGGCGGGGCATGATTTTCTTACCATTTATGACCTGGGAACAGGAGATACCCTGGTGAGCCTTTCCGGGGAGTATACTTCAGGCACCCTTCCTGATTCGGTGACCTCATCCAGTGGTAAGATGTTCATGATCTTCATGACCAACAGCACTGTCACGGCCAATGGATGGAAGCTCTATTACCCGAAGAAGCCGAATATCGGCATCACCGAGAAACAGCATATCCGCAACCTGAGGATCTACCCGAACCCCACTGCTGGAAATCTGAACCTTGAGTTTACTTCGGCCAACACGGAGGAGATTGTGGTGTCTCTTCATAGTCTTGATGGCAGAATGATCTCCCGGTACATGTTTAGCACCTCGGCCGGCAGGAATCACAGGGAATACGACATCCGTGAAGTGCCTCCGGGAATATACCTTTTACAGATCCGCAGCCAGTGTGAGCTATTGACCCAAAAAGTTATCAAACATGAATAACATGTGGTCCTACCTGCTGGCTTCCGTCTGTTTGATCTGTCCATCAGTCAGCGTTGCCCAGTTCAACGTTTACAATACAGGGAACTCCAATCTTGTAAGTGATTTATGTTATCGAATCGCGGTCGACAGCATGGGAAATCCCTGGGTTGGGCACCCCTTTGACGGGACCTCAACATTATTTGTGATTACGGGATCAATCTCTTCACTTTTGATTCAGAGGTATGGGATTCCATCCCGGGATTACCCGATTACACCATTTATGGGATGTACCGTACGGGGAATTATCTCTGGATCGCTACCAGGCTAGCAGGTATCATTAAGATGGATCTGATAAGTGGTCAGTATGAGCATTTTTATGCAGGCAATGGCCTGCCGACCAATTACATATTCCGGATTACCGGTGATAACGCTGGGAACATCTATGCCGGGACTGGCTATGAAGGGGCACTGAAATTTGACGGGAATACATGGACGGTATACAATACCTGGAACTCACCATTGCCGAATAATGATGTCTATTGTGTAGCCTGTGATGATTTCGGAAATGTCTGGTTCGGTACCTATCTGGGATTAGCTAAACTTTCGGCTAATGGAGTTTGGTCAGTCTACGATTCTGCTTTCACAGGAGTTCCTTCCAATTATATTCGTACCATCGTTCCTTATTATTATGACCTGCTGGTCGCAACAGCAAACGGAGGACTGGGTATCCTTGATATACAGGAGGAAACCTGGACCGTTTTCAATACAGAAAATTCCAACATCCCCTCCGACCGGGTGTGGGACATAGCGATCAGTGATCAGTTTTCTTTTTCCATTAAAGGAGGTGCAAATGGCACCTGTACCCTCGAATTATGTACGTTGCAGGGGAAGAAAGTTGGAGGTAAAAACCTGCGCTTTATCGCTAATCGCTAATCACTTCCCGGCACATACAGGATATCTATCTCCCCCCTGTTCTCCAAACACTCCATCAGCCGGCTCTTCAGCTTCCAGCAGGTCATCTGACGGATCTCCAGCTGACGGGATAGCTCATAGGAGGAGATTTTCGGATTGGAGCAAACCATGTATACCATCTGAAACGCTTCGGTGATGGGGATATGGCATCGGTGGAAGATCGTATGGGCGGTGGCAGACTCTTCACTCTTGCACCTGGTGCATCGCCTGGAATAGGGTGTTTTCCCCTTGCAGTAATTGGTATGGCCGCATTTCTTACAGACGAAGCCACCCAACCACTTCTGTTCGGAGAGAAATTGCAGGCACTCCTCATCGGTCGCGAACCGGGTGGAGAATGTATCGATGCTCAGGGTTTTGAATATATGCTTCATGAACCGAAGATTTCTTTGCAAAAATAAAAAAAATAGTGATACTTATGCGATTTATTTTAAAAAATGTTTTATCTTTGCATGGTCATTAAAAATAACAACCATGAGAAAATATTCAATTCTTATAGGATTTGCCCTGGCAATGAGCCTGCCAGCCTGCAGCAGCAACGATCGTGTAAAAACCTCTGATACTTCGGCGACTATTAAAACACCTGCCGGCGGGAACCTGACCGATCAGGGAAAAGTGATGCATCTGAATGCGGAACAATTCAAGGCACTGGTGTGGGATTACAGCAAACATGCCGACACCTGGATTTTCAAAGGAGATCTTCCGGTGATCATTGATTTTTATGCCGACTGGTGCCGTCCGTGTAAGGTGGTGGCACCCATCATGGATGAACTGGCTGCAGAATACAAAGGGAAGATCCGGATCTACAAAATAGATACTGAAAAGCAGAAGGAGCTTGCACGGGTCTTCAACATCCGGTCGATCCCGGCGGTCCTGTTTATTCCTGTAGAGGGAAAACCTCAGATGTCGGTTGGAGCCCTCCCAAAACCAATCTTCGTTACGGCAATTAAGGATGTACTTCTGGTGAAGTAGAAAGTAAGAAGGTATGAGGGTATGAGGGTATGTGGGTATGTGGGTTTATTTCTCACTTCATGACCGTCATGACTTTCATGACCTCCTTGACCCCATAAATCAATTACCAAAAAGCAAATAACTAAGAAATTAACCATAAAATTATATAGCAATGTCAGTAGAACATTTAACCAAGGAGGCTTTTTTTGAAAAGGTCTTTAATTTTGAAACAAACAAGGATTGGAAATTTGAGGGAGAGTTGCCCTGTATCATCGACTTTTATGCCGATTGGTGTGGCCCCTGCAAGATGGTGGCCCTTGTACTGGAGGAGCTCTCAAAGGTGTACGACGGAAAAATTAACATCTACAAAGTGGACACCGAAGACCAGCAGGAATTGTCTGCTGCTTTTGGTATCCGGAGTATTCCTTCGATGCTTTTTTGTCCGAAAGAGGGCCAACCCCAAATGTCCGTTGGAGCCCTTCCGAAAGATTCTCTGATAAAAGCGATTGATGATGTGTTGTTGAAAGCGAAAAACTAACCGGATGCCAGATGCCGGATATCAGATTTCGGATTTCGGATTTCTTAATTTCCTTATGACCGTATGACCGTATTACTCCCAACCGCTTACCTCCCCTCCATCTCTTACGTGGCTGCATGTGTGGCAGCAGATGAACTATGGATTGAAGCGTGGGAGACCTATCCCAAGCAAACCATCCGCAACCGCTGTGAGATCATGGGTCCCAACGGTCTCCAGATCCTGAGTATCCCCGTCTCTAAACCCGACGGGAACCGCACTAAAACAAAGGATATTCGCATCGCACATCACCTTCCCTGGCAAAAGATCCACTGGAGGTCTTTTGAGGCAGCTTACAACAAATCACCCTTTTTCCTCTATTACCAGGACTACCTCCTGCCCTACTACAGCAAGGAGTTCACTTTTCTCCTCGACTTTAACCAGCAGCTCCTGGAGACCCTCTTCCGGGCGATACGGCTGGACAAAGCAGTCACGTTGACCGAAACCTATGAGAAAGAGGTGCCGGGTGTCACCGACCTTCGGCAATTATCCGGCATCAGGCATCAGACTAACCGGTATCCGGAGTACTACCAGGTGTTTGCAGACCGTAACGGGTTTCTGCCGGATTTGAGTATAGTCGATCTGTTATTTAACCTCGGGCCTGAGTCAACTGATTTTTTCGTAATTTTGCACTCTCTTATTTAATCTAAATTAATTGTCAACCCTTCTCGATCTTAGGCAGGGCGAAACCGCCCGGATCATCAAGATCAAAGGACGCGGACATTTCCGGCGCCGGCTGATGGAGATGGGGTTCGTGAAAGGGAAAGAGATCACTGTGATCAAATCGGCCCCTCTGCAGGATCCGATCGAATACAGGATCATGGGCTACCATGTTTCTCTCCGGCAGAGTGAAGCCCAGCTGGTGGAGGTGCTGACCGACTCAGAGGTTCGGCACGACGAAGAGATCCGTGAAATAGTAGAGCATTTCAGCGGAACCCTTCAGGAAGAGCTATTGCGGCAAACAGCCGGGGAAAAAGGGAAAACGATTGAGGTAGCCCTGGTCGGAAATCCAAACTGCGGCAAAACAACACTCTTTAATTACATCTCAAGATCGCGGGAACATGTGGGCAATTTCGGAGGGGTGACAGTGGGTTCCAAAACAGCTTCATTCAAGCAAAAAGGCTATCGTTTTGAGATCACCGACCTCCCGGGAACCTACTCTCTCTCTGCCTATTCGCCGGAGGAATTATATGTGAGGAGCCACGTCTTCATGGAGCTACCCGATATCCTGGTCAATGTAGTGGATGCTTCCAACCTGGAACGGAACCTCTTCCTTACTACCCAGCTGATCGACATGGATGTCCGGGTGGTGTTAGCCCTCAATATGTATGACGAGCTGACCGGCCGTGGAGATATCCTGGATTACGAAGGGCTTGGAAAACTGCTCGGGATCCCTGTGATTCCCACCGTCAGCTCAAAAGGCAAAGGGGTACGGGAACTCTTCGATAGGATCATTGAAGTCTATGAGGACAGAGACCCCGTTACACGTCACATCCACATCAACTACAGCCAGGAGATAGAACGCTCGCTGGCCAGGATCCAGGATGTGATCTGGAAAGACCAAACGGTGACCCTAAAGGCCTCCTCCCGTTATTATGCCATCAAACTTCTGGAAAAAGATCCGGACGTTGCGCAGATCCTTATGAAGAGCTGTGTCTACAAGGAGATCCTGGAGGTGGTAGACCAGGAGGTACAGCGGCTGGAACGGATCTATCGCGACGACTCCACCACCCTCATCGCGGATGCCCGGTTCGGATTTATCGCCGGCGCTTTAAAAGAAACCTTACAAGTAGATCCTTCTGAGCAAAAACAACATTCCAGGAGCGATCTGATCGACCGGATCCTGACCAACAAGTATTTCGGTTTTCCCCTCTTCCTCTTTTTCCTGTGGTTCATGTTCCAGACTACCTTCTCGTTAGGCGAGTACCCCAAGGAGTGGATCGAAACAGGCGTGGGATGGATCAGCGGAAGGGTCAGCTCACTGATGCCGCCGGGACCGCTGAAAGACCTGCTGGTAGACGGGGTGATCAATGGGGTGGGAAGCGTCATTGTCTTCCTGCCCAACATCCTGATCCTGTTCTTTTTTATCGCGATCATGGAGGATACCGGCTACATGGCCCGGGCTGCGTTTATCATGGATAAACTGATGCACAAGATGGGCCTTCATGGCCAATCGTTCATCCCCCTCATCATGGGGTTTGGGTGTAACGTACCGGCGATCATGGTCACCCGCACCCTGCGTGACCGCAACGACCGTCTGGCCACGATGCTGATCAACCCCTTCATGTCGTGCAGTGCCCGGCTGCCGGTCTACATTCTCATTACGGGAGCGATCTTTCCTGACCATGCCGGAACGGTGATCTTTTTGATCTACCTCACGGGGATTGTTCTGGCCATACTGGTTTCCTTGATATTCAAGAATACGTTATTTAAAAGCAAGCAGGCCCCCTTTGTAATGGAACTCCCCCCCTATCGCATCCCAACCCTCCGAGTCAGCTTGCGGCATATGTGGGAGAAAGGTCAGCAGTATCTCCGGAAGATGAGCGGGATCATCCTTGTCGCTGTCATCCTCATCTGGGCCCTTGAATATTTTCCTGCCGGGAGCCAGGCTTCACCTCAGCAACGGTTGGAGCAATCCTACATTGCCCGCATCGGAAAATTCATCGAACCTGTGATCCAGCCACTCGGTTTCGACTGGAAGATGGGGGTGAGCCTGATCACAGGAGCTGCTGCCAAGGAGGTGGTTGTCAGCACAATGGGAGTGCTATACGGTTCGGATCATCCTCCGGAAGGAACCTCGAAACAAAATCTCCCGCTGATCTTACAGAATGTCAAATACACCGAAGGACCACAACTCGGCAAACCGATTTTTACTCCCATTGCAGGGATCTCTTACCTGCTCTTCATCCTGATCTACATGCCATGTGTGGCTGTCATCGTCACCGTTAGTCGTGAATCGGGCAGTTGGAAGTGGGCACTGTTCCTGATCCTTTACACTACTGCCCTGGCCTGGCTTCTTTCATTCACCGTTTATCAGCTGGGAAATTTGCTCTTCTGAGAATGTGGCAGTATGTCATCACCGGGATCATTATTGTAGCCGCCATTACCTATACGGTGGTCAGTCTGTTGCGCTACCTCTCCGATCCGCTCCGGAAATGCCGGACCTGTTCGAAAGAGTGTGGCGGTTGCGCGCTGGAGGAGCTGAAGAAGACGAAGGACGAAGGACGCGGGTGAAAAGGCTTTGTTTTTCCTCATATGTTCGTAATTTTGAGTCCTAAAAACCTCTCCATGGAATTTGGCATCAACCTCCAGAGTTTGGTTTCCGTCAGAAAGGAACCCTCTCATTTCTCCGAAATCACGACACAACTTCTTTTCGGTGAACTCTTCCGCATCTACAAAGCACAGGAGGGCTGGCTGCAGGTACGCCTCACCTGGGACAATTACGAAGGATGGATCCCGGAGAAGCAGGCCAGGATGATTGACGAACAGGAGTTCCTGAGGCTGCTGAATGCCGATACACCGGTGGTGACGGACCTGGTCCAGCTGATCGCCAACGAGTCGGCGAAGACCATGTTTGCCATCCCTTTGGGGAGTTCGCTCCCGGCGCTGGAGGGACAGTTTTTTAGGATTGCGGGGGAGAACTTCCATTTCGAGGGGCAGGTCTCTGACACCTCCGGCGTTGAAGAGATCGGGACGCTACAGGAGAAAAGAGAGTTTTGCCGCAACCTGGTGGAAGATGCCATGATGTATCTCCATTCCCCGTACCTCTGGGGAGGACGGTCGCCGTTCGGGATCGATTGTTCGGGGCTTGTTCAGATGGTTTACCGGCTTCGGAACATCAAACTCCTGCGCGATGCTTCCCAGCAAGCCACCCAGGGGGAGGTCATCTCTCTCCTGGAGGAAGCGGAACCCGGGGATCTTGTCTTTTTCGATGACGAAGGGGGAAACATCAACCATGTGGGCATCCTGGCCGACAGATTCCGGATCATCCACGTTTCCGGCAACGTCCGTATCGATGCCATCGACCACCAGGGGATCTACGACGGGAAACTGGAACAGTATACGCATAAATTGAGGCTTATTAAGAGAATTTTATGACCCCAATCAGGGAAGCCGTGATCTTACTTTCTGGTTCTTCCTTCGCGCGGCCTGATATAAGGATCGTTGAAGATATAGGTCAACCGCATGGTGATCACATTGTTATATTGTTTTCTGGTCCAGACCTGTTTCCCGGTGATGTTTTTAAAATCCCTCGTTCGGATAGGTAGCAGGGAGTAAGAGTAGCGAACATTCGCCCAGAGTCTCTTCCAGATCCGTACCCTGACATCGGCCAGAACCTGAAAATCGGCAAGGGTATAAGGGCCCTGAAGGTTCGTGTTATCTTGTCTCTTGCCATCTTCCCACTCCCTGACATCCACCAGTTGCCCATAAGCGAAACCCAAACCACCGGCAATGATCTTTTTATCAGTAAAATGAACCATCAAAGGAACCTGAATATAGTTAAGGTTCAGTTTGTATCCATTATAGTAAACGGGAACAGCAGTATCAATGGTATCGTTAATGGCAGATCCACCTTTCTGATAAGCTCCGTTCATGGAAAATAGCATCTCCATGGTGACCGACCATCGGCGCTCTTTTCCGATGGGGATAATGATGGAGGGTCCGCCGTTGAAGCCCACTTTTTTAAATCCGTACACCTCGTCGCCATCAACCTGGGAAAGGTTCATCCCAGCCGAAAGAGCACCCAAAAAGCGCTGGGAAAACCCCCGCTGAGTATTAAAAATAGGCAGAAAAAAAAGGAGTACGAGAGTATATTTTTTCATCATCAAATTTTTACCAAGTGCATTCATTCAATCTTCCACAGTCTTCAGTTCTCAGTTCTCAGTTCTCAGTTCTCAGTTCTCAGTTCTCAGTTTTAAGTTCTCTCTCACGTCTTACGTCTCACCTCTCACGTCTCACGTCTCACCTCTCACGTCTCACGTCTCACGTCTAACGACTATTTCCCCCCGTTATTATTCAGCCCCTTCATGGATAGCTGGATGCGTTTCCGGTTGGTGTCGATGTCCAGCACTTCCACCATCACCTTTTGATTGATCTTCACAATGTCGTTGGGATCCCGTACAAACCGATCGGCCATTTGACTGATGTGGACCAATCCGTCCTGGTGCACCCCCAGATCCACAAACGCTCCAAAGGCGGTGATATTGGTCACAATGCCGGGGAGCTTCATCCCGGGGCGGAGGTCATGGATGGTATGGATATTTTTATCGAATTCAAAGGTTTCAAATTTTTTCCTTGGGTCCCGGCCCGGTTTCGCCAGTTCAATGAGGATATCCTCCAGTGTGGGCAGGCCTGTTATTTCTGTCACGTACTCCTTCAGTTCTATCTGGTTGCGCAGTTCGGCTTTGGCGATGAGGTCTGAGATGGAGCAATTCAGGCGTTTGACCATCCTGTCTACCACGTGGTAACTCTCGGGATGAACCGCACTACCATCAAGAGGATTTTTTGCTTCGCAGATCCGGAGGAATCCGGCGGCTTGCTCGAATGCTTTCTCACCGAAGCGGGGGACCTCCATGAACTCCTTCCGGGAGGAGAAGGGGCCGTGTTCGTTCCGGTAGCTGATGATGTTTTTTGCCAGGTTGGGACCGACACCTGATGCGAATGTAAGCAGTTGTTCGCTGGCGGTGTTGACCTCTACTCCCACCATGTTGACGGAACTCTCGACTGTATCGGCCAGGCTCTGTTGCAGGGCCGTTTGATCAACATCATGCTGGTATTGTCCCACACCAATTGACTTCGGATCGATCTTCACCAGCTCAGCCAGCGGATCCATCAGCCGGCGTCCGATGCTAACGGAGCCTCTCACGGTGACATCGTAGTCGGGGAACTCCTGCCGGGCTACTTCGCTGGCTGAATAGACCGAAGCGCCACTCTCGTTCACCACCAGGGCGATGAGGTCGGTATCGAACCGGATGGAGCGGATCAGGCGTTCGGTTTCACGGCCGGCAGTACCGTTTCCGATGGCAATGGCATCGATCTTATAGGCATTGACCAGGGTTTTGATCTTGTGGATCGACTCCTTTACCTCACTCTGTGGCGGGTGAGGGTAGATCGTTTCATTATGTAACAACTTCCCCTGGGCATCGAGGCAGACGATCTTGCAGCCGGTCCGGTATCCGGGGTCGATGGCGAGCACCCGTTTCTGCCCCAGCGGTGGTGCCATCAGCAACTGACGAAGGTTCTCGGCAAAGACACGGATCGCCTCTTTATCCGCCTTCTCTTTGACCCACTGCCGCATCTCGGTTTCCAAGGAGGGGTAAAGGAGCCGTTTGGTACAATCCCTGATCGCTTTCCCCACCAGCTCCGAGGAGGCATTGTTCCCTTTGATGAAGATCCGTTCAAGGATCTTCTCTCCGCGGTTCTCTTCGACCTCGATATGCACCTTCAGAAATCCCTCTTTCTCTCCGCGAAACATAGCCAGAATCCGGTGTGAAGGCGCTTTATGCAGCAATTCATGGGTGTCAAAGTAGGTCTCAAATTTGGCCCCCTCCTCCTCTTTTCCCTTCACTACTTTCGAGGTCACGATGGAGTTACGCTGAAAGAGCTTCCTGATTCGTTTCCGGGCATAAGCATCTTCGTTTACCCATTCCGCGATGATGTCGCTGGCGCCCTGCAGAGCCTCCTCCACATTGCTGACTCCCTTCTCTTTATCGATGAAGGCTTCGGCACGACGCTCCACATCATCGTACTGCTGTGTCATGATGATCTTTGCCAGGGGCTCAAGCCCTTTCTCCCGGGCCACACTGGCACGCGTTTTCCGTTTGGGCTTGTAAGGCAGGTAGACATCCTCCAACTCCGCCATGGTGGCGGCTTTTATCACCGCTTCTTCCAGTTCATCGGTCAGCTTTTCCTGCTCCCGAAGCGATTTAAGGATCGTCTCCCGCCGGGCATCCAGATCTTTGAGCTGCTTTAGCCGATCACGCACCCGGGTGATCACGATCTCGTCCATACTCCCGGTCATCTCTTTCCGGTAACGGGAAATGAATGGAATGGTAGCTCCGCTCTCCAGCAGGTAGATGGTGTTTTTAATAAAGGCTTCGGCCATGCCCAATTCGGCAGCCAGTATCTTTGCATAAAGTTCGATGCTCATGTTACCAGATTAGTTACCAACCAGATGCCAATACATCGATGATGTGAATCGTCTTGACAGGTATGTTATGTTTGTCAATATAACCCTGCAGGTGCATCAGGCAGGAGGAATCGGTAGAAATAATATATTCGGCGCCGGTTTCCAACGCATGTTGGACCTTTTGTTCGGCCATGGCAGTGGAGATAGGTTCAAACTTCACGGAGAATGTCCCACCGAATCCACAGCAAACATCATGTGCCTTCATCTCTTTTAGCTCCAGACCTTTAACATGGGAAAGAAGCCGGAGCGGTTCCTCTTTCAGTCCGTACTCACGCAGGGATGAACAGGAGCTATGGTAGGTCGCTACGTGTTTGAAAGTGGCTCCCACATCCTCTTTCTTCAGGATGTTCACCAGAAAGTCAGTGAATTCATAAATGTTTTTTCGCAACTGTTTGTATTCGTAATGAAATGCCGTATTGTGAAAAAGCCAGGGAAAATAATTCCGCACATACCCGATACAGGATGCCGATGGGCCCACAATAGGGCGATCGTTAGGAAAATCCTTGATAAACTTCTCCCCCATTGCTTTAGCCTCATCCCAAAAGCCACTGTTGAAAGCCATCTGACCGCAGCAGGTCTGGTTCCCGTTGTAGTGCACCGCCACTCCCAGCTTCTCCAGCACACGCACCATATTGATTCCCGTTTCAGGATAGATCTGGTCAATGAAGCATGGGATGAAGATGTCGACGAGCATAAATCAATTACGAATTACGAAATTATAAATTATTGCACAACATTGCCATCATTGCACAACATTGCCATCATTGCACATCATTGCCATCATTGCACAACATTGCCATCATTGCACAACATTGCCATCATTGCACATCATTGCCAGGTATTTCCTCATTCCTCATTTTCTTCGTCCTTCCTCCGACGTCTCACGTCCCACGTCCCACGTCTCACGTCCCACGTCCCACGTCTCACTTCCCACGTCTCACGTCTCACGTCCCACGTCCCACGTCTCACTTCCCACGTCTCACGTCTCACGTCTCACGTCTCACGTCTCACGTCCCACGAATTTCGAATCCTGCTCGTTTCATCTCCTCCCAGAAACCGGGGTAGGATTTCGAAACCACGGAGGGGTTGGCGATGCGGATGGTACCGGTCTTCAAAGCCAGCGGAGCGAATGCCATGGCCATCCGGTGGTCACTATAAGTTTCAATGGTAACCGGGGATGCATCTGAAGGAAGAGGGCTGAGAGGATCGGTTTGAAGCGTTTCGAAGATACCGGATGCCGGATGCCGGACAGGCCGTTTCAGTCGCATTAATTCCGTCTCCAATGCCTGCAGCCGGTCGCTCTCCTTGATCTGCAGGTGGTGAAGGCCGGAAAAAAGGGCCGGAATCCCCAATGCGGAACAGGTGACGATCAGGGGGGGGGCGAGATCGGGGTGTGCGGAAAGATCGAAGGACGAGGGACGAGGGACGAAGGACGAAGGGGAATGAGGAATGAGGAGTGAGGCATGAGGAATGGTATTTTCTGGCTGCCAATTGCCAACTGCCGACTTATGCCTCGTGCCTTGTGCCTCATGCTTTGTCAATAAAACTCCCTCCTCCTCATATACCGTTTCTACACCAAGTTGTCTGAAAATCTTCGCCACCACGGCATCGCCCTGCAGGCTGTTTCGGTGCAGACCGGAAAGCCGGATCTCAGCCTGGCTGACGAGAGCCGCAGCTTCGTACCAGAAGGATGCTGCAGACCAGTCTTCTTCTACCTTATAACCGCCGGAAGGGATCGTTTCGGGCCGGTAGTTCCCAGGTTTGACGACCAGCGAGTCTGCCTGTCGTTCCACCACGGCTCCGAACTCCTCCATCAGCCGGATGGTCATCTCCACGTAAGGGAACGAGACCTGCTCTCCGATCATCCGGATGGTAAGCCCTTGGGGCAGACAGGGGGCGATCATCAACAGGGCTGATACAAATTGGCTGCTGACCGAAACATCCACCTTCACCTCTCCTCCTTTCAGCGACCCTCCGGTGATTCTCAAGGGGGGGTATCCAGGCGTACCGGCATAGTCGATGGTGGCTCCCATGATCCGGAGTGCCTCGACCAGGATGCTTACCGGACGTTTATGCATCCGCTCGCTGCCGTGCAGCAGCCAGGTGCCGGGTCGGGTCGAGAGATAGGCGGTGAGGAAGCGCATCACGGTGCCCGCATTCCGGGTGTCGAGGGAATGAGGTGAGACAGGTAGTTGTTGAACAGCCTGTGTCTGCTGCAGTAACTTCTGCAGCAGGAGGGTATCTTCGGCTGTCGAGAGGTTCTCCAGCCTGATGCCGTTGTCACTCAAAGCCAGGATGATCAGCAACCGGTTACTGATGCTTTTGGAAGCCGGAAGGGAGATACACCCGGTGAGCTTCTGGTTCTCTTTGGTAATGGTACAAACAGTCATCCGTATGGCGATCAGAGATTGTAATACTTTCCGAAGGCATCGCGGATCTGATCCGGGGTACACACTTGGTTGATCTTGCCCTGACCGATGCATGAAAGGAGAGTAAAGCGGATCTCCTGCTGCCTGTTCTTTTTATCGTGTTGCATCATGTCCATGCGTACCGACTCATCTTCGTGTAACAGTGGCAGCTTTCCGAATCCCTGGAGGATCCAGCTATTGATCGTTTCCAGCTGGAGGGGATCCAGTCCAGTCCTTTGAACCGAAAGGAACCCTTCGCATATCATTCCAATAGCAACAGCATCCCCATGCAGAACGGGGGTTTCACGTCGCAGGGCCAGCGATTCGATGGCATGTCCGATGGTGTGGCCAAAGTTGAGCAGTTTCCTTTGGTTCCGTTCGAAAGGATCGTGCCGGACAATCTCCAGTTTACTCCGGATGGTCTTCAGGAGGAGCTCCTTCCAGAAATGATTTGAGAACGGGATCTCAAGGATCCTGGGAACCGGTTTCCGGGAGAGCCACTGCCAGAATTGTTCATCGCGGATAAGTGCTGTTTTTGCTACCTCTGCCAGTCCTGAACGCACCTGTTCCCGGGGCAACGTTTGGAGAAACCCGGGCCACACGAAGACAGCCTGCGGGGAATAATAACTCCCGACCTGGTTTTTAAGCACATCCATGTTCACGCCTGTCTTGCCCCCAATGGCCGCATCAATCTGACCGATCAGGGAGGTAGGGAGGTGGATCGTATCGATTCCGCGATGAAATGATGAAGCTACAAAGCCCCCCAGGTCGGTGACCACCCCGCCACCGAGGTTGATCAGCAGAGAATTCCTGTCCGCCTGATGCGACCCCAGCTCTTTCCAGAGATACTCAGCTGTGCGGAGGCTCTTCACCTCCTCCCCGCTGTCAATGCTTAGCAAGGTGGCATCCTCCAGCTCCGGGATGTGGGAGAAAAGGTTGGGCAGGCAAAACCGGTGGGTGTTGGCATCGGTCAGGAGGAACAATCCAGACTTATGCTTCCGGTAGCCAATCAGGTGTTTCCGGAGCTGTTCCAGTACATTCTCCCCGATCAAAACAGGGTACCGGGAGGTGTTCACCGTGCGTACCGAAAACTTCATGATTAACGAAAAGCGGCCATCAGGAGTTCAATATCCTGGAAGGGCAGGTTAAAGATTTTACTGATAGACAGGGTGGTGATGGTGCCGTTGTAGAGGTATACCCCTTGCCTGACGCCATAATCCTTTTTGATCAGGGGTTCGATGCCCCCTTCGGAGCAGATGTCGAGGAGGATGGGGACAAAGATGTTATTCAGCGCCTGGGATGCGGTATGAGGCACACGTGATGCGATGTTGGGGACACAATAGTGGGTGACCCCATGCTCCTTGAAGACCGGCTTGCTGTGGGTGGTCGGATGTGAAGTCTCAAAACAGCCGCCCTGGTCAATGCTCACATCGATGATGATCGATCCATCTTTCATCTCCTTGATCATCTCCCCGACGATCATGCAGGGAGACTTCCCGCCTGGCGAGTGCACAGCTCCGATCACAACATCGGCGGTTTTCATCGACTCAAGTAAGACCTTTGGATGAAGGATCGAGGTGAAGATCCTGACGCCCAGGTTGTTCTGTAACCTGCGAAGGCGGTATACAGAATTATCGAACACTTTTACCACAGCGCCCAGTCCCAGGGCAGAGTGTGCGGCATACTCTCCTACCGTTCCCGCACCTATGATCACTACTTCTGAAGGACAAATTCCAGTTACGCCCCCGAATATCTTCCCCCGTCCGAAGTCGGGACTGGCCAGGTATTCGGCTGCTATAAAGATCGACGTATAACCGGCTATTTCACTCATGGCCCTGACCACCGGAAAGGACTGCGTTTTATCACGGATCAGCTCATACCCCAGGCCAGTCACCTTTTTGCTCATCAGGGTGCGAAAGTAGCTCTCCTTTTGCACGGTCATCTGCAGGGCGGAGATCAGGGTTTGTTTGAGAGGCATCATCTCCATCTCCTCCTGAGTCAGCGGCGCCACCTTCAGGATAAGATCCGACTTAAAGACCTCCTGCGGAGAGTATACGACCTGTGCTCCGGCTTCACTGTATTCATGATCGGGAAAGTGGGCAGCCTGACCGGCTCCGGCCTCCACCCGGACCTGATGTCCCTGCCTCGTCAGCAGGTTCACACCATCGGGAACAAGTGCCACCCGTTTCTCCTCATGCGTGATCTCCTTCGGAACGCCAATGGTTAGCTGGCTCTTCTTGCGGGCCACCTCCAGCATCTCCTCCTGAGGCATCAGACGTTCGGCCGTAGAGCGCCGGGTAAGTTCCGACAGCGGATCTTCCATCGTGGGAAATTTTACACGAAAATACGAAAATTAGTCCTCAGTCTTCAGTCCTCAGTCTTCAATTTTTTATTTCCAGATCCAAAAATTGCTATAAACCAGCAGTCTACGAACCTATATTTGTAGACTGTGGACTGCAGACTGTGGACTGGAGACTACTGGTCCTCCCCGGCCTCTTCCGCCTCCTCCGGTGCCTCGGCCTTCATGGGTTTCAGGTTCGCATGCGCGATCCATTTCCAGACTCCGTCATCTTTGACAAAAATAGTCATCCTGGGCGCTGGTTCTTTGGAAAGTCGCATGCCTTCGATGGTTTCGGACACCGAGACAATGTACGTTGCAATGATCAGATCTTCGTCGTTGCCGGTGATCTTCATGTTGCTGATCTCGTAATCGGAAATAGTGAGTCCGCGAAGTAATTCCAGTTCCTCATCCATGTTGTAAGCTCCGAAGTCGTGTACCGACTGAAAGCCGGGGGCCATGTTGTTTTTAATTGCTTCCAGATCCCGGTTCCGAAAGGCATCCCAAAGCTGGTAGACCAGGGATTCTCCCGTAGAAGTTTCGGGAATATCTTCGGTACAGGATGGAGCCAGGAGCAGCGCTGCCAGGACCACCACTACTATCCCGTTCAAGGTGAAAAGCTTTTTCATAGAGTCCTCCTTATTTTATGAGTTATCAAAAGTATGAAAAGATACATTCATAATTGCTATTTTTGTGCCCCAACAACGTGTACTTTATTGCTGCTCAAAAACAAATCAACATGGTCGACAACTACCTGCAACGGATCCAGGGCCTTTTTACACTGATCGGGAATACCCCTATGCTTTCGATCGATTTCACTTATTCCGGGAAGAAACGCAGGCTTTATGCCAAAGCAGAAAATATGAACATGACTGGAAGCATAAAGGACCGTATGGCATTTCACATCCTGCGGCGGGCCATTGAACGGGAAGAGCTGACACCCGGTGATGTTATCGTCGAAGCAACCAGCGGTAATACCGGGATCTCTATTTCTGCCATCGGCCGGGCCCTGGGACATCCTGTGATTATCTTCATGCCCGACTGGCTCAGCAGTGAGAGGATCAACCTGATCCGGAGTTTCGGCGCCACCATCCACCTGGTGAGCAAAGAGGAGGGAGGCTTCCTGGGAAGCATTGAGATGGCGAATCATCTGGCTGAATCGTTGGTCGATGCTTTCCTGCCACATCAGTTTGATAATAGCGATAATGTAGAGGCCCACTTCCTGACTACCGGTCCCGAGATCTGGTGGCAGCTTCAGTACCGCGGGCTGAAACCTGATGCATTCATTGCCGGTGTTGGGACCGGAGGCACGGTGATGGGGGTGGGACGATTCCTGAAGGAACAGGATCCTACCGTGAAGATCCACCCGCTGGAGCCCTCCAACTCCCCCACCCTCTCTACCGGATGGAAAGTAGGGAAACACCGGATCCAGGGTATTTCCGATGAGTTTATCCCTTCGATCTGTGAATTAAAGAAACTCGATTCCATCGTGGCCGTGGATGACGGGGATGCCATCATCATGGCTCAGAAGTTGGCGGAGGCCGGTATTGGTGTAGGAATTTCGTCGGGGGCGAACTTCATCGGGGCCCTGGTGCTTCAGAAAGAAATGGGTGCGGATTCAGTAGTTGCAACCGTTTTTTCCGACTGTAATAAAAAATACCTCAGCACCGACCTCATGAACAAAGAGCCGGTGAAGGAGGGATTCCTCTCCCCGGATGTGGAGATCATTTCCGTCCAATCCTTCAATCGGGTATGTTCCCTTTGCTATCCCGGATGGAAAGTATAGCTTATGACCCCAGCTTAGAAATGGATCGTTCGTGAAGTAGTTCCGGTGATGGTAACCCGGACGGTTTCTTCAGGCAGGAGCTCTTCGATCAGTTCGGGCCATTCAAGGAAACAGTAGTGACCACTGAACAGGTACTCTTCATAGCCGATGTCATACACCTCTTCCAGTTTGCTGATGCGGTAAAAGTCCATGTGATAGACAGGTGCATCTTCGTAAGTGTGGTATTCGTTGATGATAGCGAAGGAAGGGCTCAACGCTTGATCCTCCACACCCAGTTCCCTGCACAAAGCCTGGATGAAAGTGGTCTTTCCTGCTCCCATAGCGCCATAGAAAGCAAATATCCGGTGACCGGGGTATATGGTGAGTAGTTTCCTGGCGACCCGGGGGAGTTCGGTTTCGGATTTGATTTTGAAGGTCTTAGAATTCATGAGGGTAATGAACCGCTTCGAAATTAACAAAAATTTACACTATGTCAATGATGGCAATGATGGCAATGATGCGCAATGATGGCAATGATGCGCAATGATGGCAATGATGTGCAATGACGCTTATCTGTTTCTGAGTATCACAAACGGCACCAGCATCTCCTCCATTGAGATGCCGCCGTGCTGGAAGGTGTCTTTGTAGTAGTTTACGTAATGGTTGTAGTTGTTGGGATAGGCAAAGAAGTCATCGTTGCGGCAAAAGGCGAAAGAGGAGCTCACATTAACGCGGGGCAGGTAGGCGTCGGCAGGGTTCCTGATCTCGAACACCTCGTTGCGTTCGTATTTCAGCGTTTTGCCGGTTTTATAGCGTAGATTGGTGTTGGTGTTTCGATCGCCCAGGATCTTTACCGGGTTGCTGACCCGGATGGAACCATGATCGGTTGTGATGACCAGGTTCACCTCTTTATCAGCCAGGTACCGGATGATATCCAGCAGTGGGCTGTGGTTGAACCACGAGAGGGTGAGGGAGCGGTAGGCACCGTCGTCGCTGGCAAGTTCCCGGATGATCTCCATTTCGGTACGGGCGTGCGAAAGCATATCCACGAAGTTGTAAACGATGAAGTTGAGCTTGTTGATCATCAGGTTGGGCATGAGCTCGACCAGTTTCTTGCCATAAGTCATGTTCAGCACTTTGTAGTAGGAGTGTTTTATATCGCGCCCATATCGCTTCAGGAGCTCACCAAGCAGTTCCGCTTCGTAGTTATTTTTAGTTCCCTCCTCATCTTCGTTGACCCAGTATTTGGGATATTTTTTCTCGATCTCGGTAGGCAGCAGGCCCGAAAACAGCGAATTGCGAGCATACTGCGTAGTGGTAGGAAGGATGCTGTAGTAGATCTCCTCTTTTTCTACCCGGAAACCCTCTTCGATAACGGGCTGCAGCACCTTCCACTGATCCCACCGAAGGTTGTCGATCAGGATCACAAAGGTGGGACGAGTATCCTGGAGGAGAGGGAAGATACAATCCTTGATGAGGGTGTGCGACTGGATTGGCCGGTCACTGGTTTTACCATGGATCCAACCCAGGTAATTTTTCTCCACGAACTTGCAGAAGATCTGGTTCGCTTCTGTCTTTTGCATGTGGAGGACCTGGTTCATCCCCTCGTCCTGCGACCGTTCCAGTTTCAGTTCCCAGCCAGTGATCTTTTTATAAATATCGGCCCACTCTTCAAAATTCAGCCGGTTGCTGATCTCCATCCCGATGTTTCGAAACTCCTGCTGATACTGGAAGCTGGTCTTTTCGCTTACGATCTTTTTATTTTCCAGGGTTTTCTTCAGGGACAGGAGGATCTGGTTGGGGTTGACCGGCTTGATGAGGTAATCGGCGATGTTGCTTCCGATGGCCTCTTCCATGATCGACTCCTCCTCGCTCTTGGTGATCATTACTACCGGGAGGTTGGTGGTTCGGTTCTTGATCTTCTCCAATGTTTCGATACCCGACATGCCCGGCATCTGTTCGTCGAGGAAGATGATATCGAAATTATGGTCATCCAGCAATTCCAGCGCATCATGCCCGTTGTTGGCAGTATGAACAGTGTATCCCTTCTCGTTGAGGAAGAGGAGGTGAGGTTTCAACAGATCAATCTCATCATCCACCCACAAAATTGTTATCTTCTCCATGGTTCTCTGTACTTTTGTCTAAACTTTAATGCCCGATTCGGTTTTTTATTGCCCAGGAGCCGTAATTTTACGTTTCTTTAACAAAGGTACCCGAAATCATCAACAAAAAGAAAAACATCAACGATCCCATCTACGGGTTCATCACCATCCCCGACGAATTCCTCTTTGATGTGATGGAGCACCCCTGGTTTCAGCGGCTCCGCCGGATCCGGCAACTCGGGCTGACCGAATACGTTTACCCATCAGCTACCCATACCCGTTTTCAGCATGCTCTGGGATGCCTCTTTCTGATGAAACAGGCGATTACTGTTCTGCGGGAAAAAGGGGTTGAGATCACACGCGAGGAGGAGCAGGGGGCCTGGCTGGCGATCCTGTTACACGACATCGGGCACGGACCATACTCCCACACGCTGGAACGTTCGATCGTCACAGGTATCTCACACGAAGAGATCTCGCTGCTTTTTATGGAACGGCTAAACAAGCAGTTTGCCGGGGCGCTGGATATGGCCATCCGCATCTTTACCGATACCTATTCCAAGAAATTCCTGCACCAGCTTGTTGCGAGCCAGCTTGACATGGACCGGCTCGACTACCTGTCGCGTGACAGCTTCTTTACAGGTGTGGCCGAAGGGGTGATCAATACCGACCGGATCATCAACATGCTGACGGTGGTAGATGATGAGCTGGTGGTGGAGGAGAAGGGGATCTACTCGATCGAAAAGTTCATCCTGGCCCGCCGGTTGATGTATTGGCAGGTCTATCTCCATAAGACAGTGCTGGCTGCTGATTTCATGCTTTCCAACATCCTTCGTCGCTCCAAGTTCCTGGGGGAGCAAGGTGTGGATCTCTTTGCCACCCCTCCGTTGAAACGCTTCCTTCAGGATCCGGTGAAGGGGAAAGAGGTGCTCTGCAAGGAGGATTGCCTGGATACTTTCTCGCAGCTTGACGACTTCGATATTTTTACCGCCATGAAGGTGTGGAGCACGAACTCCGATCCCATCTTGTCCTTCCTCTCCCACCGTCTCGTAAACCGACATCTTTTCCGTGCCGAGCTTCGGAACAAACCATTCAATCCCGCTCATGTGGCCAATATCAGGGAGGCTGTGGTCCGTACTTTCGGGATCACGGAAGAGGAGACGGATTACATCGTCACAGAGGAGCCGGTATACAACAACGCCTACAATCCTGACCACGACCGGATCAAGATCCGGACTCGCGAAGGAGAGTTGCTTGATGTGTCGAAAGCTTCTGACCAGCTGAATATTTCGATTCTCTCTACGCCTACACAAAAGTATCTCCTCTCCTATCCCAAAGAGCTAATGACAAAGTAGCCATTGTGTTACAAAAAAAAATGCACCCGATGTTGAAATATTTGGTAACTTGCGGGACTTTTTCTTAAAGTAAGAACCTCTAAATCAAGTTAAATGGAATTCTCTGCCCGAAAGATTGCCGAACTGCTGGGAGGCACTATTGAGGGAAACCCGGAGGTGACAGTGTCGAACCTGTCAAAGATCGAGGAGGGAATTCCCGGCACCCTCACCTTTCTGGCCAATCCTGTTTACACGCATTACATATACACGACAGGGGCTTCCCTGGCTATCGTGAAGAGGAGTTTTACGCCCAGCAAACCCCTGCCTGAAGGGCTGACCCTGATCCGTGTGGAAGATCCTTACAGTGCGTTTGCCAGGGTTTTGGAGATCCATGCCAGCATGACCGAACAAAAATCAGGGGTATCACCGCAGTCGTTTGTTTCACCTTCCGCAAAGCTGGGCAACGACCTCTACATCGGAGAGTTTGCCTACCTGGGGGAAGGAGTTGAAATCGGCAACGGGGTTCAGATCTATCCACAGGTGTACATCGGCGACAACGTCCGGGTTGGCAACGGAACGGTTCTTTACCCGGGTGTCCGGATCTATCGCGACTGCCTGATCGGGAACAACTGCACCATCCACGGAGGTGCTGTAATCGGGAGCGACGGCTTCGGTTTTGCACCCCAGGACGACAAGAACTTACGTAAGGTACCCCAGATAGGGAATGTGATCCTGGAAGACAATGTGGAGGTAGGAGCCAACACCACCGTCGACCGCGCTACCATCGGGTCGACCATCCTGCGCCGTGGGGTGAAGCTTGATAACCTGATCCAGATCGCCCACAACGTGGAGATCGGGGAGAATACGGTGATTGCCGCGCAGAGTGGATTATCTGGTTCGGTCAAATTCGGAAAGAACTGTATGGTAGGAGGCCAGGTTGGTTTAGTTGGGCACATCGTGGTGGCCGATAATGTGAAGATCGGCGCCCGCTCAGGAGTGGAGAACAGCCTCACCCAGGAGGGTGCGATCGTCTTTGGCGCTCCCGCAATCGATATCTCCAAAGCCCGGAGAAATTACGTACACTGGAGAAACCTAGACGACATCGTCAAACAACTGAATGCCTTGGAAAAACAAGTTAAAAAGTTGACGCCAGATGAGTGAAAAACAAAAGACCCTCAAGCATTCCGTCAGTATTGAAGGAGTTGGACTGCATACGGGAAAGCAGGTGACGCTGACTTTCAAACCAGCACCGGAAAACTACGGCTTCAAGTTTACCCGAACCGATTTAACCTCCGGGGTGCTGGTGGATGCCGATATTGACAACGTAGTTGATACCTCCCGGGGCACTAGTCTGGAACAGGACGGGGTGCGTATCGACACCGTGGAACACGTAATGGCAGCGTTAGCCGGTCTGGAGATTGACAATGTACTGGTAGAGCTCAACCAGTCGGAGCCCCCGATCCTCGACGGGAGTGCCGGGCTTTATGTGGAGAAACTTTTGAAAGCTGGTATCGTGAAACAACGTGCTCTCAAGAGGTACATCGAGTTGAAGTCTAACCTTTCTTACACCGATCCGGAAAAGAAGGTGGAGATCCTTGCCATCCCATCGAAAGAGTTCAAGATCTCCGTGATGATCGACTACGAGACGAAGATTCTCACTGCCCAGAACGCCATTCTGAGCGATATTAAACAGTTCCGGACTGAGATCGCTCCCTGCCGTACCTTTGTCTTCCTTCATGAACTGGAGTACCTTCTCAACAACAACCTGATCAAGGGAGGAGATTTGAACAATGCCATCGTGTTTGTCGACAGGCTGATCTCCCGGGATGAGCTGGATCATCTGGCCAAGATCTTCAACAAACCCCGGGTGGAGGTGCTACAAGAAGGGATCCTCAACAACGTGGAGCTGCTCTTCTCTAACGAACCAGCACGCCACAAGCTGTTGGATTTGATGGGAGACCTGGCGCTGGTTGGGATGCCGATCAAAGCCCACATCATTGCCACCCGTCCCGGGCATCTCTCAAACATTCAGTTTGCCCGGTTGATCAAGAACCAGAGCCGGAAGTCGCGCAAGAGTGAATCGACCCACACCTTCGACCTGAACAAGACGCCCCTCTATGATATTACTCAAATCCAGCAGCTTCTTCCCCACCGCCCTCCATTCCTCTTCATCGACCGGATCCTTGAGATGGGCAACGATTATGTGGTTGGACTGAAGAATGTGACGATGAATGAATCCTTCTTCGTGGGACACTTTCCCGGCGAACCGGTGATGCCTGGTGTCATCCTGGTGGAGGCCATGGCGCAAACCGGAGGTATTCTGGTACTAAATACAGTAGATGACCCGCAAAATTATACCACCTACTTCGTTAAGATTGAGAGTGTCAAATTCAGGCACAAAGTTATACCCGGAGACACCGTTGTCTTCTACAGCCAGCTTAACGCCCCTATCCGTCGCGGGCTGATCTCTATGCACGGGATCGCTTACGTGGGACAGAAGGTGGTGATGGAAGCAGTTATGATGGCGCAGATCACCCGTAAATAGCAGCCAATGATTCAACCCTTAGCATATGTCCACCCGCAGGCCCGACTGGCGCCTAATGTGGTGATTGAACCCTTTGTTACGATCGACAAAAACGTGGAGATCCAGGAGGGAACCTGGATCGGGTCCAACGTCACCATCATGGAGGGGGCCCGGATCGGCAAGAACTGCCGGATCTTTCCGGGGGCCGTGATCTCTGCGATCCCGCAGGACCTCAAATTTGCCGGGGAGGAGACCATCGTCAAGATCGGCGATAATGTCACGATCCGTGAATATGTTACCGTCAACCGCGGCACCAAAGCCAGCAACGAAACTGTGATCGGGGACAATACCCTGCTGATGGCCTACGTCCACATCGCTCACGACTGCATCATTGGTAAGAACGTGGTGCTGGGGAACGCCACTAACCTGGCCGGCCATATCGAGATAGACGACTGGGCTATCATCGGCGGGATGGCAGCCGTACATCAGTTTTCGCATATCGGTGTACATACCATGATCTCCGGTGGCTCCCTGGTACGGAAAGATGTTCCACCTTACACCAAGGCTGCCCGAGAACCGATCTCCTATGTAGGCGTGAACTCCATAGGATTGCGTCGCCGTGGTTTCACCACCGAACAGATCAACCACATCCAGGATATCTACAGATCCATTTACCTGCGTGGATATAACGTCTCCAGGGCGGTGGAGATCATCGAAGCCAACGTGCCGGCAACCCCCGAGCGGGATGAGATCCTCAGCTTCATCGCCAACTCCAGTCGGGGCATCATGAAAGGATTCGGGAAAAACAACCGCGAAAAGTAAAATCCCTCCGGCATGACGATCACCCTGAACGGGATTGGCAAGAAATTCAATACTGAGTGGATCTTCCGGAACCTGACTGCCGCGTTTGAGGCGGGAGAGAGAACGGTGATTACCGGACGGAACGGATCAGGGAAATCGACCCTTTTGCAGGTCATTGCCGGCAACATTTACCCTACAGCAGGTACCATCGAATATCTTCAGGACGGGAAGAGGATCCCCGACACGGAGATCTTCCGCCACCTTTCGCTGGTTGCCCCCTACCAGGAGCTGATTGAAGAGTTCACCCTGCAGGAGATGCTGGAGTTTCATTTCTCATTCAAGCCACTGGTCGACGGCTTCACCATTCCGAAGATCATTGACCTACTTGCTTTCTCCCAGGCAAGAACCAAACCTATCCTCAAATACTCCTCCGGCATGAAGCAGCGTGTGAAGCTGGTATGTGCCCTCCTTAGTGACACCCCTCTTCTCTTCCTCGATGAGCCTACCACCAACCTTGACAAAGGCGGGATCGACTTTTATCTTCAACTGATCGGCAACCATGCCCGAGACCGCACTATCCTCGTGTGTTCCAATATGCAACAGGCGGAGAGCGGGTTTTGTAGAAGAGAGGTCAGGGTGGAGGATTACAAATCTTGAATAAGTCGTTTCAGCTTCGCAAGCTCCTTCCACTTCTTGCGGGCTTCTTCGGCGGGTACGCCCCAATAGGTTTTGCCGCCCGGAAGAGATTTGCCAACGCCCGACATGGCGTAAACGATGGCTCCTTTGCCGATCACGAGGTCTTTGTTGACCGAGACCCGGGCCCAGAGGATTACATCGTCCTCAATACGGGTGACACCGGCGATGGCGCAATGTGCAGCTATCAGGCAGTTGCGTCCGACGAAGGTGTCGTGGCCGATCTGTACATGGTTATCAATTTTGCTTCCAAAAGAGATGATGGTATCGCCGGAAACGCCTTTGTCGATGGAAGTGAGAGCCCCGATCTCTACGTGATCTTCCAGCACCGTCCTGCCGCATGACTCCAGTTTTTTCCATTCTTCCGGGCGACGCTGGAAATAGTAGGCGTCAGCGCCGATCACCGCACCAGAGTGGATGATGACCTGATTGCCTATCACCGAATGATCGTAAATGCTCGCATTAGCGTGGATCAGGCAGTTTTTCCCGATCGTAACGTGGTTTCCTATAAAAGCTCCGGGTTGGATCACCGTGCCTTCGCCGATGATGGCAGTGGAATTTACCATGGCTGTTGCGGCTTCAAAGGGACGATACCGGATGGTCAGGGAGACATAGTCGTCAAAGGGTCGTTCGGAGATGATCAGAGCCTTTCCTTCAGGGCATTCCATCTCTTTGTTGATCAGGATGGTGGTGGCTTTAGAGGAGAGAGCCCGGCCGTAATATTTGGGGTGGTCCACAAAGGTCAGATCCCCCTCTTCGACCATATGAATCTCGTTGATGCCGCTCACGACGTGATCCGGATCCCCGATGAATCGCGCACAGAGGGAGCTGGCGAGATCTTTGACGGTGATGGATTGGGGGAGTTTCATAAAGGGATTAGGGAATTGGTCATTAGGTCATTAGGTCAATAGGAAATTTGTAATTCGTAATTCGTAATTCGTAATTGAACTATGCCTTGACCCGTTCACCGTATTCGCCGGTGCGGGTGTCGACTCGGATGATCTCTCCGGTATCGATGAAGAGGGGGACCTTCACGACGGCGCCGGTCTCCAGTGTTGCATCTTTCATGGCATTGGTGGCCGTATTTCCACGAAGTCCGGGTTCAGTGTAGGTGATCGCAAGCTCCACATAGGCAGGCAGATCACAATTAAGTGGTGTTTCCGTGTCGGCATGAAAGACAATTTCCACCTCCTGTCCCTCTTTCAGGAACTGTGGTGCGCTGATCAATTCTTGGGGAACAGGAATCTGTTCAAAGGTCTCCGTATGCATGAAGTGGTACCCTGTGTCGTCTTTGAAGAGGTACTGATGCCGGCGACGTTCCACGCGTGCAATGTCAATTTTTTCGCCTGAGTTGAAGGTGTTTGCAATTACCCGTCCGGTACGCAAACTCTTCAGTTTGGTACGCACAAAAGCGGCTCCTTTGCCGGGTTTTACATGCTGAAACTCTACGACCGTAAAAAGGTCGTTGTTGAAATCGATGACCAGTCCATTTCTGATATCTGCCGTTGTTGCCATATTTTGTGTTATCGTATTTTGTTGATAATCGGGGCGGCAAAAGTAGTGAAAATATTTGAGGGAACAAAGCATGCAAGTTAGCAGTTGCAATTGGCAAGTGAGTGGCGCGTGGTGAATGAGGAATGAGGCAAACTGCTAACTGCCAACTGAGGGCTGGTCCTCGATCTTGTTCTGGTACATATCCAGGGCGACGAGCACGGCGATGAAGGCCCAGACGGGGACGGAAGCTTTGTCGGTGTCGAGGAAATTATTGAGTGTGCCGTGCAGGAAATAGGTGATGAGTCCAAGCAGCACGGTGAGGCTGAGCAGGCGTGTTTCAGGGGTTTTAGCCTGTTTGTAAACTTTCATACCATAGACAATGATCATGATCACCAGGGAGATCATCAGCAGCATTCCCGGCAGTCCCTCTTCGGAAAGAGGGCCGATGAATTCGCTGTGCGCATTCCCCCGGTCACCGGCATTGGTGCTGATCAGGGTCTTCTCACTGGAAATCTGATAGGGGGCGTATTCAAATTGATAGGTGCCGGGACCAAAGCCGAAGACAGGTCGCTCCTTAAACATCCGGAAAGCCGATTGCCAACGGTTGATCCGCTCGAGGTTGGAGTCGTCGGTGGTGATGTTGGAGATCGACTGGACATGCTCCATGAAGTCACCCGATGTCCCCTGCTTATTTCGTTCCAGCACGTCCCAGATCTGTTGCTGGAACATGAAAAAGAAGATGAACATCAATCCAGTGACCACAGCAATCCACTTGAACTTGATCTTAAAGAGGAGTACCATGTAGATCAGCAATGTGGCAGCTACACTGATCCAGGCAGCCCGGCAGAAAGAGAGAAAGAGAGCTGCCACCAGGATCATCATGATGAGGAAAGAGAAAAAACGTGTCGTCCGGCCATAGACCCTGCTGAAAGAGAACCCGACAAAGATGGGGAGGAAAAGCGCCAGGATGGCACCGTATGCCGTATGGTCATTGTAAAAGGGGGCCATCACCCAGTGACCGGCCTCCTCTTCGAATCCGTAAGTTGAGTGAACCATTATGGTGTAGATGATCACTCCTACCAGAGGAATGGAATACAGCCATATGAAGAGGCGGATGTTTTGCGTTTTCCGGAAGAGGAGGATACCCAGAAAATAGAAAGGAATGACGAACCATAACCGGGCCAGCAGGTACTTGAACGATACCAGAGGGATCTGGCTGGTAAAGCTCGTGATGAAGATCCAGATCAGGGAGATGATGATCAGGATACTCACTGGATGGGTCCAGATCTTCCGGTCGAAATCATTTTTATAGCAGAGCTTCAGGATAAAAATCAGCACCACTCCAAAGAGCAGCGGTTCGGTCGGGATTGAGATTCCTGTTCCCAGTTCGTATTGTACCAAATTCACCGCGATGGGGGTGGTGCAGGTAATCAGCAAGAGGACCCAATCGAGCCGTGTAAAGTAGAAATAGAGAAGCACTAAGAACACAGGAATAGCCAGGGAGTAATAGTAATTCTTGTAGATCATATAGGCATTGAAGAGGATATAGGCCAGGCTGATAAGGTAGACCCAACCCACTTTGTATTTCTCCAGAAAGCCGGAGATCCCCGTTCCCGTGAAGAGGCTATGCATGTTACGCAGGAAAATGTTTGGTATACCTGTTGCGTTCGATCACCCCGATCACTATCAGGGCCAGGAAAACAATTGCCAGTACTGAACCGACAACGATCAGCCACCGGATGGGGTAGCTCTTTTTGTCGGACACAAATGGTTTCGTCAGGAGGTTCAGGTGGGTGTACTCGCGGTTGTAATCGAGCAACGCCCGGTCGTAGTCCAGCTTGAATACCGCAAACTCTTCCGTTTCGGCAGCCATCATCTCCTGAATCAGCAGCATCTCCGCCCCTTTCTCTTCGATGTTCTTCTTGTATTTGAGTGCTTCATTGTAGCGGCCCGATTGGCTTCCTGTGCCCAGCAGTGCACGCATCACTTCCCGGGTTTGTGCCTGGTATTCCATCAACCCATATTTGGTTCCGAGCTCCTCAGCCCGCTGTCGTAATGAGTCGATTTTCATCTTCTTTTCGTTGACAATGGTTTCGTAGTTGATCACCACTTCATAAAACTTATCCTTGTGAAGCCTTCTTACTTTTACATTATAGAAATCCAGGATAGCGATTACCATATCACAGGCCATTCGCGGATCAGGATCCATCACCACGATATTCACTGCCTCGTTAGGTGTTTTACTGATCTTCACACGCTGGGAGTAGATCCAGTAGAGGGTGCTGATGAAATATTTGTAGCTGGAGTCGACATTCCAATGGGCAGCCAGGTCAAACTTCTGGATCACGTTGTCGCGGATATCTCCAGAATTGAGAATCTCTATCATCTGCTCTGTCTCGTTTTCGTCAGAGTAGGGCGCCACGTTGGAGGGGTAAACCACAGCGTAGGATTTATACAGCGGGGTGATAACCATCGGGCTCGAAAGGATGACCGAGAGAACGACGGCCAGCACCATAATGATGGCTAGATGGATCTTCCAGCGGAACAGGATATCAACGAGGTTATTGCTGTTAAAAAAGGGTTCCATATATGTTTGTTTTTTTAGGTTGCTTCTTTGGTTTCGTTACGCTTGTCCGAGTTGAAATTTCTTCTGTGCATTGACTACCGCAATCTTCTCGATCACCATGATCACGATGATGGTAAGAAACAAGGAGGAGAGAGTGGAGACGAGCATGATGAGCCAGCGGATCGGATAGGACTTTTTCTCGGCTTTGTAGGCATCGCTTACGATAAATTTTTGCGGGATATCCTCGTGGGCATCCACTTTGGCCTCTTTCAACCTTGATTGCAGCAGGGTGAGTTGTTCGGTTTTGAACTCCAGTGCATTTTTCAGCGACATGTAGATCCCTCCATACTTCCCCAGGACATCCAGGCGTTTTTGTAACGCTTTCTGTGCTTGGGTATTTGCCTCCATGATGGAGATGGCCATCTGCTGGTTGAGTACCTGCGACTGGTACTCCACATCGTTCACGCCCAATTTACCCAGGGTGACAAGGGAGTCGACAATCACATAAACCTCTCCTTGCAGGGTTTTGCACTCCTCTTCCACGATGGCAAGCCCCTGAATGGCACGTATGTGCTGCATCTCGTTTTTCGTTGAGTCTAGAAGGGCGGCGATGGTATTGGCAATGTCGGCAGCTATCTCGGGCTCGGTGTCATATACAGTGATCTGGACTGCCATATAGGGGGTACGGCGGAAGCTGATGTTTCGTTCGTACTCGTCGAAAAGCCTCGAATATTTATATTTGGCTGCGGAGTCGATCCCGTAATGCTCCATGAGGTTGAACTTCCGGATCACGCGGTCGCGGATCTTATTGGAGTTGAGTATCTGTATCAGCTGCTCTGCCTGTTCGTCTTCGCCGAACGACATCAGATCCTCCCCTTTCTGGTTGTGTTCTGTCAGCAGCGCCTTGGAGATTGAGTTGGTACTCGCCGGGAACATGATGACGGTCGATTTATACTTGGGAGTGATGAACCAGGGCAAGGAGAAAAACCAGGAGCCGATCAGTGCAGCAAGTATCACAATGAAAAGAGACTTCCGCCATTTGTAAAGGAAGATCACGATGTTGGAAGAGTCGAAATCTTCCCTTCTTTTTGGGTCATGGATCATAATATAACGATCAAAATTTCGCCAAAGGTAGATATTTCTACGAAATGAACAAGCAAAGTTTGTTGAAAGATGCTTGCAATTAACTGTCTCTTCGCAGGATGTCAATAAGGGACCGGAAGTGGAGCAGTCGCAGGATTACGGCCAGGAAGAACGAGATTATGAGCGACAGGGTAAAATTGGAGAGCCATGCCAGATGAGCCGGCAGGCCCGGGATGGTGATGGTGATCTGACGTGAAAGCCAGGTAAGCAGGATGACCCCGCCGATGAAAAAGAACAAATTAAGAAGGAAGCGGTAGTTAATCCTGAATTTGAAAATCCATTGAACCAGGATTACCTGGGCGATGGCGGCGAAGAGTTGAGTGGAGAGACTGGAGATCGCGCTACCGTAGGCCAATAGTCGCGGGATCAGAACCAGGTTGACCACCAGATTGATTGCCAGGCTGATGGCTGCGATGATGTTCAGTTCTTTGAGGTTCCCGTTAGCTGTAAGCAGGGTACCGAAGATGTAGGTGGTGGAGATGGCGACAAATCCCAGTATCAGAAGCTGGAAAACGGGAGCCGATTCAGCAATATCTGCATTATAGAGCAGTTGCATCATCTCGGTACTGTAGAAAAAGGAGGTGACAGCCACGATCACTGCCACGGTAATGATCAGGGTGAAGGAGAGTTTCAGCATTTGTTCCACCGACTCCTTCTGTTTGATCATTTTGGAAAAAATGGGGATAAGCAAAACCGAAAAAAGGAAAGAGATCATCGCGGCGGCATCCAGCAGCCGGTACCCATGGGCATAGATCCCTGCCTGTTTGTTCCCAACAGATCCGTCGAGGATCCCCTCCAGCATAACCGGATCGAGGCGGTTGTAAAAAGTCATCAGCAACACCATCAGGGCAAAGGGCATGCTCTTCTTGATGATCATCAGGAAGAAGGGCCAATGCCAGTTCAATCTACGAAATTTTGATTTTCGAATGACGATTAATAAGGCGATCAGGGCGGTGGCAAGGTAGGCAGCAGTCTGGCAATATACAAACCATTCGATGCGAAACGGCGCTTCGGTTACATGGCCCCAAAGCAACACACCGCAGAAGAGAATCATCAGGAAGCGGTCCAGAACCGAAAGGAGGCTGTCGGTCTTAAAGAGCAGCAGTCCCGAGATATTGGATCGGAGGTAGAGGATGAAGGAGAGGAGAAACTGATTGAATCCCAGCAAAGCCAGCAGGTAGATCTGATCGCCCGAGTAGCCCATGATGAGGGCCACCAGGAAGGTGACCAGGAGGTAGAAGATTCCCAGCAGGAATTTCAGCACCAGGATTCCGGAAAAGTGCTTGTTAAGCAGGTGGTTATGCTGAGCGATGTTGCGGCTGTTAAAGTTCGTGATCCCCAGGTCGAGAAGGATGTTGAACAGAAAGGAGAAGTTGAACACCACGAAGTAAAAGCCGTAATCTTCCACCCCTACTGTATTTTGCACGGTACGATCGATACCAAAAATCCAGAACGGTTTGATGAGAAGATTCAAAAAGAGAAGCAGTCCCAGATTTGTCAGAAATTTACGTTGCATGAAATGATGGAAAAATCCCGGAAAATTCTGATATTTGCTACAAAGTTACAAATAATCTGAACCCAGAAACATTACCATCGGATGAATATCGCGGTTAACACCCGTTTGCTGCTGAAAGACAAACTCGAAGGGATCGGGTGGTTCACCTATGAATCGCTGAAGCGGATCACTACCCAACACCATGAACACCACTTTTACTTCATTTTCGACAGGAATTTTCCTGAAGAGTTCATCTTTTCCGATAATATCACGCCCCTGATCCTGTTTCCACCAGCCCGTCACCCCATTCTATATTTTACCTGGTTTGAGTACAATCTCGCTTCCCTTCTCAACCGGCTGAAGCCCGATCTCTTTCTCTCCCCTGACGGTTTTCTCTCCCTGCGCTACAAAGGCCGATCGATGAATGTGATCCACGACCTCAATTTCGAACACTACCCGGAGGACCTTCCTATTCTCACCCGCTGGTATTACCGTCACTACTTTCCCAGGTATGCGCAAAAGGCAGTAAGGATCGCGACGGTCTCCAACTACTCACGGCAGGATATCGTAGAGCAGTACAAGGTGAGGGCCGATAAGATCGACATCGTATATGACGGTGCCAGCGAGATTTACAAACCGCTGACCCAAGAGGAGAAGGTGATGACCTGCCAGTTCTACTCTGATGGCAAACCCTATTTTCTTTTTATCGGGGCGCTCCATCCACGGAAGAACCTCGCTAACCTCTTCCGGGCATTCGATCTTTTTAAAAAGACCAACCCGTCGGATGTGCAGTTGCTGATCGTAGGAGCCCGGAAGTGGTGGACCCCCGACATTGATTCAGCCTTCCAGCGGATGAGCTTTTCAAACGACGTGATCTTCACCGGACGTCTCAGCAATGAGCATCTAAAGTATGTGCTGGGTGCTGCCACCGCGCTCACCTATGTATCCTACTTCGAAGGTTTTGGTATCCCCATCATAGAGGCTTTTCGCTGCGGGACACCGGTAATCACCTCCAACGTCACTTCCATGCCCGAGGTTGCCGGCGACGGAGCTCTGCTGATCGACCCCTTCGATCCCGAATCGATCGCCATGGCAATGTACAAGATCTACCAGTACAAAACCGTAAGGGAGGGACTGATCCAGCGTGGCCATGCCCGGGAGGGGCTCTTCACCTGGCAGATGACGGCTGACCGTTTATGGGAGTCGATCGAAAAAGCATTGAAAACCAAGTAACACCATGAACATTCTCCTGTTAGGATCGGGGGGGCGCGAGCATACCCTCGCCTGGAAGCTGGCACAGAGTCCCCGGCTGACTTCCCTCTTCATTGCGCCGGGTAATGCCGGTACCGCTTTAACCGGTACCAATCTCCCTATAGCGGTCAACGATTTCAAGGGAATCAGGGAGGCCTGTATCAGCCACCGGATCGGGATGGTGATCGTGGGTCCGGAAGACCCCCTGGTACGCGGGATCCACGATTTTTTCCTGGACGACCCGGAACTGCGGAGGATCCCGGTGATAGGTCCAACCCGCCAGGCAGCCATGCTGGAAGGAAGCAAGGATTTCGCCAAGAGGTTCCTCCGGAAATACCATATACCCACTGCTTCCAATCACACCTTCTCGTCCGACACACTAGCCGAAGGAATTGCTTTTCTGCAATCGCTGGATCCGCCATATGTGCTTAAGGCCGACGGGTTAGCGGCGGGCAAAGGGGTGGTGATTTGTCATACGACGGATGAAGCCACCGCGGAGCTCACCGCCATGCTCGCTGAGGATAAATTCGGGGAGGCTTCCCGCAAGGTTTTGATCGAGGAATTTTTACAGGGAATTGAACTATCGGCATTCGTGATCACAGATGGAACCCATTACCGGATCTTTCCCGAAGCTAAAGATTACAAGAAGATTGGCATCGGCGATACCGGTCCCAACACCGGTGGCATGGGGTCAGTCTCTCCGGTCCCGTTTGCCCGGGGCGAATTCCTGGAGCAGGTGGAGCGGCAGGTGATCCGTCCCACGCTGGAGGGGTTGCAAGCCGAAGGGATTACTTACAAAGGATTCATTTTTTTCGGGTTGATGAACGTGAACGGGGCTCCTTACGTGATTGAATACAACTGCCGGCTGGGAGATCCCGAAACCGAGGCCGTGCTACCCCGCATCCAGGTCGATTTCATAGAGCTCTGTCAGGCCGTGGCAACTGGCACCCTCAACCGGGTGGAGATGAGTCTGGATCCCCGGTTTACCGCCAGCGTGATGCTGGTATCAGAAGGCTATCCAGGCACCTATGAGAAGGGAAAAGAGATCACCGGGCTCGACCAGGTGACCGGCAGTCTCGTCTTTCATGCCGGAACGAAAGCTGTGGATGGCCGGATTGTAACCAACGGTGGGCGAGTGCTCGCTGTGACCTCGTTCGGGGAGACGCTGGAGGAGGCGCTGAAGCTGTCGTACGAGAATGCGGAGAAGATCCGGTTTGAAGGGAAGTATTACCGGACGGATATTGGGTGGGACGTAGGAGGTGAGAGGTGAAAGAAATGGCAATGATGCGCAATGATGGCAATGATGCGCAATGATGTGCAATAAAAATGTATTTTCAGCAAAAATTGATGGACGAACTTCCGCAACCACTTGGTACACCGGCCGAACCCAAACGGTCACAGTTACTGGCCATACTTTGCATCCTCACCTTTATCGGTAGCGGGTTGAATACCTTTTCCAGCCTCTTCATCGCAAGTTTTTTCGACTCCTTCCTGGTGGTGGCCGAAGAGTTCGGGGAGCGGTTCAACCTGCCCGGCATGGAGATCCTGATGAAAGCAACACCCGGTTTTTTTCTGATCACAGGAGTATTGTACGTCGGATCCCTCACCGGAGCAATCCTGATGTGGCGACTGCGGAAGGTGGGATTCCATCTCTATGCTGTTTCCCAGATTCTGTTGTTGATCGCGCCCATGTATTTTCTGAAGTTGTCGGGACCATCGATCCTTGACCTGCTTTTTTCAGGACTCTTCATAATACTATATAGTACCCAGTTGAAACAGATGCACTGAAAGATGACACCAACCAATAAAAATGCTCCTGCAGAGGAGGAGAAACCAACACGGAAACGACCTGTTCTCCTGTCGATACTCTGTATCTTTACGTGGGTCTATTATGGCATAATGGTATCTTTCTTTCTGATTGCTCTCTCCTATTCGGGATGGATCACTGAGATCATCCACCAGTATATCCCGGATAAAAACTGGTCAAACGCTCAGGTATTCCTGTTATTCCTGGTTATGTTCGTACTTCATGCCACCGCTTTCACCGGGGTAATCCTTCAATGGAAAGGACATCGGGTGGGGTATTACCTTTTCTCGGCTCCAACTATCCTGATCACCATTTTTCACCTCTTCCGACCAGAAATATCCTGGCTCTCCACCGCTGTATATGCCATTCTGGTGCTCCTTTTTGGCCTCTTTTTCCGCCAAATAAAGAATCTACCGGATGTAATTACTTGAGTTAGTTGTTAATAGAATAATCATCGTCAGAAAATTAATTTTTTTAAAAAAAAAACTTGCTTTTCAACCGATTTAATTATTAATATTGCATTTGATTCATACTAAAACGGGAAAATTAAACTCGACGTTTTTCATATTCTTTTGTTAGGCCAGTCCCCTAACATTGTTTGTGTTTTTTCAATTCGCTGATATTAAACCGTTTACAAACCAAAATCAACAGTTATGAGAAAATTTACAATGATCCTTGCCCTGCTATTCTTTGTAGGTTTGCAAGGAGTTCTTGCGCAGACCCGAGACATATCCGGGGTGGTCACATCTTCGGATGATGGACAACCAATCCCGGGGGTGACTGTGGTGGTGAAAGGGACCACCTTGGGTACCTCAACGGATTTGGATGGGAAATACTCCCTTTCGGTTCCGACAAAGTACAACGTGATCGTTTTCTCCTATGTCGGGATGAAGCCACTGGAAGTTACCCTGGGTGAATCCAATACCGTCAACATTACGATGGAGACGGATGTCCTGTTTATGGATGAAGTGGTGGTCACCGCTCTTGGTATTCCCCGTGAAAAAAAGTCCCTTGGATACGCAACACAGGAAGTATCAAGTGACGAGATTAACTTAGTCAAAACAGATAATTTTGTGAATTCCCTGTCAGGACAAGTCGCGGGGCTTCTCATTACAACAAACACGAATATGGGTGGTTCTACCAATGTCCTGTTAAGGGGTAGCAAATCGTTAACAGGCAACAACCAGGCCCTGTTTATTATCGATGGTGTTCCTGTAAATAATGACGTTACGAACTCACGTGCTCAGGAACAGGCCGGTGGGGGCAACTACGACTTTGGCAATGCCGCTTCGGATATTAATCCGGAAGACATCGAGTCCATTAACGTATTGAAAGGAGCTGCTGCCACTGCATTGTACGGTTCCAGGGCTGCCAACGGCGTGATCATGATCACCACAAAGAAAGGAAAAAGGGCGTTGGGAGTTGGCGTAAGAAAAGGTGTGGGTGTTACCTTCAATACCAGTGCATCTATTGGTTTTGTTGATAAAAAAACATTTATTGAGTATCAACAAGATTACGGCGCAGGTTATGGAACGTACTATGATGGGCCGGGAGGCTATTGGTATATGCGATATATCAATCCCGATGGAACGATCACAGTGGATCCAACAGATCCAGCCAGTATAGAAACGCAATGGGTGGTGACCTCTGAAGATGCCTCTTATGGCGCCCCATTTGATCCTAACATAATGGTGTATCAATGGGACGCTGTCGACCCTGAATCTCCGAATTACCTCAAAGCCACTCCATGGAAAGTGGCTGAACACGACCCCATCACCTTTTTTGAAAAACCGTTAACGTTTACCAATACGCTTTCCATTGAGAATACCTTCAAAAGCGGTAATTACAGATTATCCTATACAAACTTTACACAAAATGGATTGCTGCCTAACAGCAAGCTGGATAAAAACAATGTGATGCTGAGTGGAAGCTGGGACGTAACCGACAGGTTAACAGTTTCAGGATTCGGGAACTATTCTATTCTCTCGGCGAAAGGGCGTAATTCAACAGGGTATACTGATAACATCATGGGATCTATGCGTCAATGGTGGCAAACCAACGTGGATATTCAACAGCAGAAGGATATGTACGACCTTACCACACGGAATGTGACCTGGAATTATGCCGACCCCTCCAATGCGGTTCCGATTTACTGGGATAACCCCTATTGGACCCGGTATCAAAACTATGAAACCGACAAAAGAAATCGTTTTATCGGCAATATGGCTGTCACCTATAAAATCGCTGAATGGCTGAACATTTTTGGCCGGTTTTCGGTTGACACATACTCAGAACTTCAGGAAGAAAGAAGAGCAGTGGGTAGTGTGCCCAGTTCGTTTGGCATTGGCACCGGACCTGATGGCAGTATAGGCAGAAGCTCTCAGGAATCTGGCTACATGAGAAGGGATATCAGCTTCAGTGAGTACAATTATGATCTGATGGCTAATTTTAATAAAAACTTATCGAACTCCTTTAACCTGAAAGCGCTATTGGGGATGAACATCAGGCAGACAAAGTATGACCGTTTGATTTCATCAACCAGTGGGGGGTTGGCCGTTCCTGAGCTCTATTCATTACAAAACAGTGCCGGTCCTCTGCCCCTTCCAAAGGAACTTGCTTCAACAGTGAGGGTTAACGGAATTTATGCAAGTGCTTCGTTAGGATTTAAAAACTACCTCTATCTGGATGGTACGATCAGACGAGACCAATCTTCGACGTTGCCTGCTGACAATAATTCGTACTATTATCCGTCAGTTGCCGCAAGTTTCATCTTTTCTCAAGTTATACCAAATGCAAAATGGCTCTCCTTTGGAAAAATCAGGGTAAATTATGCCATGGTTGGGAATAGCCCGGGGTTTGATCAGCTTGTGGATAATTACCTTGTATTATCGCCATTTAACAGTTTGACCACCGCGGTTCCGACTACACAGAAAAACCCTGATCTGAAACCGGAAAACACCAAAAGTATAGAGGGTGGACTTGAAATGTATTTTCTAGGCAGAAGGCTTGGTTTTGATCTGGCGCTATATAAAACCAATACCATCAATCAAATTCTGCCGCTTCCGGTCTCCACCAGCACCGGTTATAACATTAAAATAATCAATGCGGGTGAAATTCAAAATAAAGGAATCGAACTTGTCCTCCGTGCAACACCGTTGAAAAGTAAAAACTTCAAATGGGATGTCGCGTTGAACTGGGCCAAGAACTACAATGAAGTGGTTAGCCTACTGGAAGGTGTTGATAACCTGCAGTTAGGAAGATTCCAGGGAGGAGTTACCATCAATGCAATGGTTGGACAACCGTATGGTGTGATCTACGGAACAGATTACACTTATCATGCTACGTCCGGAGAAAAATTAATCAATCCAGCAAACGGGCAATATCTGCCTACAGCTACGTCTGATTATGTGATCGGAAACGTAAACCCCGATTGGCAAGGTGGTTTATTAAATACCCTGTCCTATAAGAACTGGGCATTTGGCTTTTTGATCGATTTTCAAAAAGGTGGAGACATCTTTTCGCTTGACATGTATTATGGATCGGCAACCGGTTTACCTGCAGAGACTTCCTTCCAGAACGACCTCGGTAATCCGGTCAGAGATCCCATTGTTTGGGTGGATCCGGCCGATCATAGCAAGGGATATGCTTCAAACAGCGGTGGATTTATCAATGAAGGTGTTAACCCGGATGGTTCAGTCAATAAAACCAGGATAGCCGCTTCCAATTATGGCGCTTTCGGGTATAGAAGAGGGCTTCCAAATGCAGCCTTTGTGTATGACGCAAGTTATGTCAAATTGCGGAATATCTCTTTATCTTATACCATTCCTCCCAAGGTCTTGCAAAAAACGTTCATTACGGGCATAACCGTTACAGCTGTGGCCTCAAACGTTTGGATCATCTTTAAGAACTTCCCTCATGCCGATCCTGAATCAGGACTGGGTGCAGGAAACCTGCAAGGATATTCAACAGGGCCATTGCCATCCACACGTGATTTTAGTCTGAACTTAAAATTCACCTTCTAATATAAAAAGATATGAAAAATATATTAGCAATTCTATTGATCCTCCTGCTGGTTTCGTCCTGTAAGAAACTCGAGGATTTAAATGAGAACATCAAAGATCCAACGACCGTTCCCGGAGAATCATTATTTACAGGAGCCCAGTTGTCTCTTTCCAACATCATGGTTACACCCAATGTGAACCAAAACAATTTCCGTATGTATGTTCAGCAATGGACTGAATGTACCTATACGGATGAAGCCAACTATGAACTCGCCGACCGGAGAATTCCTGATAATTTCTGGAATGCTCTCTACAGAGATGTGCTGATGAATTTGAAGGAATCTGCAAAAGTGCTTGCGGAAACAGGGACCCTTCCGGGCGATGCTCCCTCTGTCTTAACAAATAAACTTGCTATTGTTGAGGTCGTTTCTGTTTATGCATATAGTGTGCTGGTTGAAACGTTTGGGAATGTTCCCTATGACGAAGCTTTAAACCCGGATATTGTGTTGCCTAAATATGATGACGGCCTTACCATCTACAAGGATCTGATTGCCAGGCTTAATAAAGCAATCTCCGATATGGATCAGGCACAAGGTAGTTTTGGCGGTGCAGATAATATGAATCACGGCAATGTAGCGATGTGGTTCAAATTTGCCAACTCCCTGAAATTAAGGATGGGCATGCTGCTGGCTGATGTCGATAACGCACTGGCCTCCACTACGGTTGCTGAGGCAGTTCCGAACGTTATCATGTCCAATGCAGATAACGCATTGCTCACTTATATGAGTTCTCAGCCCAATACTAACCCCATTAATGAGAATCTGGTTCTCAGCGGCAGAAAGGATTTTGTGGCTGCCAACACGTTTGTGGATGTGCTGAACGATTTAAATGATCCCAGAAGACCAGGGTTTTTTACCACGGTTGGCGATCCTCCAGCGTATATCGGAGGAATTTATGGTGTGCAGAACGATTACACTCTATATTCGCATGTTGCTGATCCAATCACAGAGGCTACTTTCCCGATGGACTTTTTTGATCTGGCCGAGGTTGAATTCTTATTGGCAGAAGGAGCTGAGAGAGGTTTCGCCGTTGGTGGGACTGCTGAAGAGCATTATAATCATGCCATTACAGCTTCCATTGAGTTCTGGGGGGGTACTGCAGATGAGATTGCCGCTTACCTGGCTGATCCTAAAGTTGCCTATTCAACCGCTACAGGTACCTGGCAGGAAAAAATCGGAATGCAAAAATGGATCGCGCTCTTTAATCGCGGATTTGAGGGCTGGACTGTCTACCGGATGTTAGACTTTCCCGTTCTTCTTACTCCTCCTGATGCCGTGAGTGTACTTCCGGTGCGTTTGACCTATCCCATTGCGGAACAAACCTTAAATGGTGCAAACCGTCAAGCTGCAGCAGATGCTATCGGTGGAGATGATGTGGGGACAAAACTGTTCTGGGATAAAAACTAGGTTTATTCTTCATCAAGAAAAGAAGGCTGCCGGATGGCAGCCTTTTTTTATGCCCCGGGTAACTTAACTTGCACCTCTATTTCCTCGAGATTCAGGTGAAATTTTTGTTATTTTTGTTACTCTTTTTTTTTTCAAGCGATTTAATTACTAACATTGCATAGGATTCTGCTATTACCAGAGAAAGCAAACTCAACATATCTCCATGTTGTTAGGTTTGGTCAGGAACCTTACAATATTTTATATTTTTTCAATTCGCTGATTATTAAACCGTTTACTAACTAAAATCAACAGTTATGAGAAAATTTACGATGATCCTTGCCCTGCTTTTATTTGTAGGATTGCAAGGAGTTCTTGCGCAGACACGAATCATAACCGGTACGGTTACCTCTTCGGATGACGGTAGCTCGATACCGGGTGTGACCGTTCTGGTGAAAGGTACAACGATCGGTACCACGACTGACTTGGACGGGAAGTATACGTTGACTCTTCCAACGAAGTACAACACGCTCATCTTCTCCTATGTTGGGATGAAAACCCAGGAGATCACCCTGGGTGAATCCAATACCATCAACCTTGCGATGGAGTCGGATGTCCTGAACATGGATGAAGTCGTGGTTACTGCCATCGGTATACCCCGTGAAACGAAAGCACTCAGCTATTCCGTGCAGGAAGTTAGCGGAGACGACATTGCCAAATCAGGTCGTGTTGACTTTATCAATGCCCTGCAGGGGAAGGTTTCCGACGTGCAGATTACAAGTTCATCCGGTGCTGCCGGTGCTTCATCCTACATCACTATTCGTGGGGTTCAGTCACTGACGCAGAACAACCAGCCGCTTTTTGTCGTCGATGGGGTACCCATCAACAACAGCGGCGGACAGTATGGTGTTGACGGAGTAGCTACCTCTAACCGTGCCATCGATATCAACCCCGATGACATTGCCTCCATCAACGTGTTGAAGGGTGGCGCCGCAACGGCTCTCTATGGATTACGGGCCGCCTCCGGTGCCATCATCATCACCACCAAAAAAGGAAAAGCCACAACCGGTAGGAAAATCTCGGTGAATTTCAACACCTCTGTCACATTTGATAAGATCAGCCAGGTTATAGAGCTTCAGGATCAATATGCACAGGGTTGGGGTGGTCAATGGGTCGGCGGCAATTCTTTCACCTGGGGACCCCGGATTGATACCTGCTCTTACTACGTAGACCCAACCTACAAGTGGAGAACTTTTAATCCGGATGGCCAGATTGTTGGGAAAAACGACCCAACGGCGAATGGTCAGTCGGTCAACACCTATGACCATTATGATTTCTTCCAGACGGGTATCACCACCAACAATTCCATCTCTCTTGTAGGGGGCAGTGAAGTGGCCAACTTCTACTTCAGCTTCTCCGACAACCAGTCGACAGGGATTGTTCCGAATAACAAATTCCGCCGGAATACCTTCAAGTTGAGCGCTGAAACCAAGCTGACAGACAAGTTTAAAATTTCAGGAAATGCCAACTACATGATCTCGGCCGGTGACCGGATCCAGCAGGGTTCCAACACCTCCGGGGTAATGCTGGGACTGTTGAGAACACCTCCTACTTTCAACAATGATGCCGGCTATATCATTGGCGCCAACGACCCATCAGGCAAGCCTGAAGGATCTCAGCGTAACTACCGTGCTGGTGGTGGATACGACAACCCTTACTGGACAGCCAACATGAATAAATACACCGACCAGGTGAACCGCTTTATCGGTAGCGCCCAGGCAGACTGGTATGCTACATCATGGTTGAGTTTTACCTATCGCATCGGTATCGACTGGTGGGACCGGAAAGCGAATGATGAAATAGCTGTCTATTCACGGACCTATCCGTCAGGCTGGATCAAGGAGACCTCGGAATTGAACAAAGACTTCAACTCCGACCTGATCATGACCATTCAGAAAGAGCTTTTTACCGATTTCGACCTGAAATTCCTGTTCGGACACAACATGTCTCAGCTTTATTACTATTCACAGGCCTCCGATGGGTACGGACTGGTTATTCCGGAATATTACAACCTGAACAACGCCAGTTCACTCTCTTCACGGGAAGCTACTACCAAGATCAGAAGAGCTGCATTCTATGGAGACCTCTCGTTAAGCTGGAAGGATATGCTCTATTTAAGTGTGACCGGACGGAATGACTGGACAACTACATTGAAGCAAGGGAAAAACTCCTTCTTCTATCCCTCTGTGGGTGGTGGTTTCATCTTTACCGAACTCCCTTTTCTGAAGGATAACAAGGTGCTGCCATATGGTAAGATCCGGGCATCCTATGCCATCGTGGCCAAAGATGCCCCGGCTTATGCTACCAATACGTATTTTGCATCTCCAGGCATCGGTGATGGCTGGACGACCGGTATCCTTACGTGGCCGTTTATGGGCTATCCTGGATATACCTGGAGCGATATCCTGGGAAATCCTGATCTCAAACCGGAAAAAACCAAAACCTTTGAAATTGGCGCCGACCTGAAATTCGTTCAGAACCGTATCGGTATCTCCTATACCTACTTCAGTAACTTAGGGGAAGACCTGATCCTGCTGGTTCCCATCGCTGCCTCCACCGGTTACCAGAACATGTGGCAGAATGCAGGCTCCATGAGAACGCGCGGACATGAGGTAACCCTTGAGCTGGTGCCGATCAAAGGCAAGAACTGGCAGTGGGATATCATGTTGAACTTCGCCAAGCTGAACAACGAAGTTCTCGAGCTGGCTCCCGGTGTGGAGAACCTCTTCCTTGGTGGATTCACCGATCCGCAGATCCGTGCCGTTGCCGGCCAACCATATCGCAGCATCTACGGTTATGACTGGGTGTATGATGGCAGCGGAAATCTCATCATTGAAGATTCCGGAAGCCCCGATCCCACCTCACCGGATTACAATCCCTATTACGGATATCCGATCATGGGTAGCGATATGATCCCGCTGGGTAATGTTGACCCGAAATGGACCATGGGTATCGGTTCAACTTTACGCTGGAAAGACCTCTCACTCTACCTACTGGTTGATATCAAGGTTGGCGGGATGATGTGGAACGGAACAAGAGGCGCTCTGGACTATTTCGGAACCTCGGCAGGTACTGCTACCCGTGATGACGATTATACGTTCGAAGGCGTTTACGGACACATGGATATCGATGGCAATATCGTATCCGCAGGAGCTGCAAATACTACTGCTGTGAAACTAAACCAGTGGTGGAGGACATCAGGATATGGAAGTGGATTTACTGGTCCAACCTCTCCGTACATTGAGGAATCGAACTGGGTACGTCTGCGTTCTGTCACCCTTTCCTATTCATTCACCCGTTTGGTGAAGAACACCTTCATCAAGGGACTCGACCTTTACTTCACAGGAACAAACCTCTGGTTAAGTACCCCCTTTACAGGTATCGATCCTGAGACCAACCTGCTTGGTAACTCAAACGCCCAGGGTATTGACTACTTCAACATGCCCGGCACAAAGAGCTATACAGTTGGTCTCAATGTGGCATTCTAACCAGGTGTTTTTGAAAATCATGTAACAAACAAAAAACATATAAGTATGAAAAAAATAAGTATCAGAATAATAGGGGTGTTCGTTATCACGGCATTGGTCTTTTCTGCTTGCAAGAAATGGATCGATACCGATATCAACATCAATCCTGACGCCCCGATAGATGCTCCGTTAGGTAACATATTGCCTGTAATTCAAACTGATATGGCATATAACACCATCGGAGGAAATGATGTCTGCCGCGTTACCGGTATCTGGCTGCAATACATGCAGGGTATTGCCAGACAGTCGCAATCTACTGCCGATTATAACCTCAGAGAAGGCGATGTGAATAATCTGTGGAATACCAATTACGCAGGAGCCGGGATGAACCTGAAATTGATCATGGATAAAACAACCGGCTCCCATCCTCATTACCTGGGCGTTGCTCAGATTCTAATGGCTAACTTGCTGGGGGTCAGTACTGACCTCTGGAATGATATCCCATATACGGAAGCATTCCAGGGAGATGCCAACCTTACTCCCGCTTTCAACACACAGCAGGAGATCTACGGGATAATTCAGCAGCTGCTGACCGATGCAATTGCCAACCTTCAGATTGTTGGGAATTATGAAGCTGTGAAAGGAGATATGATGTACGGAGGAGATCTCGCCTTATGGGTGAAAGCGGCTTATGCATTAAAAGCCCGCTACGCCCTGCATCTGTCGAAGATCCAGCCTCAGACCGCTTACGCCGATGCATTAGCAGCACTTCCAAATGCGTTCACGTCTAGTGATGAAGACCTGAGGTTTGTATTCGGCACCGCTGACGCCGACGCAAATCCGTTGTGGCAGTTCATGACTGAACGTGGCGATATATCAATGAACTCTTACTTCATTAATATGTTGCTTCTCCGCCAGGATCCGCGTATCACGGTATATGCATACCCGGATGCAGCAGGTGGCTACAGTGGAAATGGCCCCGGAGAGACTAACGCTGACGCCAGCGCCCCTGGCCCCGCAGTATCCTCTAAGAATTCACCTGTTCCATTCATATCCAACGTGGAGTGCCTCTTCATCAAGGCTGAGTGTGAATTTATGACGGGCGCCGGCGATGACGCTGTCCGTGCCACCCTGATAAGCGGAGTGGAAGCCTCGATGGATTATCACGGAGTGCT
>JBDROF010000048.1:0-3732 GCA_043810345.1 Bacteroidota bacterium | reverse complement strand
CTTCTTAGCAAAGCAGGGTCAATTAAATCGATCCTGTTGGTTGCAGCCAGTACTATCACCCCTTTCAGGTCTTCAATGCCATCCATTTCGGCAAGGAACTGGCCAATCACCCTTTCGATCACGCCAGAACCGGAACTGTCGCTGTTGCGCCGGGGGGTCAGGCTGTCAATTTCATCCAGGAACAAGATGCATGGCGATGCTTGTTTTGCCATTCTGAAGAGTTCTCTTACCCCTTTTTCGGATTCTCCAATGTAGCGGCTTAAAATTTGCGGACCTTTTACGGAGATAAAATTGACTCCACTTTCACTGGCCAGCGCTTTTGCCAGATAAGTCTTCCCGGTTCCGGGTTTCCCATGAAGAATAATGCCTTTCGGAGGATTGGTATCGGCTTTTCTGAACAACTCGGCATATTTCAACGGCCACTCCACCGTTTCCTTCAAGGCCTCTTTTATTTCATCAAGGCCCCCAACATCATCCCATTTGACATCGGGTATTTCCACAAACACCTCCCTGATCGCCGAAGGTTCTACTTCTTTCATGGCATCCCGGAAATTATCCATGGTAACCTCCAGTTGCATCAACGTTTCGTATGGAATTTCGGCCATTTCGAAATCGATTTGCGGAAGTATTTTTCGCAGCGCAGTCATAGCAGCTTCACGAGCCAGAGCTTCCAGATCGGCGCCTACAAAGCCGTGGGTGATCTCCGCCAGTTTTTCCAAATCTACATCCATCGACAAGGGAATACCCCTGGTATGGATGTGAAGAATTTCCAGCCGGCCCTTTTTATCCGGAATGGAAATAGAAATTTCGCGGTCGAACCGGCCCGGCCTTCTCAAGGCTGGGTCTATGGAATTGGGAATGTTGGTGGCTCCAATCACAATGACCTTTCCCCTCGATTCCAATCCGTCCATCAGTGACAGCAGTTGGGCTACAACACGTTTTTCAACCTGCTTTTCGCCCCCCATATCTTCCCGCTTTGGAGCAATAGCATCAATTTCATCGATAAAAATGATGGAGGGCGCATGTGCCTGGGCCTCTTCAAAAAGTTTTCGGATCCGCCCTTCACTCTCCCCGTAAAATTTTCCCATGATCTCGGGGCCGGAGATGTTGATGAAATAGGCATCCGTTTCATGGGCCACCGCTCTTACGATCAACGTTTTTCCGGTTCCCGGAGGACCATAAAGAAAAACTCCCTTGGGTGGCTGAACCCCCAAACGGTCGAAAATCTCAGGATACTTTAATGGAAGTTCAATCATCTCCCTGATGCGTTGAACCTGATTCCCAAGGCCCCCGATGTCTTCGTAGGAAACTTTGCTTTTGTGTTCTCCGTCCTGCTTTACCAGTTCAAGTTGAAATATGGTATTTGGGTGTAGCAGCACCACGCCTTCAGGATTGACGCCGGTGACTGTATAAGTAACCGAACGTGACCCAAATAGGATGGCTCTCACTTTATCGCCTTTTGACACCGGGAGGCCATTGATGAGTGAACCAATGTATTTCGCGTCATCAGCCTTGGACAAAGACCCGGATTTTGAATCGGGCTTGAGTTTTATTTTTACAGCATGACGGCAGGTAGTTTTAATGATTTTCACTTTTTCATCGATCCCGGCCTGAGCATTTTCCCGGGTGATCCCGTCAATCTGAATAATACTCTTATCTCTGTCGTCTGGATAACAAGGCATGATCTTAACCGGTGTGGTACGTTTGCCTTCAATCACGATCACGTCGCCACTTTCCAACCCAAGTAACTTCATGTCGCTGGGGTCGATCCTGGCGATAGCCCTGCCCACATCTTTCACCAGGGCTTCCTTTATCCGCAGTACTATTTCTTCTTTGATTTTGATCATGATTTATTGGTTGATGAGTTTATGAGTTGATGGGTTGATCGCCAAAAAGAAACATCCTCAATTGATTCAATGCTTCCAGCCCTTTGATCTCTTCAGCAAACATCGGTACTTCAACCTTGTTCAAATAAGAAAATGTCTCGCCTATCTGCCGTATATATTTTAGCTGACCCGCTTTTCTTTGTTTACAAAAACCACACGCCTCCGAAGCCATTACATTGTTCACAATGATCTGCCGCGAAATTATTTCAGATTTACCGAGGTCCTCAAGCAACCTGCCCGTTTCCATGATTGCCATCGCTTCGGGGATACAAACCGGGATAAATTCACATTTGGTATTATCCCGCAATATGTTTTCGATCCTTTTTACCGTTTTTTTCAGGCTGAGTAAAAATGCATCCACTTCATCCTGCTGATAAGAACCCGAAAAACTGGTGATCATATAGCGGTATTTCCATCTCATCCTGGCAGCCACCTTTATCCATTCATCCAGCAGTTTCGGCGATGAGATCAGTCGCAAGGCATGACCGGTTGGCGCTGTATCCACCACATATTTATTGTATTTGCCTTCCTCAATAAAATCAATGATGGTTTTAAAGCTCATCACCTCGTCAATACCGGGGATCGACAAGGTCAGCAATTCATCAATGTCCTCGTTGTCAAGATTTGTGGAGGTTTCAAGAAGCTTTTTCAGCTCACTCCGATGTTCCGTTTTAAACCCTGAAAGCGCTTCGTCGGCAACTACTTCAATAGCGGCTAAGTTTTCTATCCCGGAAACTTTCCGTACGTTGAAACCAATAGGTTGTTCGAGGCAATCCGATACGGAATGGGCCGGATCTGTAGATATGAGCAACGTGTTGAAATTTTCTGATAACTCCAACGCTGTGGCTATGGCACAACTGGTTTTTCCAACGCCACCTTTCCCGCCGAAAATGATTAGTTTCAGGACGTCGCTTTCTAAGCCAGCAAGTGCCATGACATTTATTTTTTTATCCTGATCTCAAGGATTCCATTTGTGAATTTGTGACGTAGATTTTGTTTCAGGACTTTTACAGGAAGCAGCAGCTCTTTGCGGTAATTTCTGTTTTTGCTAACCGCCGAAATTTCCAGGATATCTTCCTTCAGGTCGATTTTAATGTCATCCCGTTCAATGCCCGGCATTTCGGCAATGATCATGACCTCGTTTTGTTCATCAAAAATATCGGTAATAGGCTCTCTTTCTTCATCCACTTTAGGCCCTTCCGGAGTTTTTTTGATGTTACCGAAAGTCTCAACTTTTGGTGAACCTCCAACTGCCGTTTTGATGGTGAAGCCATAAACTCCTTTCATGCCTTTTTTGAGGTGATCAAGATTGATCTCGCCTTCCTTACTAATTCCACCACTTTCCTCGAGTTTTCCGGCAAGGTCAACCAGTTTTTCGATGCCTTTGAACAGGCCACCAAGCCCGAAAAGGTCAAAATCGGCATCTTCATTTTTCTTTTTATTGTTATTTTTTTCCATCTTACATCCGGTTTATATGGTTTATAAAAGTTATAAAGGTTTATTGATCGCCTCAAGCTTATCTAAACGGGCCTCGAGTGCTTCCTGTTGTTGCATAAGCTCTTTTTCCCTGGCTTTCGTCGAGAGATAGGTATCCTCCTGCCACCAGTTGATGCCCATCTCCATCGCCTTGTCGACCGAAGCGATCAGCAGCCTGATTTTAATAGTCAACAGATCAATATCAGCTATTTGTATCTTAATATCACCTGCAATTACGATCCCTTTATCGAGAACCCTTTCCAGGATATCGGCAAGGCCTGTCGCGTTAATTGCATGGGTAATTTGTTCTTGTGCCATAACGCATTGTTTTTTAGTAGTCTATCGACATGGTTTTAAAATTCGTTTTCTC
>JBDROF010000047.1:0-2790 GCA_043810345.1 Bacteroidota bacterium | reverse complement strand
ATCATCTGCCGTCGTCATGAACGCAGCCGGATTTTTGATCATCTGGAGAATATCCCGCCAGCGGGTCGCCTCCCGGTCAGGCAGTTTTCCCAGTTTGACAACGATCTCCTTGCGGTTCTTACCGTCTTCCCGGTAGGCGCGCGCCAGACTGTAGGAACGATAGGTCTTCCCCTGATATTGGCTTTCCCGCCAGTGTAGATGAAGTTTCGCCAGATCCATCGGATGCCTTTATTAGACGTTTATTAATTCTAATAATGGCATCTCTATACGATTACTTATAGCATGTCAAGAAGTTTATTATTAGACGTAATCATGGACTACACCAACATCTCATTCCTAAATATTTTAATAACTTGGCTTGATCCTATGCCTCCAAAGTGGTAAAGATGGGTTGTAATCAATCGAATCTAAGCTTGCTATCAGCTATATGCTCAAGCTTCGTTTTTGATTTCTGTGCGCGCCAGAAAGTTGGAGGATTGCATCTGAACTTTTACCTACTGAATCAGATAGCAGTTTTGCCGCCTATAACTTTTGCGAGAACCTGTCCGTGGTCGGACAGTTCACAAACACTGCAAGGCTGGATGAGACCACGATTGCTCGAACTGACCTTCACAGCCTGGGATCTGGAGCCGTTCGCTCGGGATTGCGGTTATGAAGGCGTGCCGTTTCGTTGGGAAGAAGTGCGCCGTTTCTTACTTCGCTGCGAGATGGACGCTGCTTTCTTCCACCTCTACCTCGGTTCCGTGGAAGAATGGCACCTCCAAAACGATGTCCTGAAGCGCATATACCCTACTCCACGCCATGCAGTTGACTACATCATGGAAACCTTCCCTATCGTCAAACGCAGGGACATCGCCCAATACGGCGAATACCGCACCAAAAACCTGATCCTGGAAATCTATGACGCCATGCAACGTGCCAAAGAATCCGGCACCCCCTATCAGACCATCCTCGAACCGCCGCCTGCCGATCCGCAAGTGGCGCATAAGACATAGGAGAAGCGTATGGAATGGTTTTGCCAGTTTTTTGAGAGGAAAGAAATTTGGACTATAATGGGCGTTATTCTGGGATTTGGTCTCGGTGAATTATCTCGGATAATCAGGGGGTGGTACCATTGCCGAAGATTAAAAAAGGCGCTCTTTGATGAGTTGGTGGTGAATTATCATCTTATCGATCAGAAAAAAGGCAACCTTAGCCAAATAATTGATGCTCTGGAAAACAAGCAGATCTTACGTGGTGAAAGTGTACATGCGGCGACAACGATATATGATTCATGCATTTCAGAAATAATTGGAAGTCTGCAACCCATCTACCGGGATAACCTCCACATCATTTATGAACGACTGAAAATGAATGATACCTTATTGGATCATTTTTATTCAGGTGTCACAAGGGATATTCAGCAACAAATTCTAAGAGATCCTTGGCTGGCGTACAAAAAGCAGCTTACTGATATGTCTAATAGTTACGCCATCGTACAGAGTCTAATCAAGGATGTGGTGGCGAAAAGTCCTCAAGATGTTATGTATCGTCACTCGAAGAAATAATGAGAACGCTATCATTTGTAATCAATACGGGGAAATGAAATGTTCATAAATCAGCATTCCAAGTCAATTTCCACAGAGCTTCGGAAAAATTATAAAAGCATACGATCCAGCCTGTACCATGCATTCGAGGTATCTATCATCGGATGTAAAACCGAAAAACAATTCCTGATCAACTTGATGAAGGAGCTTCAATCCTTTTTCCAGGTATTATCAATTCCAGGAATTATCGTCACTCCCAGGGTTTCGAAGATTCATGGCAAACCCATCGTACAATCGGCGTCCGGTCGCTGTGAATTGGGGGATCTCCTTGTTGTGATCAAATATCATCGGCCTGATGGGCTCATCGAAGCAAAAAGCATTATCTATCAGATCAAATTAAGCAGAAATAATTCTTCTATTTGTGATATCGATAAGACACAACTTTCCTTGCTTACCGATTGGCCCACATTCTCCTTTGGCGGGTCCAGTTATAACATTAGCCCCTTATCTTTAGAGTTCGGTTCATACATGCTTGAACCACGGAATCCGCCTTGTGGTAGCTGTTTACCGACAAAGTACAGATGCTATGGGATATGCACAGATGCAGTTCTTGTCAGGTCTCTTGGTCCTAATTCAGTAAACATTTCTTCGCAAGTATACGCCAGAGGTGACGCTAATAACTTTTTCAGCCATCTTGTGTTCGAAATAGGGGAAAATCATATCAACAAAGGAGTCAATGATTTTGTTGAGGCACTTTATCGTTATGTAGGATTATCACCCGATCCTCCTGATGAGTTTATCGGTTATTCCGTTAACTTAGAAGATGACGGCTTCGGAATATTTGAACTGAACGTAAGAACTGACTGACCTGAAAGGATAGGTCTTTATGTCTGAATTTCCAAAACATATAATTCTACCAGACAAAGTATATAGCCTTTCGGCACAGCGATCAACGGAAGGACGAGCGGTTGATAGAATTCTTTTAGACTATCTCGTGGAATTGCGTAATCCTCAGAATTCGCTGGATGAACAGCGAACTCGTTTAGGGGCAAGCCGTGAGTTAGCTGATGATTATTCCAGTTATAGATTGCCGGTACCCATTGAATGGCTTTTAGTCAGGTTCCTGAGCCATTATGTGCGGACAAATTCTGTTCATATCCTTTCTGGGCCGGGTGGTGAGGTTTTAAAATCCACAAATTTTAAAGATTATTTAGGAAAACAAACAGATGACGATAATCTGGAGCAAACCCTGAGAATGATTCTT
>JBDROF010000046.1:0-36635 GCA_043810345.1 Bacteroidota bacterium | reverse complement strand
GACGATGTCCTTTGCCTTTTGGGTGGCGTCTTCCTTTTCTCTCGAGTGGACCCAGGAGCAATGTTCTCTGATATTCGCCATCTCGAAGAAATATTGATTGATTCCCCCTTCACGAAGCGTATCTCTGAACAGCGGTTCATGTGTTCTGGGAGTACAGGCAGCGACAACCACGCGATTGAGCCCTTTTTCCCTGATTGTATTCGCTATTTTCTCGGCAGCATCCGTAGAACAGATAAACAGGCCCTCTTCCGCGTGCGCCACACCATCAAGGGTTCGCGAATAATCAACCAGGGAAGGAATGTCAACGACCCGTCCGATATTGGCGCCACAATGGCAGGCAAAGACACCTACCTTCACTTCTTCCTCAGAGACATCTCGTTCCACCGGATAAACACGTTCTCTGGATAGCTTTCCCCGTCTGGATTTCAGCAACTCACCTGTGAGGGCATTCGCCCCGCTGGCTGCTACAACCGACTCGGGGATATCCATAGGAGCATAGAAAGCTCCGCTTATAAAAACTCCCGGACGGGTGGTCTCAATAGGATTAACCGGATTGGTTTTGCAGAATCCCCGGGAATCGAGCTCGATGCTGAACGTATTTGCCAGGCTCTTGGCATCAACAGGAGGATTCATTCCCACGCCCAACACAATCAGGTCAAATTCTTCTTCCTTCACCCCATCATCGGTCGTTGCGTATTTAATCGTGATATTCTTCGTTTCCGGGATCTCTTTCCCCACGGTGACATAGCTTCTGATAAATTCAACTCCCGGAAGGTGTTCCGCCCGTTCGTAGAATCGTTCGAAATCCTTGCCATAGGAGCGGATATCGTTATGGAATATCGTAGCCTGCGTACCGGCATCGTGGTCTTTTGCCAGAATCACCTGCTTCTGGATATAGGTGCAGCAAACCGATGAACAGTAGCTGTTTCCGCCCGGGATATGCTGCCTGGAACCAACGCAGTGAATCCAGGCTATTTTATGCGGATGTTTATTGTCGGAAGGGCGCCTTATCTCTCCTTCAAATGGCCCGGTGGCACACAACAGCCGTTCAAAATCAAGGCTGGTGACCACGTTTTCAAATTTGCCGTAGCCATAGTCACCTCTCAAACCCGGGTCAAACACCTCATAGCCCGGGGCCAGGACGATCGCCCCTACTTTTATCACCCTCCTCTCCGCTTTTTGATGCAGATCTATGGCGTTGTTTTTACATACACCAACGCAAATAGAGCATTTCTTGTCCTTCAGGAAATGGCAGCTTTCATCTATATAAGGGACAAGGGGAACTGCCTGGGAGAAGTATATATGGATAGCCTTATTCGTGGATAAGTTTTGATTGAACGGATCAGAGATTTGAACAGGGCAATACTCTGCACAAACAGTACAACCTGTGCATTTGTCCTCTATGATGTACCTGGGCTTTTTATTCAGCGTTACAGTGAAATCTCCTGCTTCTCCTTCCACATGTTCAACTTCAGTATAGGTCAGAATCTCTATATTGGGATGCCTGTCACATTCGATAAACTTGGGAGATTCAATACACATCGAGCAATCGTTGGTGGGAAAGGTTTTGTCAAGCTGGGCCATTTTACCGCCAATGGTGGGCGCTTTCTCAACCAGATAAACCTTGTAGCCTGTAGTGGCAAGATCAAGAGCAGCCTGAATACCGCTGATTCCTCCACCTACAACAATTACATCCCCAAAATCTTCTTTTTCCACTTTTCTATACTTCAAATTGCAAGTCTCAAGTCCCAAATCTCAAGTCCCAAGTCCCAAAGTATTTCTTTCTTGGATTTTGGAATTTGAGACTTGGAATTTGTATTCATGAGATCACCTCCGCAATGATTTCCGTTATATCTTTTACCACCAGGCTTTCGCCATCCTTCCGGGAGAGCAGACTATCTTCAAAATTGGCGATACAGTAAGGGCAGGAGGTCGCCAGCACCTCGGCCCCGGTCTCTACAGCTTGTTCCACCCTAAGGTCAGAAAACCGTTCACCCTTCGGCGTGTCCATCCAGATCCTGCCACCACCACCGCCACAGCAAAAGCTATCTTCCATGGAATCAGCCATCTCGGTCAGTTCCAATGCCGATATTTTCTGCAATACCTTCCGGGGTTCATCATAAATGCCATTATGCCGTCCCAGGTAACATGGGTCATGGTAGGTAACTTTTTTCGCATACTCCTTGTTGAGTTCAAGTCTTCCCTCTTGAATAAGCCCGAAAAGATATTGGGCCATATGAACCACCTCAAAGTGTACCATAAATTCAGGATACTCATTTTTGAACGTATGGAAACAATGAGGGGAAGAGACAAGAATTTTCCTCACTCCTTGATCAATAAAGGTTTTGATGTTTTCCTTCGCTAAATGCAGGTACAACTCCTCATCGCCCGCCTTGCGAATACTTTCGCCACAGCAATTCTCCCTGGAGCCCAGTATCCCGAAATCCACTCCAGCTTTTTTAAGGATATTGGCTGTGGCAACGGCGACCTTTTTCAATCTTGGGTCATAACTGAGATAGCAGCCGGGGAAAAATAAAATTTCCATATTCCGTGTGAAGGGTTGTACAGAAAGACCTTCTGCCCAACCTGCCCTCTTTTGCCGTTCTTCAGCAAAGGGGTTTCCTTCACTTGTCAGGTTTGATCTTATGGCACGAACAGGATCGGCAGAAGCTGAAAAGATGCCATAATCAGCCGCCATCCTGCGCAAGGCTATTCCCGCTTCTACCTGTTTTACCTCTCTGGGACACACATCAGAGCATTTACCGCAGGTAGTACAACGCCAGATATCTTCCCCTTCTATCACGGACATACCGAAAGTAGCCTCCCGGACCAGTTTCCGCATACTAAAATGGCGCAGCTGATTCCATGGACAAACGACATCGCATTTTCCGCACTGGTAACAGAATTTGAAGGAATCTCCACCCTTTTCCTTGATGAGGTCACTGATCTCTTTGTAGTCGACAACGTTCTCCATTGTTCCAAATTCCAAATTTCAAGTTCCAAGATCCAAATTCCAAGATCCAGATTCCGCCTTGGGGATTTTCATAATTTATTTAAATTAACATCTTTCTTCTTTCTTTGAATTTGGAGTTTGGGACTTGGGACTTGGGTCTTTCATCATTTCTATGATTTCTTTGATGCAGTCATCCGGGTCACGATATCCTGTATTTTGTTCAAACCGTATTTGTTTGCCAAAGCTTCCAGTCCTATCTCCAAATCTTCCAGTTTCACTTCCTCTTCCGCATCCTCTTCCCTTTCTTCGTAAATCAGGGCATCATTTAAGCACCATTGCACACACATGGGTTTTTCCTGAGGCGGATCACTTTCACACATATCGCATTTCAGGGGAAGGCCCGAATCAGGTTCTTTGAACACCTCTCTTGACGGGCAGGAAGCCCGGCAGAAAGCACACTCGTCGTATTCCTTTCCGTCAATCGTATAGTTGTCTCTGCCAGCACATTCGGCTACAGCATACTCACCCGCATAAACAGGAACATAGATGTCTGCAATTGGATCACGAATCACGCGGATACGGGACCTCGCCGGATTGTTGCTGCTATATCTTGGGGTGGCGTGGAAGGCGGAGCAGATTACTTCACAAGCCATGCAACCAACGCATTTATCAACATCAATTTTTATTGTTTTAATTATTTTCTTTTTCTTTTCACCCTTCATGTTTCGCGTCCTCCACTTTATTTTTCTCTTCTTCAATATCTGTCAGGATCCCCCGATGTTGGAAGTCTTCGCTAACCCAATCCAATCCCAGTTCATGCAGGGACTCTTTTGTAGGAATACCCTCATTATTCCACCCTTTTAATTTGTAATAGGCGTCCAGGAGCTCCTTCTCAAGTTCGGGAAATCTTTTTTTCCAATGGTTCTCCGGGGGTGTTTCATCTTCTCTTCTCATGCCTCTTCTTATATTAATGGCTCTAACCAGCGTTCGGTAACGCCTGGCTGCCTGGGTTAGTTGGGCTTCATCCAATTCGATCCCGGCTCCGGATGAAATAAATTTCGGGTAATTGTGTATGTGATACGGTGGTTTCAGGGGGAATGATGATAAACCGGCGCACATACCGAGCGCGTCATCAATGTAGTGCATCCTCTCTTGCCAGTCAACAATATCACAACACATTTCAACAGTCGGGTAAAAGGGGAATGATTTTTCTCCGCGTAGTTCCCAGTCCAGGAAATAGTCTTTAAACTTTTCATCAGGAACGTGGTACCAATCCTTCACAAACTCTTCTCTCTCCTCTCTCGTAGGAAAAGGCATCTGGGGGAACTGTCCTTCAATCTGGGTAATGTTTATCTTCTCGCCGGTAGCATACATAAGAAAATAAATGGGATTCAGCATAGACAGTTTGAGAGGCATTTGTTCAGTTTTCTTAATATTGTTATGAGCAAATGCTTCCGCGCCCTTACCGATCTCCTGAGCCGCCCAATAGGTGCCGTTGGCCAGAATATCTCCTATCCCTTCCCTCCTGGCAATTCTGTCAAGCAACCAGAAAAACCGCTCGTCATTATCAGCCGGCAATCCCTGCATATCGGTTTCGGTCAAAATGCCATTTTCATATAGTTCAAGGGCGAATGCCATCACTTGCGGGGTTGAAAATGCGTCCACTCCATACTCCGTTGCACGCTGAGCGATTTTTAAGCCAAAATCCAGGTTTGACATGGCTGCCATGGTATACGTCAGTTTTGAGAAGCATTTCATCATGTATGTTGGAAGTCCTGGTATGGAGATTGTTGCCGCGCATTTCAACGGACAGTTATAGCAACTTATTAACCGTGTCCGTGCATTTTCCATAGTTTCCATCCACTCCTTTTCGACCTCCTCGGTCCAAAAATCTTTTCTGCGGTGGCGGGAGTTACCCCACATGAAACTCTCGGTGTGCCATTTTTCATCATGGATTCTCATCTCCTGCGGTGACCCAAGTCCGGCTAAAATGGGCATTACTCCCGGGATTGGGTTATCTTCGCGGACTTTAATATAGTTCAGCACTTCATTACAAAGCTCCAGGAATTCACCCGCCTGGGCAATATTAACGTCCCCTGTTCCCCGAACAGCTATCGCTTTTAATCCTTTGTCGCCCATAACGGCACCTATTCCGCCCCGGCTGGCACTGGACCTGCCCTGCTCGATAGAGGCAAAATAAACTCTGTTCTCACCGGCCAGGCCGATGGCAGCCACCTGGGCTTTTGGTTCCTTCAACTCCTGCCGGATAAGTTCTTCCGTTTCAATAGCGCCTTTACCCTGTAAATGAGAAGCGTCACGTATTTCCACTTTGTCATTGTTTATCCACAGATAAACCAGATCGGGTGACTTGCCGCGAAAAATCACCTTATCATAACCGGCATACTTTAATTCCGGCGCCCAGAATCCCCCCATCATGGAGAATGCCATTAACCTGGTCTGAGGAGAAATGGTAGAAACAATGGTACGGTTGCACCCAGGTGCAGGTGTGCCACATAAAAGGCCAGTGGCAAATATGAGTAGATTATCGGGAGAAAAAGGTTCCACTTCAGGGGGGACCCTGTCCCATAATATCTTGGCGCTCGTACCAAGCCCCCCAAGGTAAAGCTCGGTTTCTCCCGGGTCTGTTGCAACCCTCTCAATGCTTCCCCGGGTTAGGTCAATTTCTAAATTAAACCCTGTCTCTGCGTACCTCATTTCCCCCCCCTTTTATTATTTGATATCCACAAAAAAACAAAAGTAAAATTTTATATGTAAACTGAAACTCACAAATCATAATTAATCTGAGTTAGGACAATTTTTTATATTTTTGATCCATGAACGATCATCTTGACCCGCTATTCAAACCAAAAGCCGTTGCGCTGATCGGAGCTTCGTCAAAGGAACTCTCCATCGGAAATGTCATCATTAAGAACCTGCTACATTACCAGTTCAGGGGGCCTGTGTATCCCATCAACCCAAAAGTGGATGAGATCCGGGGGTTGAAAGCCTATCCCTCCATCCTGGATGTTCCAGGGGAGGTGGATCTTGCCCATATTGTGATCCCTCCTCCTTTTGTACCGGAAGAAGTTGAGAACTGCGGGAAGAAAGGAATTAAAGCCATCATCATCAATACGGCAGGTTTCAAGGAAATGGGAGCAGAAGGCCAGGCGTTGGAAGATGATTCCCTTGCCAGGGCGCGGAAATACGGGATCCGGATCGTAGGCCCGAACTGCCAGGGGATCATTACTTCCGATCCCGCTATCAATGCCTATTGCAACTTCACCTTTACTTACCCGATACCGGGCCATATCTCCGTTGTAGCTCAGAGCGGCGGCGTGGGAGCTGTGATCATGCAGGCCTTTTACGATATGGGGATCGGTCAGCGGATGTATGCCTCCAATGGAAACGGATCGGATGTATCCATCACGGAAATCCTCAGTTATTACGGAAAAGACGATGAAACAAGAGCCATTGTGCTCTATGCCGAAAGCCTGGATAATCCGCAGGAATTTATCGCCGTGGCTAAAAAGGTAACTGCCCGGAAACCGGTTCTGGCCATTACAGCCGGGCGGACTGATGAAGGGGCAAAAGCCTCCCGGTCACATATTGGTGGAATGGCAGGCAGCATCTCCATGGACCTTATCTACAAAAAGGCAGGTATCCTCACCTTTAACAACCAGGAAGATCTGTGTCATGCCGCTGTGGCACTCTCCTCGCAACCTGTCCCGAAAGGGAATAAAGTAGGTATTATCACCAACACAGGCGGACCATCGGTCATCGCCATCGATGAACTGGTAAGTTGCGGGCTGGAGATACCGCCTCTTTCAGAAAAAGCTGCAGAAATCCTGAAAGGGACCATGCTGGAATCGGCTTCCATCCGGAATCCCCTGGATGTTGTGGCAACAGCCGGCTCCGACCACTTCAAAAGTGCGCTCGAAGTGATGATGAATGAACCCCAGTACGACAGCATCTATCTGAATTTTGTCACCCCTCCTTTCGTCGATTGTGAGAGTGTCGCCCGTGAGATTGTTGCCGCTGCAAACGCCGGAAGCAAACCGATCGTATGCAATTACATGACGGATAAACAGAAATGGAGCGGCACTTCCACCATTCTCAAGGAGGGGGAGATCCCCTGTTTTGATTTCGCCGAAACAGCTGCCCGGGCACTCCATTCCCTGGTTCGCTACAACGGGATCCGGTCGGCGAAAGAGGGTTCTGTAACAACGTTCGAGGATGTAGATCAAGAGGCTGTCCGCTCTATCCTCCACAGTGCGCTTTCACAGGGAAAAGAGATCCTTACAGCTCAGCAAGTTTACAGCATACTGGAGGCATACCGGATACCGGTTGCCTCATGGAAAGGGGCTCAAGATGTGAATGGGGTTGTTGCTGCAAGTAGTGAGATTGGATTTCCTGTCGTAATTAAAGCTGATTCGGAACAAATCATCCACAAGAGTGATGTGGGTGGTGTAGCAGTGAATATTCAGGATGTACAACAGGCGGCAGAAGTGGCCGAAACCATGAAAAAGAACCTGGGGGATGGAATACATTTTTTGGTACAGAAATTCCTTCCACAGGGACAGGAGCTGATCATCGGCGCAAAAGCTGTTGAAGGTGTCGGCCATATTATCATGTTCGGTCTGGGCGGTATCTTTGTAGAGATACTCAAGGATGTGACTTTTACACTCACTCCTGTCAGTGACTCAGAAGCCATGGAGATGATCAGTTCAATTAAAGCTGCTCCTTTGGTCGAGGGCTTCAGGGGGAGGAAAGGGATCAACAAGGCGAAAGCTGTGGAGATCATTCAACGGATCTCCATGCTGGGAACGGATTTCCCCGGGATCAAAGAGGTAGACCTCAACCCGCTCGTTGCAGCCGGTGATGAAATTTGTGTGGTAGATGCCAGGATCATCCTTTGATCAGACAATCAATCATAATGTAAGATAAAAAACATGGATCAGAAGCCACATATCATCGGGATAATCGGGTTAGGGCCCATTGGTCAGACATTGGCCGTACATTTCAAGCTTGCCGGCTGTGAAGTTGCCGTGACAGACCTCGACAGGGATAAGCTGAACCTTGTTCGCAAAGAGGGGATGGAGCTCGTTTCGAAAATTGAGAAAAAATCATTCTTCAAGTATGTTTATTACTCCGTGGAGGAGATGCTTGAGCATGATTTTAAGATCCTGATATCTGCTGTCAAAGATTATCATGTCGATAAAATCGTGAAGACCATTGAGAAGAAACTGAAAAAGGATGTTTTCCTGCTCAGTGCTCAGAACGGGATCGACATCGGGAAAAAGTACCAGGGCCATTTCCCCGAATCCGCTATCCTGAGAATGGTAATCAATTTTGCCGGGAATCTCCAGGCTCCTAACATAACCGCCATCAACTTTGTTAATCCTCCCAATTACATCGGTTCAATGGACGATACGCAGGAAGAACTTGCAAAGTGGATTGCAGGTACCCTTTCAAGGGCAGAACTGGGAACTGAACAGGTAGATTCTTTTACAATAAACGATAAGATCTGGGAAAAAACTATTTTAAATGCTGCTTTGAGTCCCTTGTGCGCCATCTCCCGGCTGACCATGAAAGAAGCCATGGACAATGGTGACACCCTTGAAATTATCGAACAAATTCTCTACGAAGCGGTACAGGTTGCAACTGCCGAATCCATCAAATTGCCGGATAATTTCATTAAGCTGGCCATCAGGTATCTTAACAGTGCCGGGAACCACATGCCATCGCTTGCGGTTGACCTGATTAATAAACGGGAAACCGAGATAGATTATATGAACGGGAAGATCGTTGATTATGGCCGGAAGCACTATATCAAGACGCCCATTAACCTGGTGCTCACCAACCTGGTCAATGCCATTTCCTGCAAAGAAGGAGTTGGAAAACCCAAGTAAATTCGTGACGAAAGAACCACCGTTTAAAACCAAAGCATATGAACAAGACCATTTATTCCTGGCAGATGACCACACCGGATACCGATCTTCAGCTGGTCGAATACCCTGTCCCGGAACTAGAACCGCAAGAAGCACTGATCCGGATCACCGGGTGCGGCGTGTGCCACACCGATCTCAGTTTCTGGCATTACGGAGTCAAAACAAAGAAAGAGCTTCCCCTGACACTGGGCCACGAGATTAGCGGAACCGTAATTACAGGTCCGGCTGAATGGGTCGGAAAGAACGTGATCATACCGGCCGTTCTCCCCTGCGGAGAGTGCGAGTTGTGTAAAAAAGGGCGCAGCAATATGTGTCAGAAACAGCTGATGCCCGGAAATGATTTTCATGGGGGATTTGCTTCCCACATCAAGGTCCCTGCCCGTTTTCTCTGTCCGGTCCCGGATGCACTCCTGAAGAAATACCCCCTGGAGAAGTTGTCCGTGATTGCCGATGCGATTTCGACCCCCTACCAGGTGATCATGAAATCCGAACTGGAAGCCGGAGATCTTGCCATCGTCATCGGGGTGGGCGGGGTAGGCATTTATGCTGCCCTCATTGCCCGGATCTTCGGCGCGAAAGTCATTGCCCTCGACATCGACGACACCAAACTGGAAATTGCACGGAACCATGGAGTGGATGCCGTTCTGAATGTCAAAGGGCTGGATATCAAATCAGTTAAAGACCAGGTGCGGGAGATTGCAAAAGGGCTGGGCGTCTCACGGTACGGATGGAAGATCTTTGAAGTTTCGGGCACCAAAACGGGCCAGGAGCTGGGCTTTAATCTGATCACCTTCACCTCTACCCTCTCCATCGTCGGATTTACCCTCGACAGAACCGAGGTTCGCCTCAGTAACCTGATGGCATTCGACGCCAAAGTGATCGGGACCTGGGGTTGTAAACCGGAACTCTATCCCGATGTGGTGGATCTGATCCTGACAGATAAGCTGAAGATCGATGACTTCATCGAAACATTCCCCCTCTCAAAGATCAATGAGGTGTTCCGGAATACCCTGAACCATGTGTACCAGAAACGATCCGTACTGGTCCCCGATTTCGAATAGAATGACATTAACCCAAAAAAATAAAAAACCATGTTAGAAAGTCACAATCTTACCGACATCAGCTACAAGGAGATCCTTTTTGAAAAACGCCCCTGCAAGGATCTTCATGGCAATCCCGTGGAGGGTTTGTTCAATGCCTGGATCATCCTGAACAATCCTCAGCAGTTCAATTCCTATACCACCGGAATGGTGAAAGAGGTGATCCTGGCCATGCGCGAGGCTTCCAACGACCGGAGTGTCGTGGCCGTGGTATTCACGGCCGTGGGCGATAAAGCGTTCTGTACAGGGGGAAATACGAAGGAATACGCCGAGTATTATGCCGGCAATCCCCAGGAATACAAACAATACATGCGTCTGTTCAACGACATGGTCTCCTCCATTCTCATGAATGACAAACCGGTCATCTGCCGGGTCAACGGCATGCGCATCGCCGGCGGGCAGGAGATCGGGATGGCCTGCGACTTCACCATTGCTCAGGATTTTGCACGGTTCGGACAGGCGGGACCCAGGCACGGCAGCGCGCCCGACGGCGGATCGACCGATTTCCTACCGCTGTTTGTAGGGATCGAGAACGCCTTCTTCTCCTGCACGGTATGTGATCCCTGGTCGGCCTATGAGGCGGTCCGCTGGGGTTTGATCACAGAAGTGGTGCCCGCTTTGAAGGTAAACGGAGAATTCATCCCCAATCCGCTTGTATATACCGATCAATGGATCAACAACAAAGGCCAGATCATTTACGGAAAGATGAAATCCGGGGAAGAGCTAGCAAAAGGGAAGGAACTTATGAAAACCGGTGAAATGGACCTTTCGATGTTAGACGAAGCCGTGGAACGCTTCTGCACCAAGCTCATGTACCTGATGCCCAACTGTCTCAGCAAGACCTTAAACTCCCTGCGCAAACATAAGCTTGAACACTGGGATAAAAACAAGGAAAGCAACAGGGACTGGCTTGCCCTGAACATGATGACCGAGGGGAAAGCCGGGTTCCGGGCATTTAACGACGGCCCGAAAGATAACCGGGAGGTGGACTTCATCAAGCTCCGGCAGATGCTGGCAGAAGGTCACGAATGGAACGATACCCTCATCGAGGCAATATCTCCGTAATTTCGGAAATAACCCTTACCCCCGGTGAGGCTGTTTTAAAAGGATAAAATATGAAAAAGATCAAAGTTGAGTATTTGTACGAGAATACCGTTGCCCGGGTGGTCCTGGATGACGGGAAGGCCAATATCCTGGATGGCATCATGATGGGTGAGATCACGGAGTTCCTGGTTTCATTGAAAAACAAAAATGACATCAAACTGGTGACCTTTGAAGGAGCAGGGAATAATTTCTCTTACGGAGCCAGTGTAGCCGAACATACGAAAGAGAAGGCTGCCGAAATGCTAGAGGGCTTTCATCAAATGTTTTTTGCCCTCATCGACCTCCATGTCCCTACGCTCGCCAAGCTGTCTGGTCAGTGTCTCGGAGGCGGATTTGAGCTTCCGCTCGCCTGCAATTTTATCTTTGCAGACAAGAGTGCCAGGATCGGCCAGCCGGAAATTATCCTGGGAGTATTTGCCCCTCCGGCCTCCGTCATGTTGCCCCTGAAGGTGGGAAATGCCAGGGCGGATGAGCTGCTGATCACAGGAAAGATCATCTCCGCCGATGAGGCAAAATCGATGGGACTTGTCAATGAGGTATTTGAAGACAAGGAAGCTATGGATGCCGCCACGGATGAATGGATCCGGAAAAACATCCTCGGGAAAAGCGCGTCCTCCCTGCGATATGCCACACGGGCGGCCAGGGCCTCCTTTGATTTCTTCATGCTGAAATACCTCCCTCTATTTGCCGATATGTATGTGAAGGAGATGATGGAGACCCATGATGCCAATGAAGGGATCAATGCATTCCTCGAGAAAAGGAAACCGGTTTGGAAGAACTGTTAAACCACCTCACCCCCCAGCCCCCTCTCCTGAAGGAGATGGGGTGAAAAGGGTGTGGCAAATGATAAATGAATGAGCGAAAAAGGAATAACGGATAAAATGGAACTCGTGAGACTGAGGTCGGCGGGGGATCTCCGCAACACCATGGATGCCTATTTTACCCGGCTGAAGGAGGCTGCCGAAACCGGTAGCCGGAAGATCGCCTGGTGTACCAGCGTGGGACCTGCCGAATTGCTCTATTCCATGGGATTCGAGGTCTATTTCCCCGAGAATCACGGCGCCATGCTGGGAGCAGGCAAGAATGCCGACAAGTACATCCCGACCGCTGTCGCTCACGGGTACTCTCCCGAAATCTGTTCTTACCTGACCAGCGACATAGGTGCCTTCCTGCAGAACGAGACCCCGCTCCAGAAGAGCGGCTTCAGTTCCGTTCCCAAACCCGATATCCTGGTCTACAACACAAATCAGTGCCGCGAAGTGGAAGACTGGTTCAGCTTTTATGGGAGGCATTTTCAAGTCCCTATCGTGGGAATTCATACCCCGTTATGTATCAGAGACCTGAGCCCGGAGATCATCAAAAGCGTATCGGACCAGTACCGTCGGATCATTCCAGAACTTGAAAAAGTGGCAGGGCAACTGTTTGATATAGACAGGTTCCGGGAAACCGTCGGTTTATCCCATGATGGATGCGTGCTTTGGAGACAGGTACTGCAAAAGGCCATACACATCCCATCGCCCATCAACTTCTTCGATGCCGCTATCCACATGGGCCCCATCGTCGTGATGCGGGGCACCCAGCATGCTATTGACTACTACAAAATCCTCCTGAAAGAGCTTGAAGAGCGGATTGAAACCAACATCAGCGCTGTGCCTTCGGAACGGTTCAGAATCTACTGGGAGGGCATGCCACTCTGGTACAGGCTAAGCAACCTGGCCAAATTATTCGCCAAACTCGACACCTGCATTGTCGCTTCCACCTATTGCAACAGCTGGATCTTCGATGACCTGGATCCTTCCGATCCGTTCGGGTCATCTGCGCTGGCTTACACCAAACTTTTTATCGTCAGGTCTGAAACGGTGAAAGAGCAGGTGCTGGAAGCGTTGCTTCAGGAATTCACCGTTCACGGGATCATCTACCATGAATCCAAGACCTGCGCACGGAATTCCAACAACAGGTTCGGGATGCAGAACCGTTTGTTCAAACGGACCGGCATCCCATACCTGGAGATCAACGGCGATCTGAACGATCCGCGCTGCTACAGCGAGGAACAAAGTATCATTGCCATCGAAACGTTCATTGATCAGTTGGCGGGAAAGAAGAAATAGTTCTGGAAATTAGAAATTAGGAAAATAGGAAATTAGAAATACGAGGGACGAAGGAAGAGGGACGAATAGCAAAACCCAAAACTCGAAACACGAAACTCGAAACAAGGAAATAGAGGTTTAGTAGTATGTACCAATTGGGGATTGATCTTGGTTCTTCTTATACGAAAGGCGTTCTAGTTGATGAAAACAACCAGATGGTCGCCTTTCACTGTGTGAAATCCGGATACGATTTCAACAAGGCCGCTGAGAAGATCATTTCCCATTTCTCTCCGGATTATGAGATCGCATATCCCGTCTATACCTGTGGGTATGGCAGGGAACAGATACAGGTGACGTTTATTTCGAATTCAGAACTGATTGCACTTTCCAAAGCGGTCTACGGGATCTATCACCGTTCCTGTTCCATCATCGATATCGGCGGGCAGGATACCAAGTTCATCCAGGTGAATGCCCTCGGACAGGTGGAAAAATTCAAGATGAACCGGAAATGTGCAGCCGGTACAGGTTCCTTCCTGGAGGAGATTGCGTTCCGGCTGGATGTGACACCCGAGGAATTCACGGCGCATGCGAAGGAGGCTACCAGGGAAGTGAAGATCAACAGCTACTGCACCGTATTCGCCATTTCGGAGATCATCGGCATGATCAAGAACGGGGCCACCCTGCCAAATATCATCATAGGCATCTATAACTCCATCATTTTGCGATCGGTGGAGTTATCCCTGGTGGAAGACCACCTGGTGATCACCGGCGGGTTGCCGGCCATGCATCCGACGATCGTCAGCTTGTTCAAAGAGCGGTATCCCAATGTTGACAGCCCGGAGCATTCACAATTTTTAGCTGCTTATGGCTGCGTGCTTTTAAATATTTCTAAAGCAGAGAAATGAAAAAAATAACTATCAACAAGGAGGTTTAGATGAAAGTAGTTGAATCCATGTTTCCCAACGCACGAATTCCATACGGCACATGGGGCAGCAGCTATTTCCCGGCATGGCAGACCTCAGCTTTATCCGAGGTAAACATAGGTCAGTTTGCAGGGGAAGCCATGGCAAGCATCTTGGGAAAAAGAAAAGTTCCCAGGCAAAAATTGGAATATCTTATTATAGGATCAACCATCCCGTATCACTGGAAATTCTGGAATGCTCCACTGATTGCAAGCTGTTTGGGTCACAGGATCCCGGGGTATCATATGGAGCAGGCATGTGCAACCGGGCTTACTTCGGTAATACTGGCAGGCTCTGAAGTAAATTCAGGATCGTACGATACCGTCGGAGTACTGACCTTTGACAGGACCAGTGATTCGCCGGTAGGTGTGTTTCCTGAACGCCGCTCCTACCGGAGAACCGAAGCCCTGGTTGATGTCTGGGATAATTTCGGTTTTGATCCGGCTACAGGTGGTGCAATGATTGCTACCGCCGGCATATCCGCCAGGAAATACAAAATTGACCGTTCTGAAGTTGACGAGCTCACTTACCTTAGGTATAAACAATATTTTGAGGCTAAACATTCAGGTTTCCTGAATCGTGTTCTTTTCCCGTTTGAAATATTGAATGTACAGGGAAGACTTGCCGGGAAAATAGATGATGACTTCGGCGTCCGCCAGATAACCCTTCAGGCATTGAAGGATATGCGTGAATTGGATACCTGTGTGACAGCAGGAGGGCAAACACATGCTTCAGACGGAATGGCTACAATTCTTGTGGCTTCCCCTGAGAAGGCAAGGGAATTAAGCCTAAAACCCGAGATTGATATTCAATTCATTGCTAAAGTGGATATCCGTACACTTCCGGGGCTCATGCCTGAAGCTCCCGGATTTGCGGTCAGGAAGCTCTTACAGCGAACAGGGTTGACAATGGACGATATGGTCGTTGTGAAAAATCACAATCCGTTCGCCGTTAACGATGCGATATTCGCGAAAACAATGAATTACGACTGGCGCAACATGAATAAAACAGGATGTTCGCTTGTTTGGGGCCATCCCCAGGGACCGACACTTACACGGATCCTGATCGAATCACTTGAAGAGGCGGTTGATCTGGGAGGAGGTTATGTATTGATATTCGGATGTGCCGCCGGCGATGTGGGTACTGCAGGAATTTTTAAAGTTTCATAATGTCAGTAAACCACATCCAGACATGTCATACGCTGCGCTGTCATTCGATTGTCATTCGCTGCGCTGTCATTACGCTCCGCTGTCATTCGATTGTTAATGACCACTGAATGACCACTGAATGACCACTGAATGACCACCGAATGACCACCGAATGACCACCGAATGACTGTATATAGAATATTTTACCAAAAAACAAAGTGTTACAGAATAATATAAGGTACAACATTATGATAAATCAAATGAGACCATCCACACTCCAGACCCTGGGGCTTGGTTCGGTACTGGAAATTTTTCAAAACGGGAAGCTTCCGGTTACGGCGGATGAGCTGGTTGACCGGGTTTTCGGTAAGTCCGGTAATAGGGGCGCCCTTGTCATTTCCGGAGCCAATGGTATTGTGGGCGCCGGAAAAGCCATGCAGCTTGGTTCACGACTTGAACCCTTCGGAGTTCCCATTATAGCGCTTGATTTCCCCGGCGTACCCGACGGAATGGCAAAACAATATCCGGGGCTTGTAAGAGCTTTCGGTAAAGGAAACGCTAATAAAGTCATGGGAAATATTATCAAGTATTCCTATGATGGAAAAGACCTTCCGGAAGCTCTGTCGGCTCATAATCCCAGGTTCCTTCTCGAAGCTATTCCTGAAATTCTCGATATCAAAAAAGAACATTATAAGATTTTCAGGTCAAAATTCCCCGAAATAGATATCTGGTCGGTTACTTCAGGATTCCCGCGCTCTTCTCTCGGCGTTGGTATCGCCCATCCGGCATTCCCTCACGAGATCAATAAAATCTGGGAAATAGTGGAACTCAAACCTTCCCCAAGTTCACAACTTCTCTGGGCATTAGGACTGATTCCCATGCCCGTTAGCGATAACTGGTCTTTTGTTCTCGATGTACTGTTCTGTGGACTGACACTTGCCGGAACAAGATTCTGTGAAGCTACCAATATGCCTTTCTGGAAAGCGGATAAATATATCCGTAAGTATATAGGTCCAAACCCTTTCAGGGCTCATGATGCTATCGGAGCAGCCGGAGCCAACTTCCTGTCATGGTCCTGCCTTCATCATTTAAGTAACCATTACGGAGAACTTTTTGCTCCGACTTCAACCCTGGATGAAAAGAAAGACAGCGGACAAAACTGGTATCCTCCCGATCACTTCCGCCCATTGGTCGATTGGTCAATGAACAACGAAGAAACGGCAGAATTTAATGCATGGATCCTCGGCGCCCTCTTCCAGATGACAAGTCTTATGATTCATGAAAACCGTACCCATCTTTCACAAATGAATCTTATAGGCGAATTATGCGCGCAGTTCAGAAAAGGAATCGTGGTAACTATCCGTAATTACGGTGCAGAGGCTGCCCGTAAATTAGTCCAGGACTACCATAAATTACATCCTTTCGCCGCTAAGAACGCCTGGTATCCCGATGCCTTTGACAGGATTGACACACCCGAATGGCAACAATTATACGTGAATGCTGAACACGATGGAAAGGTCGGGGTAATTTCAATTAATCGTGAAAGCTATAACTATGATGTAAATTCTGAATTGAACCGGGCGATTGATTGGCTGAAATCGGCAGGTATTGACAATGTAATTCTAACAGGCGATTTCCATTTTTCGACCCAAATGATAGGCGCCGATACCACCGATTTCTTCCCGGCTATTGAAGATGCAACAAAAGGTGTTGACCTGTGTAACTCCTGGTCAGCCACTGCAAGAAGACTACATAATGATTTCAAAACATCCGTCGGATTCATTAACGGAAAACGTTGTCTCGGAGGCTTTCTTGAACTGATGATGCATTGCCATTATATCGTTGCTGAAGAAAATGCTTCCCTTGGAATGCCAGAGGTAACCTTGCCTGTTATCCCGGGTATGGAAGGCTGTCATTGGCCCTTCAGAAAAGTTTCACCGGAAAATTATCCACACCTGCTCCGGTTATTACTGACAGGTAAACCCGTCAGGGCAAAAGAATCTGTTGGTTGGCTTACCGATTTCGCCGGTCCACTGGAAGAAACCATTAAACTGGCATGGAAAATAGCTTACGGCGCCGATCATGGATTGAAAAAGCGTGAAGTGGCTCAGGAGAATCTTGAAAATGTGACGAAAGACCTGCCCGGATTGGAAGATACAGATGATATATCTTTGGAGGAAGCACGGAAAGCTATTATCCGTAGCATACAAGATTCCTGTAATGCACCTTTGTCTGAAGCCATTTCAATACAATCGAAACGTTCAGGCGACTTTATGACCACGTCACTTTTTAAAAAAGGTGCCATCGGCTCAGCCTATACAAAAACATGGCTGGTTTGATTTTATCTAAAAAGAACGACTAATGGCAAAAAGCAACATGTTATGCCCCTTTTCGAAAAAACTATGTTTTGAGTGTCCTCAATATAGAGGTCGTCACTATTATCTATGTTTTAACTCCAAATACCGGGGATATTTAGGTGACCAAAAAAATGAAGAAAAGCAAAATGCAGGCCTGAGGGGTGTAAAAACTTTTAAAATGCCTGCAAATCTTACTCATAGTCCGACCTGGTTAACAATTAACACGCTGGCCGAAAGAACTTATTCAAAAATCCTATGATACGAGATTTTGTTTATTTTAAAGCCGGGACAGTTAAGGAAACTCTTAACCTGCTCGATAAATACAAAGATGATTATAAGATAATCTGCGGAGGTCAGTCCCTGCTTATTCTCATGAGGCAGGGTCTTGTTGCCCCGGCAAATCTTATTGACATCAAAAAAGTGAAAGAGTTAAGTTATATAGATTTTGATCCAAAAAAAGGATTGAAGATCGGAGCTACTACTTCTCACAGGGAAATAGAAAAATCAAAAATTATCAAAAAGCGTTACCCCATATTAGTGTATATGGAAGAGAACATTGCTTCTAATCAAACAAGAAACTGGGGTACTATTGGCGGAAACCTTTGTCATGGAGATCCAACGGGTGACCCGGGGCCCGTGTTTATTGCCCTTAATGCATCGGTTAAAATCGCCGATAAGAAAAAAGAACGGATAGTGCTCCTTGAAGATTTTTTTGTGGATTATTTTGAAACCGCACTCCAGGAAGGAGAACTTCTGCTCGAAGTTCAAATTCCCGTTATCGCTCCCCTGACAGCCGTAGCCTATGAGAAATTCAATATTATCAAGAATGACCAGGGCATCGTATCGGTTGCTGTCTCTATAACTCTTTCTAAGGATGGCAACTCCTGTAAAGATGCAAGGATCGTCTTCGGAGGTGCCGCATCAAAACCGTTAAGAATAAAAGAAGCTGAACAGATCCTGATTGGGAAAAAATTTACTGACAACCTTCTTGAAAAGACCGGGAGAAAAGCTTCGGAATTGGCCGATCCTGTCTCCGACATTCATGCCTCCGAAACCTATCGAAGATATTTGGTTGGAGTGTTGGCGAAAAGGATGGTGAAGAAAGCCTGGGAACAGGCTCTAACTTACATGAAACGGTAATAAATAATGGTTATATGGCTAAATGGTTAAATGGTTGAATGGTTAATGTGGATAGAACCAAAATAATGGCGGAACAAATCGTATATAAAGATATTACTGATATTAAGGCATACAACATTGCATTTGCATTAAGCAATTATGTATGGGACATCGTTATAAAATTGGACTGGTTTGCAATAGACACCGTTGGTAAACAATACGTAAAAGCAATTGATTCCATTTCTGCTAATCTTGCAGAAGGTTTCGGCAGGTATTATAAAAAAGGCAAAATTTTATTTTACCGTTATAGTTTCGGTTCCCTCAAAGAATCCACCGACTGGACTGAAAAAGCTAAGGTTCGTAAACTGCTGACATCGGAGCAGTATCAGCACATTTCAACAGAATTATCCATTCTACCAAAAGAAATCAACCAGTTCATAAAGCTCACAAACGAAAAACTAAAATTCTAACCCATGTCAGATTTAACCATTTAACCATTTAACCATTCAACCATTTAAAATATAACAATTCATGCAAAAACATCCATTACACATTACCGTCAACAATCAATACCACGAGCTTTATATCGAGCCAAAAAGATTGCTGGTTGAAGTCTTAAGAAATGAGTTGGAACTTACCGGCACAAAAAGAGCTTGCAGTACCGGAGCATGTTGTGCATGCTCGGTTATCTTAAATGGTATGGCGGTTAAATCATGTTCGGTTCTTGCAATGCAGGCTGATGAGTGCGAAGTATTGACTGTCGAAAGCCTTGCCGAAAACGGAGTATTAACCCCTCTGCAAAAGGCTTTTCTGGATTTCGGAGCATTCCAGTGCGGCTTCTGTACCTCAGGAATGCTGATGTCTGCAACAGCCTTCCTGAGTGAAAACCCGAAACCGACAGTGAATCATATCCGGGAAGCTATGCACGGCAACCTTTGCCGGTGCACAGGTTATAACAGTATCATAAGAGCAATAAAAGCAGTAGGTGATGGTAACTATCAATGATTATTAAATGCAAAAAAGATAAATTTTATGTTGCTATTCAGGCAGGAGGCAGGAGGCAGGAGGCAGGAGGCAGGAGGCAGGAGGCAGGAGGCAGGAGGCAGTGGCAGGAGGCAGTTAAGAAAATAACATGGAACAAGGATACAAAGATTTGAAGGTGTTTCAACTTGCTTATAAGTTGGCAATGGAGATTTTTGAAATCACAAAATCATTTCCTAAAGAAGAAACTTATTCTTTGACAGATCAAATCAGAAGATCGTCCAGGTCGGTATGTGTAAATATCGGAGAGGGATACAGAAAGCGTAAATACCCTAAACATTTTTCAAGTAAAATGACCGATGCTGATGGAGAATGTACAGAAACACAAATATGGCTCGATTTTTCAAAAGATTGCAAATACATTTCGCAAGAAATTCGCGATAGATTATATAAAAAATATATAGAAGTTGGGAGAATGCTTGGAAGTATGGCAAATAATCCGGAAAAATTTTTACCGGAAATTTAACTGCCTCCTGCCGCTGCCTCCTGCCTACTATAAACAAATGGGAGAATAGTAACAATTTTAATATATATTTATTGATGAATAAATACAATGTGATTAATACCCCCGTCCACAACATTGACGGTATTGCAAAAATCACCGGAAGGGCGCAATATACCTTTGATGTGAAATTACCAGGTATGCTGTATGGTAAGATATTACGAAGCCCACACGCCCATGCAAAGATTCTCAGTATAGATACATCGAGGGCGGAAGCGCTGACCGGGGTAAAAGGGATTGTTACCGGCAAAGATACCATTGGCGTCAGGCAGGGTATCTGGCGGCGTTTTAAAGAGCTTTGCGATGAGGAAATTCTGGCAAGAGAAACAGTCCGTTATATCGGAGAACCTGTGGCTGCTATTGCTGCGGTTGACGAGGATACTGCCGAAGAAGCGATGGATTTGATAGAAGTTGAATACGAATCTTTACCGGCAGTTTTTGAACCGCTTGATGCAATACGGGCAAATGCCCCTCAGCTCCATGATCATGCTGAACGGAATATTAACGTGACACGTCATATCGAATGGGGGGATGTTGATGAAGCTTTTCTGAAAGCTGATTATATACGCGAAGACTGGTTCCGCTGCTCTTCCCAGCACCATGTATGCATGGAAACTCACTGCGCTGTTGCCAGCTACACTCCTGAGAAAAAACTGACCGTCTATACCTCCACCCAAAGCCATTATTATATCCAGGTATTATTAGCCTGGACGCTGGGATTAAGGGAAAATGACATCCGGGTCATTTCAAGATACACCGGCGGCGGGTTCGGCAGTAAATTTGAACTTGATTCCGCCCAGTTCTGCAGTTCGCTATTATCCATGAAATTATTCAAACCCGTTAAAATTGTCCTTACACGCGAAGAAGAATTCATAGCAACAAAGCGCAGAACGGCTATGTTTTATTACCTGAGGACTGGTGTTAAAAAGGATGGTTCTTTCGTTGCGAAAGAAGCAAGAGTGTTTACCGAGGGGGGCGCTTACACTTCCATGGGAGCAACCGCTCTTTATCTCACAGGTTTTTTCCAGGCATTTCCTTACGTATGGCCCAGTTACCGGTACGACGGATACAGGGTCTATACAAATACCTCGCCTTCTTCCGCCATGCGCGGCTTTGGCGCTCCACAGGCCACGTTCTGCGCCGAAACACAGATTGACCTGATAGCTAAAGAACTGGGGATTGATCGAATGGACATACGGCGTAAAAATGCCATGTACCCAGGTTATGAAGTCCCGGGACAGGCCACCATCCAAAGTTGTGGATTAATGGAATGTCTTGACAAGATAGATGAATGGATAAAATCAAGAGGGAAGCTTCCCGCCAACCAGGGTATTGGGATTGCCGCTTATGGATTTATGTCGGGAGGAATTTTTAACTGGTTCGACACCCCTTATGCCTTTTCTTCAGCAATCGTCCAGGTAAACATTGATGGGAAAGTGGATCTCTATATCGGCTCCCAGGATATGGGTCAGGGTTCCAATACCACCATGTCGATTATCTGTGCCGAAGAACTCGGAGTAAAGATTGAAGATATCCGGATTCACATGGGCGATACGGAGACGTGCCCGGTGGATATCGGCGCCTGGGGAAGCCGTGAAACCCTTATGCAGGGGAATGCCGTAAAGAGAGCCGCTGCCGATGCCAAACAACAAATCATTGAATTTGCCTCAGCAAAATTATCTCCGAATATTGTCTATGACCTTGATATTAAAGACCGCTGGATACACCTTGTCTCCCGCCCCGAAAGAGGTCTTTCCTTTTTTGATGTGGTAAAAGATGCTATTCGTGCGAAAGAAGGTCAGACCATTATCGGAAGAGGACATTATACCCCCCATAGGAAAGGAATGATTTCTCCGGCATACAGCTTCGGAGTTCAGGCTGTCGAAGCAAATGTCGATCCTGATACCGGTAAAATAACCCTGATAAATTGCGTGACTGCTCATGACTGCGGTCAGGTAATCAACCCGATTGGCGTTGAAGGACAACTGGAAGGCGCAATGGCTATGGCTGCAGGATATGGATTTACGGAAGATCTTCCGATGGAGGATGGAAAGATTATGAACCCCAACCTGGTTGACTACAAACTTCTGAGAACTACCGAAATGCCCGAAACAAAAGTGATTGAAGTGGAGACATATGAACCCGAAGGACCCTTTGGCGCGAAAGAAGCAGGAGAAGGGCTGACAAATCCGACGGCTGGAGCGCTCGGGAATGCGATCTATCACGCAACCGGATTGAGTATTAAAGAACTTCCTTTTACCCCCGAAAAAATCCTCCATGCACTCAGAGAAACCAGGAAGGGAAAATAGGAAATGGTTACTATTCAAGTAGTAGGCAGGAGGCAGTGGCAGGAGGCAGTGGCAGGAGGTAGTCAAGAAAATAATATGGAACAAGGATACAAAGATTTGAAAGTGTTTCAACTTGCATACAAGTTGGCAAGGGAAATTTTTGAAATCACAAAATCATTTCCTAAAGAAGAAACGTATTCTTTGACGGACCAGATCAGAAGATCCTCAAGGTCGGTATGTGTAAATATCGGAGAGGGATACAGAAAGCGTAAATACTCCAAACATTTTTCAAGTAAAATGACAGATGCGGATGGAGAATGCACTGAAACACAAATATGGATCGATTTTTCAAAAGATTGCAATTATATTACAAAAGAAACTCATGAGAGATTATACAAAGAATATGAAGAAGTTGGCAGAATGCTTGGGAGTATGGCAAATAATCCGGGAAAGTTTTTACCGAAGAACTAACTGCCTCCTGCTCCTGCCTCCTGCTTACTTATAAAATACAAAAGAGTAAATAGTAACAACAAATGAGGGTCTAAATATGGCTTACAAATGTCCGTCTTGCGGTAAGATCTGGCCTGATACATTAAATCTTGCCAGACATATTTTTGGAACCGGAGACCAGTCCCATAAAGACTGGGTCAATTCAAAAGGTTACAATTTTATTGAACTCCTGCTCATTCAAACCATGGAACCAGGAAACAAAGGGTATAAGACCCTGGCAGATCTGCTTGAAAAAGAAGCGGAGAAAGTCTGATTTTAATTTTACCGAAGCAATTATGTTATTAGAAGGTAAATTTTCAGTAAAAGCTCCTATTGAAAAACTCTGGGATTCGCTTTTGGAGGCGGAAACTTTACGCGCTTGTGTACCCGGAGCAGAAAAGATAGACCGCCTTGACGAGAAAACGTATGATTGTCTTGTTAAACAAAAAGTGGGACCCATCAAAGTCAGGTTCAAGTTTATCATATCTCTTACAAAATTAGACCCTCCCTATCATATAGAAATGAAAGGGGAAGGTGAAGATATTGGGAAGGCCGGTCGGTTTACAAAAAAAACAACGATTGATTTTAAAGAGGTAAATAACGGAGAAGTAGAGATATCTTACACGTGTGATGCTAACATAATAGGTAAGCTGGCCATGTTCGGAAACAGGATTATACAAGCTAAAGCTAAACAGGTGGAGGAGGAGTTTACAAAGAATCTTAAAGAAAGACTTGAAGCCGTGGTGTGAAATCTATTTTTAATGGGAACCGATAATACGATCATTGAAAGGCGAAAAGATAATCTGAACAGGGCAGTCAGTTTTCATGGCCATTTATGTTTGGGACAAGTGCTTGGAGTCCATCTGGCAGAACGGGGTCTGGAAGTCATAGGGACAACCGATCCCGGGGAGATAATAGTCTATGTTGAGAATGACAGGTGCATAGCCGATACCATCCAGATAATCACAGGAACAAGATTGGGAAGACGGAGCCTGAAACTTGTGAATTACGGAAAGATGGCAGCGACATTTATTAATACCAGGACTGGTGATGCATACAGGGTTTGGGTGAGCGGAAATGTCAATGAGATGATCGGTGAAATAAACATAGAAAAGCACGAAAGGGAGAAACAATATACGACTATATTGGAAGCCGATTCTGATGATATAGTGAGTGTACAAAGGGTATCAGTTAATATTCCCCCCTGGGAGATGCCGGGAAAACCACAAAGAACGGTAATTTGTTCACGATGCAAAGAAAAAGTTATGGATGGTAAGGATGTTTTCACTGATGAGGGTTCTTTATGCATGGCTTGTGCCGGTGAACCCTATTATCAGTTAGCAAAATAAAAAAACATGCAATTGGAAAAGGAACTACTGTCAGGAATCAGGAACAATGATGCACCTGTCACTGGTGTATGGATTGGGCTTTTTTGGAGTGCCGTCGGGTCAAGATATGTTGGAATGAGTCATACATATAAGACCGGAAATAAAGTTGAAATTGAAAATTCCGGTGAATTATCATCTTTCTCTGCCTATCAGTTAGCTGAACGTATATTCTCATGGGAACCTCTTGAAGCATCTATCGGAGTAGCTGCATTGAATTCTCTTATCGAGCCAACGGGTACAACGGGAAACATCAAAGACTACATAAAAGAAAACGTACGGGGAAGGACAGTCTCTATTATCGGGAGATTTCCTTTTAACGACGAGATAACTAAAATAGCCGGAAAGACCTATATATTGGAAATAGAACCAACAGGTGATGAACTTCCAATGACAGCATGTGAGGAAGTCGTTCCTGAATCAGATATCAATGTAATAACAGCCACAGCACTTATAAACCACACTCTTCAGCGGTTATTGGAACTGGGAAGCAAGGGTGTAAATATTGTGCTTGGCCCTTCAACACCATTATCACCGGTGCTGTTCGATTTCGGAGCCGACATTCTGGCAGGGGTAAGGGTGTATGATAAAGATCTTTTAGTGAAAAGTATTACCCAGGGAGTTAAAAAATATAAACGGCTCAATGGAATAGAATCAATTTGCTTATTCAAAAAAAATTAAAGATGAAATAAAATGACAGCTACAGAAAATTCATTGAACACCGGCCGCAAAAGTACTGGGAATATCCTGGTCGGTATCCTTGTTATTGGTTCTATCTGGGGCTTGCTTGATGCACTTACAGTGATTTATATTTCGCCAATGTGCCACATCAGAAAACTATGCATGTGCCCAATGACAGTAGTGATATATGGTTTTCCTCTTATGACCATCGCCATGGTAAAATACAGGAAGCCTTTGATGATGATTGGAATTGGAGTGATAGCGGCTTTATTTAAACTGTTAGATTTCGCACTGCTTTCGTTGCCCGTTGTTGACGGTCATACAATTTATCAACCGGTATTGAATCCAGCTCTCGCAGCTATCACGGTTTCGATTGTATATGCTGTGTTTGTGGGTTTGCTTGTAAATAAATTAGAAAAAAATATATTGTCTCGCATACTAATAGGTGCGGTTGTTGGATTTTTGAGTGTAATTGCATTTGTCTATACTGCATTTTATGTTACACAAACCCCGCCTCTGATCATTCAAACTCCCTTAGAACTGCTTTTCCCATTTCATGGGCCGGCAACTGGACTTTTAGGAGCAATTTGTCTTCCCTTGGGTTATTGGATAGCTATAAAATTAACCCGAAGAACTTTTTTACTGCAAACAAAAAAGCCTGTCCTTTATTACTTTGTTTCAGGATTTATTTTTGTATTTAGTATCATTTCAAGTACGATCATTTTAATTTCCGGTTCTCAAATTAATTAGTAACAGATAAAATAAAAAGCAGATCAAACCATTAACGCGAAAGAGAAATCGCCCAGTTGCAAATCTAAAGATGTATATTTCAAATTTTAATTATCACCGTCCTAAATCATTGAATCAAGCGGTTGCTCTCTATAACCTCCAGAAGAGGAACGCTTTTGCAGATGGATGCAACGATGAACGGCTGACCCGGGAGACCGGGGCAGCGATGGATTGCTACGATACAGCGTTGCAATATTCCAAAGAGCGCATCCAGTTTAATAAGCCTATTGCTGCTTTCCAGCTGACACAAAAAAAGCTGGCCGAGATGCTGACCGAGATCACCAAGGCTCAGTTGATCACCTGGCGACTGGGAATCCTGCGCAATGACAACAGGGCCACCCCGGCCCAAATATCTATGGCAAAGAAAAATAATGTGGAAATGGCGTTGAATATTGCCCGCGTATCGAGACAGATACTGGGGGCCATGGGCATCACCGGTGAATCAGCTTTTTTCTAAACGAATCAACCTAACCCTGCTATGGTTTTAATTGACGGTTCAAGGGTAATCATAGAGTCTCTGGTACGAACGGGAGCCGAAGTTTTTATCGGATATCCTATCACCCCCGCTAACTTACTTTATGCTTACGGCAGACAACGATTTCCTATGTTTATTCCGGCATCTGATGAAATCACCTCCCTTCAGATGGCAGCCGGGTTTGCAGCATCCGGAACATTACCGGTTACCGCCACTTCATTTCCAGGGTTTGCTTTGATGCTTGAATCCATCAACATGGCATACATGATGGAAATGCCAATGGTGATTATTCTTGTGCAACGGATGGGGCCTAGTACAGGCTCAGCTACGACAGGAGCACAGGGAGATTTGTTGTTATTGAGGGGCGTTATCTCAGGGGGTTATCCCCTACCTGTACTCTGTCCATCAAACCTTGAGGATTGCTGGCACCTTGCCTCTAAGAGCCTTCAGCTTGCGGTTGAACTACGCACACCCGTGGTGCTGCTGACTTCAAAAGAAATGGTCATGACGAACATTGGTTTTGATGAAGCTAAGTTTGCTCCTATACACCCAGTTGTAAAAAACCATTACCAAAACAGCTCAACATACAAACCCTATGCTGCTGATGAAAACATGGTGCCTCCATTTTTACCTTTAGGTAATGATACGCATCAGGTTCGTATTAATTCATCTACACATGATCCGGAAGGATTTATTAAAAAAAACACTCCTGAGGCTCTTGCCAATACCTTGCGCTTAAGGGACAAAATCGAAAAAAGAATAGCAGAATATTCCGAATTTCAATTTGACAACCAGAAAAATTCTGACACACTTATCGTCTCTTATGGTATTTCTGCACTTGCCACGTTTGATGCGGTAAAAACAATACGATCAGAGGGTGGGAAGATTTCAAATTTAACCATGAAAACCTTGTTACCCGTACCTCCTGAAATACTTGGGATTCTTAATCAGTTTAATCATATAATTTTTGTTGAGGAAAACGCTTCAGGGTTATTACGGGAAATAATTTACGGTCAGTATAGAACTGAGAAGATACGTGGAGTGAATAAGATTGGTGATATGATCAGCCCGCAGGAAATAATACATGAGGTATCTCTATGTCAGCAGGTTTAAGAACAGAAAAAAAGATGCCTTACTGCCCCGGATGCAGCTACCAAATGGTCATTGAGAGCATCGTAGGATCACTTCAGGATAGAGGAATCAATCCGTTGGATGTTATTGTGGTAAGTGATATCGGGTGTTGCGGTTTAATTGACCCTCTTTTAACCTGTCATACCATTCATGGGCTTCATGGAAGGGTTACTGCGCTCGCGATGGGAGTTGCCATCGGGGTAAATAATCCTGGTAAAAAGGTAATCGCGATACAGGGAGATGGAGGAGTTACGATAGGTTTGCAGCATTTGATGGAAGCGGCCCGGCTGAATGTGAACCTCTCACTAATCGTCCATAACAACATGGTTTATGGTATGACCGGCGGGCAAATAAGCGGACTTTCAACCTGCGAGTTTAAGACTGAAAAAATGCCGGAAGAGAGTAATATACCTCCTTATGATATATGTGAATTAGCCCATAAAGCAGGTGCATCTTACAGTTCCAGGGTTGTTGCACAAGGCAGCCTTAACCAGAAACTGACTGAGGTATTTGGAACCAAAGGGTTTTCATTGTTGGAAATATGGGGATTGTGTCCCTCCTACGCCTATAAGAAGATAAAAGATATAATTAACCTGCCCTGTAATGAGAGGACGTTAGAAAATCAAAAAGATCAATATCAACTGCATATTAAAAATTCACCTTCACTTTTTAAAGATTTGACGCAAATTGAACATCGTTTTGAATCAAGTCTAAAGCAACGGGTCCAGATTGTAATCGCCGGTTCTGCCGGTGGGGGTGTTCAGGTGGCAGCCGATTTACTGGCATTTGCAGGAATTGCTTCCGGTCTGAACACTACAAAAAAAGGCGAATATCCCATTACCGTCGGGACAGGATTTTCCGTTGCCGAAATCGTATTTTCACGCGACGAGATTTATTACACCGGCATTGAAAAACCTGATGTTGCCATCATTGTCACGCAGGATGGCCTGGACAAAATTAAAAACCGGATCGGAAAAGATACAATACTGGTTATGGATGAAGGCCTGGATATTCCCGGCAGGAGCGAACCATCGTTAAAAGCCGACTTCCGCAGAATTTCCGGTAAAAAAGGTGCGGTTATTTCGGCTATTGCATTCTGGTTGAAGCATAGCAACCTGTTCCCGGTTGAAGCCTTGAAATTTGCTGCAAAAACCAAAAAATTTGCTGACATTTTAATTAAAGCCATTGAACACATAGAGAATGACTCAAGTGAAACCTGAACATGTTGGAGTAATCGTACTGGCAGCAGGCAGTTCGGAGCGGATGAAGGAGCTGAAAGCATTCCTTCCTTACGATGACAACACCATGTTCATCGAAAAGATACTTTCAACTTACTCCGGCTGGGGATGTAGCGAAATTGTGGTGGTGACCAACCAGGAAGCGTATCGGCTGATAAAACAAACAGTGAAGGTTCCTTCCACTGTAAAGATGGTGATCAACGATCATCTGGAGCTTGAACGGTTCTATTCGGTAAAACTGGGACTTGGAGCCATACGAACATCTTCCTTTTGCTTCATACAGAATGTCGACAATCCATTCATCGATGCCCGGATACTGGATCGCCTGTATGCGCAACGGAACGACCGGAGTTATATATCGCCCGTTTACAAGAAAAAAGGGGGGCATCCGGTGTTACTGAACCGAGAAATCATCGACCGCATAGGCAACTGGCCGGATGATTCCGCAAACCTGAAAGAGGTGCTTGGTACTATAGCATGTACCCCGGTTGAGATGCCGGATGACCGGGTGCTGATCAACATCAACAGCGCGGAGGAATATGACAGGTTTTTTAAGTGACCCACAATGGAATTGATCTACCATAAAATCCTTGAAATCCTGAATACCGGCCAGGTAGCCGCTTTATGTATCGTGGTTGCCACACGCGGATCTTCTCCCCTGAAAGCGGGAGCCAAGATGATCGTGTGGGAAAATGGCAGGATTTTCGGAACAATAGGTGGAGGCCCCCTGGAAAAATCCACCATCGATGACGCGATCCGGGTCATTCAAACACACACACCTGAACTTATCGTCCATGACCTGAAAGCCCAGCATGAAATGTGCTGCGGCGGATCCATGGAAATTTATATTGAACCACTTATGTCATTAAAAAAACTCTTTATGTTTGGAGGAGGCCATGTCGGGAAAGCAGTCGTAAAACATGCGTTGGATCTTGATTTCGAGATCACTGTCATCGACAGCCGGGAAGAGATCTTCAGCGAATGGGCTTTCACCGGCTATCGTACCGTGATCGGTGACTATCCGAAAGTACTACCTTCCCTGCCTTACGACAACAACACCTTCATTGTCATCGCCACAACGGATCATCCTACCGACAACGAAATACTCGCCTTCTGCATTCGTAAGCCCCACGGCTATCTCGGGATGATCGGCAGCAAGAACAAGGTGGCAACCATGAAGAAGAACCTGATGTCGGAAGGAATTGCCACGGAAGAAGAGCTCAACCGGGTAGACATGCCTATAGGTGTTGATATTCATGCCATTACCGCTGACGAGATCGCGATCAGCATCGTGGCAAAACTGGTCCAGGAAAAGAATAAAATAAAAACATAGGAGATGTATTTACCCGACTTTAGTTTTCACCAGCCAGTCACCGTTCAGGATGCCGTAGTGCTTCTCAGGCAGAAGGTCAACGCCGCCGCGATGGCAGGAGGAACCGACCTGCTGGTTGAAATGAAAAAAGGTCTCCGTAATCATGAGGATATCGTCTCGCTGGCTAAGATCCCGGAGCTGAAACGCATCACCGAAGATGATCACCATCTCTTTATCGGGTCCTGTGCAACGCATAGTGATGTCATCGCTTCACCGCTGGTAATGAAGATCGCTCCGGCACTGGTGGAGGCGACCTCGAAGATCGGTTCCGACCAGGTCAGGAATATGGGCACCATCGGGGGGAATCTCTGCACTGCTGCCTCCTGCTGCGACACAGCGCCTGTACTACTGGCGATGAATGCGTCGGTGGAGATCGCCTGCGCTGAAAACGTAAGGATCATCCCCCTTAGGGACTTTTTCACTTTCAACAAAAAAACAATCCTCGAAAAGGGGAACCTTGTAACCAGGATCATTGTTCCGAAACCCGGATCCGGAACAGGTGCCTGTTACGAGAAATTCGGCTTGCGCGAAGCAGGTTCCATTTCCGTGGTTTCGGTAGCCGCATCCGTGACTATCCTCAATAAAACTATTGTGGATGCTTGTGTCGTCATCGGCGCTGTGGCACCCACACCTAAAATCAGTAACCAGGCGGTGGAGACCCTGAAAGGGAAGAAGGTTCGGGAGTTGACAGAAGGATCCCCCGTGCTGGAAGAAGCAGGGAATGCCGCTGTAAGAGACTCTATCCCCATTGATGACATCAGGGGAGGAGCACAATTTCGGAAGGATGTGCTGAAGGTACTGACGAAGAGGGCAATACGGAGGGTAATTGAAATGCAGGAATAAAGGAATGCAGGAATGAAGAAATGCAGGAATGAAGGAATTTAAATTGCAGACTGAGGACTGAGGACTGAAGACTGAGGACTGAAGACTGTGGACTGAGGACTGAGGACTGAGGACTGAGGACTGAGGACTGAAGACTGTGGACTGAAGACTGTGGACTGATTTTAAATACTGAGCATGAAACAACTGATAAAAATAAACGTCAACGGGGATGAATACGAAGTAGCGATGAGAGCGACCACCACTCTGCTCGATTTGCTTCGGGACGAGTTGAACCTTACGGGCACGAAGAAGGGCTGTGAACTGGGAGATTGCGGGGCATGTACAGTCATCCTGGACGGGAAAGCGGTGAATTCCTGCCTGGTCCTGGCCGTGGAAGCTGCCGGAAAGAACGTAGAGACGATTGAGGGGCTGGCGAAAGGCAGAGAGTTGCACCCCATTCAGCGTGCATTTGTGGAGAAAGGTGCCATCCAGTGTGGTTACTGTACCCCGGGAATGATCATGCGGACGAAAAGCATCCTGAATAAGAACCCCACTCCGACGAAATTGGAGATCCAGCACGAGTTAAGCGGCAATTTATGCCGCTGTACCGGGTATACAAAGATCATCGAAGCCATTGAAACGGCCAGGGATTACCTCAATGGGGTACCCCCTCCGGTATTGGAATTCATGCCGCAGAGGTCAGCGATAGATCTTTCTGTGGTAGGGAAGCGCCTCCCCAAGATCGACGCTCCTGACAAAGCTACGGGAAGGGCGATCTACACAGATGACATCACCCTGCCGAATATGATCTACGGAAAGCTTCTCCTCAGTACCGTTCCGCATGGACGGATCATTTCGATAGATACCAGTAAAGCGAAAGCACTCCCTGGAGTCAAGGTGGTACTTACCGGTGCCGATGTGCCTGATGTGAGATGGGGAACATCCCCCCCACGTTATGATGAAACGATCCTGGCCAAAGATAAAGTCCGGTTTGTGGGCGATGTGGTGGCAGCCGTTGCCGCCATCGACGAAGGAACCTGTTACAAGGCGCTTGACCTGCTCAAGGTAGAATACGAAGAACTCCCGGCTGTGTTCGATCCCATGGAGGCCATGAAAGAGGGTGCCCCGCGTTTGTTTGACGACAAATACGACAACAACATCAACACCCATGTCGATCACCATTTCGGGGATATCGAAAAGGGGTTTGCGGAGGCCGACCACATCCGGGAGCAACGGTTCGTTGGCAACAGGACCTACCAGAACCCGATGGAGCCACACTGTGCCATCGCCGAATGGGACCGTCATGGCCGGGTGACCCTTCATACCTCCACGCAGGTGGTCCATTATGTACATCACCAGCTGTCGCACATCCTGGGCCTCCCCCTGGGCGATATCCGGGTGATCATGACATACTGCGGAGGCGGATTCGGCGCCAAAGCGGCAACCAACACCATCGAGGTGGTATCAATTTTCCTCTCCAGGATTGCCGGGTGCCCCGTCAAGATGCGTTTCAGCCGCGAGGAGATGTACCTGTTCGGCCGGGGTCGCCACAAGCAATATATTGATCTGAAGATCGGGGTGAAAAAAGACGGTACCATCACTGCCGTTAAACAGAAAGCGGTACTCGAGGGAGGAGCCTATTCCAGTTTCGGCATCGTCTCCACCTATTATGCCGGTTCCATGCTGACTACCTTGTACAAATTTCCGAACTACAAGTACGACGGATTCCGGGTTAATACCAACCTGCCGCCTTGCGGCGCTTTCCGCGGACATGGTTGTCCCCACCCGCGATTTGCTTTCGAATCACTCCTTACCATGATCGCCGATGACATCGGCATGGACTCGATCGATATTCGCCTGAAGAATGCCATGACCCCAGAGTATCATACCTGCAACGATCTGGATATCCACTCCTGCGAATTTACAGCCTGTATTCAGGAGGTGAGAAAAAAGTCAGGTTGGGATCAGAAAAAAGGAAAACTTCTCCGGGGCCGTGGCATTGGGATCGGTTGCGGAGGGTTTGTTTCCGGCGCCGGATATCCCATTTACCGCTCCAAATTTCCCCATTCCAGCGCTACCATCAAGGTGGTGGAAGATGGTACGAGGGCTATACTCTTCATCGGGGATGCCGACATCGGCCAGGGATCGGATACCGTACTGGCGATGGCTGCCTGCGAAGCCATGGGGATCAGTTTCGACCGGATCAGCGTGGTTTCGGCCGACAGCGACCTTACTCCCATCGGTTTCGGGGCCTATTCAAGCCGTGTTACGCTCATGGGGGGCAATGCATCTAAAATGGCAGGAGAAGAGATTAAGAAACAGGTCATTGCTCAAGCGGCGGAAATCATGCATGTAGAAGCAGAGAAGCTGGAAGCGAAGGAGAACAGGATCTATCTCAAAGAGGATCCCTCCGCCTTCATTCCCTGGGAAGAGGCCGGTTTTGCGCATTTCTCCAAAAAAGGACCGCTTCTCGGGAAAGGGCATTACTCACCGCCGGAAGGGCTGGGAGGAAAATACAAGGGCGCTGCAGTAGGAACCTCTCCCGCCTACTCATTTTCAGCCACTGTGTGCGAGGTAGAGGTAGACATGGAGACGGGGAAGGTAAAGGTGCTCAACTTCTGGGATGCCCATGACTGCGGTACTGCGGTGAATCCGATGCTGGTGGAGGGCCAGGCCGAAGGGGCAGTCCTGATGGGAATGAGCGAGGTGCTTTTCGAGAATGAGGTATTTGATACAAAGGGAAAGATGATCAATCCCGATCTGCATAACTACTTGATAGCCACCTCTGCCGACATGCCTGAGATCCATTCTACGATTGTCGACAGCTATGAATCCCATGGCCCGTATGGCGCAAAAGAGGTAGGCGAAGGGGCTACCCTTCCTGTCCTGGGTGCCATCGCCAACGCGGTAGCTGATGCCATCGGGACACGGGTATTTGAGCTTCCAATTACGCCGCAGAGGGTGCTGGAAGCAATTCAAAAGTCCAGACAGTTTTGACCTAGCCAGTTCTATATATAGATTTTAATTAGTTACTTTTGCAAGCATACCCTGCGATTTAAGGTTATAAAAATATATGAATACAAAAATAAAATCCGAAAACATGACAGAAGATATATGGATTAATACTTCCTGTGGTGGATGTTACGGGCAATGTGGCATCAGGGTACACCGCGTTGACGGTGTGATTGTGGGGATCGAGGGAAATCCTGAAACCCCGGCCGGAAGCGGGAGAATTTGCGCCAAAGGATCCGCTCAATTGATGACGCTGTATGACCCCCACCGGATAAACTATCCTGTAAAGCGGACAAATCCTGAAAAAGGAATCAACGTGGACCCAAAATGGGAACGGATCTCTTGGGAAGAAGCTATGGATACTATCGTAGCCAAGCTTAAAGCTGTTTATGACAAAGACCCGCGCGGGGTTTACTGGCAGGCTACCACCGTGCAAACCAGCGAAATCCGTTTCGCGGTACCCGCTTTTATGAAAGCCTTCGGATTCAAGAACTACTGGGTTTCCGGGGGAGGTCTCTGGTGTGGTAACGGCGCTCATTTTATGAACGGTATCATGCATGCCTCCTGGTCAATTATTCCCGACTGGAATTACAACAACTATACGATTTATTTCGGCTGTTCCAAAGGTCATGGCGCCGGACATGCAGCTCTTCAAACTGCCCAGTTTGTCGCTGATGCAAGGGCGAGAGGAATGAAAGCTGTTGTTTTTGACCCCTTTCTCTCAACCCAGGCATCCAAAGCTCATGAATGGGTTCCCTGCATTGTTGGAACCGACGGAGCGGCCGCCCTTGGCATGATCAACGTGATACTGAATGAACTCAATACCTGGGATGCGGAATACCTGAAACTAAAAACAAATGCAGCCTACCTCATACAACCCGATGGACATTATATGAGGGATGCCCAAACCAATAAACCACTGATTTGGGATACGGTAGACAATAAAGCCAAAACGTTTGATGACGGATCCATTAAAGATTTCGCTCTTCTCGGAGAATTTGACGTTCATGGTACAACATGCGTTCCGTCTTTCCAGTTGTTCAGAGAACATGTAAAAAAGGAATATCCTCTTGAAAAAGTATCAAAAATAACTTCGGTACCTGTTTCAACATTACGCCGCGTGGCAAAAGAATTTGTCGAAAATGCCCGGATAGGCAGCACCATCGTTATAGATGGCAAGACCCTTCCTCTCCGGCCATCCGCCGCAATATTCTTCAGAGGAAGCCAGGGACATGTTAATTCCGGCTGGACTTGCTTGTCCATAGACTTAATGAATCATATCATTGGCGCATGTGATGTTCCGGGTGGTGCCATGGGACACGGACCTCCGGTCAGTTTTGGGTATCCCGCTACAGGCAAGCCAAATACGGTTCCCTATCCATGCGATGACGGCCTTATGGTTGTTAAAGGCTGGGTATATGACCATAAACCCTATCCTCTTTCTGAACCTAAACCGCCCACAAGGCTTGACCTGCATGATATGTTCCCCTGTTCGGTGTATAATGCTTTTACGATTATGTCACCCGATTGGGAAAAGTACAGAAAACAATTCAAGATAGATTATGAACCTTCGATTATGATAAACTTCGGTTCAAATTCTGTAATGACCATGGGTAATGCCGAACAGGTTACTGAAAATTTCCTCAAGAAATTTGAGTTCATCTTTTCTTTTAACATAATTCATAACGAATTTACCGAAGCGGTTGCCGATATAGTGCTTCCCGATACCTGCTTCCTTGAAAGATATACTCCTTGCGTTACTTTTCCGTCAACATTCTGCCATCCCACCGGGATGGACCACTGGGTGTGGCAAATACGACAACCCGTAGTTGAACCTTTACATGAACGCAGGGATTTCAATGAAATTATGCTTGAAATTTCAAAGAGACTCGGAATTCAGGATAAATATTACGAAGCCATTAATAATCTGATTCCGATCCGCTACGGGGGGGAAATGGAGGAAAAGTACAAACTCGATCCTAAAGGCGACTATACATGGTATGATATCTGCGACAGGGTGTTAAAAGACAGGTTAGGGGATGATAAAGGGCTTGAGGAAGTAAAGAAAACCGGACTCGTTAAATGGAAAGCAAAAGTCGAAGAAACTTACTGGAGATGGTTCGTTCCTGTAAGAGTGCCTATTTATTTTGAATACTTCATTGATGCAGGGAAAAAACTCCGTAAAGTGACTACCGATTTCGGCAGACCCGATATGTTCGATATGTCATTCTTTGAACCGCTGGCACAATGGAATCCATGCCCTTCACATACCGAGACCAATCCCGAATATGATCTTTGGGGATTCTCCTGGCGGCCTTCATTTCATACACAATCCTCCACCCAGTGTAATCCCTGGCTTGATGAGATATCTGTTAATGATCCCTTTGTTTATCTGATACAGATTAATGAAGAAACAGGTAAAAAGAAAAGGCTTAAAGACGGTGATATGATATGGGTTGAGAATAGTTTAGGCAGAAAGATCAAAGGTCCAGTAAAACTGGTTCAGGGGATGCACCCCCAGCATCTTGGTATAGCCGGTTGCCATGGTCACTGGGCAAAAGGACAACCGGTAGCGAAAGGGAAAGGACAATTCTTTGACGACCTCATTATCGTTGATGAAGCTCATACCGAT
>JBDROF010000045.1:0-3476 GCA_043810345.1 Bacteroidota bacterium | reverse complement strand
TTTAATCTTCTTCCGTAATTATTTTATAAACTCTTTGGTCCGTTTCTGTAAATTGGGATGGTTGTCCTGCATAAACCCTCCGGGAGTATAGTAACTATGTAGTAAACGGGAGCCAAACGACTCTTCGAAGATGTCGAGGATGTGTTCCCGGTCGCGGAGTCCGTAGAAAAAGCAGGTGAGTCCGCCCAGGTCCATCCCGAAACTGCACCACCAGAGCTGGTGGGAAGCGATCCGGTTCAACTCATCCAGGATGGTACGGATGTATTTGACCCGCTCGGGAACTTCTACTTCCAGGGCTCCTTCAACCAGCAGGCAAACGGCGTGGTTGTTGATGTGTGCCGAGAGGTAATCCATCCGGTCGGTGAGGTGGATGATCTGCTGATAGGTATCCTTCTCACACATCTTCTCAATGCCGCGATGAATGTATCCGCAATGGGGCTGAACCTTCTTTACGATCTCCCCCTGCAGGGTGACCACCAGCCGTAACACTCCGTGGGTAGAGGGGTGCTGAGGGCCCATATTAATATGGTACTCCTCCTCCTGGATGCTTTGTACGGGCAGGTTAATGATCTCTTTCATAGTTACAGTTCTACGATGTTCACTTCGTCTGTATAATCCTTGCGCATGGGATACCCTGCCCAATCCTCTTCCAGGAAGATCCGTCGCATATCCGGATGGCCCGTGAAACGGATTCCAAAGAGATCCCACACCTCCCGTTCAAAAAACTCGGCAGTTTTCCACAGGTCCGCAACGGTATCAAATGCCGGGGTTTCCCGGTTATCCGTTTTGACTTTCAGCTCCAGAGAGTGGTTATGGGTAGTGGAGGTCAGGTGATACACCACCCCCAGCTCTGTTCCCCAGTCGACCCCACTCAGGCAGAAGAGAAAGTCGAAATCGAGCTCTTTCTCCTCTTTCAAATGGGTGGCCAGGGTTTTCAGTTTATCCGCTGGAATAAGAAAGGCAGGGAACTGCTTGTTCTCCTCCGGTTGAGCCTCCGGAACCAGGGTGAGGATTTTCTCTTTTAATTTTTCACTGTCCATGATGAAAATGGTGAAATGTGAAACATGTCATTGCGAGGAGCTGAAACTGCGAGCGAAGCGAAGCAGGTAGCGACGCGGCAATGGTGAAATAGCGAGGTAGCGAGGTAGCGAAATAGCGAAATAGCGAAATAGTGAAATAGCGAAATAGCGAAATAGCGAAATAGCGAAATAGCGAAATTTGAAGTCGTATGTTTTTTCTGCGGATTCATTCCTTGTTCCTCTTACTTCTTTCGTCTTACCTCTTACGTCTTACTTACTTTTTTCGAGATGGTCTCCAGCTTGATTTTCCGTTGAAGCTGCATGACCCCGTATAGCAGGGCTTCGGGTCGTGGCGGGCAGCCGGGGATGTAGACATCGACCGGGATGACATGGTCAACGCCACGGATCACGTGATAGGTGTTATAAAAGAAGGGGCCTCCGGAAACGGCGCAGGCCCCCATGGCGATCACATACTTTGGTTCCGACATCTGGTCGTAGAGACGCTTCAGAACAGGGGCCATTTTGTTGACGATGGTTCCGGCTACCACGATCACATCAGCCTGACGGGGAGAAGCGCGGTAGACCTCAATGCCGAACCGGGCAAAATCGTGTCGTGAAGCTCCTGTAGCCATCATCTCGATCCCGCAACAGCTGGTAGCAAACGTCAGTGGCCAGATGGAGTTGGAACGTCCCCAGTCGATGACATCATCGATGGTGGTAAGCAGTACATTTCCTCCGGTTTTCCCGAACAACTCAAGGGTTTCGTTGTCCTGAAAATCGGCATACTTCATGCTCTTGATCTTTACTCCCATTTCAATGCTCCTTTCTTCCAGGCGTACAACAGGCCCAAACCTAAAATAAAGAAAAAGATGACGATCTCAATGAAGCCAGTGATGCCTGCTTCTTTCATCACCACCGCCCAGGGGAAGATGAAGACCGTTTCCACGTCGAAGATCAGGAAGATGATCGCAAAGAGGTAATACCCCACGTTGAACTGAAGCCACGTCAGTCCCTCGGTGGGGATCCCGCATTCGTAGGCTTCGGCTTTTTGAGGATTGGTAGAGGTGGGGGGGATGTAGCTCGAGAAAAGGATCGCTACACCAACAAGAAAGGCTCCCACGATGAAGAAGAGAATCAGACTTTCAGCGCTCATATCGTTAATCGATTAACAAACAGGCGCAAAGATAAAAATATTCTTTTTGACCAGTCAAAGATATATTTATGTCTATAGATATACTAATATTAATTGGCTGATTGACTGTCAACTAAGTCCGTGATTTTGATAAATGTCAAAGAGGGGGTTGATAAATGTCAATGCGGGAATGCAGAATGTAGAATGCAGGAATGTCGGGTCAGATAACCACACCTTTTTTTCCATTATAGTAAAATTTTTCGTACTTTTGTTCAATAACTTAATGAGAGTGACCTATACGATACATATTCATGACAAGGGCAAGAAGGCAAAAAGCATTATCAACATGCTGAAGGCACTCGAAGAGGATTATGATTTCATTGAAATAGTTGAAGAACCCCACGAAATTTATCCTCAGACCGAACAACTTCTCAAAAAGAGATATAGAGAATTCCAGGAAAACCCGACCGGGAAAGACTGGAACGAACTGAAAAAAGAGCTAAAAAAATCGTGACTGCCGGCAAAGTCATTTACACGTCCGGTGCAGAGGCGGATATCAAAGAATCGTATATCTGGTATGAGGCACAGCAGTCCGGCTTAGGAGATAAATTCCTTCATGAAATTGATACTCATGCAATAAGAATTCTGAAAAATCCCGATCATTTTCCTGAAGTTCTTCAAAACATTCACAAGGCAAACTTTATCAAATTTCCCTTCTCCATCTTCTTTGTTATTTCTAAAAGGGATATATACGTTATTGCTATTTTCCACAATAGCAGAAACCCTCAGATCTGGAAAAACCGGACTATAAAGTGACTCCCTGTATTCCGGTTCACAATTTCTGTTATTTTATCTACTTCGATCATATCCAACTTAAAAAATCCAAAACTATACAGATACAAGGACGATAACGTAAAAAACTTCGCCGACAAAGATTTAGCCCGGTTTGGGGTTCAGTGTGATATGCAGGGATGCAGGAATGTAGGAATGTAGGAATGCAGAATGCAGAATGCAGAATGTAGAATTTAGAATTTAGAATGAGAGGGATTGTTAGGGGTTACACCAGCCTGAAGATCTCCTTCAGTTTCCGGTTTGAAAGTTCGCCGATTCATTTTTCACCGGAGGCCACGGTGAGGCTGGCGAGGGCGTTTTTGGATTTGAGGAGGATCTCTGTTGAATTCCTTCTTTCCATCTTAATAACACTTCTGGAGTTTTAAAGGAAGGAGGGTTTTCAAGCGATAGTCATTCAAATGATGATGTGGGACGTTGATTGATTCAACACGGGCGGTCATTGATAAAAGATCAACGTTCAATAAGTCGGGTTC